>NZ_CP120997.1:3352500-3952500 GCF_030719295.1 Streptomyces sp. Mut1 | reverse complement strand
CCTGCCCGGCCGCTGCCCGGCGTGCGGCCAGGGCGTCCAGGAAGAGGTTGGCGGCGGCGTAGTTGCCCTGCCCGGCGCCGTCCAGGACGGTCGACGCGGAGGAGAAGAGGACGAACGCGGCGAGGTCGAGGCCCGCCGTCAGCTCGTGCAGATGCCAGGCCGCGTCCACCTTGGGGCGCAGCACGGTGTCGAGGCGGCCGGCGGTGAGGTGGCCCACCAGGCCGTCGTCGATGACGCCCGCCGCGTGCACCACGGCCCGCAGCGGGTGCGCGGCCGGGATCGCGGCGAGCAGGGCGGCGAGGGCGTCCCGGTCCGCGACATCGGTGGCGCTGACGGTGACCTCGGCACCCGAGTCGGCCAGCTCGGCGAGGAGTTCGCGCGCCCCGGGGGCGTCCGCGCCGCGCCGGCTGGTGAGGACCAGGTGGCGTACGCCGTGCTCGCGGACGAGGTGGCGGGCGAGTTCGGCGCCCACCCCGCCGGTTCCGCCGGTCAGGAGTACGGTCCCGGTCGCGTCCCACGGCGTCGGCCGCTCCACGTCGGGGGCGGGCACGGCGGCCAGCCGGGGGACGTACATGCGGTCGCCGCGCAGGGCGAGTTCGGGCTCCGACGAGGCGGCCAGCGCGCGGCCGAGGAGTGCGGTGCCGGTCTCGTCGGTGTCGACCAGCACGAAGCGGCCCGGGTTCTCCGCCTCCGCCGACCGCACCAGACCCCACACGGGTGCCTGGCCGAGGTCCACGTCCGTGCCCGGTACGGCGGCACCGCCGCGCGTGACGACGGCGAGCCGCGACCCCGCGTACCGCTCGTCCGCGAGCCATGCCTGTACGGCGGCCAGCGCGTCGGCGGTGACGGCGCGCACGGCGGCGGGCACATCGCCCTCCGGCGTGGGCGGGGTGCGGTACACGACGACAGGCGGGACTACCTCGCCCGCGACCTCGCCAAACGTGCCGAAGTCGATCTCGTTCGAGGGAAGTTCGGCCGAGTTCCAGCGGACGGCGAGCAGCGGGTCCGAGCGGTCGGCGGCCAGCTGTCCGGCGGTGACGGCGCGCAGCAGCAGCGACTCGACACGGGCGACGGGGGCGCCGGTGGCGTCCGCGACCGTCACGTCCAGTTCCTCGGGGCCGCGTGCGGCGATGCGTACGCGTACGGCGGACGCGCCGGCCGCGTACAGGGTCGCCCGGTTCCAGGAGAAGGGGATCCAGGTGCCCTCGGGCCGGTTGCCGGCCGTGGCGAGGGCGTGGTCGGCGGGGTGCAGGGCGGCGTCGAGCAGGGCGGGGTGCAGGCCGTAGCCGGCCGCGTCGGCGCGTACGTGCTCCGGGAGTTCGACGTCGGCGTACACCTCGCCGTCCAGCAGCCAGGCGGCCCGGACGCCGTGGAAGGCGGGGCCGTAGCCGTAGCCCTCGTCGGCCATGTCGGCGTACAGGGTGCTGACGTCGAGCGGGACGGCACCGGCAGGCGGCCACACCCCGGACAGGGCTGTGGTGTCCGGTGCGGGGGCGGCCGGGGCCAGGAGACCGGTGGCGTGGCGGGTCCAGGCGTCCTCGGAGGTTTCGGCGCCGTCCGGGCGGGAGAAGCACTCGACGGTGCGGCGGCCCGAGGCGTCGGCGGGAGCCACGACGACCTGGAGGTCGACGCCCCCGGACCCGGGCAGGACCAGCGGCGCCTGGAGGGTCAGCTCCTCGACCAGCCCGCAGCCGGTCTCCGTGCCGGCGCGGAGGGCGAGTTCGACCAGGGCCGTGCCCGGCAGCAGGGTGACCCCGGCGATCGTGTGGTCGGCCGTCCACGGGTGGGTACGCGGCGACACCCGGCCCGTGAGGACGGTGGTGCCGGTCCCGGCGAGGTCACCGGCCGAGCTGAGGACGGGGTGCTGGGAGGCGAGCCGGCCGAGCCCGGTGGAACCGGACGCCTCGGGGGCCAGCCAGTAGCGGCGGGTGCGGAAGGCGTACGTGGGCAGCTCGACGCGGCGGGCGGGGCGACCCGCGTAGAGCGCCCGCCAGTCGAGCAGCGCGCCCCGGGCGTGGGCGAGGGCGGCGGCGCCGAGCGCCTCGCGGACCTCGTCCTTGCCGGCCCGCAGCAGCGGGGCGAAGACGGTGTCCGCCTCGCGCTCCTCGGTCAGGCAGTTCTGGCCGAGGGCGCTGAGCACGCCGTCCGGGCCGAGTTCCAGGAAGGTGCGGGCGCCGCCCCGGGCGACGAGCCAGTCCATGGCGTCCGAGAAGCGGACGGCGCTGCGGACATGGCCGGTCCAGTAGTCCGGCGAGCACAGCTCGTCGGCGGTCGCCAGACGTCCGGTGACGGTGGAGACGACCGGGATGGTGGGCGCCGAGTAGGTCAGCACGCCGGCGATCCGGCGGAACTCCTCCAGCATCGGTGCCATGAGCGGCGAGTGGAAGGCGTGGCTGACCTGGAGCCGCTTGGTCTTGCGGCCTTGGGCCGCGAACCGCTCGGCGAGCGCGACGGTGGCGTCCTCCTCGCCGGAGAGCACCAGCGAGCCGGGGGCGTTGAGCGCCGCCACGGCGACCTGCTCCCCGAGGAACGGAAGCACCTCCTCCTCGGTGGCCTGCACGGCGATCATGGCGCCGCCGGCCGGGAGTTCCTGCATCAGCCGGCCCCGGGCCGCGACGAGGATCGCCGCGTCCTCCAGGTTCAGCACCCCGGCGACATGGGCGGCCGCGATCTCCCCGATGGAGTGCCCGGCCAGGAAGTCGGGCCTGATGCCCCACGACTCGACGAGGCGGAAGAGGGCCACCTCCACGGCGAACAGCGCGGTCTGCGCGTAACGGGTCTGATCGAGCAGAGCGGCTTCCCGGGACCCCTCCTCGGCAAACAGGACGTCCCACAGCGAAAGGTCGAGCTGGAGGTCGAGCCAGCCGATGGCGTCGGCGAGGGCGTCCGCGAAGACCGGGTAGGTGTCGTACAGCCGGCGGCCCATGGCGAGGCGCTGGCTGCCCTGGCCGGTGAAGAGGAACGCGAGCCGCCCGGCGGGCAGCGCGCCCGTCCGGGTGGCGTCGGCCGCGGTTCCGGCGGCGAGGGCACGCAGCCCGCCGAGCAGTTCGTCGCGGCCGTCCGCGACGACGACGGCCCGGTGTTCGAGCGCGGCGCGGCCGGTGCCGAGCGCGTGCCCGAGATCGGCGGCGGTGAGGTCGGGCCGCTCGTCCAGGAAGTCCGCGAGCCGGGCGGCCTGGGCACGCAGCCCCTCGTCGGAGCGGGCCCCGACGGGCACGAGGACAGGCCCGGCGGAAGGCTCCTCGTAGCTCTCGGCCTCGTCCCGCGCGGGCGGCTCCTCCACGATCACATGGGCGTTGGTGCCGCTGATCCCGAACCCGGAGACGCCCGCCCGGCGCGGCCGGTCCTCGGTCTGCGGCCACGGGACGGGCTCGGTGAGCAGCTGTACGGTCCCCGCCGACCAGTCGACGTTGCCGCTGGGGGTGTCGACGTGCAGGGTGCGGGGAAGGACCCCGTTCCGCATCGCCATGATCATCTTCATCAGCCCGGCGACCCCGGCGGCGGCCTGGGTGTGCCCGAGGTTCGACTTGACCGAGCCGAGCCACAGCGGCCGGTCCACGGGACGGCTCCTGCCGTACGTGGCGATCAGGGCACTCGCCTCGATCGGGTCGCCGAGGGTGGTGCCGGTGCCGTGCGCCTCCACCGCGTCCACGTCGTCACCGGTCAGGCCGGCGTCGGCGAGGGCCTGGGCGATGACGCGCTGCTGGGCGGTGCCGCTCGGGGCGGTGAGCCCGTTGCTCGCGCCGTCCTGGTTGACGGCAGAGCCCCGGACGACGGCGAGGATCCGGTGCCCGTTGCGCCGCGCGTCGGAGAGCCGTTCCACCACCAGGAGGCCGACGCCCTCAGCGAAGGAGGTCCCGTCGGCGCCGTCCGCGAACGCCTTGATCTGCCCGTCGGGGGCGAGGCCGCGCTGCCGGCTGAACTCCGTGAACAGGCCGGGGGTGCTAAGGACGGTGACCCCGCCCGCCAGCGCCATCGAGCACTCGCCCCGGCGCAACGACTGGACGGCGAGGTGCAGCGAGACCAGCGACCCGGAGCAGGCGGTGTCGACGGTGAGCGCGGGCCCCTCAAGGCCCAGCGCGTAGGCGACACGCCCCGAGGTGACGCTGAGCGCGCCTCCGGTGACCAGGTAGCCCGTCAGGTTCTCGGGGGCGTCCTGCACACGGGGCCCGTACTCGGAGGGCCCGGCGCCGATGAACACACCGGTCCGGCTGCCGCGCAACGAGGTCGGGTCGATCCCCGTACGCTCCAGCGCCTCCCAGGCCGTCTCCAGCAGCAGCCGCTGCTGCGGGTCCATGGCCAGCGCCTCGCGCGGGCTGATCCCGAAGAACTCGGCGTCGAACTCGGCGGCATCGTACAGGAATCCACCGGTCCGGGTGTAGCAGGTGCCCGGGACGGTCGGGTCGTCGTCGAACAGGGCGTCGAGGTTCCAGCCCCGGTTGTCGGGGAACGGCCCGACGGCGCTCCTGCCCCCGTCGACCAGGTTCCACAGGTCCTCGGCCGAGCGGATGCCGCCCGGGAAGCGCCCGCTGATGCCGACGACCGCGATGGGCTCGCCGTCGAAGGCCGGTGCCGGCTCGGCGACCGGCTCCGCGACGGCCCGCCCGGCGGGTGCGCCGAGCAGCTCCGTACGCACACGGGCGGCAAGCAGTTCGGGGCTCGGGTGGTCGAAGGCGGCGGTCACGGGCAGGGCGAGCCCGGTCGCCGCGTTGATCCGCGCGTGGAGGTCGACCAGGGCGATGGAATCAAGCCCCAGTTCCCGGAACGAGGTGTGGGCGACGACCACCGGTTCGGTGTCGGGCCGCACCTTGCGGAGGCACTCGGCGGTCTGCTCACAGACCAGGTCGGTCAGGAGCCTGGTCTGCTCGCTCCCTGGGAGCCCGGACAGCCGGCCGGCCAGGGTGGCCACCGGATTGTCCCCCGGACCGGCCTCCGAGCGGCCCCCCGGGCGGACCTCCGCGCCGGACATGTCATCAGCGACAGGATCGAAGCCCGCGGACATCTGCACGCTCCCAGCTCGTATCGAATGCCCCGAGTCATTCCAGCCACGGGGTGTCCGCACGCTAGGTCGGCCCCGAAGGGCGGCGACACCCCTATCCCCCCAGGTGTTGACCCTGCACGCTTCCCGACCGCGCCCCCGAGAAACCGCCGTTGACCACGGGTTCGGGTCACGAGATGCCTGCTGGGCCCGGGTCCCGGCGGGCCGGGGAGCGGTCAGGGGGGTGGTCGGTGTTCTCCGCGCACGCCCCCGGCCCCTTCAATGGCACGCACTGCCCAGGGCACCGCCAACGGCGGGCCCGATGGCCGAGAGACGGGTGGAGCATGACCGTTGCCGATGTCAGTGTCCGAGTGGCCGAACGAGGAGCGATCAAGGAGGCCGTGGAGCTGGGCCCTTCGCCGAGCGCCACCGAGGCGCAGCGCGCACGGGGCAAGCTGACCGTGCGCGAGCGGCTGAACCTGCTGTTCGATCCGGGAACCTTCCGCGAGATCGAACAGCTGCGCCGCCACCGCGCCTCGGGGTTCGGCCTGGAGGACCGCAGGCCGCACACCGACGGCGTCGTCACCGGCTGGGGCCAGGTCGAGGGCCGGAAGGTGTTCGTGTACGCGCACGACTTCCGGATCTTCGGCGGCTCCCTCGGTGAGGCGCACGCGCAGAAGATCCACAAAGTGATGGACCTCGCCCTGGCGGCAGGAGCCCCGCTCGTGTCGCTCAGCGACGGCGCGGGCGCCCGTATCCAGGAGGGTGTCACCGCCCTCGCCGGCTACGGCGGCATCTTCCGCCGCAACGTGGCGGCGTCCGGGGTGATCCCGCAGATCAGCGTGATGCTCGGCCCGTGCGCGGGCGGAGCGACGTACTCCCCGGCGCTCACGGACTACGTGTTCATGGTCCGCGACATCTCACAGATGTACATCACGGGCCCC
Organism: Streptomyces sp. Mut1; assembly: GCF_030719295.1. Classification (NCBI taxonomy): domain Bacteria; kingdom Bacillati; phylum Actinomycetota; class Actinomycetes; order Kitasatosporales; family Streptomycetaceae; genus Streptomyces; species Streptomyces castrisilvae. The sequence goes on along the minus strand of NZ_CP120997.1, from coordinate 3,946,578 downwards.
GACGTGGTGCAGGCCGTCACCGGCGAGAAGATCACGCACAACGACCTCGGCGGTGCGCAGGTGCACTCCACGGTCTCGGGTGCGAGCGCGTTCCTGTACGACACCGAGGAGGAGTGCCTGGAGGAAGTACGCCACCTCCTCACGCTCCTGCCCTCCAACAACCGCGAAGTCCCCCCCGTCCTCCCCTGCGAGGACCCGGTGGACCGCCCCGGCGACACCCTGGCCAGGCTGGTCCCGGCCGACCCGAACCTCTCGTACGACATGCGGTCCGTGATCGAGGAGATCGTCGACGACGGCGACCTGTTCGAGGTCCACGCCAACTGGGCGACCAACATCATCTGCGGCCTCGCCCGCATCGACGGCCACGTCGTCGGCATCGTCGCCAACCAGCCCGCCTCCCTCGCCGGCGTCCTGGACATCCACGCGTCCGAGAAGGCCGCGCGCTTCGTGCAGACCTGCGACGCGTTCAGCATCCCGCTCGTCACCCTGGTCGACGTCCCCGGCTTCCTGCCCGGCAGCGACCAGGAGCACAACGGGGTCATCCGCCACGGCGCGAAACTCCTCTACGCGTACTGCAACGCCACCGTCCCCCGCGTCCAGGTCATCCTGCGCAAGGCGTACGGCGGCGCGTACATCGTCATGGACTCCCGCTCCATCGGCTGCGACCTGTCCTTCGCCTGGCCCACCAACGAGATCGCCGTCATGGGCGCGGAGGGCGCCGCCAACGTCGTCTTCCGCCGCGAGATCGCCGCCGCGGACGACCCGGACGCGGCCCGCGCCCAGCGCGTCAAGCAGTACCGCCAGGAGCTGATGCACCCCTACTACGCCGCCGAACGCGGCCTGGTCGACGACGTCATCGACCCGTCGACCACCCGCCAGGTACTGGCCGACGCGCTCGACGTCCTGCGCGCCAAACACGTGCCGCTACCCGAACGCAAGCACGGCAACCCCCCGTTCTGACATGGCCGACTCCCACATCCGCGTCGAAGGCGGAACCCCGACGCCCACCGAACTGGCTGCCCTCCTCCTGGTCCTGCTCTCCGCCGCACGGACCGAGGAGCCCCCCGTGAGCCCCGCTCCGCCACGGGCCACGTGGGGCCCGGCACGCGGCTGGCGCCCACCGGGCACCTGGAGCGCGACGTGACCCGACTGCGTAAGGAAAAGATCCCCGAATGACCACCTCAACGCGCCCCGCGACAACCTGGCTACGCCGCTTCCACCCCACGGACCAGGCCCCGGTACGCCTTTTCTGCCTGCCCCACGCGGGCGGCTCGGCGAGCTACTACTTCCCGGTCTCCCGCGCCCTGACCCCGGCAGCCGACGTGATCGCGGTCCAGTACCCCGGCCGCCAGGACCGCCGCAACGAACCCTGCGTGGACGACGTCCGCCGCCTGGCCGACCTGATCAGCGTCGAAATGCTCCCGTGGTGCGACCGCCCGGTGGCCCTCTTCGGCCACAGCCTGGGCGCGACCCTCGGCTTCGAGGTGGCCCTCCGCCTGGAGGCGGCCGGCACAATCCCCCTCACCCTGTTCGCCTCCGGCCGCCGAGCCCCTTCCCGCCACCGCGAGAACGAACACGTCCACGCGTCCCCCGACGCCCAACTCCTGTCCACCATCCGCCGCATGAGCGGCACCGACCCGGCGGTCCTGGCCGACGAGGAACTCCTCCGCTCGATCCTTCCCGCGATCCGCGCCGACTACAAAGCCGCAGAGACGTACCGCTACCAGCCAGGCCCACCCCTGACCTGCCCCATCGAGGTCCTGAACGGCACAACGGACCCCGAGGTGACAGAGACCGAAGCGGCAGCCTGGACAACCCACACCACAGGCCCCTGCACCTTCCACACGTACGACGGCGGCCACTTCTACCTGAACGACCACGCCCCCACAGTCATCAACCTGATCCGCGAACGCGTCGCGCGGTAGGCCGCGAAGGGCGAAGACCCGACCGGGCCTTCGCCCTTCCCCTCTCCGCCGGACCTACTCGCCCTCCGCCGCCTCACCGGCGACCTCAGAATCCGGTCCAGGAATCACGCTGACCCGCAGACACCCATCCGTACCGAACATGTCGATCAACTGGGAAAGATGGGCTCGGGCCACGCTGCGCTCGGGGAGCTCCTCGGTAGTCACCCGCGCCCCTCCAGGTCGGCCCACACGACCTTGCCCCAACGGTGCGTGTCCGTGCCCCAATCGGATGCCAGGGCCGCAACAAGTAAGAGCCCTCGTCCCCCCTCGTCACCGTCCCCCGCCCGACACACCACGGGCAGCTCCCGGGAGAAGTCCGTGACGGCCACACGCACCGTCCGCTCGCTGACGCGCTCCACCACCACCCGGATGGACTCCCGACGGGCGTACTGCACAGCATTGGCGACGAGTTCGCTCACGACCAAGGCGCCGTCGTCGGCCAGCTCTCCCAAGCCCCAACAACAAAGGGCGGCATCGGTGAGGCGCCTGGCGGGTGCAGCACTCTCCGGCTTGCGCGGCAATGTCTGGCTGTACCCCGGTGGCCCAGTCGGACGGGCCCGCGTTGTAGCTTGCGGCATGTCGGTCTGCTCTTTCAGATCGGCCGAGCCCCGGGGCCGGTCGCACGGCTGCCGGGGCACTGTCCGCTCATGTAAGCGACATGCGAGAAGCGGTGACAGGGACGCCACGTCCCACTTTCACCACGCTATGCGCAGACTCCCAGAAACTCCGCCAACGCCCGCAGTCCGGACGGATGGTTGGGCAAAGCCCAAAGGTCCCGGACGATGGCCACGGCCAGCGTGTGGTGCTGCATCCACGTGGGAGCGACGCGACGCAGGGACTCCAGGGCCTTTACGGCGCCGACCGCGTCGCCGAGGTCCGTGTGAGCGCGTGCCACGTCCAGGAGCAGCCACGTACGCCAGGACGGCGGTGTGTCCTTGCTCAACCGCATGCCCTTGGCCAGGGCCAGGGCATCCTGCGGGTGCCCGTACTGAACGGCAAGCCGAACACGCTCGATGCGAACGGAAGACGGACTGAAGACACTCACCATCCGGTTGTCACCACCGTCAGGCAGCTTCACCACGCGCGCCGCTTCCTTCTCCGCCGCCTCCATTATCGCCGCCGCACGCTCGTAGTCACCGCTCCGCGCGGCGGACGTGGCGGCACTCATGGTCAGCGCGCCCCACACCTTCAGTCCGTCGGCGGTGTCGAGCCGGCCAGCGCCCGCCAAGTCATCGGCATGGCGAAGCGCGATACCCAACGCGTCGTCCAGCCTCCCCTGCCGCTGGTACGTCCACGCCGTCGAGTTGACGATCATCGGCACGAGCAAGGGATCTCCGGACTTCCCCGCAGCATCTATCGCCCGCTCCAGGCTGATCAGCGCGAGGTCGGTCTTCCCCATCCGCACGGCAACATGCCCCGCGAGCTGAAGGGCCTTACCCAAGGCACCGAACCCTGCCCGCCGCACCTCTTCATCGGCCGAAGCAGTGGCCGTACGCGCATCCGCGATGAGAGCCGGCAGCGCCTTCATCACCGAGTCGAACTCAGCGGAGTGGTAACGCGTCCATCCCGCCGCGATCTGTTCGCGCAACTGATCCAACGGGAACCCGACCCCGGGCGGCTCCGGCCCCGGCCCCCCGAGCGCGGGCATGATGGCCCGCCGCACAGCCACGAAGCGCGGCCCGTCGTTCTCCCCCGAAGACGCGACCGCGGGCGGATCCCCCAACAACGTGGTGAGCTCCACGCCCAACCCGTTCGCCAATGCGTGCAGCGTAGGAAGCCGCGCCGACTGCTTCCGCCCCTGCTCAAGCTGCCTGATCACATCCACGGACACACCGGCCCGCTCAGCCAGCTCTTCCTGCGTCAGGGAGGCCAGACGTCGCAAGCGGCGCAGAGTCCGTCCCAGGTCTTCGTTAGCCACGCAGCCACGCTACGCCCGAGAGGACCGGCCTGGAGGGGAGCCGGAAGAAGGGCCCAATTCACCGAAGCCTGCCGCTAACAAGCCCCATTCACCCGCACCCTGGAAGAGTGAGGCCCCATGGTGACCACCCGCATCGATCTCGCACGACTGCCGCACGCCGCACGCGCCGCCATCGAAGAACGCACCGGCCCCCTCCTCTCGATCGAGGAGACAGCCCAGGGCTTCAACAGCGAGATCGCGGCCCGCGTCACCTCAGCCACGGGCACCTGGCACGTCAAAGGCTTGCGCACCGACCATCCCCGCGTCTGGACACAGCGCCGGGAAGCCGCCGTCGCTCCCTTCCTCACAGGTCTGGGCCCCGCACTCCGCCTGCGCCTCGCGACCGCTGCCACGACCTGGCACGCACACCGCAAAGCTGTTTGCACTGAACCCTCGTTCGGGGCGAGGACACTATGTGCGGCTTCCGCGTGCCCCTGCACACATGACAACGCGAGAGGCCCCCAGGATTTCTCCTGAGAGCCTCTCGCTTGCTGTGCACTCGGCAGGATTCGAACCTGCAACCTTCTGATCCGTAGTCAGATGCTCTATCCGTTAAGCTACGAGTGCTTGTGCTTCCTGGGCTTTTCTGCCCCGTCCGCGTTGCGAGAACAACATTACATGACCTGCGCCGGGACGCGAAATCCATTAGCCGCACCCGGCCTGACCTGCGAGAACGACGGGAACGCGGCTCGAACGGGGCCGGGAACGGCCGAAGCCCCGGGCCAGGGGCTCGGGGCTTCGGTGGTGGGGCGGAGGCGGAGGGATTTGAACCCTCGATGGGGGGTAAACCCCAAACCGCATTAGCAGTGCGGCGCCATAGACCGGACTAGGCGACGCCTCCAGCACACCCCGCGCGAGCGCGGGTGGTGCGTGCAGATGATGACACAGCTGCACGCTGCGCCACCAATCGCGGCCTACGGTACTAGGCAGTCGGCCAGGAGGGCAAAGCGGTTCGGTTGCGCAACGCCGGGGCGTGCGGCGCGTTAGTCAGGGCGAGGGCGCCGCCCTCCGCAGGTTCTTCGGTCACAGGAGTCCGCATGATGCGCCGTCTCGCCCTCACCGCTGTCGCGTCCCTCGCCGCGCTGACCGCGGCCGCGCCCGCCGCCACCGCCGCGTCCGGGCCCCTTCCGCTTCCGCTCTCCCTGCCCCTCCTCCAGAACGACGGCGCCGGCACCCGGCTCACCGTCGTCGTCGCCGGCTCGGGCAACCCGGAGGCGGACGGGACGTACGAGCTGGCGTGCGAGCCGGCCCGGGGGACCCACCCCGTCGCCGCGGACGCCTGTGAGCGGCTGGGGCAGCTGGAGAGGGAGAAGGCGGACCCGTTCGCCCCGGTGCCCGGGGACGCGATGTGCACGCTTCAGTACGGCGGGCCGGCCACCGCCCGGGTCACCGGGACCTGGCACGGACGGGACGTCAACGCCTCGTTCAAGCGGACCGACGGATGCGAGATCGGGCGCTGGAACCGGCTGCGTCCGGTCCTGCCGAACGTGCGGTGACCTGCCCCGCAGCCCGGTGGCAGGGCCCATCGGGGCGCGGCGAGGGGCGGAGTCGTACACCGTACGCACCAAACCTTGGTGAGAGCTCCCCCTCATCCGCAGCCCCGCGCCCCTCCCCTGCCTTTAGACTCCTCCAGTGACAGCCTGAGGCCCGAGGGGCAAGATGGGGCCGCTGTCGGCAAGGTGCAGTAATCAGGGAGGAAGCGTCGTCGTGAGCAGCAGGCCATCCCGAGGCGCTGCTCGCCTCGCAGCCATACTCGACGCCCTTCCGGACGGGCTTCTGCTCGTCAACTGCAACGGTACGGTCGTCAACGCCAACACCATCGCCCTCGAAATGTTCGAGACCCCGGGCACCGCGCTCGTCGGTCGCGGGCTGCTCGATCTGCTGCCGGAGTTCGACTCCAAGCTGATCCCGGGGTCGATGCGAAGGCCGGAGGCTGCGGACGAGCGGGGCCGTACGAAGCCCACGCGGATGACCGCGCGGCGTACCGACGGCAACGAGTACCCCGTCGAGGTGACGAGCGCCAGCCTGGAGGACGGGCAGGCGGCGTACAAGGACGTCCAGCCCTCGTACGGCGGCAGCTATACGGGTGACGAGCTGCTGATGCTCGTCGTGCGCGACCTCTCCGGCACCGTCGACACCGAGGCCGAGCTCGCCCGCTCGCAGCGCCAGACCGAGATGATCCTGCGCGCCGCTGCCGAAGGCGTCGTCGGTACGGACACGGACGGCCGGGTCGTCCTCGTCAACCCCGCCGCCGCGCAGATCCTGGGCTTCCGTGCCAGCGATCTCGGCGGCCAGGAGCTGCATCCGCTGATCCTGCACTCGCGTGCGGAGGGCGAGCCGTTCCCGTACGAGGAGTCGCCGCTCGCCGACACCCTGAAGTCGGGGCGCAAGCATCGGGTGCGCGGGCAGGTTCTGTGGTCCAAGAGCGGGGAACAGGTGCCGGTCGACCTGACCACCGCCCCCGTCCGCGACGGCGACCAGCTCGTCGGCGCCGTGATGACGTTCACCGACCGCAGGCCCTACGAGGAGCTGGAGACGCGGCGCAAGGCCGAGGCCGCCGAGCTGGCCGAGAGCCACACCTCCGAGGTCACCGAGCTCACCGAACGGCACGCCGCCGAGCTCGCCGCCCTGAAGGAGGCGCACGCCGCCGAACTGGCCGACAGCACCGAGCGCTACGCCTCCGAGCTGGAGAAGCAGACCGAGCGGCTGACCGACCTCACCGCCCGGCACACCCAGCTCACCGCCGTGCTCGGCGAGTCGCTGCGCGGGCCCCTGGAGGAACTGCGCGGCGAGCTGTCCACGCTCGCCGCCGACCCGGCCGGGCAGCTCTGGCCCGAGGCCAACCAGATCCTGCACCACCTCGCCGCGGGCTACGCGCGTATGACGACGCTCATCGACAACGTGCTGAGCTACCAGCGCCTCGACGGCGGCGCCGAGGCGCTCGCCAAGACGCGGGTGCTGCTCGACGGGGTCGTCACGGCCGGCATCGACGCCTCGGTCGAGCTGATCGGGCCGGGGCGCGCGCAGTTCGCGGTGCACGCCCCGCCGATCGAGGCGGAGGTGGACGCCGGACGGCTGGTGACCGCGCTCGCCCACCTCGTCGCGGATGTCGCGGGCGTCGATTCGACGGGCAAGGCACGGGTCGTGCCCGGTGGCGGTTACGTCGACTCGACCGTGGTGGTCGCCGCCGCCCAGCGCGGTGACGTCGTACGCATCGAGGTGCGCGGTCCGTTCGCCGGAGGCGACCCGGTGCACGTGCCGATCGTCAGCGGCATCGTGCGCGCGCACGGCGGTGTCCTCCAGACGCACGAGATGCCGGGCATGAGCGGCAGTGCGTACGTGCTCGAAGTGCCGATCGGCGCGGGGTCCGGGACCGTGGTGGCTGCCGCGCCGTCCGTGCCCGAATCCGTTCCTGTGCCCGAATCCGTTCCTGTGGCTGTTCCCGAACCCGCGGCTTCCGAACCTGCGGGTGTTCCCTCCGCGGAGTCGGGTCATGCCTCCTCGGAGGCCGCGGTTCCCGAGGCCGGGCGGGGGCGGCGCCGGGCGCGCCGTTCCTCCACCGACGCCTTCCTGGAGAGCCCCGTCGGCGGGTCCGACGGCACCGGCGAGCTCCAGGCCGCGCCCGGGGACACCGGCGCGTCCGAGCCGACCGGGCGCCGGCGTGCGCGCCGTGCGGCCCCCGCGCCCGAGGTGGCCCCGAACGAGCTCATCCCCGCCCAACAGGCCGAGGGCTCCGGACGTCGTCGCGGGCGTCCCAGCCCCGCCGAAACCGGTGCCCAGGCCGCCGCGCAGGCGCCGGGGCAGGCCCTCGCGCTGCCCTCGGCCGCTCCGTCGGAGGGGTCCGTGGTGACCGCCGCCGAGGGCGCGCAGGGTGGCGGTGGCCGGCCGCAGCGCGGGCAGACCGTGCCGCCGCAGGGCGTGGCCGCGGACGCTCAGGTCCCGGTCCCGGCCGGTGGGCACCGGGGACACCGTGGGCGTTCGGGCGAGGAGAACCGGCTGGCGCTCCCCGCCGCCGTGAACGCCGTCGAGGCCCCGGCCTCCGCCGCCTTCTCGGACCTGAACGACGGGGGCCACGCGGCTCCCGGTGCGACGTCCCCCGTCTCCGAGTCGCCCGCGACCGCGCCGCAGCCGACCGGCCGGAGGGCCCGGCGCGCCCTGGCCGCCGCCCAGGACCGGGCCGCCGCCGAACAGTCCGGGCCGCGCGTCCCCTTCGCGTTGCCGCCCGCCGATGCGGACCGGGTGGCTCCGGCCGGCGAGGAGGTCGACGGCTCGCTGCCCGCGGGCCCCGGCGGCGCGGCCGGCGCCGGGACCGAGGGAGCCGGTGCGGTGTCCGGTGCGGTGCCCGGTGCGCCCGAGCGTGGTGTGGCCGGTACGCCTGGTGGCGTTCTGGGTGTCCCCGGCGGAGTGCCGGGCGCTCCCGAGGGCGGCGCCGGTGTGCCTGGTGGTGTGGCGGGTGCGCCCCAGGGTGATGCCGCCGGTACGCCCCCCGGTACCTCCGGCGGGGCCATGGGCACACCCGGCGGCGGCGCCAGCGTGCCTGGTGGTGTGGCCGGGGGGCTCGACGCCCTCTCCGGCGCGCCGGAGCACGCCCCCGTACCGCCGCAGGCCCCCCAGGCCTCACCCGTACCCCCGCAGGCCCCGCCTGTCTCGCCCGCCCCCACCGGCCGGCGTCGCGCCCGGCGGCCCGAAAGCGGCCCGCAGGAGGGGCAGCCCGCGCCCTTCGCGGTGCCGGCACAGGACGGACAGCCCGTGGCCGGTGCGCCTGGCGCGGACCCGGTGCCGGGTGCCCCCGTCCCGCCTCCGGCCGCGCACGTACCCGCGCAGGCGGCCCAGCCCGCCCCGCGCCCCGAGCCCTTCGCGCCCTCGGCGCCTCCGGCTCAGCCCGGTGGCTGGGGGCCGGACGACGCCTCCGGCCAGGGGCCCGTCGCGCCCGCCGCCCCGGAGCCGGAGTTGCCGGACGCCGTGCCCGTCGCCCCCACCGCCCACACCACCGGCACCGCGGCCGCCCCCGGCGGGGTCCCCGTCGATGACACGGGCGCCGGCCCCGAAGGGCTTCGCGCCCCCGCGGCCCGTCCCCGGACCCTGGCGCCCGCGCCCGACGTACGGCGGCAGCCGTTGCCCGCCGAGGCGCCGATGCCGGGGTCGCCGGACTCGACGCAGGGGCGCGCGTTCAGCGTGCGCACGCTCGGGCAGGGTGTGCCGTTCGCCCAGCACATCGCCCACCAGCAGAACCAGCCCCAGGGCGGCGCCGGCAGCGTCGGCCGGCGCCGGAAGCTCGCCGCGCCGCCGGAGCCGGAGCCGGAACCGGGCGCGCCCGCGCCCGAAGAACAGCAGACCGCGCTCCCCGCACCCCAGTCCGCCCCCGGCACCACGGTTCAGGGGCAGGGATCGGGGCAGCTGCTTGCCGCACCGGCGGCCGAAGGGCGCGCCTACGCCATAGGGGCGCCCGACGAGGGCGCGGCCGAGGGGCCCGAGCCGCTGGACGGTCCCGGTGGTGCGGTGGAGGTCGCCAACCGGCCCTCACCGCAGCCCGTGGACGACGAGCTGCCTCCCGAGCCGCTGGACAACCCGCGCCGGCTGCTCGTGTGGCCCGCGCCCGATGTCTCGACCCAGCAGGCGCTGAGCGACCGCGGTTACCGGCCGGTGATCGTGCACTCGCGCGAGGAGGTGGACGCGCAGATCGCCGCGTTCCCCGCCGCGCTCTTCGTAGACCCGTTGACCGGGCCCATCACCCGAAAGGCGTTGCAGTCGCTGCGCCAGGCGGCAGTGGCCGCCGAGGTGCCGGTCCTGGTGACGGCCGGACTCGGGCAGGCATCGCGGGAGGCGGCGTACGGCGCCGACCCCGCCGTACTGCTGAAGGCGCTCGCTCCGCGCGACAGCGAGCAGCACCCGCCGCGCGTCCTGCTGATCGAGGAGCACGAGGACATCGCGTTCGCGCTGACGCAGACGCTGGAGCGGCGGGGCATGCAGGTGGCCTGCGCGGCGACGGACAGCGAGGCGGTGTCGCTGGCGGCCCAGATGCGCCCGAACCTGGTGGTGATGGACCTGATGCAGGTACGCCGTCGCCGGGCCGGCATCGTCGACTGGCTGCGCGCCAACGGGCAGCTGAACCGCACCCCGCTGGTCGTCTACACCTCGGCCGGCATCGATCAGTCGGAGCTGCCGAAGCTCGCCTCCGGCGAGACCGTGCTGTTCCTGGCGGAGCGCTCGACGAGCGAAGAGGTGCAGTCCCGCATCGTCGACCTGCTGGCGAAGATCGGCACGAACTGACCGCCGCGCAACCGCCGCACAGGCGCGGTCCGAACGCCGCGCAACCGCGGTCCGACGGCCGCACAAGCACGAACTGACCGCCGCACAGGCGCATACGACGAGGGCGGTACGGGAAGACCCCGTACCGCCCTCGTCGTCCGTGCGGCTCGGCTCAGAGCTGCGTGATGTCCAGCTCGCCCTGCGCGTACTGCTTGCGGATGACCTTCTTGTCGAACTTGCCGACGCTCGTCTTCGGCACAGCGGGGATGACCGACCACCGCTCCGGCAGCTGCCACTTCGCGATGCCCGAATCGGCGAGGAACGACTTCAGGGCCTCGTAGTCGGCGGTGGCGCCCTCCTTGAGGACGACCGTGGCGAGCGGGCGCTCGCCCCACTTGTCGTCCGGGACGGCCACGACGGCGGCTTCGGCGACGTCGGGGTGCGCCATCAAGGCGTTCTCCAGCTCGACACTGGAAATCCACTCGCCGCCGGACTTGATGACGTCCTTCGCGCGGTCGGTGAGCGTGAGGAAGCCGTCGGGGCTGATCACACCGACATCGCCGGTCTTCAGCCAGCCGTCCTCGCTGAACTTGTCCTCGGGCCGCAGCGCCTCACCGTCCGCGCCGCCGTAGTACGCACCGGCGATCCAGAACCCGCGCACCTCCAGCTCACCGGCCGACTCACCGTCCCACGGCAGGTGCTCGCCGGCCGGGCCGACCAGCCGCGCCTCGACGCCTGCGGGGAAGCGGCCCTGAGTGATGCGGTAGGGCCACTCCTGCTCCTCGGTCAGCCCGGCGGGCGGGTTGGCCATGGTGCCGAGCGGGGAGGTCTCCGTCATGCCCCAGGCGTGACAGAGGCGGACGCCGAGCTTGTCGTACGCCTCCATGAGGGAGGGCGGGCAGGCGGCGCCGCCGATCGTGACGTTGGCCATCGAGGTGAGGTCGCGCGGGTTGGCGGTGACCTCTGCGAGCAGCCCCTGCCAGATGGTGGGGACGGCCGCGGCGTGCGAAGGGCGCTCACGCTCGATCATGTCGGCGAGCGGGGCCGGCTGGAGGAAGCGGTCCGGCATCAGCATGTTGACGCCGGACATGAACGTCGCGTGCGGCAGCCCCCACGCGTTGACGTGGAACTGGGGCACGACGACCAGGGTGGTGTCCTTGTCGGTCAGACCCATCGACTCGCTCATGTTCACCTGCATGGAGTGCAGGTAGATCGAACGGTGGGAATAGACGACGCCCTTCGGGTCCCCCGTCGTGCCGGAGGTGTAGCACATGGCTGCGGCCTGGCGCTCGTCGAGCTCGGGCCAGTCGTAGCTGGTGGGGCGGCCCGCGATCAGCTCCTCGTACTCGTGCACCCGCACGGTCGCGCCGTCCAGCGCCGAACGGTCACCCGGACCGGATACGACCACATGTTCGAGCGACGTCAGCTGGGGGAGCAGCGGCGCGAGGAGCGGCAGCAGCGAGCCGTTGACGAGGACGACCTTGTCGTCGGCGTGCTTGACGATCCAGATCAGCTGCTCGGCGGGGAGGCGGAGGTTCAGCGTGTGGAGCACGGCGCCCATGGACGGGATGGCGAGGTACGCCTCCACGTGCTCGGCGTTGTTCCACATGAGGGTCGCGACGCGCTGATCCGCGTCGATGCCGAGCTCGTCGCGCAGGGCGTTGGCGAGCTGCGTGGCCCGTCGCCCGATCTCGGCGAAGCTGCGCCGGTGCGGCTCCGGCTCTCCGGTCCAGGTCGTGACCTGCGACTTCCCATGAATCGTCATCCCGTGGTTCAGGATGCGGGTGACAGTCAGCGGTACGTCCTGCATGGTGCTGAGCACGGCGTCCTCCCGGTGGGCGCTACGCGGCAGTAGGGTTCCGCTGATTCTGCGCACATACCGAGCGGTATGTCACTACTCCCGAGGGTACGAATCGGTGTCGTCCGGCATTTCACACCGACCGGAGGGGTGGTGGCGGACGACTCCGCTCCGCTTGCCCGCGCGCCGGACGACTCAGCGGACCGGGGTCAGCTCCGGGTCCAGCCGCAGTTTGCCGAGCGCCCGGGAGACCGCGCTCTTGACCGTCCCGACGGAGACTCCGAGCACCTCGGCGGTCTGTGCCTCGCTCAGGTCCTCGTAGTAGCGCAGGACGACCATGGCCCGCTGGCGGGCGGGCAGCTTCAGCACCGCACGCCACATCGCGTCGTGCAACGACTGCTGCTCGGCGGGGTCCGGGCCGGGGGCCGTCTCCTGCTCGGGCAGCTCGTCGCAGGCGAACTCGTCGACCTTGCGCTTGCGCCACTGCGAGGTCCTGGTGTTCAGCAGGGCCCGGCGCACATAGCCGTCGAGCGCCCGGTGGTCCTCGATCCGGTCCCAGGCCACATACGTCTTGGTGAGCGCCGTCTGCAACAGGTCCTCGGCATCGCTCGGATTCGCGGTGAGCGAGCGGGCGGCGCGCAGCAGCACCGGCCCCCGCGCCTTCACGAACGACGTGAACGAGGGGTACGGGACATACGGCGCCGCCGACGCGCGCACACCGTACGAGGTGCGCGCCGACGCGGACGGACGCATCGGTGCGGACGTGCGCACCGCCGGTGCGAAAGTACGTGCCGCTCCCGACGTGCATGCCGGTGCGGCTCCCCTGGAGGTGCCCGTGCGGACTGGCGTGGTCATGGCTCCACGCTAGGAGCGGGGCACGCTCCGTGGATCGCCCCCAGGTCCCGAAACCGCGTCCGCCTCAGGGTGTAGGCCCATGCACCCCTCCACCTCCTGTAGGTGGAGGGCCCACCCCTGCGGGACTCCGGGTCGCCCCCGATGCGTACGCCCACGGACACGGCCCCCGTCAGCCCGCCCGGCCCAGCAGCAGGCCCGAGGTCGGGACGCCCGTGCCGGCGGTGACCAGGGAGGTGGCGGCGCCCGGCACCTGGTTCACCGAGGTGCCCCGGATCTGCCGGACCGCCTCCGCGATGCCGTTCATGCCGTGCAGGTACGCCTCCCCGAGCTGGCCCCCATGGGTGTTCAGGGGCAGCGCGTCCGCCGCCACGAAGTCCGCCGCCTCGCCCGGGGCGCAGAAGCCGAACTCCTCCAGCTGCATCAGGACGAAGGGGGTGAAGTGGTCGTACAGGATCGCCACGTCGACATCGCAGGGCGCGAGGCCCGAGGTGCGCCACAGCTGGCGCGCGACGACCCCCATCTCCGGCAGACCCGTCAGATCGTCCCGGTAGAAGCTGGTCATCTGCTCCTGCGCCCGCCCCGCGCCCTGGGCCGCCGCGACGATCACCGCGGGCGGGCGGCGCAGGTCACGGGCCCGTTCGGCGCTGGTGACGACGATCGCCTGGCCGCCGTCCGTCTCCTGGCAGCAGTCCAGCAGCCGCAGCGGCTCGACGATCCAGCGGGAGGCCGCGTGGTCGGCGAGCGTGATCGGCTTGCCGTGGAAGTACGCCGCCGGATTGCGGGCCGCGTGCCGCCGGTCGACCACCGCGACATGCCCGAAAGCCTCCGGCGTCAGCCCGTACGTGTGCAGGTAACGCCGGGCCGCCATGGCCACCCAGGAGGCGGGCGTGAGCAGCCCGAAGGGCAGGTTCCAGCCGAGCGCCGCGCCCTCGGCGGTGGGCTCGCGCCGCTGCACGCCGGAGCCGAAGCGGCGCCCGGACCGTTCGTTGAACGCGCGGTAGCAGACGACGACGTCAGCGACCCCGCAGGCGACGGCGAGGGCCGCCTGCTGGACCGTCGCGCAGGCCGCGCCACCGCCGTAGTGGACGCGCGAGAAGAAGGACAGTTCGCCGATGCCGGCGGCCTGGGCGACGGTGATCTCCGGGCTGGTGTCCATCGTGAAGGTGACCAGACCGTCGACGTCCGCGGGGGTGAGACCCGCGTCGTCCAGCGCCGCGTGCACCGCCTCGACGGCGAGCCTGAGTTCGCTGCGTCCGGAGTCCTTGGAGAACTCGGTGGCGCCGATCCCGGCCACCGCCGCCTTCCCGCCGAGCGAGTCGGCCATGCGCACGCTCATACGGACCCCTCCGGACGGGTGACGCTTACGGGGATGCTGACGCTCACCGTGCCGGTGACGTGCCGGCCGAGCCCGTTGGCGCCGACGACGGACACCTCCACCGTCCCGTCCGCCCCGAGCGCGGTGACCCTGCCGCTCAGGACCATGGTGTCGCCGGGGTAGTTGGGCGCGCCCAGCCTGATGGCGACGCGCCTGAGGACCGCCGTGGGGCCGAAGCGGTCGGTGACGTACCGGCCGACCAGGCCGTTGGTGGTCAGGATGTTCATGAAGACGTCCGGGGAGCCCTTCTCCCGCGCCGACTCCGCGTCGTGGTGCACGTCCTGGTAGTCGCGTGAGGCGAGGGCACCGGCCACGATGAGGGTGCGGGTCACCGCGATCTCCAGCGGCGCGAGTTCCTCGCCGAGTGCGGGGGCGTCGGGCTTCGGAGCGGGCGTCAGCGCGTCGGGCAGCAGCGCGTCGGGCATCGGCGCGTCGGGCATCGGCGCGTCGGGTTCCGGTCGGCCGTCGGTCATCGGGTCCGTCATTCCTCCGGCTCCTCCTCCGTCAGCAGCGTGCCGAGTTCCTGGAGTACGCCACCGCCGCTGCCGAGGTAGGCGTCGAGCTGCCGCCCCCAGAGGAAGTGCCGGTGGACGGGGTGGTCGAGGTCGGCCCCCGTGCCGCCGTGCAGATGCTGGCCGGTGTGGACGACGCGCTTTCCCGCCTCGGACGCCCACCATGCGGCCGTCAGCGCCTGTTTCCCGTACGGCAGTCCCTCGTCGCGGCGCCATGCCGCCTCGTACGCCGTGACACGGATCGCCTCGGTGTCCATGTACGCGTCGGCGGCCCGCAGCAGCACGGCCTGCTTGGTCGACAGGGGGCGCCCGAACTGTTCGCGCGTGCCGGTGTGTTCGACCGCTCGCGCCACCGATCCGGCGCACACGCCCGCCTGCACACCGGCGAACGCCGTCCGCGCACCGGCGAGCACGTCCTCGTACGCCCCCACGTCCCCGAGCCGCTCGGCGGACGCCCCGTCCAGCACGAGCCGGCCGGCCGACCACGCGGCCGTGGTCTCGACGGGCTCGGTCCGCACCCCGCGCTCCCCGGTCCGCACCAGCCACAGGGCGCGGTCGGCGGCGGCGACCAGGACGTGTGTGGCGTCCCGCAGCCAGGGAACGAACGGCACCCCACCACTCAAACGGGCCCCGGTCTCCACGTGTACGGCGCCGCAGGCGGGGAACGCACCCGTCGCCACCGCCGTACCGTCACGCAGCGGCGGCAGCAACCGCTCGCGCTGTTCGTCCGTACCGTGCCCGGCGACGGCCAGCAGCCCGTAGACACAGCTCGCCGCGAACGGCACCTGCGCCGTCGTCCGCCCCTGCTCCTCCAGCATCAGGACCAGGCCGAGCAGTCCAATCTCCTCGGCCGCCCCGGGCAGACCGGCCGCACACAGCTCCTTCCACAGCTCCGTGTCCGAGCCGCTGCCGGCCGCGACCAGGCGGTCGTGCGTCGACAGGTCCGCGAAGATCCGGGAGGCCAGCCCCTGCGCCGCGCGCTGCTCCTCACTGGGCGTGAAATCCATGTCAGCCCTCACCTCCCGCCGAGGAACGGAAGACCGGAAGTCTCGCCTCGGGGCCGGTACGCAGGAACTCCAGCCGCACCGGCATGCCCACCCGCACCTCGTCGTACGGCACACCGACCACATTGCTGACCATGCGCACGCCCTCCGCGAGCTCGATGAGTGCCACCGCGTACGGGCCGCCCTCGCCCGACTCGCTGAAGGCGGGGAACGGCGGGTGGTGCATGACGACGTAGCTGAAGACCGTGCCCTCGCCCGATGCCTCGACCGTGTCCCACTCGGGTGATCCGCAGGTGTTGCAGCCGGGCAGCCAGGGAAAGCGCAGGGCGGCGCACACCCCACAGCGCTGGATCAGCAGCCGGCCGGCCGCCACGCCCTCCCAGAAACCGGCGTTGTCCCGGTTGACGACAGGATCGGGCCGCGCGACACCGGCGGGCCCCTTCGGCTTCCCGCCTGCCTTCGCCGGGCGGTACTTGAGGATGCGGAAGCGGTGCGTCCCGGCCGGTTCGCCCGAGGCGCGGACGTCCATGCGCGTGGTGATGAAGTAGCCGGTGCCGAGTTTCGTCGTCTTGCGTGCGGATACGGACTCGATCACCGCGTCGAAGGTGACCCGGTCCCCGGGGCGCAGGGGGCGCAGATACTCCTGTTCGCAGTCGGTCGCGACGACGGCCGCGTACCCGGCCCCGTCGAGCAGGGCGAACAGCTCGTCGTAGGGCCCACTGCGGTCCGTGTGACCGGACAGACCGCCCATCGTCCAGGCCTGGAGCATCGTCGGCGGAGCAATGGCGTCCGGTCCCGTGTAGGCGGGGTTGGTGTCGCCCATCGCCTCGCACCAGTGCCTGATCATCGTCTCGTTGACGAGGTCCTTGCCGGTCCCGGCGGTGGCGGCGGGCCGCCCTTCGTACGCTCTGAGCCGCCCGTACAGCTCGTCGGCGTCTCCGCTCACGTCCTCGTCCACGCCGGCTTCCGCGCTCGCTTTCCCGGCTGTCACCGCTTCGCCCCCTTCATGCCGAGCCGCATCATGGCGACGATCTCCCGCTGCACCTCGCTCACCCCGCCCCCGAACGTGTTGATCTGGGCCGCCCGGTTCATCCGCTCCAGCTCGCCGTCGCCGAACGCGCCGGGGGAGCCGCCGCGGATGAGGCCGGCGTCGCCCGTGATCTCCTGGCACATCCGGTAGACCTCCACGGCGCTCTCGGTCCCGGCGAACTTCACGCCGCTCGCGTCGCCCGGCGCCAGTGCGCCCGCGCCCACGTCCCCGACGAGGCGCCAGTTGAGCAGGCGCGTCGCCGCCAGCCGTGCATACGCCTCGGCCAGCCGGGAACGCACCCACGGCTCATCGGCCGGGCGCCGGCCCGTCAGCGGATCGGGGGTGCGGGCGAAGGCGAGCGCCGCCGCGTAGAAGTCCTCCGCCTGCATGCCGATCGCCGCGAGCGCCACTCGTTCGTGGTTGAGCTGGTTGGTGATGAGCCCCCAGCCGGCGTTCTCCTCCCCGACGAGGGCGCCGGCCGGGACGCGCACACCGTCGTAGTACGTGGCGGTGGTGGTCAGACCGCCCACCGTTTCGATGGGTGTCCACGAGAAGCCCGGCGCGTCCGTCGGCACGAGCAGGATCGAGATGCCGCGGTGCTTGGGCGCGTCTGGGTCGGTTCGGCAGGCCAGCCAGATCCAGTCCGCCTGGTGCGCGTTGCTGGTGAAGATCTTCTGCCCGTCGATGACCCAGGCGTCGCCGTCCCGGACAGCCCGGGTGCGCAGCGCGGCGAGGTCCGTACCGGCCTCCGGTTCGCTGTAGCCGATGGCGAAAACGGTCTCACCGGCGAGGATCCGGGGCAGGAAGTACTCCTTCTGCGCCTCGGTCCCGTACTTCATCAGGGTGGGTCCGACGGTGTTGAGCGTGACCATGGAGACGGGCGCGCCGGCCCGGTACGCCTCGTCGAAGAACACGAACTGCTCGTCCGCGCCGCGCCCCTGCCCCCCGTACGCGACGGGCCAGCCGAGGCCGAGCATCCCGTCCGCCCCGATCCGCCGCAGCAGCCGCCGCTGCGCGTCCGGATCACGGACCGCGTGGCCGGGCTCCGGCATCACCTCGCGGAAATAGGCACGGAGTTCGGCGCGCAGACGGAGCTGGCGCTCGGTCGGGGCCAGATGCACGTCGACGCCTCCCGGGAACGGCACGAGGACCGGCCGGCTGGGCACTGCGAGCCGACCGCTACAGTTTTCTGACTGTCCGTCAGATACGCTGCCGCTGTCAAGGCACGCGACACCACCGCCCGTACGCACACGCCCCACGTGCCCCTCCGCACACGCCCCACGTGTACCCCTCGCACACGGAACGGCCCGCGCAGGCGCCGAAGCAGCGCCTGTGCGGGCCGTAGCCGTCCTTCCGTCACGGTCCGGCCCCCCGCCCGGACCGCGACGGACCCCGCGCTCACCAGAGGTTGGTGAAGTTCACCGCCAAGTTGTGCGTGGACTGGTCGATGTCGGTGAACCCGGACCCGTTCACCTGCGCGGAGTTGCTTTGATTCGACGCCCCGGGCCCGGTGGCCTGTTGTTGGGAGGTCGACGAATTGCCCGCGTTGTCCCTGCCGACCCCGCTGCCGCCGATCGTGGCCACGCCGGCGTTCGATCCGTCGCTCGCGATCGAGCCGTTGTCCGCCTGCGCCACCCCGCCGAGGAGAACGGCGGCAAGAGGCAGCGCGGCAACAACGGCGAGGGCACGAGCGGTACGGATGCTTGCCATGTCTGTTCCTCCAGGAACCGGAAATAGGGCTGAGTCCGAACCCGGGCCGGCGGCCGACCGCCCGGTGATGATCACGACGTCGCGGATCAAAGCTGCCCAGCGCCGTACCGGCGAACCGCCCGAGCCTCCCGATTCCCCCGCAAGCGTGAGGAAGGGAAACCAAACCCCCGGAGATGTCCGAACCGTCCGCTCGGGCCCGCGAGGTCCACAGCAGGGCGCAAAACAACCCCGGAGAAGTGGGCGAGGAAAAAACAGGGCGGAACCGGCCGGATTCGAACCGGCGTCCTCGCGGTTTTGGAGACCGCGCGCGACGACCTCTGCGCTACGGGCCCCGCCCCACCCGCCATCCTAGAAGCCCGCACGCACAACCGAACGGCCCCCGCCCGATGCACCTGGTGCACCTGGACGGGGGCCGTCCCCATGCGGTGGGTGTGGATTTGAACCCACGGTGACTCGCGCCACGACGGTTTTCAGGACCGCCGGGGAGTCGGACCAGGTACACCCCGCGACCTGTGCAGACGCTTCACCGACACATTTAGCTCGCGAGTGTGGCCCACAGGTGGCCCACAGGGATCCCGATCCCGCGCGCTGGGCGCTCCGTGGCTCTCTTGCCAGGCGGGGCCGGGGATCGCAGGCGACCCAGCCTTAGCACCTGGGAGCTGGCGACGGACAACTCTCCCCAAACTGGGCACTCACGCACTGGCTCGAATCGACTACACAAAGCAACCGTGTGCGAGTTGTACAGAACAAGCGCAGGCATCAGACAACCAAAAGGACGTGGGATCATCTTGACCATGCCGAACCTTGACGTCGCCCCTCGACCGCTGACTGTTGCCGGGCTGTTCGCTGGCATCGGCGGTGTCGAGCTCGGGCTTGAGGCAGCAGGCATGCAGACTAAGCTGCTCTGCGAGTGGTGGGAACCTGCGCAAGCCGTTCTCAAGCACCGCTTTCCGGATGTCGCTCTCCACGACGATATCCAGACCCTGCAGGCCCTTCCTGACGTTGACGTGGTGACTGCAGGCTTTCCGTGCACCGACCTGTCCCAAGCCGGCCGGACTGCAGGCATCCACGGAAAAGCATCCGGGATGGTCAAGCACCTACTTGAGCTCCTGGAGGATGCTTCTCCCCGATGGGTAGTCATCGAGAACGTACGCAACATGCTTGCCCTCGACCGCGGCACAGCCATGGAGTATCTGGTCAGCGAATTTGAACGACTTGGCTACACATGGGCCTATCGCTTGGTCGACTCTCGTTTCACCGGCGTTCCGCAACGACGGCACCGGGTAATCCTCGTCGCATCGCGCACTGAGGATCCTCGCTCGGTTCTATTTGCCGACGAAGCCCAGGAACGTCCTGAATCAGATTACAGGGAAGACGCTTTCGGCTTCTACTGGACTGAAGGCAATACCGGATTGGGGTGGGCGCAGGACGCGCTTCCGACCCTTAAGGGAGGATCCGGGCTCGGTATCCCATCATCACCTGCCATGTGGGTGTGCAACGCAGAGCCTGGCCGCGCCATTGTTACACCACGCATTGAGGACGCAGAGGAACTTCAAGGTTTCCCTCGCGACTGGACCCAAGCAGCACTTAAGGTAGCCCGCCCCGGAGTTCGGTGGAAGCTCGTCGGAAACGCCGTGACGGTAGGTGTATCGACGTGGCTAGGGAATCGTCTTCAAAACCCCGGGAACGTTGATGAGACCGGTCAACTTATCCTTCTGAAGGGTATGAAGTGGCCTACAGCTGCCTGGGGAAACTCAGGCGAACGATGGTCAGTTTCGGCTAGTCTCTGGCCCGAGAAACACCCCTATCGCAATTTGCTCGACGTCGTGGACGCCAGTAATGCTGCCCCGTTGAGCCTGCGCGCCACTACGGGGTTCCACACACGCCTCCTCAAGAGTCGGCTCCGCTACCGGGAAGAATTCTCGCAAGCCCTCAAGGAGCATTCCGAATACATGGCTGGCAGTATTTCGGCCGCTTAGGTGAATTCTGCGGACGCTGCACGTCGGAGATACACGGAGTCACGCCTTAGCGGCAGACAAATTCAACCGTGATTCAAGTGCTCGGATACGGAACCTAACCTGACCCGTATCCGAGCGCTTCAAATAGACTCACGCACCGCTTACGGATCGCAGCTATAGACTCATCGCATGACGCCTACAGAGACCCTGGGACACCTGTCCGAGCTGCTGGTCAGGGAGCACGAGAAGCCCGTCACCAATAAGTACCACGCCGCGCGCGACTTTACGGCCAAACTACTCAAACTGCCATATTCTCGCGTTTATTTCACATACATCAGCAAAGCTGCCAACTTTAGCGTGCGTGCAGTGCAGTCTGATGCTGCGGTACAAGCGTCTGTGGTCGTTGCCCTAATTAAACTAAGGGGCGAACTCCAAGACGCGGCCACACATCGGGCGGCCCGCAAGCTTGCACTAAGGACCGGAAAAACCCTACTGCTACTGCAGCGCGCCTCGCCGGATAGCCTGCAGTGGAACATCATGGGTGGCTATTTCATGTCTGCTGACCTCAGGTCTCAAGGCATCGTGGACAACCTCGTTAACAGTTTTGGCCCCATTCCGTTTGAACCGATCAACGTTAGCCGCGATGAAGCAGTTTCCGGCGTTCTTGACTTTTTTGACAGGGTCGGACTGAGTGGTGCAGGGGTCGGGGCCGCTCTTTCTCAACGGCAAGACATCGCCAGTATTATGCAATTTGCGGCTGCTTCAAGTGCGGCTGGACTATCAGCAGCAGAAACTGCGGTGATCGCTCAACGGCGCACACTGATTGCCGATCTAAAGCGCATGATCGCCGATCCAGCGACGACCGAAACTGAGCTGCACCGTAAGATCAGGGGAAACTACTGGATTTTTGGCGGGCGATATACAGGGGTGGCTCGCGGATCAATCGTCCCAATGGACAGATATGACATTCCCTTGTTCTGCGCCGACGGTTCGCTGCACATCATCGAACTCAAAGGGTCGTATATTCCAGACCTGGTAGAGCGCCATAGGCAGCATCTGATCCCCGGAGAAGAAGTACACAAGGCCACCATGCAGGCAGCGAACTATATCCGCCAGCTCGACGAGGGTGGCGCAGCTTTGGAAACCCTATACAGGAATAGTGGCCTCAACTACGACCTCCGGCGCGGTCGAGCAACGGTCATCATCGGAAATCAAGACTTTGTGGAAATCCCAGAGGATCCAGTACGACAGGTCGGCGCCGTTACAAGGTCAATGATTGACCAGACAATTCGCACCTACGATTCACTCATCAATCGCATTGATGTTTTGACCTGGGCCGACTTGCTGGATTCCGCCGAAAGGTCACTCCGCTTCGAAAGTGAGATCTCCGCAGATCACGCCAGCACAGGAGATGAGCCTGGCAGCAGCCCAGGGAGTAATTCCAGAGAAGATCCTGATAGCGACCAGAATCCAACCCTCTTCAACTGAGACGCAGCATCTACAGGGCAGCTCCGGCCAGCGATTCATACGTCGATCACTCCGAGCGTATTGCCGAGTCGGCAGTGCGGGCAGGCATCTACCCCCTCGAAACAGAGCACGTCGCACCTGGCTCTCAAGAGAGAAAAGCCTCCGGGCGCAGCGACCTGTCCCGTGCCGGCCACCATGCCGTCCCTTCCGCCGTCAGGCTGCGCACCGGCGTTCGACGTAAGGCCGGTGAGAGCGATGGCGGTGGATACGACATACGCACTTGCTGGTGGTTGCACTCAACACGCCTTCCAAGTCTGTTGAGGGCGGCCGAGGAGCGCCGTGCTCGCTGAACGCGCCCCGGGTGATGGGTCTCTGTGATTCGATCCTCTGAAGCTAGAACTCTAAGGAGGGCACGATGGCTACATGGCGGGACCTTGGACTGCCTCGGGAGGCCGAGGTTTGGCGTGAACTGCGTGGGCTCAGGTCAGGGGTTGCTGGCCCGGCGGGTTCAAACCCTCAGCGTCGTTCGGTCTTCAACGCCTCCCTTGAGCAAACGCAACAGTTCACGGAGGCAGCTGCGAACGCCGGGCCAGCCACGCGACCCGTCCAGATCTTCTACGCCTTCTCCCAGTTCGGGCGGGCGATCTCTGCCGCGTCGAGATTGACTGTCGGTATCGAATGGCGCCTGAAAGGACATGGGATTGGCACGAGAAACCTAGATGCGAGCAAGGGCTTGGCGGCTGTGGGCGTCACACCTACAGCGAAAGGATCGCTGCCTGGTGTGGCAAGAGCGCTGGGCGTACCTTCCTTTGAGGCAGGTGCTGAGATTAATCTTGGTCAGCTATGGCCGCTCATCCCGGAAACTCATGGCGTTCCTCTGCCTGGGGTAGACGGTGTGAAGGCCATGTACATGAGCCAGTCCGGGGTCAGGTACGAGGAGGGCCAAGGCTGGGCCCAGGTGCACGTAATGCCCGTCAGTAACAGGGTTCGCCAGGCAGCCGAGAGAGATCCGGCGACGCTAGAGACGTTCCTTGCGCGATACCCGACACTGGATGGTTGGTCGCGCAAGGAAATCGCCGGCGCCCAAGCTGTGAGCTGGGAGGAGCAGAGTAACGGCTTTCAACAAAAGCTCATTATCTATGTCCCAGACGAAAAGGGTGGTCCAGAGGCTAGGGATGGCGGGCGCGCTACGGTAAGAGCGAAGGCAACGGCGTATCGAGGGCCAGATGACTTGTTTCTTTTTCCCTCTATAGGTGCCATGCAGGAGCCGATTCATCCTCTTCTTGTGTGGTGGGCCCTCCTTTTCAGCCTTTCAATGCTGGCTCGTTACGAGCCCGAGCACTGGGCGTCCATCGTCGATATCGATCATTCTTCAGACGCGAATGCAGTGGAGCACCTGCTGGATGAGGCAGTCGCCGTGGTCCCGCACCTAGCATTGCTTGCGATTCAGGAGGTCGCTGGCCCCTAAGCTAGATTTCCAACGCGACTGTAACGCTCATCATGTTGAGGACGACTTCATCGGCCCCAGCGTCCGCGAGCGAAGTCTCCTTCGCTGGCTTGTTAGCGAATCCGATGCTTCGAGTGGCCGCTGCACGGGCCGCCTCGATATCGGTCACCGAGTCCCCGATAAGAACCATTCGCCCCGGAGTTTTACCTAGGCGCGAGGCTGCTTCGAGCAGCGGATACGGCGACGGCTTCATGAGGTCTGGCCTGAGTGTCGGCCGTCCCACGATCTGCTTCACCGCACCGGAGAGCCCGTGCTTCGTCAGGTAGACGCGTACGCATTCGGCGGAGTTGTTGCTCACGACCGCGACGTGGTGCCCGGATACGTACGCAGCCTTCAGCGCCTCTGTGGCGCCGTGGACTGGGGGTCCGGCGACCTTAACGGCGCGGACCTCCGCTTCAGTGAGTGCTGCCTCGACCGCCGCTAGGACGGCCTCTCCACCCTGTGCAGCGAGACGGTGCACCTCCATCGGATCCTCCGTGGCCCGGGCGACCTCTCCAAGGTGCGGAGCGAGGGTTGCGAGTACGTCAGCCAGTTCACGAGCCACACCCGGTGCGGGGAGCCCACGGAAGACGTCGCAGATAGGGCCGTCGAAGTCGAAGAGGACAGCATCGCATTCGGCGAGCAGACCAGCCAGGCCGTCAGAGCGCATCCGGGGTGGATTCCCTTCCGATCGATTCCCACACGCTGTCGAACCACATCTGTGCCTGCTCCACCTGCTGTGGCCCGCTCGACGAGTCGCCGTCGTTGAGGGAGTGGTGGAAGAGGATCGTGTCCTTGCCTACGAGATCAAAGATCTCGATGGCCTCGCCCTGGGCAACCACCTTGTTCGGCCGAATCGGGTAGTAGCCAAAAAACGCGTCTTCCTTATTGACGATGTAGAGCTTGAAGAACTGCGTACCGCTGTGAACATGCACGCTGACGTTGCTCTCTTGGACGAGCCCCAGGTGCTCCAGCTCGCTTATTGAGTCAGAGATGCTGCGGGTGTAGCCGACCATGATGTCGTGCATCCGTGCTCGAAGGCGCGGGTCATCGGCACCGTCCTTGCGGCGCACAGGCGCAGCCTGGGGGACGGCCATGTCCGGGACGAGAATCCGAATCCGGATGTTCGTGGGCGCAAGGCGTCCCGTGCGGATCTTGTCGAGTGGCTCTTGCAAGGCTCCGTGGAGGGTCTCGCTGGAGAATCCGGCGAAGTCGATCGTCACGCTCCGACTCGCGAATGCCTGCTCAACGTAGGGGCGCAGACCGGCCGGCCGCTCGGTCCGATGCCGGACGAAGACCCCGCTGCCCTTGCGTGAGACGACGAGTCCACCAAGGCCCCTACACCGCCAGGCCATTCGTCACCTGGGCTGTCCGCGGCAAGTTCGCCTCCGGCATCAACATCCCAGCCCGACCGCGCCGGATGTTCCAACGCCCCCTCGATGCCGATGAGCGCTGGTCCATGGCCCGCCAGCTCCTCAACGACGACTCCTTGGAGACCAAGGACCGTGTCGCCGGGCTGATG
The DNA here is from genome assembly GCF_030719295.1 of Streptomyces sp. Mut1. Lineage (NCBI taxonomy): Bacteria > Bacillati > Actinomycetota > Actinomycetes > Kitasatosporales > Streptomycetaceae > Streptomyces > Streptomyces castrisilvae. The sequence continues at coordinate 3,921,691 of NZ_CP120997.1, read as the reverse complement.
GTCCTTCTCTACGGACAGAACCTCGCCAGAGTCTGCCGCCTGACCACTGCGCACATCACCCACGATGACCAGGGTGTCGCTCTTCAACTCAACAAGACCCCGTTGAGGCTGCCACCGCCCTTGGATCGGCTCGTCCTCCAACTCGTCGACATCGCCCACAGCAACGAACACAGGGTGATGTCGAACGAGCAAAACGCACCCTGGCTCTTCCCGACCCAGCGGCCCGGGAAGCCACTGACCAGCAGACAACTCGCCAATCGGCTACGCACCATCGGTCTTCCCTCCGAAGCTGGCCGCTGCGCGGCACTCCTTGACCTGTGCGCTCAGATGCCCCCGGGCGTCGTCCAGCGACTCCTCGGTGTCAGTTCCTTCGCCGCCGAGCGGTGGGCCGCGGGAGCAGTCAGGGCTGCCTACGCTGCCGAGGTGGCCCGCCGATCATGACTCTATTCCGCGCACACCAGAATCCGAACCTACCGATACTCGCCGCCAAGGCAGGGAAGGGTGGCTACGTCGAGCACTGCACCGTCGTGCGCCACGTGGAGGCGGGCGGCACCGCCAGCACGGAGGACGCAGGACCTGGCACCGGCCGCTTTCGAACTCGATCTTCTCTCCACCAACGGCACGACTCGACTGCGCTCGTTTTTATGTGGTGAACGTGGCCGGGGGTCGCTGGATCTCCAGGACAACTGCCCTGCCTGCCACGGATGACGCTCTCAGTTGTCGCTGTCCTTGACACCTCCTCGCAGGCCCCACTCATCCAGGCCGGAGTAGATCAAAGCGGTTCGGCCTCGCGGAAAGGAGAGAGCCTCGGCCTCCCCTGTATAGACCGCCACAAGTGAGTCGGCTCCTCGCCACCAGGTGTCGGCAACACCCATCACCTCGCGCACCTGCTCGTACCCGTCCAGCACGATGCCATTGACATCGTCACCGGTGACCTTGACGATCTGTTTCGCGCACGTGGACGCGTGGTCCGTCAGCGCGAGCGACTCCACCCAGCCCTCGACGGTGGCATGAAGGGGCACCCACTGATCTGCGTGGATGCCGAACTCGCCAGACGGTCCGATCATGAACGAATAGGGAACCGCGGTCCGCTGCATCCCTGCTTCGAACCACCATCCTTCGGATGCAGAGCCTTCGGGGGAGTCCGCTTCGAGGTACCGCGGGCCGCCGTCGTACTGCGATGCGGGTGGTAGAACCAGACCTCCCCAGCGCTCTTCATAAGCCACCATCCGGTCAAGGACCGCCGCCGGGATGTCTCGCTCAAGCCACCACTGTCTGTGCTCAGCGATGGGCCGGACATCGACCTTAACGCCGTGTGCTTGAACGAACGATCGGGCCCGTCGGGTCAGGCCGTCGGGCACATCGTTGAAGAGGTTGAGATTCACCAGGGAGACGCTACCCAGTGGGCCAGGGACCCCGGCCCCCCGCCCTTTGCGCTTCCCGCAGCACCACGACCGGTCCAGCTGAGGACATCGGTCCCTGCTGCCCTATTCCGCACGCCCGAATATCCGAACCTACCGATATGGATGAACCACACCGGCCAAGCCTCCTGGGCCAAGCACGGCGGGGCCGCGCACGTCGATCAGACCGCTCACATCCTCGCGCTCGTCCTCGCCGCCCTCGCCCTGGCGGCCTGACCGGAAGGACCGTCATGGACCACCTGCCCGAACCCCGCCGGCCGTCCGTCGTGCACCTCCCGGACGGAACCTCCGCCTACACCGACCACCTCCCCGCCACCTACCAGCCCACCAACACGGCACCGCAGGTCACCCACGTTCACCAGGCACCGCCGGACCGGACGGTGCAGCGCCTCGCGCTCGGCTCCGGCGTGGGCGCCGGGGGCCGTCGCCGCCGGCGTCTACTTCGGCCCCCTGTTGGTCGGGGTCCTGACGGCCATCGCCGCCAACCTCGCCCTGCTGGCCCTGGTCGCCGCCGTGTGCGCCTGGGGTGTCGTGACCGTCGTGAAGTCCGTGAGCGACACCAAGACCGCCCGCAAGCGCCGCTGACCCGAAGGGAGGCACGTCGTGTTCCAGGCAGGACAGGAAGTACGGATCGTCGCTTGTGAGGACGACCCGCGTGCGGCTGGTCGTACCGGCCGGATCGTCGACGAGACCCCGCCGGGGCCCCTCACCGAGGGCCGCTGGACCGTGCACCGCGTCGGGCTGCTGATCGGCCCCGTGCTGTGCCAGACCTCCGAGTTGCGGCCCGCCTGACGGCTGCCCGCGCCGCCCTGACTCCCGGGGCGGCAAGGGGAGTCGGACAGTCCGGCCCAGCCCACCTGGGAGGTTCAAGTGCCGAGCAACCCCACCGTCTACAGGTACACCCGAGCCGAGTCCCGCGAGCGGGCCAAGCTCTTCCGCAAGGGTTTCCGCCAGGCCCTCGCGGACTGCGTCGACCCGGACATCAAGCGCAAGATCGAGCGCGTCGACCAGTCCGCCGCCGAGCGCGGTGCTCTGGAGCTGGCCGCTCTGCACAGGGTGCAGGCCGAGGCCCGCCACGACCTCGCCGCCGCCAAGGCCGCCGAACGCACCGCACCGCGCGCCGAGAAGGCCGCCGCCCGCCAGGCCCGCAAGCAGGCTGAGGAGCGCGTGCGCCTCGCTGAGCGGGCCGTGCACAAGGCCGAGCAGAGCTGAGCGGGGGCGGCCGGACCCGGCCAAGGAAACCGGCCGCCCCCTTCACACCCATCCCGTTGCACTGAGCAGGAGAGGCACGTTCATCATGACCGAACCCGCCGGCACGGCCCCGTCATGGGGACCGTGCACCACCTCGACGACCACCGCCCCACCACCCCCGACACCGAGCCGCTGGTGACCCTGGTCAAGGACCCCACCACAGGCCCGACCACCCCCGACGCACCACCGACCGTTCCTCCTGTGTCGCGGGCGGTCTGTGCCGCTCGCGCCTTGCGTACGGCCGCGACGCACGAGCGGACCCGTACGGCGGGCCGGTTCACCGTCCGGCACGGCATGTACGTCGTCGGCGGTGGGCGGATCGTGGCCCGCCGGGCGTGGGAGGGCCGTACCGCCACCCGCTACGAGCGCATGTTGCGCGCGGCGAAAGCCGCGGGGAATCTCGACCTCGCCACGGAGTGGGAGAAGAGCGGTCAGCGGTTCCGCGCAGCCCGCCACCAGCGGCGCATGGACCTCCTGTCCGCCCCGGTGAAGGCGGCCAAGGGGGCGGCGGCCGGGCTCGGCATCACCGCCGGCGGCCTGCTCCTGCTCGGCATCATCCTCGCCGTGGCGAACGAGAACTTCGCCGACCTCGCCACCCCCACTCTCGCCCTGATCGAGCTGGTCCGGTGGATCGTGCTCATCATCACCGTGGTGTGGGGCCCGCTGGTCGCCCTCGGACCATGGGCCGCCCTGCTGGCCCTGTGGGGTGTGGGACGCCACCAGCAGGCCGCCCCCCAGTGGGTTCTTCCGGCTTGTGCTGCGGATGTCGCCGCACCGATCACCCCCTCCGTGGTCGTCACTGCCCTGCGGGACCTGGGGATCGGCCCGCTCCGTACGGCGGTGAAGGAGATGGGGGATGCGGGGGCGGCGATGCTCGGGCCGATCCGGATCGCCGGATGCGGCGTCGAAGTCGACATCACCCTCCCCTCCGGTGTCGCCACCAACGAAGTCCAGAAGCGCCGTCGGAAGTTGGCGGAGAACCTGGCCCGGCACGAGCACGAGGTGTTCATCACGATCCCGCAGGCCGCCCGCACGGTGCGGCTGTGGATCGCGGACAGCGGAGCGCTGGACGAGCCGCTCGGCCCGTCGCCGCTGATGACGGACACCACCCTGACCGCCGACTACGCCAAGGGGAAGGCCCCGTGGGGTCAGGATCTGCGTGGGGACGCTGCCCTGATCAGCCTCTACCAGCGGCACATGCTCATCACCGGTCTGTCCAACCAGGGCAAGACCGCCGCCCTGCGCGCCCTCGCCCTCTGGCTCGCCCTCGACCCCCGCGTCGAGTTCCGGGTGGCGGACCTCAAGGGGGTCGGGGACTGGGGAATGTTCGACGGGCTCGCCACCGTCCTGATCCAGGGGCCGACCGACGACCACGTCATCGAGGCAACTGAGATGCTCGAAGACCTGGTCAAGGAGATGGAACGCCGCATCCAGGCACCCTCGGGCACCGTCTTCACGCCGCTGATCGGCATCGTGGATGAGGCGCAGGTCGCGTTCATGTGCCCCGTGGTCGACGGCGAGAAGCGTCCCTACGGCGGGTCCAAGGCCACGTCCCGGTACTTCATGGCCGCCCGGAAGATCCACAACCAGGGCCGGGCGGTGGACGTGCTGCTCTTCCAGGGCACCCAGGACCCCACCGACCAGAACCTTCCCAAGCTGGTCCGCGAAGGTGCCCACACCCGCGCCTCCCTCGCCCTCGGTACCGAGTCCCAGGCCCGCATGGCCCTCGGGGACAAGGCCGTTGACGGCGGGGCCGCTCCGAACCTGCTGCGGCCGGGGCTGGACAAGGGCACGGTCGTGGTCGCGTCGGACGGGATCAGGATTCCGGCCGGGCAGGCGGCGTTGACGGTGCGGACGCACTACATCAGCACCGACGATGCCGCCGAGATCGCAACCCGGGCCAAGTCCCTGCGCGGCGGTGTCACCACCCTTCACGCGGTCGACCGTGGTGAGGAGCGCGACCCGCTCATGGACGTCATGACCGTGCTGGGAGACGCCTCCCGCGTCCTCACCACCGATGTCCTCAAGCCGCTGACCGCGCTGAGCGAGGACACCTACGGCAAGTGGTCGCACCTGGACCTGAAGCGGGTCCTGGACGGCACCGGAGCCGAGCCCTACAAGTCCCACGGCCGGATGGTCATCGACCGCGAACGGCTGTTCCGCCACCTCGCCAACCGCGACACCGACGGTTCCGCTTCCGCCGCCGAGTAGCGGGGAGGCGGCCCTGTCCGGCCCGGGGAGGCGGGGAGAACTCCCCAACCCCCTCCCCATACCGCCTCCCCCGCTCTGATCAGCAGGAACACTCATCGGGGGAGGCGGGGAGGCACCGCAGGTCAGACCCCCGAAACCCCCTCCACACGCACCCCCGAAGGGGGTGCCCAAGACTCCCCGCCACACCAGGATTCCGGATACCGCCCGGCAAGCCGAAAGCGGCCCCCTCGTCTCGCCAAAGTCGCGGGGCCGCTCTCGTCTGCCAGCACTGAGAACTGGAGACATCCATCATGACGCACCCCACCGTCGTGCGGGAGGCCGCACGCGTCGTCGCGATCGAGGCCGCACGCGCCTACGTCGCGAACATCCGCCCCATCGACCTCACCAACCCCGGCGTTCTCGTCGGTCACCTCATGGCCGCCGAGACCCTGCTCATGGACATCGTCACCGCCCACACCGAGCCCACCGAGAACGAGGGGGCGGAGCGATGACACACCCCACCCCCATCCGGCGAGTGCCTGGCCGGCGGCTCCGGCTCCTGGACCTGTTCTGCTGCCAGGGCGGTGCGTCCATGGGCTACCGGCACGCCGGGTTCGATGTGACGGGCGTCGACCTCGCCCCGCAGCCGCGCTACCCGTTCGCGTTCGTCCAGGGCGACGCGATCGAGTTCGTCCGCGAGCACGGGGCGGAGTTCGACTTCATCCACGCCTCGCCGCCGTGCCAGCGCTACAGCCGCGCGCAGAAGATCCAGCACCGCGACCACCCCGACCTCATCGCCCCCACCCGGGCCGCCCTCGAAGCCACCGGCCGCCCGTGAGTGATCGAGAACGCGGAAGAAGCCGCCCCGGAACTGCGCCACCCGGTAACGCTGTGCGCGGCGGCGTTTGGGATGCGGACCTACCGCCACCGCCTCTTCGAGACCGGCGGCGGCTTCACCCTCCCGCAGCCGCACCACCCCGAACACCTCGCACCGCTGACCAAGATGGGCCGCCCCCGCGCCCAGGGGAACTTCGCCCACTACGTCGGCAACTTCTCCGGCGTCCACGACGCCCGCCTCGACCTGCGAGTGCCCTGGATGAACCGCGACGGCATCCGCGAATGCATCCCCCCGGCCTACACCCACTGGACCGGCACCCACGCCCGCCACAGCCTCCACGCCAAGGCGATCGCCGCATGAACGCCCACCTCGCCACCGCCCTCAACCTCGCCGCCCGGGACGTACCCGCCCTGCCCCTGCGTGCGGGCAAGGTCCCATTCGGGAACTGCCCCGCCTGCCGGGACAACGCCTGTGGCGGCCGGCCGAACATGAAGACCCCCGGCCCCTGCGACTGCCCCCGCCCCTGCCACGCATGGGCCGCAGCCACCACCGACCCCGCCACCCTCACCGGGCCCGCGTGGGCAATGGCATGGAAGCAGGCGGCGGCCGTGGCCTACCACCCCGGCGGTATCGGTCTGACCGTCGTCGACCTCGACCACGCCGAAGCGGTCGCGTGGGCCCGCCGGACGCTGCCTGCCACGCGGACGGTGCCGACGACGCGGGGTGAGCACTGGATCTACCGGGGTGCAATGCCGTCCGCGAACGCGGTACGGGACGGTGTCGACATCAAGTCGACCATGGTCTACGCCCGGTGGCTCGGCCCCGGCACCGGCACCATGACCACCCTCCCCGACACGGTACGGGCCCTGATCGTCAAGAAGCCGTCACCGGTCCGGCCCGTCACTGTGGCCGTGCTGGCCGGGGGCGGGGAGTGCCGCCACCGCAGCCCTGCCTATCTGGAACGGGGCATCGCCATGGCCGAGCAGCGGATCACCGCCGCGACGAGTGCTGTGCACGCGACGGTGTATCGGACTTTCCTCGCCGTGCTGTCCGCGCACGGGCGGTGCGGGTGCCTGGCCGACTCCCACGCCGCCCGGCTGTTCGCCGCCGCGCAGACCAAGGGCGAAACCGTCCGGCACTGCGCGGATGCGTGGTCCAACGCCCGCACCGCATTGGGGATGTGACATGTCCGAGGAGGAGAAGAATCCAGCGCGTGAGGTCATCAGCGACTACGCGCAGTCCCACTTCCGGTACTTCCGCACCGCCGACGGCACCGTCTACGCGCAGAAAAACGGCCATCCCGTGGCCCGGCCGATCCGGTCGCAGGGCACGACGGGCAGCCACCGGCAGGAACTCATGGTCGGCATGTTCAAGGACGGTGTCGGTGTCTTCAACGGCACGGCATTGAGGGAGGCGTTGGATTTGATCGAGGCGTTGGCGATGACCGAGACCACGCAGGCCGTGCGCATCCGCGTCGCCCCCGGCTTCGACGGAGCCACCTGGCTCGACCTCGGCCGCGCCGACGGACAGCCCGTCCGCATCCACCCCACCGGGTGGGAGATCACCGTTCCCGACCCGCGTGAGGTGTGCTGGCGGCGAACCCAGCTCACCGGGGAACTGCCGCTGCCGGCCAAGGACACCGAGGGCAAGGGCATCGACCTGCTGATGCGGCTGTGCAACTTCGCCAACGCCGAAACCGAATGCCTCGCCATCGCGTGGCTGATCGGCTGCCTGGGGCCGGGCGTGCCCGTCGCGGCCCCGTTCCTCACCGGCCCACAAGGGGCGGGGAAGTCGACCGGGGGGCGGATGCTGGTGCGGATCGTGGAGGGCATGAGCGGGGACCTGCGCCGGGCCCCGAAGGACGAGGAGAACCTGATCGCGGCCGTAGCCGCCGGATGGGTCACCGCCCTCGACAACCTGTCCCACATGACCCCGGACCTCTCCGACGCCATGTGCTGCATCGTCACCGGAGCCGAGAGCGTGAAGCGGGCCCCGTTCACGGACGGGGACGTGCACCGGGCCCGCTACCGCCGCCCGCTGCTCCTGACCGGGATCGACGTCGGGGTCATCCGCCCGGACCTCGCGGAACGGCTGCTGCCGCTGCGGCTGGAGCGGCCCACGGTCCGCAGGACCGAAGCGGAGCTGTGGGCCGACTACGAGGAGGGGCTGCCCGTAGTCCTCGGCTCGCTCCTCGACCTCACGGTCAAGGTCCGGGCCGCACAGGCGGAGACACCGACCGATCTGCGGATGGCAGACTTCGCCCACCTCTGCGCCCAACTCGACCTCGCCACCGGGCTCGGGGCGCTGCCCGCGTACCGGGCGAGCCTGAACGACGACGTCATCGAAGGCGACCTGCTCGCGCAGACCGTCCTCCAGCACGCCGAAACCCTCAACCCCGGCGGCGAGCAGCGCATGACGTCCACCGAGTGGCTGCACGCCCTGAGCCGCCTCTACAGCGGCGAGGAGCTACGCCCCCTGCCGAAAAGGGTGGCCGGCCACGGGCAAGGTGCTCTCAGACCGGCTCAAGCGCCTCCAACCCACCCTCGCCGCCCGGGGCGTCCTCATCGACAGCGGACGCACCAAAGCGGGCCACTACCTCGAAATGACCCGCCCGGCAGCATCCCCGCCCACTGAGCAGCCGGAGCAGGCGGCAGCGTTCTGATCGCAACGGTCATCACGGGGGACGAGCAAGAGGAGCACCGCGCGCCATGCCGCCGGGTGCTCCTCTTGCTGTTCGGCGGCAGAGCCGCCCAACAGGCGTGCCCGAAGGGCCCCCCACTTCGCCTGAAGGATCACCGCCCTACTACAGACACCCCCCTTCTCTTCCTAAGTAGGGAAGGTCTGCGTCACCAGGGACGGAAAACGGCCCCCCACCTGCACCGGAAGGGGTGACGCAGACGCCGAATCCTGCGTCACCCCTGCGTCACCCGCGTCACCCCCGCGTCATCCGGTGACGCAGAAGGTGACGCACGGGTGACGCACACCCAATCCGCTGCGTCACCCAAACCCGCAGGTCACAGCCCCGGATGACGCGGGTGACGCGGTGACGCAGAAATCCACACCTCGGACAACCACGCCCCCTCGCACCCTCCAAGCCTCCGAAGGAGTCGCACCGTGGCCCGCCCCAAGATGCTCAAGCTCCCCGAAGTCCTCGACGAACTCAATATGTCTCGCGCCGCCTTCTACCGCCTGCGCGCCCGGGGCCTCGCGCCCAAGCTCATCAAGCTCCCCAACCACCAGGTGCGCGTACGCCGCGCCGACCTTGACGCCTGGCTCGCCAGGTACGAGGAAGCCGCCTGAGTCCGCACCGACAAGATCTGAGGGGGCCCGCCACGGCGGGCCCCCTCTTCATGGAGAGACATGCTCACGTTCGATGTCGTCATCTGGTCCATCCGGCAGCGCAAAGGCCGACCGAAGCCCTGGGAGCTCCGTTGGCGCGTCGGAGCCGAGGGGCACTCGAAGAGCTTCACCGTAAAGCCGCAGGCCGACGGTCGCCGCTCCCAGCTCATGGCTGCCCTACGAGCAGGGCAGCAGTTCGACGAGGAGACCGGGCTCCCCGAGAAGGAGCTTGCCGCCCTGGCGATGCCGACGTGGTTTGAGCACGCGAAGGCGTACGCCCTGATGAAGTGGCCCGGGGCGGCGGCGAAGCATCGAGCGAGCATCGCGGAATCCCTCGCGGTCGTAACGCCAGTTTTCACGACTGGCACCAGCCCCCGACCTGACGCCCGCGTTCTCCGCGCCGCTCTGTACCAGTGGGCCTTCCGAGCCGTGGACGGGCCGAAGAATCAGCTCGTCTCACGCGCCGATGCTCAAGAACTCCCCAACGACCTCCAGAAGGCGCTGGAGTGGGTTGGTCAGCACTCGATGCGGGTGGACGAAGCCGCGAAGCCGGAGCACGTGCGAGCGGCGCTCACGGCCCTTTCCCGGCTCCTGAACGGGAAGCCTGCGGCAGAGAACACCGCCAACCGGAAGCGCACGGTGCTGAGCAACGCCTTCCGTTACGCAGTTGAGGAACGGGCCCTCCTCACCCGGCACCCATTCCTGTCGGTGGACTGGGCCGCTCCGCAGACCTCGGACGAGGTCGATTTCCGGTGGGTGCCCGGCCCTCGACTCGCTCGCGCTCTACTCACCGCCGTGGCCGCGCAGGGAGAACGCGGTGAGCGTCTGGAGGCGTTCTACGGAGCCGTCTACTACGTGGCGACGCGCCCCGGCGAAGCCGCGGCGCTCAAGGAATCGGACTTCATCCTGCCGCCCGAGAGCGAGCCGGAGGCGTGGGGTGAAGTGCTGGTGTCGGAGAGCCACCCGGAAGTCGGGGGCGGCTGGACCGACAGCGGGAAGTCGCACGACGAGAGCGGCCTGAAGCACCGGGCTCGGAAGGCCGTCCGCGCCGTTCCCGTCCCGCCGATATACGTGCGCATGGTCCGCGCCCACATCGCTCGCTTCGGTGTCGCACCGGACGGCCGACTGTTCCCGGCGGTGCGTGGCGGTCGTCTGACGTCGAACGAGTACTCCGAGGTCTGGAGCGAGGCGCGGAAAGCGGTGCTCAGCGAGCAGGAGCTTCGGACCGCGCTGGCGGAGGTCCCGTACTCCCTGCGGCATGCGGCGATCTCTCTGTGGATCAAGTCCGGTATGGACCCGGTGGAGGCCGCCTATCGCGCCGGCCACAGTCTCGCGGTGCTCTACCGGTTCTACGCCAAGCTCCTCAAGGGCGGGTCGGCTGCGGCCAACCGGCTCGTTGAGCTGGGGCTTCGCGCCGAGGAGTAGGGCCGTTCCTGGCCCGCGTATGGCCCACACGCCCTGGTCTGCACCGGGAATCAGGGGCGTGAGGTGAGACAAGGTGAGCGCAGAGGGCGGGCCGCCGTTTCGGAGAACCGCCCTCTGACCTGCTACTTCTCTCACCTGGCGGTGGGTGTGGGATTTGAACCCACGGTGACATCGCTGCCACGACGGTTTTCAAGACCGTTCCCTTAGGCCGCTCGGGCAACCCACCCCGCGCCGGCCGCAGTCCGTGTGGATGTGTCCGGCGCGGGGAACAGCCTAGCCGGTCAGCTGTCGCCCTTGCGCTCCCCCAGGGTCACTTCGGCCGTTGCCGTCTTGCCGTCGCGCTCGTAGGTCAGGGTGACGCGGTCGCCGGGCTTGTGGGTCCAGATCTCGCCGATCAGGGTGGGGCCGCTGTCGACGACGGTGTCGTTGAACTTCGTGATGACGTCGCCCGCGCGGAGGCCGGCCTTGGCCGCCGGGCCGTCCTTGGTGACCGCTTCCGTGCCGCCGGAGCCCTGGTCCGAGATGACCGCGCCGCCGCTCTGGTCGTCCATCGTCACCGTGGCGCCGATGACCGGGTAGACCGGCTGGCCCGTCTTGATCAGCTGCTCCGCGACCGTCTTCGCCTGGTTGATCGGGATCGCGAAGCCGAGGCCGATCGAGCCGGCCTGGCTCTGGCCGGAGCTGCCGGTCGACTGGATCGCCGAGTTGATCCCGATGACGGCGCCGCCCGCGCTCAGCAGCGGGCCGCCGGAGTTGCCCGGGTTGATCGAGGCGTCGGTCTGCAGGGCGCTCATGTACGAGTTGCTGCCACCGTTGCCGTCACCGGAGGCGACCGGGCGGTTCTTCGCGCTGATGATGCCCGTGGTCACCGTGTTGGACAGGCCGAACGGGGCGCCGATCGCGATGGTCGAGTCACCGACCGCCACCTGCTCCGAGTTGCCCAGGGGGAGCGGGGTCAGGGACTGCGGCGGGTTCTTCAGTTTCAGCACGGCCACGTCGTAGCCCTGGGCCCGGCCGACCACCTCGGCGTCGTACTTCTTGCCGTTGGAGAACGTCGCCGTGAGCTGGCCGCTGTCCGCGGCGGAGGCCACCACGTGGTTGTTCGTGAGGATGTGGCCTTCCTTGTCGTACACGAAGCCCGTACCCGTGCCGCCCTCGCCGTCGCCGCCCTTCGCGTCGATCGTGACCACGCTGGGGAGCGCCTTGGCCGCGACCCCAGCGACCGTGCCCGGGTCGCGCTTCAGGTCCTGGGGGTTGGCGGAGGCCGAGACGGTCGTCGAACCGGAGCCGTCGTTGCTGTCCGCCGCCCAGTAGCCGAGGGCGCCGCCGATGCCGCCCGCGACGAGCGCCGCCACGGCCACCGCGGCGACCAGACCGCCCGCGCCCCGCTTGCGCGGCGCTTCGGGGGCGTGCGGTGCGCCGGGCGGACCCCAGACGGGACCGCCGCCACCGGCCTGCGGGTGCGCGTACGCGGGAACGGCGGGCGGCGGCGGGGGCCAGCCGGCATCGGCCGCGGACTGCGGCGGGGCCGGGGGCGCGTACTGCGGCGTCGCCGAAACCGCGGCCAGCTGCGTGGTCGCCTGGTCCTGTACGGGGGAGACCGGCGGCTGCTGCTGCGTGACCGCCGGGTCCTGCGCGTAAGAGGCCGGCGGCTGCTGCTGCGTGACCGCCTGGTCCTGCGCGTGGGAGAACGGCGGCTGCTGCTGCGTGGCCGTCGGGTCGGGGTGGGACACGGCGGGGGGCGCGTTCTCCGAGTGCGCCTGGGGAGCGTCGGCCGGCACGGGAGGTGCGGACGGAACGGACGGGGCGGCCTCGGCCGCGTTGCCCTCGTTGCCCTCGTTCTCTGTGCTCACAGCTCTATACTCCTCGGTTCCACATCATCATTCGGCAAGAGATCCGCTGTGTACGTGTCTGGGACCAGCCTTTCCCACAACACGTCAGGCCACTGTAAGCAGGACCTGTGCATCTGCGCACGGGCCCTTACAACGGACAAAACGGTCCTGCATCGCGAGGTGCGCACACCCATGGTCTCCCGGTGACACCATGACCCGGGTGACCCAAGCACGGCAGCAGCGCCCCGAGCAGCATCCCATCCAGGTCATCGCACACCGGGGCGCGTCCGACGACGCCCCCGAGCACACCCTCGCCGCGTACCGGAAAGCGATCGAGGACGGTGCCGACGCCCTGGAGTGCGACGTACGACTCACGGCCGACGGCCACCTCGTATGCGTACACGACCGCCGGGTGAACCGTACGTCCAACGGGCGTGGCGCGGTCTCCGCCCTGGAGCTGAACGCACTCGCCGCCCTCGACTTCGGCTCCTGGAAGGACCGGGACGAGACCGAGTCACCGGACTGGGACCCGGTGCCGGGCGAGCTCACCTCTGTACTCACCCTGGAACGGCTCCTCGAACTCCTCGTCGAGACACGGGCGGGCGGGCGGCCGCTCCAGTTGGCCATCGAGACCAAGCATCCGACGCGGTGGGCCGGCCAGGTCGAGGAACGGCTCCTGCACCTGCTGAAACGCTTCGAGCTCGACGCGCCCCCGCCCGCCGGCAGCCCCTCGCCGGTACGCGTCATGAGCTTCTCGGCCCGCTCGCTGCACCGCGTCCGCGACGCCGTACCCCATTTGCCCACCGTCTATCTCATGCAGTTCGTCTCCCCCCGCCTGCGTGACGGGCGGCTGCCGGCCGGAGCCCGGATCGCCGGCCCCGGCATGCGGATCGTGCGCAGCCACCCCGGCTACATCGAACGGCTCCACCGGGCCGGGCACCGGGCCCACGTCTGGACGGTCAACGAACCCGAGGACGTCGAGCTGTGCGTCCGGCTCGGCGTCGAGGCCATCATCACCAACCGCCCCAAGCAGGTCCTGGCGCAACTGGGCCGCTCGTAGGGCCGACGCCGCCACCCCACCGACGCACCGGCACGTCAGTAGATCGCATCAGCGCATGAGCCCTTCAGTAGATCAACTACAGGGAGTACACCGGCGCACTCGGACTGTGTCCGATCGTGACGAGTGCGTCACTGCCCGACCATTGGCCGGTTTCCGGCACAGCCCTGGAGGGCATCCACTCCGTGGCGTGGGGACAAAGGAGGTCTCGGGGGTGGCGTTGGTGGTGGCACAGGAAGTGCCCACGTCGTCGAGCATGGCCGTACCTCATGGCCCTGCGGGCGTGGGACAGGCACGGCACCGGATGCGTGAGCAGCTGCGCAGCCACGGGGTGTCGGATTCGGTCGTCGACGATGCGGTGCTGATTCTTTCCGAGCTGCTCAGCAATGCCTGCCGGCACGGCAGGCCGCTGGGCCGGCAGGCAGAGAGAGGAGAGGGCGACGTACGCGCCGCGTGGCGCGTCGACCGGACGGGCGGACTGACGGTCGAGGTGACGGACGGCGGCGGCCCGACCAGGCCGGTTCCGGCCACCCCCTCGGTGACCGCGCGCGGTGGCCGCGGGCTCAACATCATCAGCGCGCTGGCCCAGGAGTGGGGCGTACGTGACGACGCCCCCGGCGAGGTCACCGTCTGGGTGCTCGTCAGCGCGGGCCATGGGGCCCACCGTTCACACGGGCGCCCCGGCGAGCGGCCGGGCGGCCGGAACGGCGGGCGGACGCACGGCGTGACCGGCCTGCCGAGCGCGCCGAAGACCACCGGCGTCCCGGGGTTCGAAGGGCTGGATTTCTCCGGCGCGTTCGACGACGCGTTCGACGACGTGGGCTGAAGGCAACAACCGCGGGCACGAGCCGGGAGCGGGGCGAGGGCGGCTGTGCCCCGGACGGCGGTGGGGCGGCTAGGCTCGCGGGCCAGACCGCACTGTCGCAATCGGGAGAAAGCCCACCATGGCTAAGAAGCGCCCTCAGACCAAGGCCGGGAAGCAGCAGCTCAAGGACGGCGAGATCCCGGTGGTCGGGGCTCGTGAGCCCTGCCCGTGCGGTTCGGGCCGCCGCTACAAGGCCTGTCACGGCCGGGCCGCGGCCCAGGCCGTGACCGAGCTGGTCCAGCGCCCGTTCGAGGGGCTGGCCGGGGAGTGCGACTGGGTCGCGCTGCGCGAGCTGGTCCCGGCGGCCACGGCCGAGCTGACGCTCAAGGGCGGCCTGCCCGAGGGCGTGCCGTCGGTGACGCTCGCGACGGTCCTCCCGATGGCCTGGCCCGCACTGCGCCGCGAGGACGGTTCCGTGCTGCTCGCCCTGCAGAACGACACCTCGTCCGGTGACCTGAGCCGGGACCTCGCGGACACGCTCCAGCGTGCGCTGGAGGCGGAGCCGGGTTCGCCCGTGGCCGCCCGCCGTGTGCCGGCCGACGGCCCCCGGCTGCAGGACCTGCTGGACGCCGACGCGTCCTTCGCGCCGGTCGTCCACTCCGGCTTCGAGTTCTGGGTGCCGGACGCGGAGAACGCCACGGCCGAGGTGAGCGCCTCGCTGGAGCGTGCGAACGACGCGGCGATCCCGACCGTCCTGCTCTCCGGGGTGGACGCCGCCTACTGGTGCGAGACGCCGGAGAAGAACCACCTGCGCTGGGTCATGCCGCACGCCGAGGAGCAGCTGCTCGACGCGCTCGCCCGGCTGCACGCCGCCGGCGAGTCGTCGCTCGGTGACGACACCCGGCTGGTCGGCTCGTTCCGGGCGCACGGGCTGATGGTCCCGGTCTGGGACCTGCCGAGCGCGATGGGCGCGGAGGACTGCGAGAAGCCGGCCGCCGCATTCGCGGAGCGGCTCGCGAAGGCGCTCGCCTCGGACGCGCCGCTCACCGCCGAGGAGCGGCGGGCACGCGGCGGGCTCACCAACCGCCAGGTGACGCTCAGCTGACAGTCACCAGCAAGCGGACCGAACGGTGACCCGCGTCACAACTCCCGGTACTGACAGGTAAATCGCTGTCCGAATACGCGAGATCGAATTTGCGAACGGCAGATCTCTTGTTACCGTTCTAGAAGCCCGGTCGCTGGTGCATCCCCCGTCGCCAGCGACCGGGCATCCTCATTTCCGGGTACGGCGCCGCAGGGCGCGCCCCGCGGCGCACAAGCCGCGTACGGGCCCCCGCACAAGCCGCGCGCAGGCCCGCTGCCTCGCCTCCCGCCCCCGCACCCCTCCTCCCGATGGCCCGGCATCAGTCCTGCGGCCGTGTACGCCGGTTGGGGCCGTGGCGCGGCCGCAGCCGCCCCGGACCAGCGTCCGAAGCGCCATCAGGTACCCCGCCGCCGCCCGGATTTACCCGGCCCGCCGCACCCGGGCGCCGCTTGACGACAGAGCGATCGGACCGTCGCAAACGGGCCGACGTGAACGAGACAGCGCAAACGGGCCGGCGGAAACAGATCGATACGGCGGGTCGGCGGTTTACGCGGAGAATGTGAAACGTGAGGCAAGACGGAAGGGCGGGGAGGAGGTGCGGAAGAACGGAAGGGATTCGCCGGAGACCGAACAGAGAACCGACAGAAATCCGTAATGAATGCCTTCCAAAAGAACACACGCACACCGGAAACGGGCCAACCCGGCTGTCAAACGCTCAGTGAGCCAGTCTGCTTCCGCCGTCGGGGGCACTCGTGCTCGCCGCGACCAGCGCGTCCAGTACCTCCCCCACATCCGGCAGCCACGGCGCGGCGGCGACCGCCCCTCTGGCACGCGGCCCGGAAACCCGCTCCGGCGCACGCTCCCAGCGCACCTGCCCCGTACCGATCTCCGAGGGCGGCAGGACGACGTAGCCCCCCTCGCCGTGGAACCGCAGCGAGCTGGGCACCCAGTCCTGTGCGTACAGCAGCTCACCGAGCCGTTCGAGCGTGTACGGGGCGACCAGCAGCAACCACCGGGTCGGCGTCGCCACGACAGGGCCGAGCCGCACGCCCGCCCGTTCCAGCTCGGCCAGGGCGCGGGCACCGGCCGCGGCGGGCAGGCTCAGGGCGCAGGGCGCCCGTCCGCCCGTGGCGAGCAGCACCGGCGCGGTGGGCCGGTTCGTCCACCACCAGCGCACCATCCGGGCGTCGGTGGTCGCCGCGAGCAGTCCGGGATCGAAGGGGTGCGCGCCGGGCACGGCGCACTCGGGATCGGGGCAGGCGCAGCCGTGCCCACGGTCACCGCGGCCGCCGGCCGCCCGCAGCCCCGCTCCGGGGAGCACGGGCCACTGCCAGGCCGTGGCACAGGTCAGGGCGGCGTCGAGCCGGGCGGAGCCGCCCCTGCGTCCGAGCCTGAACCTGAGCCTGCGTCGCCTTCCGAGGATCTCGCGCATGAGCGCTCGTTCCTTTCCGTTGAACGCCGAGGGTCCGCTCCACATCGTGCGCGGTCACACCATGCGTGCGGATCTTCACTGGGTGTGCATGCTCGTCGAGCCTGCGGTACGGGTCATTCGTCGGTACCGAGCGTGAGCTGTGCTGAGCCGGATCGAGCTGCTTGCAGTCGACATCGTGGCGAGGTGCAGGCCGCGTGGCGCGCCTGCCGTCCGTTCGTACGGCCTCACCACTCGGGGGTGGGGCGCGGCCGTCACAAGGGAGGACGTCCGGACCCGCTGCCAGGTTCCGGGGGCGAGTGCGACCGCCCCTGGCCATCCAAGGATTTACGTACCCAGCATGCCCGGAATGACGCTCCCCGGGGCTTCACCCGGAGGTACACCCCCGTCGGGCAGACCCAGTCGACCCCGAATAGGCGCTACAGGGTGCAGTTTTTGGCCAAGTTGGTCAACGCGGGAACACCGCGTTTCCCAGGGGGACAATGCTGGACATCGCCTTACTTGTGCGTGTACATGTGGATGCACTGGTAGCGGCGCAGAATGACATGGGGGTTTGCGATGCTATTCGACGGAACACACCGCTCGGAAAGCCGACGACCATGAGCGCTCCGCACCTGCCAAAAGTGGCTGGAATCGATCCCACAGTTCCGGTTTCGGCGCACACTGCCGGGCCGATGGACGAGGTCTCCGCAGCGCCCGGCGCCTTCATCCAGGACCGCCTGGCCGGCTGGGTCTCCGACCTCACCACGCTCCACGAACTCACCGAACGGCTGGCCAGAACCAGCACCCTCGACGACGCACTGCACGAGTTCCTCGAAGCCGGAGCCGCCCTGGTCGGCGCCCGTCGGGGACTGGTCGCCTTCGAGCCTTCCGACCGCCGCGGCCCCGTCAGCACCACCGGGCTCGGTCTGGCCCACGCCGAACTCGGCCAGATCGAGACCGTGCCGCGCAGCGCCACCTCCTACGGCCGCATCCTGGAAGGGCTGCCGAACCCTGAAGGCCCGCTGACCACGCCCGACCTGCTCGGCGACCCCGGCGTGGACCCCCGCAGGCGCGAGGTCGCCGCCCGGCTGGGCTACGCCGCCAGCTACGCCCTGCCCCTGTCCACCGGGGCGACCGGACGGCTCGCCGCAGCCGTCTGGCTCTACGACGAACCCGCCGAACCACTGGAACGCCAGCGCCACCTCGTCGGCCTGTACGCCGGATACGCCTCCGAGCACCTGGCCCGCCTGCTGGAACTGGAACGGGCCAGGACGGACGTCGCCACCGTGACCGAGGAGCTCCTGCCCACCCGGCTCCCCCGGATTCCCGGCGTCCAGCTGGCCGTACGCCATCAAGTGGCCCCCCAGGGCGGCACCGACTGGTACGACGCGCTGGCCCTGCCGGAGGGCACACTCGGTCTCGCCGTCGGCTCGGTGGGCGGCTCCGGACCCAGCGCGCTGGCCGCCATGGGACGGCTGCGCGCCGGTCTGCGCGCCTACGCGGTGATGGAGGGCGAGGACCCCGTCGCCGTGCTCTCCGACCTCGAACTGCTGCTGCGGCTGACCGAGCCCGCCCGCTCGGCGACCGCGCTCTTCGCCTACTGCGAACCGGCCCGCCGCAAGATCCTGCTGGCCGGGGCCGGGCACACACCGCCGCTGATCGTCGGTGAGCGCCGCACCTCGTACGTCGAGACCACCCTGTCCGCCCCGCTGGGCATGCTGTCGTGCTGGGAGGCGCCCAGTGTGGACATCACCCCGGCGCCCGGCGAGACGGTCCTGCTCTACACCGACGGGCTGCTGCGCCGGGCCGGCGACTCGATGGACCGGGCCTTCGCGCGGCTGCACTCGGCGGCGGCGAACGTGCCGAGGGCGCTGCGCCAGGACGCCGGGTCCGTGGCCGACCATGTGGTGCGCACCGTGCTGCCCGAGGGAGCCGGGCGCGCGGACAGTGCCGAGGACGTGGTCGTCGTGGCCGCCCGCTTCGACTGACGCGCCCCCCTTTTTCCGCACCGCGCCGGCCTCCCCGTGTAAGAGGTCTTCCGGCCCTGGGCCCCCTTCCGTACGCCCGTACGATGGAGAGGGCCCAGTGTCGTACCAAGGAGAGACAAGTCGTGTCTGAGGAGTTCATTCCGGAGACCCCGGAGACCGAAGAGACAGAGACGGTCAAGCAGCGGAAGAACGGCCTGTACCCGGGCGTATCCGATGAGCTCGCCGCGAGCATGAAGTCCGGTTGGGCCGACACCGAACTGCACGGTCTGGAGCCGATCGCCCAGGCCGGGCACACCGCCGACCGCCGTGCGGCACTCTCCGCGCGCTTTCCCGGTGAGCGTCTGGTCATTCCCGCCGGCCGGCTGAAGACCCGTTCGAATGACACCGATTACGCCTTCCGCGCCTCCACCGAATACGCGTACCTCACCGGCGACCAGACCGAGGACGGCGTCCTCGTCCTGGAGCCGACGGACGAGGGCCACGAGGCGACCGTCTACCTGCTGCCCCGCTCGAACCGGGAGGACGGCGAGTTCTGGCTCGACGGCCAGGGCGAGCTGTGGGTCGGCCGCCGCCACTCCCTCACCGAGGCCGAGCAGCTGCTGGGCATCCCGGCGAAGGACGTGCGCGAGCTGCCCGCCGCCCTGACCGAGGCCACCGGCCCCGTGCGCAACGTGCGCGGCCACGACGCCGAGATCGAGGCCGCGCTGACCGACAAGGTCACCGCCGAGCGCGACGAGGAACTGCGCGTCCACCTCTCCGAGGCCCGGCTGGTCAAGGACGCCTTCGAGATCGCCGAGCTGACGAAGGCCTGCGACATCACCGCGCGCGGCTTCGAGGACGTCGTGAGGGTCCTCGACAAGGCGGAGGCCACGAGCGAGCGCTACATCGAGGGCACCTTCTTCCTGCGCGCCCGCATCGAGGGCAACGACATCGGGTACGGCTCGATCTGCGCCGCCGGCCCGCACGCCACCACCCTGCACTGGGTGCGCAACGACGGCGCGGTCCGCTCGGGCGAGCTGCTGCTGCTCGACGCCGGGGTCGAGACCAACGACCTCTACACGGCCGACGTGACCCGCACCCTGCCCATCAGCGGCACGTTCACACCGCTCCAGCGCAAGATCTACGACGCGGTGTACGAGGCGCAGGAGGCGGGTATCGCCGCGGTCAAGCCCGGCGCCGACTTCCGCGACTTCCACGACGCCGCGCAGCGGGTGCTCACCGAGAAGCTCGTCGAGTGGGGCCTGCTGGGCGACCTGTCGGTGGAGAAGGTCCTGGAGCTGGGCCTCCAGCGCCGCTGGACACTGCACGGCACCGGCCACATGCTCGGCATGGACGTCCACGACTGCGCCGCCGCGCGGACCGAGGCGTACGTCAACGGGACGCTGGAGCCGGGCGTCTGCCTCACCGTCGAGCCCGGTCTCTACTTCCAGGCCGACGACCTGACCGTGCCGGAGGAGTACCGCGGCATCGGCGTCCGGATCGAGGACGACATCCTGGTCACCGAGGACGGCAACCGGAACCTCTCGGACAAGCTGCCGCGGCAGGCCGACGAGATCGAGGCGTGGATGGCCCGGCTGAAGGACTGATTCTTCGCCGGCCCGCACCGGGCCGGGCCCGTGCGCCGGAGGGCGCCCCGCTCAGGACACCATGAGCAGGGCGCCCTCCCGCCACTTCAGGACCTTGTCGAAGCTCACCACCGCTCCCGCGTGCCCCGGGCGGTTCCCGAAGTGCACATGGTCGGCGAGCTGCTCGATCAGGCACAGGCCCCGCCCCTCCTCGGCGGTGACGGGCGGGTACGACGCGCGCTGCGGTTCCGGCGGCCTGCTCCCGGGCTTCCGCTCGGATGTGTGCGGCCCGCCCCGGGTGGGAAAGCCGGGCCCCGAATCGGCGACTTCGATACGGCACTTCTCGCCGTCCAGATACGCGGTGACCCGGTACTGCCCACTGGCCGTGGCGGACGGCTCCTCCCAGGCGTCCCGGGTTTTCCCGGTGCCGCCGGCGGCGTCGTGCTTCCCTCCGTGCTCGACCGCGTTCGCACAGGCTTCGCTGAGCGCGAGGGACAGGTCGAAGGAGATGTCCGGGTCCACGCCCGCGGATTCCATCGTGCCGAGCAGGAACCGGCGGGCGAGCGGCACGCTCGCAGCTTCGCGCCGCAAATGGAGTGACCACCAGATGCTCATGCTCCGGCCTCCTGGATGCGGCTAGACATACCGATACGTATGCCACGCAGGGGCGGTCGTAAGCACGCGCGTGCCGTCTTACCGCTCGATCGGCGGATGGCCGGATGCGTCACACCGGTGTAGCCCCGCCCCACGGGACCCTTTCCGTACCACCCGGGAGGGTGCGGAACCCGCCCGAACGGCCCTGCTCGCGCCCAATCCGCCCGGAAGACGACCTTCCGGACCTGCCGTACGGAGGCGGGGGGCCGGGTGCGATGATGGCCCGGCCATGTCTACATCTGTGGGACGCGCCGGAGCCGGTATGCGGCTACTGAGGGCCGCGGTGTTCGCCGCGGTCTGCGTCGCGTTGTCCGCGGCGGGGCATGCGCTGGCCGCCTGCGCGACCGTCCCCTGGTGGACGCTGCTCGCCGCCTTCCTCGGCGTCCTCGCGGTGGCCGTCCCCCTCGCCGGGCGCGAACGCTCGCTGCCCGGCATCGCGGCGGCCCTGGCCGGCGGACAGCTCGCCCTGCACGTCCTCTTCGGCCTGGGCACGCACACCACGACGCCCCGGGCCACCGGCGGCGAGGACGCGCTCATCCGGTTCGCGGCGAGCCTCGTCTGCGGCGCCGGACCCGGCCAGCTCGACGCCTCGGACGCGCACGACATCGTCACCACCGCGGGCGTCGACCCGGCGGCGGTGACCGCACAGGCCCACCAGCACCTGGCCGCGGCCCCTTCCGACAGCCTCTGGGCCACCGGCACGACCGGCCTCGCCGGAATGCTGCCCGGCCTGCCCATGCTGCTCGGGCACCTGCTGGCCGCGCTGGCCGCCGGCTGGCTACTGCGGCGGGGCGAAGTCGCCCTGTTCCGCCTCGCCCGGCTCTCGGCCCACGGCGCCCAGCAGATCGCGGCAGGGGCCCGGCTCCGGGCGCTGCGGGCCGCGTTCGGCCTCGTCTCCGCCCTGCGCGCGGGCCTGTCCGGCGAACTCACGACCGGGCCGCGCACCCCGCGTACCGCCGTGGACGCGCCGCGCCCGGCGACCGGGGACCCGTTGCAGCACATGGTGATCCGGCGCGGGCCGCCTCCCGTACTCACCCTCGCAGCCTGACGCGACGCCCTCCACGCGATGCGGTCCGGCCCACGCCACGCGCCCTTTCGGCGCGTCCGCGGGTCGTCCGCGCATTCCGCTCGTGCGGAGGAGGTGTCGCGATGCCGGTGCGTACCCGCGCGCCGGAGCACCTTTCCTTCGTGCCTCTGTGGAGTGATCCCTGTCATGAACGTTTCCCGCATCGCCCTCGCCGGCGGCGTCGCCGCGTCGACCGTGCTGCTGCTCGCCGGTACGGCCTCCGCCCACGTCAGCGTCCAGCCGCAGGGCGAGGCCGCCAAGGGCGGTTACGCCGTCATCAACTTCAAGGTGCCCAACGAGCGCGACAACGCCTCGACGACCAAGCTCGAAGTCAGCTTCCCCACCGACCACCCGCTGGCGTCCGTCATGCCGCAGCCGGTGCCCGGCTGGGACATCGAGGTGACGACCAGCAAGCTCGACAAGCCGCTGGAGATGCACGGCAAGACGATCAACGAGGCCGTCTCCAAGGTCACCTGGACCGGCGGCAAGATCGAGCCCGGCCGCTTCCAGCAGTTCCCCCTGTCCGTCGGCCAGCTCCCCGAGGACGCCGACCAGCTGGTGTTCAAGGCCGTCCAGACGTACTCCAACAAGGAGGTCGTCCGCTGGATCGAGGAGCAGAAGGAGGGCGCCGACGAGCCCGACACCCCCGCTCCCGTCCTCAAGCTGACGGCCGCGTCGGGTGACGCGCACGGGGCCGACGCGGCGGCCGGCTCGGACTCCTCCGCCTCATCGGACTCCTCCGCCGCCTCCGACAAGAGCGGGGAGACCACCACCGCCTCGTCGGCCTCCTCCCAGGACAACGCCGCCCGGGTGCTCGGCGTCATCGGCATCGTCATCGGTGTCGCCGGCGTGGCCTTCGGCGTCCTGGCCGGCCGCCGTCGCACCACCACCTGATCCGGCCCAAGCCCCACCCGCTCCATCGACCCACCAGGAAAAGTGCTCCATGGTTAAGAAGATCGTGCCGGCCGCGGCGCTCGTCGTCGCGGCCGCGCTCACCCTGTCCGCCTGTGGCGGCAGTGACAACGACAGCAAGAAGCCCATCGCCGATGTGTCGGTGGAGGCGAAGACCAAGGCCGCGACGGTGCTCGACCAGCCGTTCACCAAGCCGAACCTCGTCCTGACCGACACACACGGCAAGAAGTACGACCTGCGCGAGCAGACCAAGGGCAAGCCGACGCTCATCTACTTCGGCTACACCCACTGCCCCGACGTCTGCCCGCTCATCATGAGCAACATCGCGATCGCCAAGAAGTCCCTCTCCCAGGCGGACCAGGACAAGCTCCAGGTCGTCTTCGTCACCACCGACCCGGAGCGGGACACCCCCGCCTCGCTGGGCACCTGGCTCAAGTCCCAGGACCCGTCCTTCATCGGTCTCACCGGCGACTTCCCGACCATCCAGGCGGGCGCCCGGCAGATCGGCATCGGCATGGACGCGCCGAAGAAGGAGAAGGACGGCACGATCGTCTCGATGCACGGCTCGCAGGTCCTCGCGTTCTCCCCGAAGACCGACCAGGGGTACGTGCTGTACAGCGAGGACACCACGCCCGACGACTACACCAAGGACCTCCCCAAGATCGTCAAGGGGGAGAACCCGTGAACCGCCGTACAGCCCTCGCCGGCGTCCTGACCCTCACCACGGGTCTGGCGCTGGCGGGGTGTTCGTCCTCCTCGGACCGGCCGGAGCTGAAGGTCATCGGCGGGTTCATGCCGCAGCCCGTCAACGACATGGCGGCCGGCTTCCTCGTCGTGCAGAACCACGGCAACGGAGCCGACCGCCTCACCTCGGTCACCAGCCCGCTCTCGGACGACGTCACGATCCACGAGACGAAGAACCAGGTCATGCGCAAGGTGACGTCCTTCGACGTGCCCGCGGGCGGTGAGCTGGACCTCGAACGTGGTGGCAACCACATCATGTTCGCGAAGCTCAAGCAGCAGCCCAAGCAGGGCCAGAAGGTGTCCGTGGAGCTGCACTTCGAGAAGGCCGGCGCAGTCAAGGTCGACCTTCCCGTGAAGGAGACCACCCACAACCCGAAGAAGCAGTGAGGGACTGACAGACCATGACAGCCACCGCCCCGCACTTCGGGCCGCCCCCGTACGCCGCACGACGGCCGCTCGCCGCGGCCGGACTCCTCGCCGCACTCGTCGGCGCGGTGTTCGGTCTGCTGCTGGCCGTCGCGGGTCCCGCGTCGGCCCACGCCGCACTCACCGGGAGCGATCCGCAGGACGGGGCGGTGGTCGCCACCGCGCCCAAGGAGGTCACCCTCACCTTCTCCGAGCAGGTCGCCCTCGGCGCGGACTCCATCCGTATCCTCGACCCCTCGGGCAGGCGCGCCGACACCCAGGCCGCCCCGCGCGACCTGCACAGCGGCTCCACCGTGAAGTACGGCGTCGCCCTGAGCACCGGCCTGCCCGACGGTACGTACACCGTCGCCTGGCAAGCGGTCTCCGCCGACAGCCACCCGGTCTCCGGCGCCTTCACCTTCTCCATCGGCGCGCCTTCCGAGACCACCGTCGCCCTTCCCGACAACGAGGCCGGGGGCGGTCTCGTCGGCACGCTCTACGACATCGCGCGCTACGCCGCGTACGCCGGGTTCATCGTGCTCGCGGGCGGCGCCGCCTTCGTGCTGGCCTGCTGGCGGCGCGGCGCGGGCGCGCGTCCGCTGCAGCGCCTGGTGGTACGCGGCTGGATGACGCTCACCGCGGCCACCATCGCGATGCTGCTCCTGCGCAACCCGTACACCGGGTCCGGGAAGCTCGGGGACGTGTTCGACCTCGACGGCCTGAAGGCGGTCCTCGACACCAAGCCCGGCGCCGCACTCGTCTCGCGGCTCCTGCTGCTCGGTGCCGCCGCGCTGTTCGTCGCGGTGCTGTTCGGCACGTACGCCAAGCGCGAGGACCCGCGCGAGAAGAAGGACCTCACCTTCGGCCTCGCCATCGGCGGCGCGGTCATCGCCGCCGGCATCGCCGGGACCTGGGCGCTGGCCGAACATGCTTCGACCGGCATCCAGCCCGGTATCGCCATGCCCGTGGACGTGCTCCACCTGCTGGCCGTCGCGGCCTGGCTGGGCGGGCTCGTGGCCCTGCTGACCGCGCTGTACCGCACCCCGGACCTCCCCGCGGCGGCGGTACGGCGCTTCTCCGCGATCGCGTTCACCAGTGTGGTCCTCCTCGTCGCGACCGGGGTCTACCAGTCGTGGCGGCAGCTCGGCACCTGGTCGGCGCTGACCGGCACCGGATACGGGCAGCTGCTGATCGCGAAGGTGGCGCTCGTCGCCGGGCTGGTCGGGATCGCGTCCGTGTCCCGCAGGTGGACGGGCCGGCTCGCGGCGGGCGGCGGCACGGAGGAGGCGGCAGCCGCTGCCGGATCCGGTGGCCCTGAGACGGAGGAAGAGGAAGAGGCGGCGGCTGAGCCCGCCACGGACCCCGGCCGGGCAGCCCAGCTCGCCCGGCAGCGGGCCGCTGTGGCCTCCGCCGAGAAGAAGCGGATACGTGACGCCGACCCCGGCCGGGCAGCTCTGCGGCGCTCCGTGCTGGCCGAGGTCGGCGTCGCCGTGGCCCTGCTGGCCGTGACCACCGTCCTGACCTCGACCGAGCCCGGCCGTACGGAGGAGGAGGCGCGCTCGTCGACGGCGGCCGCCGCACCCGCGGCGGAGGGGCCCGTCAACCTCTCCCTGCCCTTCGAGACGGGCGGCGAGAACGGCAAGGGCACAGTACGGATGGACATCGACCCTGGGCGCACCGGAGCCAACGTGATCCACCTGTGGATCGAGGACAGCGGCGGAAAGGCCATGGACGTTCCCGAGGTGAAGGTCGCGTTCACCTTGGAGTCCAAGGACATCGGCCCCCTCCCGGCCGTTCCGGTCCGGCTGACCGAGGGGCACTGGACCGCCACCGGTCTCCAGCTCCCGATCGCGGGCGACTGGAACGTCGCGGTGACCGTGCGGACGTCGGACATCGACCAGACGACGGTCGACAAGAACGTGAAGATCGGCTGAGCAGGACGTGAGCGGAAACAGCGCGAGCAACAAGAGCGACAAGAGCCGTGGCAACGGCAGGGCCGGAGCGATTTCGCGGCGGCGGCTGATCGGCACCGCGGGCACGGCAGGGGCGACCGGGCTGGTGCTCGGAGCGGCCGGCGGCGCCACCGGCTATGCCGCCACGCGCGACGATCCACCGACGGCGCTGACGTCGGTCGGCTCCACCGAGGTGATGTTTCACGGGAAACATCAACCGGGGATCACCACTCCGCTTCAGGCGTGCGGCCACCTCGTCGCCTTCGACCTCGCCGCCGGCGCCGGCCGCAAAGAGGCCGCCGCCCTGATGCGCCGCTGGTCCGCCGCGGCCCAGCGGCTGATGGCCGGCGAACCCGCCACCGGCTCCGCGGCGGACGGCAGTGCGCACGACACCGGCATCGCGCTGGACGCGGGGCCCTCCTCGCTGACCGTCACCTTCGGCTTCGGCGCCACCTTCTTCGAACGCACGGGCCTGGCCTCCCGTCGGCCTCCGGGCCTCGACCCCCTGCCGCCGTTCTCGTCCGACCACCTCGACGCCGGCCGGTCCAACGGGGACCTGTGGGTGCAGATCGGCGCCGACGACGCGCTCGTCGCGTTCCACGCCCTGCGGACCGTGCAGAAGGAGGCCGGTTCGACGGCCACCGTGCGCTGGCAGATGAACGGCTTCAACCGCACGCCCGGTGCCACCGCCAGGCCGATGACGGCCCGCAACCTGATGGGCCAGGTCGACGGCACCGGCAACCCGAAGCCGGCCGACAGCGACTTCGACAAGCGGATCTTCGTCCCCGGCGGCCGGGACGCCGCGTACGACTGGCTCGCGGGCGGCTCGTACGCGGTGGTCCGGCGGATCAGGATGCTGCTCGACGACTGGGAGAAGCTCCCCGTCGGGCAGCAGGAGCGGGTCATCGGCCGACGCAAGTCGGACGGTGCCCCGCTCAGCGGCGGCACGGAGACCACCGCCATGGACCTCGACAAGGTCGGGTCCGACGGCAAGCTCCTGATCCCGGACAACGCGCACGCCCGGATCTCCGCCCCCGAGCGCAACAGCGGTGCCGCGATGCTGCGCCGGCCGTTCTCGTACCACGACGGCATCGCCGCCGACGGCACGCCGGACGCGGGGCTGCTGTTCATCTGCTGGCAGGCAGATCCGCTGCGCGGCTTCGTGCCCGTGCAGCGCAAGCTCGACCGGGGCGACGCGCTCTCCCCCTTCCTGCGCCACGAGGCGAGCGGGCTGTTCGCGGTGCCGGGCGGGGCCGCGGCCGGAGAGTATGTGGGGCAGCGGCTTCTGGAGTCCTGAGCCACCGCGGCTCCGCAGACCTGGACTTCCGAGCCGTCACCGCGCATTAGGGTGACGGTATGTCCGCCACGCGCTACGCCTATCTCGGCCCCGAGGGCACCTTCACCGAGGTCGCCCTCCGTACGCTCCCGGAAGCCGCCACCCGCGAACTGGTCCCGATGGTCTCCGTACCGGCGGCCCTGGACGCGGTGCGCGGCGGTACGGCCGCCGCGGCGCTCGTACCGATCGAGAACTCCGTCGAGGGCGGCATCACCACCACGCTCGACCAGCTCACCAGCGGCGAACCGCTGATGATCTACCGCGAAGTGCTGCTCTCCATCACCTTCGCGCTGCTGGTGCGGCCCGGCACCAAGCTGTCCGACATCAAGACGGTCACCGCCCACCCGGCCGCGCAGCCGCAGGTACGCAACTGGATGGCCGCCCATCTCCCGCAGGCCGTATGGGAGTCGGCGGCGTCCAACGCGGACGGCGCGCGGCTCGTGCAGGAGGGCCGGTACGACGCCGCGTTCGCGGGGGAGTTCGCGGCGGCGACGTACGGGCTCGAACCGCTGGTCACCGAGATCCATGACGCGGAGAACGCGCAGACCCGCTTCGTGCTGGTGGGCCGGCCGGCCCGGCCCGCGGCGCCGACCGGCGCGGACAAGACCTCCGTCGTCATCTGGCTGGGGGACGACCACCCCGGCGCCCTGCTCGAACTGCTCCAGGAGTTCGCGGTGCGCGGGGTGAACCTGATGCTGATCCAGTCGCGGCCGACCGGGGCGGGCATCGGCAACTACTGCTTCGCGGTGGACGCCGAGGGCCACATCTCCGACCGCCGGGTCGGCGAGGCGCTGATGGGGCTGAAGCGGATCTGCCCGAATGTGCGGTTCCTCGGCTCGTACCCGCGGGCCGGTGTGACGCCGGCGGATGTACGCCCGCTGCGCGCGGGGACCTCCGACGCCGAGTTCACCGAGGCCTCGGACTGGCTGGCCCGCAACCAGGACGGACGCGCCTGACAGGTCGGGGCCGGCGGGTAGCCGCTGGGCGGGTAGGGGCAGGCGGTGAGCGGGCTGTCGCCTGCCTGCCCGGCTGGTGGGATCAGCCGATTGCCTTACTGGGAAAAGTTATCCACAGGCGCGCACCCGGGGCTGGGGACAAGTCGACACCGCAATGCGACATGGTCGACAAATCAACACACCACACTCAGACCGGCCCACAGGGCCGCAGGTCACCCGGTGTCAGCTCAATTCCATTGATCAACTCTTTAGAGCGAGCAATTCCCACCCGAACGAGCGTATAAAGCGGGTTTGGACTGTGAATCCCTGCGTTTTCACGGGCCCCCCGGAATGACCTCCTCCGCGTCCACAGACTTCCCCCACAGCCTGTGGATAACTTTGACTGATCACCCATTCCTGTGGACAAGCGGCAACCAACTGCCGCGCCGAGCAAGGTCGATGCACCAGGAGCCCTCACTCCCTCTGTCCTGTTTGGGGGAATAGCGCCCCTTTTCTCGATACACGCCTCGATTCCGGCCCAGCGGCCCGCCCTCAGAATGCCAAATACCGGCAATTCGGGCAAAGCGCCATGCTTGCCCCTATCGGTTCAAGCAGGGGAAGCCGACACCGGTAGCCTGGAGAGGTGATTGACCTTCGCCTGATTCGTGAGGACCCCGACCGTGTTCGCGCCTCCCAGCGCAACCGGGGAGAGGACGTCGCGCTCGTCGATGCCCTGCTCTCCGCCGACGAACGGCGCAGGTCGTCCGGGACCGCCTTCGACGAACTCCGTTCCGAGCAGAAGTCGCTCGGCAAACTCATCCCCAAGGCGTCCCCCGAGGAGCGCGCCGAGCTGCTGAAGAGGGCCGAGCAGCTCAAGGCCGACGTCAAGGCGGCCGACGCGGCACAGGCCGAGGCCGACGCGGAGACCAGGAATCTGCTCCTCCGGCTCGGCAACATCGTCCACCCGGACGTGCCGGTCGGCGGCGAGGAGGACTTCGTCGTCCTGGAGACGCACGGAACGATCCGCGACTTCGGCGCCGAGGGATTCGAGCCCAGGGACCACCTGGAGCTCGGCGAGTCGCTGGGCGCGATCGACATGGAGCGCGGCGCCAAGGTCTCCGGCTCGCGTTTCTACTACCTGACCGGCGTGGGCGCGCTGCTGGAGCTCGCCCTCGTCAACGCGGCGATCGCCCAGGCCACCGAGGCCGGCTTCATCCCGATGCTCACCCCGGCGCTGGTCCGCCCGCGTGCCATGGAGGGCACCGGATTCCTCGGCCAGGCCGCCGAGGACGTCTACCACCTGGAGAAGGACGACCAGTACCTGGTCGGCACCTCCGAGGTACCCCTCGCCGCGTACCACATGGACGAGATCATCGACGCGGAGAAGCTGCCGCTGCGCTACGCGGGCTTCTCGCCCTGTTTCCGCCGCGAGGCCGGCACGTACGGCAAGGACACCCGGGGGATCTTCCGGGTCCACCAGTTCGACAAGGTCGAGATGTTCACGTACGTCGACCCGGCCGACGCGGAGGCGGAGCACCTGCGCCTGCTGGACTGGGAGAAGCAGTGGCTCACCGGCCTTGAGCTGCCCTTCCAGGTGATCGATGTCGCCAGCGGGGACCTGGGGGCTTCGGCCACCAGGAAGTACGACTGCGAGGCGTGGATTCCGACCCAGGGCAAGTACCGCGAGCTCACCTCCGCGTCCAACTGCGGCGAGTTCCAGGCACGCAGGCTCTCCGTGCGGATGCGGGACAACCGGGGCGGCAAGAAGGTCATGCAGCCGCCGGCCACGCTGAACGGCACGCTCTGCGCCGTCCCGCGCACCATCGTGGCGATCCTGGAGAACCACCAGCTGGCCGACGGTTCGGTGCGGGTGCCCGAGGTGCTCCGCCCCTACCTGGGCGGGCGCGAGCTGCTGGAACCGGTCGCCAAGTGACCTTCCCCTACAAGCTCGTCGCGACCGACCTCGACGGCACCCTGCTGCGTGACGACGAGACCGTCTCCGCACGGACGCGCGAGGCGCTGGCCGCCGTCACCGCGGCCGGTGCGGCGCACATCATCGTCACCGGCCGCGCCGTCCCGTGGACCCGGCACGTCCTGGACGACCTCGGCTACGACGGCCTCGCCGTCTGCGGGCAGGGGGCGCAGGTCTACCACGCGGGTGAGCACAGGCTGCTGACCTCGCTGACGCTGGACCGGCAGCTCGCCGGGCTCGCGCTGTCCAAGGTCGAGGCCGAGATCGGGCCCCTGGCGCTGGCCGCCAGCCGCGACGGGCTCGACGGCGAAGTGCTGGTCGGGCCGGGCTACCGCGTACAGGAAGGTCCGCGTCCGGCCGTCTTCGTCCAGGATCCGGCCGAGATGTGGGCCGCCCCTCTGAACAAGGTCTACATACAGCACCCCGATCTGGACGACGACGCACTGGCCAGGGCCGCGCGGGCGGCGGTCGGCAATCTGGTGGACGTGGTCATGGCGGGTCCGGGGGTCGTGGAGATCCTCCCGCTGGGACTCAGCAAGGCCACCGGCCTCTCGCTCGCCGCGCGCCGGCTGGGCGTGAAGGCCGCGGACACGATCGCTTTCGGCGACATGCCGAACGACATCCCCATGTTCGCCTGGGCAGAGCACGGCGTGGCCATGGCCAACGCCCACGAGGACCTGAAGGCCGTCGCTCAGGAGATCACCGCGTCGAACGAGGACGACGGGATCGCCGTGGTACTGGAGCAACTGCTCCGGGAGTCGTAGCAACGGCCGTCCCGCCGTGCGGCTCGGGGACCGGGGCACTGCCTCGGTCCCCGAGCCTTTTCTACGCTGTGCCTGAGCCCGCTGCGGCCGGATCAGCGCTTGTTGCGGCGGTTGAGCTCCTTCAGATTGCGGGCGAGCGCGTCCATGCGGCCGTCGAGCCGGGCCACGTCCTCGGAGACTCCGCCCAGTCGCACGCTCATGGCGCCGACGACCTGGTGGGTGACCTCCAGCCGCCGGTCGAGGCTGTCGAGCCGGTGCGACATCCGGCCGAGGACCGGGCCCAGCTCCTGAAGCGCGGTGCCCACCCCGGCCAGGTGGTTCTCGACCCGGGTGACGCGGTGTTCGAGCGACGCGTATCCCGCGCGCAGGTCCTGTTCGGCATCGAGCAGATACGTACGCACGCACCGGGCAACGTCACTGTCGCGAAGAAGCATGGCGACGTTGAGGACGGTCCTACGGGTGTAGAGACGGAGCTGAGTGGCAGCCTGTGGATAACTTTCGGCACCCTTGCCACCCCATAGCGACAGCATGTCGCTATGGAAGACTCGCAGTTCAGAGCCTCGGAGCACGCGCATGCCGTTTCCCAGAAGCTCGCTTTGATGCCGGTCGGTCAGCCTCCGGACCGCCCTTGTGGATACTTCGAAGTAACGAGCCACGTCATCTGTGCGAACGTGAATACCATCCGGGAGCATGACAAGACACTTCACCTTGTCCAGAACGTCGACGCGCCCCATCTGTTCGTCGCGCAGCGCGCGGGATTCGAGTAGGGCCACTTCTGTCGCCATGAGCGTGCCTTCCGTTCGTGAAAGCTACGGGGGAATGGACAGCCCTCTCCCCGGGCTTCAGGGGCGGAGGACGCTCACGGTTGCCACTCACTCAAGGAACCGACCGGCGGGTGATCCCCCGCCGCATCGGCCATCACATATTTCACGAACGCTACGACGCCACGGATTCCAGTTGCCTCCACGCACCGTGCACAACGCACCGATAACCGTACAGTTACGCGTAAGACTGTCCGACATGCGACAGCCCCCGGCCGAGGACCGGGGGCTGTCGCATGTCGGAGGGGTTCGCGCTCACTCCTCGCCGGCGAGCTTCAGGGCGCGCAGCTTCTGCCCCGCGTACCAGGTCGCCACTACGGTGACCCCGGCGAGCAGGATGGTGGCGAGCGGCAGACCCACGTCCGAGGTGATCGTGCCGTTCCCGCCGGTCTTCTCCGCCAGGGCGAGCGCCCACTGCTGCACACTGAGCGTCCGCGCGCCGGGCACCAGGCTGCCGAAGAAGGCCTCCCACACCAGCGCGTAGACGAGACCGAGGACCACCGCGTGCCGGCTCACGGTCCCCAGCAGCAGGAACAGCGCGCTGTAGGCGATCGAGGCGACCAGGGCGGCGATGGTGTAGGCCACCGCGATCTGCTGGCCGTTGCCGTTGAGGATCAGGCCGGCGAGCAAGGTGGGCACGGCCGAGAACACCATGGTCACCGCGATCGCCACGATCAGCTTGGTGAAGATGATCGTCGGCCGGCTCACCGGCTTGGCCAGCAGGTACACGATCGAACCGTCATCGATCTCCGGCCCGATGGCGCCCGTACCGGCGATGACGCCGATCAGCGGCACCATGGTGGCGATGGCGAATCCGGCGAGCACGTCCGAGGTCATCTGGTCGTCGGCCCCGGCGAACATCCGTACCGCCACCGCGATGACGATCAGGAGCGCGGGCAGGACGAAGAGGATGGCGGCCCGGCGCCGGCCGAGCAGCGCCCGGTAGGTGAGCCGGGCGACTGTGGGGTCGTACATGACGTCACAGCTCCTTGTCGGCCTCAGGCCGCTACGAGATAGGAAAAGACCGATTCGAGGGACTCGTCGGACGGTGAAACGGTCAGCAGACGAATGCCCTGCTCGCGTGCGACCTTGGGCAACAGCGTGGTGAAGCGGCCAAAATCGATCGCCTGGATGCGCAAAGCGTTCTCGCTCAGGTCCACTTCGATCCCAGCCGTCGACGGATCGGCGATGAGCGCGGCGGCCAGGGCCCGGTCGTCGCTGGACCGTACGAGATAGCGGTGCGGGCGGTCCGTCATCAGCCTGCGGATCCTGCGGAAGTCACCGGACGCCGCGTGCCGTCCCGCGACGATCACCTCGATGTGCGAGGCGAGCTGTTCGACCTCTTCGAGGATGTGCGAGGAGAAGAGGACCGTCCGGCCCTCCGCTCCCATCACCCGCAACAGGTCCATCAGCTGCATCCGCTGACGCGGGTCCATCCCGTTGAACGGCTCGTCGAGCAGCAGCACGGACGGGTTGTGGACCAGCGCGGACGCCATCTTCACGCGCTGGCGCATGCCCTTGCTGTACGTCGAGATCTTGCGGTCCTGCGCGTACTCCATCTGGACCGTGGCCAGCGCCGCGGCCGCCTCGGCGTCGCCCAGACCGTGCAGTTCGGCGTTGGCCACCACGAACTCGCGGCCGGTGAGGAAGTCGTACATGCCTTCCCGCTCCGGCACGATGCCAATCTGCCGGTACACCGCCTCATTGCGCCAGATCGGCTTGCCGTCCAGCGTGACCGTACCCGTCGACGGGGCGAGGAATCCGGCCATCATGTTGATCAGCGTCGACTTGCCGGCCCCGTTGGGTCCGAGCAGACCGGTGACGCCAGGCCCCACGGTCATGCTCACGTCGTTGACGGCGACCACGTTGCCGAACCAGCGGGAGGTGTGGTCGATCTCGATGGTGGTCACAGGCCGACCTTCCGGTAGCGGCGCATCAGTACGGCGTACGAGCCGGCGACGAGCGCGAGGACAACGAGCAGATACACGGCTCCGGCGCCGGCACCCGGACCGTACCCTCCGGGGAAGGCCGAGGAGGCACCGAGGAACGCGGTCTGCACACCGTCGATCAGCGTGATCGGGGAGAACAGCCCCAACCACTTCACCGCGCCTTCGGACTCGGTGGACCAGGCGATGCCCTGGACGGTGGAGACCGCCCCGTAGGTGATGGTCAGCAGCGCGATGACGGCGGCGACACCGAAGCCGCGGCGCGGGGTGAACGCGGCCATCACGAGGCCGAGGCCGGCGAAGAGCACGGACAGCAGGGCCACCGAAACCATCCCCTGGGCGAACCACTTGGTCTGGTCCGCGAAGTCGAACTTCCCCAGCAGCGCGCCGATGTAAAGGATCACAAGGGGCGCACCGGTGAGCACGAAGAGCGCCGAGGCCATGGCGGCGAACTTGGCGATGACGTAGTCGCTGCGCTCGATCGGCCGCGAGAAGTACAGCGGCACGGTCTTGAACCGCAGGTCCCTGGAGACGGCCTGCGGCGCCTGGGAGGCGATGAACAGGCCGATGACGGCCTGGAGATAGATCGCGAACGATGTGTACTTGATGGGGAGCTTCGTGGAGTCGGGGGTGGCGATGGCGACGGCCACGATGATCGCCGCCACCAGGCACATCACGCCGAACAGCAGCATCGGAAGCACCTTGGACTTGACCGAGCGGCCGAGTCCGAAGGAGCCCCGCAGGGACTGCGAGTACAGCGAGCGGCGGGCGTAGGCGCGGCCCAGTCGCGGGCCGTCGTAGGCGCGGTAGCCGATGTTGTGGATCCGGGAGGTCTCGCTCCCGGTCGCGGCGCCGGTCTCAGTGCTCATCGCGACCGCTCCCCTTCTGCTGGACGGGTCCGGTCTGCTCTGCGGGACCGCTCTGCGGTACGACTCCGGCCGGGACCGCCGCCGTCCGCGCCGCCGCTGCCTCGCCGGTGCGGAACACCTCGGCGATGTGGTGGCGGCGCTGTTCCATCCGTACGAGACCGAGTCCGAGCCCGGCGACGCTGTCGCGGACCAGGTCGTAGGTCTCCTCGCCGGTCGCCTCGATCAGCAGGATGTGGCCGGCGCCGGGCAGCCCCTGCGTGTCCAGCCCGTCCAGGCCGATGAGTTCGACGCCCGCGTCGGTGAGGGTACGGCGCAGGGCGTCGGTGCCGTCGGGATGGGTGTCGCTGTCGGTGACCTCGATCGCGAGGGTCGTGGTGGTCTGTGTGAAGTCACTGGTGGAGCTGGAGCGAAGGAGCGTTCCGCCGTCGATGACGACGACGTGGTCGCAGGTGCGCTCCAGCTCGCCGAGCAGGTGCGAGGTGACCAGCACCGAGATGCCGAAGTCGGTGTGGATCCGGCGGATCAGGCCGAGCATCTCGTCGCGCCCGACCGGGTCGAGCCCGTTGGTCGGCTCGTCCAGCAGGACCAGCTGTGGGTCGTGGACCAGCGCCTGGGCGAGCTTCACGCGCTGCTTCATGCCCGTCGAGTAGCCGCCGATGGGGCGGTAGCGCTCCTCGTACAGGCCGACGTGGCGCAGTGTGTCCGCGGTGCGCTCGCGGGCAGCGGTCGGTGGCAGCCCGGACATGCGCGCCATGTGGACGACGAACTCGGTGGCCGAGACATCGGGTGGCAGGCAGTCGTGCTCCGGCATGTAGCCGACCCGTTCCCGGATGGCGGCGCCGCTGGTCGACACGTCGAGCCCGAGCACCGCGGCCCGGCCCTCGGTCGCGGGGGACAGACCCAGCAGGATCTTGATCAACGTGGACTTGCCGGCTCCGTTGGCACCCACCAGCCCGGTCACACCCGGTCCGATGTCCAAGGAGAGCCGGTCAAGCGCGGTCACCCGGGGGAACCGCTTACTCAGGCCTTCGGTAGCGATGACATTCACAGGACCGACGGTAGTGGCGCGCACCACAGCAGTCGTCAGACCTGGCGGTTGGTTCGACGTCAGACTCGAGTTGTAGGGAACCCGTAAGGGGCCCTCACGAAGGACTACAGCGGCCACGGGCCGCCGGTCGTGACGGGCGTGCACAGAAAGTTGTCCACAGGCCGCGCACACCCCCTTGACGCAGCCGCCGGACATTGTCACATTCATCAGTGTCACGTTACGGATACGTACCGCACACGGCAGGGAACGGACGGTGGCATGGCCTCGCGAGTGACGTACGAACGGCCTGCGGGCACGGGGGAGTCCGGAAAGAGGGTGGTGTCGTGAATCTGCGCGATGTGCCGGGGGCGCGCGAGCGCCGGGTGGCCACGGGCGGTATCGAGTTGTGCGTGGTCGAGCTGGGGGAGGCTTCGCGCCCGACGATCGTGCTCGTGCACGGTTATCCGGACAGCAAGGAGGTCTGGACCCAGGTCGCCGTGCGGCTCGCGGAGGAATGGCATGTCGTGCTGTACGACGTGCGCGGCCACGGCGAATCGACGGCGCCCAAGCCGCTGCGCGGCGGCTTCACGCTGGAGAAGCTGACCGACGACTTCCTGGCCGTGGCCGACGCCGTGAGCCCGGACCGGCCGGTGCATCTCGTCGGGCACGACTGGGGTTCTGTGCAGTCCTGGGAGTTCGCGACGGTCAGCCGTACGGAGGGCCGGATCGCCTCCTTCACCTCGATGTCCGGCCCGTCCCTGGACCACTTCGGTCACTGGATCAAGCAGCGGATGACCCGGCCCACCCCGCGCCGGGTCGGCCAGCTCCTCGGGCAGGGAGCCAAGTCCTGGTACGTGTACCTCCTGCACACCCCGGTCCTGCCGGAGCTGGCCTGGCGCGGGCCGCTCGGCAAACGGTGGCCGGGCATCCTGGAGCGCCTGGAGAAGGTGCCGCAGGGCGACTACCCGACGCCCTCGCTGCCCCACGACGCGGCGCACGGAGCCTGGCTCTACCGCGACAACGTCCGCTCCCGGCTGCGCAGGCCGCGCGCCGACGCGTACGCGCACGTGCCGGTGCAGCTGATCACACCGACCGGGGACGTGTTCCTCTCCGAGCAGCTCTACGACGGACTCGACGCCTGGGTCCCGCAGTTGACCCGCCGCTCGCTCCCCGCCAAGCACTGGGTACCGCGCACCAGGCCGGACCGGATCGCCTCCTGGGTCGGGGAGTTCGCCACAGCGACCGAATCGGCCCGGGAGACCGGCCTGCCGATGGAAGCCGGTCCGAAGGGACGGTACGCGGAGCGCTTCGGCGGCCAACTCGTGCTGGTGACAGGGGCGGCGGGCGGCATCGGCAGGGCCACGGCGCTGGCCTTCGCCGGGGCGGGTGCCCGGGTGGTGGCCGTCGACCGGGACGCGGAGGGGGCGGAGAGGACCGCCGAGGCGGCCAGGCGGGCAGGCGCCCCGGCGGCCTGGGCCGAGGCGGTGGACGTGGGCGACGAACAGGCCATGGAGAAGCTCGCCGCCCGGGTCGCCGACGCGTACGGCGTGGTGGACGTCCTGGTCAACAACGCGGGCATCGGACTGTCCGGGCCGTTCCTGGACACGACCACAGAGGACTGGAAGAACGTCCTCGACGTGAACCTGTGGGGCGTGATCCACGGCTGCCGGCTCTTCGGCAGGCAGATGGCCGAGCGCGGCCAGGGCGGGCACATCGTCAACACCGCGTCAGCGGCGGCGTTCCAGCCGTCCCGCGCGCTGCCCGCGTACAGCACGTCGAAGGCCGCCGTCCTGATGCTCAGTGAGTGCCTGCGTGCCGAGCTCGCCGAGAAGTCGATCGGGGTCAGCGCGATCTGCCCCGGCATCGTCAACACCGGCATCACCTCGACGGCACGCTTCGTGGGCACGGACGCCGCGGAGGAACAGCGGATGCGGCAGAAGGCCGGCAAGCTGTACGGCGCCCGGAACTACCCGCCGGAGAAGGTCGCCGCCGCGGTGCTCCGGGCGGTCGTACGCAACCAGGCCGTCGTGCCGGTGACGCCGGAGTCCCACGCCGTGCGCTTCCTGTCCCGGGTCGGTCCCGGCGCGCTGCGCGGCCTCGCGCGGCTGAAGCCGCCGCTGTGAGCCGGGCCGGGACGGGGCGGGCCCCGGCGGGCGGGTCATCGGCCGGCGGGACGCCCCCGGATGCGGAAGTGACCTCGGCCGGTGGGGCGTTGCCGGGGGCGGAAGCGGTCTCGGCCGGTGGGTGGGAGGCCGCCGAGTACCGGATCGAGGACTTGGCGCACGCCAGCGGCGCCACGGTACGCACCATCCGTGCCTACCAGGACCGCGGGCTGCTGCCGACCCCGGAGCGGCGGGGCCGGGCCAATGTGTACCGGGGCACCCATCTCGCCCGGCTCCGGCAGATCGCCGATCTGCTGGATCGCGGCTACACCCTGGCCAGTATCAAGGAGTTACTGGACGCATGGGACACGGGCCGGGGCCTCGAAGGGGTGCTCGGGCTCGTCGCCGAGGTCCACGGTCCCTGGACCGACGAACGGGCCGCCCGCACCACCCGTGCCGCACTCGCGGAAAGGTTCGGCGGCGTCGCGGATGAGCAGGCCGTCGCAGAGGCGGTGGAGCTGGGCGTCCTCGAACCAGTCCCCGGACACGACGACGAGTTCCTCGTCCCGAGCCCACAGGAGCTGGCGGTCGCAGCCGAGTTGTACGCGGCCGGCGTGCCTCTCACCGCAATCTCCGGGCAGCTGCGGGAACTTCGAGGGCAGGTCGAGCAGATAGCGAGCCGGTTCCTGGAGTTCACCACCGAGCATGTGTTCGCCCGGTATCTGGGTCACCGTCCGCCAACCGATGCGGACGCGGCCGACGCGGCCTCGATGGTGCGGCGGCTGCGGCCGCTGGCCCAGCAGACCGTGGATGCCGAACTGGCTCGTGCGATGCGGCTGTTCGCGACCCGGCACCTGGATCACCACCTCGCTGCGGACGGCCCCGCACCCTCGGTGCCGGCCGGCCGTCGGCGAGGCGCCGTCTCCTTGCCCGGAGCCACAATCGAGGCGGTGGAGCGCTTGGTTGGGCGGGACCACATCGCCGAGTTCGTCACGGCTGCCACCGAACGGGAGGTGAACAAACGGGCTTTGGACTCCCTCAGCTCATCCACCGCACACACCTGACAAATTGACCAAATACCGCAATTGGAACGCCACTTATCCACAGACTCGCCAATATCCCTGTGGATAACCGCAGTTGGCTGTGGATCAAACCTGTGCACGCAAATCACCTCGCCGAAGCGCCGGCGAAAAATGCGGATGCGTGGGGAGGTACGTCAGGAGCACGCTGAAGGCATGGATGAAAGACGCACCGTCAAGGTGTCCAAGTACCTCTCCAGACACCTGCGACATCAGCCCGAGCGAATCGGAATCACGCTCGACGCCCATGGCTGGGTGCCGATCGACGAGCTGCTGCACGCGGCGGCCCGTCACCACTTCCCCGTCACGCGGGCGGAGCTCGACCATGTCGTCCTCTCGAACGACAAACAGCGCTTCGCCGTCGAAGGCGACCGCATCCGGGCGAGCCAGGGACACACCGTGGACGTGGACCTGGGCCTGCCGCCGGCCGAACCGCCCGCGTATCTCTACCACGGCACGGTCGGCCGGGCCCTGGACGCGATCCGGGCCGAAGGGCTGCGCCCGATGAACCGCACCCATGTCCATCTCTCGCCCGACCGCGAGACCGCCACCCGTGTGGGGGCCCGACGCGGCCGGCCCGTCGTCCTCTCCGTGGACGCGGGCGCCATGCACCGCGCGGGCCATACGTTCCGTGTCAGCGCCAACGGGGTGTGGCTCGCTTCCGCCGTACCCGCCGAGTTCCTGCGCCTGCCCGGCTGAGGCAGGGCAGGCGGCGGTCCCCTCCCCCGGGCCGGTCGCCGGCCCGTCAGCCGGCCAGCTGGGCCGCGCCCCGGGTCGCGATCTCCTCGAACAGCTTCTCGTCCGCCACCGCCGCGTCGAAACCCGGCCCGTCGGCGGGCACCGGGGCGTGGATGACGAGTTCGGTGAAGCCGAGCTCCGCGTGCCGGCCCGCGAAGTCCACGAACGCGTCCACGGAGTCGAACGGCCGGGCCCCGGCACTGGCGAGGGCCGGGTTGAACTCCGGCGTGAACCCCGTGAGCACGATCTTGTCGAGCTCCGCCACGTCCCGCCCGGCCTCCGCACAGGCGCGGCCCAGTCCGGCCATCTGCCGGCGGATGGCGTCGAACGACCCGGCGGCGCTGCCTGCCTCGTACAGCTTCGGGTCCCCCGTGGTCACCCATGCCTGGCCGTAGCGCGCGGCGAGCGCGAGCCCGCGCGGCCCCGTGGCGGCAACGGCGAACGGCAGGCGCGGGAGCTGCACACAGCCGGGCAGGTTCCGTGCCTCGGTGGCGCTGTAGAACTCGCCCTCGTACGACATACCGGCCGGCTCGCGCAGCAGGGCGTCCAGCAGCGGTACGAACTCGCCGAACCGGTCGGCGCGCCGGCGCGGGGTCCACGGCACCTCGTCGCTCCGGAGCAGGGTCGTCGCGTCGAAACCGTTCCCGCCCGCACCGATCCCCAGTGTGACGCGGCCGTTCGAGATGTCGTCGAGCGAGATCAGCTCCTTGGCCAGGGTGACCGGGTGGCGGAAGTTCGGCGAGGTGACGAGGGTACCGATGCGGATACGTTCCGTAGCCCCGGCTGCTGCGGTGAGAGTCGGCACAGCGCCGAACCACGGCTGGTCTCGAAAGCTCCGCCAGGACAGGTGGTCGTAGGTGTACGCGGTGTGGAAGCCGAGTTCCTCGGCACGGCGCCAGACCTTCCGGCCTTCGGCCCAGCGGTGGATAGGCAGGATGACAGTGCTCAGACGCATGCCGTGACCTTAATCCGTGTGGGCGGGCGTATTCCCTTGTGGCGGTCAGCCGAGACGATGGTCCGCAGCTGTCCGCTGGTCTCATCGCTGCCGCCCGGTTGACACCGGCCGGCAGCGATTCCTGTGACCCAGATCTCAGTGCAGCCGTGCAGCAGATGAGGCGGTGCTCACGTCGAGGAAGGGTGACAGGAAGGGGCAGCGCATGGAGACGGACTTCCAGGCTTTCGTCGCCGCGAGGTCGAGCACGCTGTTCCGGGGCGCCTTCGTCCTGACGGGCAACCGTGAGGCAGCGGAGGATCTGGTCCAGGAGACCCTGGAGCGGGTCTGCCGCAAATGGCGCACCATCGCAGGGAAGGACGCTCCGGACCTCTATGTGCGGCGGATCATGGTGAACCTGGCCAACGACCGCTGGCGCAGGTTCCGCCGTCCGGGCCTGACCTCCGATCCGGAAAGCGGCGACAAAGCCGCCCCGGGAGACGAGTTCGGGCAGGTGGACAACCGGGACCAGTTGGTACGCGCCCTGCAACAACTGCCCATGCGGATGCGCACGGTCGTGGTGCTGCGGTACTTCCACGACCTCTCCGACACCGAGATCGCAGCCGACATGGGCATATCGCCCAGCACGGTGCGCTCCCAGCTTGCTCGTGGGATCGAGAAACTCAGAGGTCAGATCCCCGTGCTCTCCGCCCCTTCGCCACGGCAGCACACGGAAGGAATCCGATGACCTCTTACGGCGACGCATGGCCTTCCGGCTGCACACCTTTCGAAGAGGAACTGATGAACGCCATGAACCGATTCGCGAACTCCGCCGAGGCCCCCGACTTCGACGCGTCCCAGATCCTGCGCCGCACCCGGCGCAGGCGCACCCTCGGCGTCGCCGCCGTCGCCGCCGCCCTCATCGCGGCGGGCGGGGGCACCGCCCTGGCCACCTCGGTCGCCGGCAGCAGCAACTCGGCCCCGGCGGCCACCAGCACGGCCACCAACAGCGACGCCACCACCATGCTGTACCTCTTTCCCGACGGCCAGAGCGTCCCGATCGACTTCGCGGGCTGGCGCCTGGACGAGGCCACGGCGTACATGCAGAAGACGCAGACGAAGCTCGGCACCGTCACCGAGAAGGCCGTCAAGGGCTGTAAGCCGGGCTCGGTGCTCGGCGTGTCCCCGCACGCCCCGAAGACCGTCAAGAAGGGCGACACGGTCAACTTCACCGTATGCGTCGGCTGACCAGGTCGTGAGCTGATACGACGCCCGCCCCTGCGTCAATCAGGGGCGGGCGTCCGTCACATCATCACACCGGACCAGGCCCCCGCACGAGAAGGACGGGCACACCAGCAGCGAAGCACAACCGTGCCGGCGGTCTCGTGAAGACGGACGACCGGGCGCGCACAGGCTCGCTAACCTGGCAGCGTGGAAAAGAGGAGCGGCGCCGA
The DNA here is from genome assembly GCF_030719295.1 of Streptomyces sp. Mut1. Lineage (NCBI taxonomy): Bacteria > Bacillati > Actinomycetota > Actinomycetes > Kitasatosporales > Streptomycetaceae > Streptomyces > Streptomyces castrisilvae. The sequence continues at coordinate 3,879,778 of NZ_CP120997.1, read as the reverse complement.
ACTGGACGTGCTGATCGAAGAGGCGACCGTTGACACGTACGACGAGGTCGAGGCCGTCAACGGATTCCTGGCGATCATCGATGAACACCTGGACGTTCCGTTCACCACGACTGTCCTGGGTGTCGAGGTGAACGTGTCCGAGATCCGCCTCACGAACGACTCCCGCGTCGTCGCCCGTTGCGTTCGAAATGGGCTCCGGCAGGACATCGGCCTGGCGGAACTGCCCCTGCCGCAACCGCCCCCGGCGGGAGCGCACTGGGTCGATGCGTACCGGCGCTGGTCCGGTTGCCGATGAAGAGGAAACGGACAAGAGCCGAAGCGCGTCGGAGCACGACATGAACCCCCTCACAGATCTCGCTCAGGTCCTACGCCGTAGTGCCGAACTGAAGGAAGACCTCGTAGCGTTCGGGGAGAGCCGCTCCTTCGAACGGTTCCTCGATCCACTCCTGTCGGAAGCAGTAGGTCCCGAAGGAGTGTTGGACGAGGCGACCGCCACCAACGTCATCGACTACTTCCTGCTGCAGTACCGCCTTCCTGACGGCAACACGGTCGCCGACCGTTTCGTCACCCGGCGACCGGCCCTGACCGATGCCGACCGGCAGATGGTGCTGGCCTGGCGTGACCCTGTGGAGGGGCTCTTCGAGGTACGGGGCAGGAACGGCGACTCCCTGCTCCTGCTCAACCTGCTGGACGACCTCGAGTACTGCACCTACACCAACGCCGGGCGGACGGCTCTCCGCAGGGTCGCGAAGGGAAGCTTCCTCAGCGCCAGACTGGTAGCGCTGGCACCAGCACCCGGCGCGTGGCTCTTCTCCGGCGTGATGTCCTCCTACCCTCGCAGCGCCATGCCGGAGATCGCCGCCGCGGCCCTTGACCTGGCCGCCGGCCGGCCCGGCCTCGTCTTCCGCAACCCGGAGAAAGTCGAGCAGGGATGGCACTCGATGCGTGAGGACCGAGCCGCCTTCGCCGAGTTCTTCGGCAGCGACGAGCTGATCCTCACGCCCGAGGAAGCCGAGGACCGTATCAATGCCTACTACCGCCATCGGCAGCACGCCGCCGGCGCCGGGCAATGCCCCGGCTCCCCCCGGGGCGGACAACACGCCGCCCCGAACCCGCCCCTCTTCACACTGTCACCCGAACTGGCCGAGGCGGAGACTGTCGGCGTCATCTATGACCGGGTCGACGGACTCAACTTCTACGCGGACTACGGATCATTGCGGGACCTGTTTGCGAACCCCGGCCTCCCGGGCCGCAAACGCCACCAGGACCTGCTCCGCACGTATCTGCGCGAGGAGTCGATCACACCGCTGCCCATCCGCCGGCTGGCCGCCGCACACCCGAAAACCGTCGACACGGTGTTCCGGAAACTCCTGCGGCAGCCCGACTTCACCTGGAACGAGCACGGCGACGCACTCCTGCGCCGACGCAAGCCCTGGTACGTCGAGTCCGAACAGCGCCCCGGAGTGTCCGTCATCGGTGACCGGCTCAGTGAACTGCTCCGCAGCCGGCCACGCTGAGCACGCACGCCATCACGCTCCCCACCAAGCGGATGCCGGACTGCGGCTGCGCCGTCGGCAGAGTGATGGCCCCGTACGCCGTCCCGGACCTGGTCACGACATTGTCATATGCCAGGGGAATGTTCGCCTGGTCAGGGGCGCGTGTACTCAGATGTGCGCCCCTGCGCACGCCCGTGCACCCTCGTACGGGAGAATGGGCGGGTGACCTCAGCTACCGAACAGTCCGCTCCTGTCGCTCCCCGGCTGATCGCCACGGACCTGGACGGCACCCTCCTGCGCGACGACAAGACCGTCTCGGACCGCACGGTCCGGGCGCTCGCCGCTGCCGAGAAGGCCGGGGTCGAGGTCTTCTTCGTCACCGGCCGCCCCGCCCGGTGGATGGATGTCGTCAGCGACCACGTCCACGGTCACGGACTGGCCATCTGCGCCAACGGCGCCGCTGTCGCCGATCTGCACGCGGGCGGCCGCCTGCTGAAGATCCGGGCGCTGGAGCGCGAGGCGGCCCTCGATGTGGTGCACACCCTGCGTGCCGCCGCGCCCGGCACGGCCTTCGCCGTGGAGCTGACCACCGGCATCCACTACGAGCCCGGTTACCCGCCCTTCCACCTCGACCCCGGCGCGACCGTGGCCGTCGCGGAGAAGCTGCTCCACGAGGAGACGCCGGGCGCCGGCGCCCCCGTGCTGAAGCTCCTCGCCCAGCACGGCGAGCTGGCCCCGGACGAGTTCCTCGCGCTGGCCCGTGGAGCCGCCGGGGAGCGGGCGTCCTTCACCCGGTCCAGCCCCACCGCGCTCATCGAGGTCAGCGGCCCCGGCGTCTCCAAGGCCAGCACGCTGGAGCTGTGCTGTGCCGAGCGCGGTATCTCGGCCGCCGAGGTCGTCGCCTTCGGTGACATGCCGAACGACGTGGAGATGCTGAGCTGGGCCGGCGCCTCGTACGCCATGGGCAACGCCCACCCGGCCGCCCTGGCCGCCGCCACCGGCCGTACCGTCACCAACAACGACGACGGGGTGGCCGTCGTCATCGAGCGCATCCTCGCCGACCGCGCGCGCAACCTCGCGGAACGCTGATACGACGGCGTACCGCCGGGGCCATGGGCCACTGAGGCAGCGGGCTGTCCCACGCCTCCCCGCTCACAACGGGGCCTGCCACACCACCGTCGTCCCGCCGCCGTCCTCCCCGATGCCGGGCCCGAACCAGCTGGCCCCGCCCAGCGACTCGGCCCGGCGGGCCAGGTTCCGCAGACCGCTGCGGCGGCCGCCCTCCGGCATGCCCACCCCGTCGTCGGCGACCGAGAGCCGCACCGCCTCCCGCCCGTCCTCCAGCGTGGCGGTCGCGTCGACGACCACCTCGATGCGCGCCGCGCCGGCGTGCCGGAAGGCGTTGGACAGCGCCTCCCGGAGCGCCGCGATCAGGTTCTTTCCCGTCAGCTCGCCGACCACCGAGTCGACCGCCCCCAGGAAGCGGTGGGACGGTTTGAAGCCGAGCGGGACGGCGGCCATGTTGATCTCGCGCAGGACCCGGGTGCACAGCCCGGACGGCGCCTCGGCCGGCTCCTGCTGGAGCGCGAAGATGGCGGTGCGGATCTCCTGGATGGTCACATCCAGCTCGTCGACCGCCCGGCCGACACCGGTCTGTACGTCCGGCACGTCCGAACGCCGCTGAGCGCTCTCCAGCATCATCCCGGTGGCGAACAGCCGCTGGATGACCAGGTCGTGCAGGTCCCGGGCGATCCGGTCGCGGTCCTCGTACACCGCCAGCCGCTCCCGGTCGCGCTGCGCCTCGGCCATCATCAGGGCCAGCGCCGCCTGCGAGGCGAACTGGGTGGCGAGCGTGCGTTCCGTCTCCGTGAACGGCCGGCCGCCCCTGGCCCGGGGCGTGGCGAGCGCGCCCAGCACCCGGCCTCCGCTGTGCAGGGGGAGCAGCATGCTCGGCCCGAACCGGTCCGCCAGCCTGGTGATCATGCGGGGGTCGGTGGCCGAGTCGTCCACAAAGACCGCCTCGCCGCCCAGGAGCATCCCGACCACCGGGCTCCGGGCCGGAATGATCACTCCCAGGGAGTCGGTCGGGTCCTCCGCCGAGACGGCGACGATCTCCAGGCCGCCGTCCTCGGCGGGCAGCATCACGATGCCGGCGGCGGAGCCCGCGAGGCGGCGGGCCTGTTCGGCGACAACCGTGAGCGCGTCGTCGGCGTCCCCGCCGGAGAGCAGGGCGGTCGTCACGGCGACCGAACCGTCGATCCACCGCTCGCGCTGCCGGGCCGCCTCGTACAGCCGGGCATTGCCGATGGCGATCCCGGCCTCCGTGGCCAGCACGCGCACCAGGTGCAGGTCGTAGTCGCTGAACTCGCCGCCGCCGTCCTTCTCGGCCAGGTACAGGTTGCCGAAGATCTCCCCCCGGACCCTGATCGGAACGCCGAGGAACGTGCGCATCAGGGGGTGGCCGCGCGGAAAGCCGGCGAACCTCGGATCGGCGGTCAGGTCGGCCAGCCGGAGTGGGTGCGGGTTGTGGAGGAGGGCGCCCAGCAGGCCCCGGTGGCCGTCCGGCCGGCGGCCGATCTCGTGCGCCACCGGCTCAGGGACGCCGAAGGTGACGAAGTCGGAGAGCCCTTGGCCCTCCTGGTCCACGACTCCGATCGCGGCGTAGCGGGCGTGGGCCAGTTCGGCCGCCGTCTCGCAGATCCGGTCGAGGGTGGAGTGCAGTTCGAGGCCGGTTCCCACGGAACGCATGGCTTCCAGCAGCCGCGGCACCCGGGCGGTGAGTCCGGCGGGCAGGCCCCGCAGGCTCCGGGTCACGTCCGTCGTTTCCGCCGCTTCCGTCGCGTCGCCGCGTGCGTCCTTCGGCTGCTGGAAGCCGGCCGGAGGCTCTGCGTGGTTCGGGTCCTGCTCTGACATACCCAGAGCGTAGTTAGTCCTATTTGCAAGGGAAAGTCGGAATCCTGGTGTGCGGCCCGCTCAGGACCGCGCACCCACCACCGCGCCCGGCTCCCCCACGCTCTCCCTCTCCCGCGCCAGCATGCGGCGCAGCGGCCCGTCCACCGATGCGAGTACGTCGTACGGTCCGCGCTGGACGATCGCGCCGGCGTCCAGGACCACCACCTCGTCGACGGCCTGAAGACCGGCGAGCCGGTGCGTGATCAGGACCGTCGTACGCCCTGCGGTCGCCGCAAGCAGGTCCGCGGTGAGGGCGTCGGCGGTGGGCAGGTCGAGGTGCTCGGCGGGCTCGTCCAGCACGAGGACGGGGAAGTCGGCGAGCAGGGCACGGGCCAGGGCGAGCCGCTGGCGCTGGCCGCCGGAGAGGCGGGCGCCGTGTTCGCCTACCAGGGTGTCCAGCCCGTCCGGCAGCGCCTCCGCCCAGTCGAGCAGGCGGGCCCTCGCGAGGGCGTCGCGCAGTTCCGGCTCGGCGGCGGCCGGGCGGGCGAGCCGCAGGTTCTCCCGGAGCGAGCTGTCGAAGATGTGGGCGTCCTGGGCACACAGCCCGACGAACCGCCGGACGGTGTCCCCTTCCAGGGCGGACGCGTCCACCCCGCCGATCCGGTAGGCCCCCGCCCGCGCGTCCAGGAAGCGGAGCAGGACCTGGGCGAGCGTGGTCTTACCGGACCCCGAGGGGCCCACGACGGCGATGCGGCGGCCCGCCTCCAGCGTGAGGTCGACGGAGTCGAGCGCGTCGTGCCCGGCTCCCGGGTACCGGGCAGAGAGCCCGCGCACCTCCAGCGGCAACGGAGTGGCCGGCGCCGCGACCGGGGCATCGGGCTCGCGGACGGGCACCGGGGCGTCCAGCACCTCGTACACGCGCTCCGCGCTCCGCTTCACCCGCTGCCGGTACTGAACGGCGAGCGGCAGTCCGGTCACGGCCTCGAAGGCGGCCAGCGGGGTCAGGACGACGACGGCGAGTTCCACACCGGCGAGCCGGCCGTCCGCCACCGCGGGCAGGGAGACGAGTGCGGCGGCCACGACGGTGAGGCCGGCGATCAGCGCGGTGAGGCCACTGCCGAGCGCGGTCGCGGTCGCCGCGCGGGAGGCGAGCCGGGTGAGGACGGCGTCGGCCGCGCGCGCCCTGGCCGTGCGTCCGGGGAGGGCACCAGCGACCGTCAGCTCAGCCGTCCCGCCGAGCAGATCGGTGATCCGGGTGGCCAGGTCGGCGCGTGCCGGGGCCAGGCGCCGTTCGGTGCGGCGGGCACAGGCACCGCTGACGAGCGGGACCCCGATCCCGGCCAGCAGCAGACCGGCGGCCAGCACGAGGCCCGCCTGGGGGAGCAGCCAGCCGGTAAACCCGACGGTCGCGGCGCCCACGAGGACGGCTGTCCCGGCGGGCAGCAGCCACCGCAGCCAGTAGTCCTGCAGCGCGTCCACGTCCGCGACCAGCCGCGAGAGCAGGTCACCGCGCCGGGTCCTGCGCAGACCGCCGGGCGCGATGCGCTCCAGGCTGCGGTACACGGCGACGCGCAGCTCGGCGAGCATCCTCAGAACCGCGTCGTGCGAGACGAGCCGCTCGGCGTAGCGGAAGACCGCCCGCCCGATGCCGAAGGCACGGGTCGCTGTGACCGCGACCATCAGATACAGGACGGGGGGCTGTTCGGAGGCGCGGGAGATCAGCCAGCCGGAGACCGCCATGAGTCCGACGGCCGAACCCAGGGCGAGGCTTCCCAGCAGGAGGGCGAGCACCAGTCGGCCGCGCTGTGCGCCCGCGGCCTCCCGGACCCGGGTGAGCACGTGCCCGCGCCGGTCCGTGGTCTCGCGCAGCGCCTCGGGCTCGTGCGCCGGTTCGGTGGACCGGGTGTCATCGGGGGCGCTCGCGGGGCGAGGTGTGGCCCCGATCGCCTCCGGGGCCGACGGTCCGGGCGCCTGGCCCGTCAGGGTCACCACCCGGTCCGCGACCGTCAGCAGCGCCGGCCGGTGCACCACCAGCAGCACGGTCCGGCCGGCGGCCAGCCTCCGTACCGCCTCGACGATGCCGGCCTCCGTCTCGCCGTCCAGGCTCGCGGTCGGCTCGTCCAGCAGCAGTACCGGGCGGTCGGCGAGGAAGGCGCGGGCGAGCGCGAGACGCTGACGCTGGCCGGCGGAGAGCCCCGCCCCGTCCTCCCCGAGAAGGGTGCGGTCGCCGTCCGGGAGTTGCCGCACGAAGTCGTACGCCCCCGCGTCGCGCAGAGCGGCCGTCACCGCGCTGTCGTCGGCGGCGGGGCGGGCGAGCCGCACGTTCTCCGCGATGGTGCCGGCGAAGAGGTGGGGGTGCTGCGGCACCCAGGCGATGTGCCGGCGCCAGTGTTCGAGGGAGAGGTCCGCCAGATCGGTGCCTCCGACCCGTACCCGGCCCTCGTCGGGGACCGTGAACCCCAGCACCGTGTTCAGCAGGGTGGACTTGCCGACCCCGCTCGGACCGACCAGGGCGACGGTCTCCCCCTCGTCCACCACCAGCGAGGTCGCCGCGAGCGAGGGCTCAAAGCGCCCGGCGTGCCGGACGGTCACCCGGTCCAGCTCCAGCCGCAGCGAACCGGGAACCTCCTGCGTACCGCTCGCGGGGGGATCGGTCTCCAGGACGGCGAAGATCTCCTCGGCTGCCGAGAGCCCCTCGGCGGCGGCGTGGAACTGTGCCCCGACCTGCCGGATCGGCAGATAGGCCTCGGGGGCGAGGATCAGGACCAGCAGGCCGGTGTAGAGGTCGAGCTCGCCGTGGACCAGCCGCATGCCGATGGTGACGGCCACAAGGGCCACCGAGAGCGTCGCGAGGAGTTCCAGGGCGAAGGACGACAGGAAGGCGATGCGCAGCGTGCGCAGGGTGGCCTGCCGGTACTCCGAGGTGATCCTGCGGATGGACTCCGCCTGGGCCTTGGCCCGGCCGAACACCTTCAGCGTCGGCAGCCCGGCCACCACGTCGAGGAAGTGCCCGGAGAGCCGGGAGAGCAGCCGCCACTGGCGGTCCATCCGCGACTGGGTCGCCCAGCCGATGAGGATCATGAAGAGGGGAATGAGCGGCAGTGTGACGACGATGATCGCCGCCGAGACCCAGTCCTCGGTGACGACCCTGGCGAGCACCGCCGCAGGCACCACCACCGCGAGCCCGAGCTGTGGCAGGTAGCGGGCGAAATAGTCGTCGAGCGCGTCGATCCCCCGGGTGGCCAGGGTCACCAGCGAGCCGGTGCGCTGCCCGCTCAGCCAGTCCGGGCCCAGCTCCGCCGCCCGGTCCAGCAGACGTCCGCGCAGTTCGGACTTGACCGCCGCGCCGGCCCGGTGGGCGGCCAGCTCGGTGAGCCAGGAGACCAGGCCCCGGCCGAGCGCGACCGCAGCGAGCAGAAGGAGCGGGGTCCGCAGCCCGCCGGCCGCGAGCCCGTTCTGGAAGCCGCCCACCACGATCTCGGCGACGAGCATGGCCTGGGCGATGACCAGCGCCGCCCCGGCCACGCCGAGAACCACCACGGCCACCATGAACAGGCGGGTGGCACGGGCGTGGCGGAGCAGACGCGGGTCGATCGGTTTCACGTGAAACACCCCATGCGGCTCGGCTCGGTCAGGACACTTGCTGCGTCAGTGCGCGTCGGCGATGTGCTGCGTGCCGATCCGCTTGCGGAACACCCAGTACGTCCACCCCTGGTAGAGCAGGACGACCGGAGTGGCGATCCCGGCGCACCAGGTCATGATCTTCAGCGTGTACGGGCTGGACGAGGCGTTGGTGACCGTGAGGCTCCAGGCGTCGTTCAGCGAGGACGGCATGACGTTCGGGAAGAGCGTCAGGAACAACATGGCGACGGCGGCGGCGATGGTCACACCGGAGAGTGCGAAGGACCAGCCCTCGCGCCCCGCCGCGATCATCACGATCGCGCCGACCAGCGCCACCGCGGCGATGACCATCGCGATGAGGCTGTATCCGTCACCGTTGTCGAGCTGGGTCCAGATCAGGAAGGCGAGCGCGACCACCGCCGCGACGGCACCCAGCTTCAGGGCCAGCTTGCGTGCCCTGGCCCGGATGTCCCCGACCGTCTTCAGTCCGGCGAACACCGCGCCGTGGAACGTGAAGAGGGAGAACGTGACCAGGCCGCCCAGGAGCGCGTACGGGTTCAGGAGGTCCCAGAAGTTGCCCACGTACTCCATGTCCGCGTCGATCTTCACGCCGCGCACGATGTTGCCGAAGGCCACACCCCACAGCACGGCGGGGATCAGCGAGGTCCAGAAGATCGCGTTCTCCCAGTTGGTCTGCCACTTCTCCTCCGGCCGCTTCGCCCGGTACTCGAAGGCCACGCCGCGCACGATCAGACAGAGCAGGATGATCAGCAGCGGCAGGTAGAACCCGGAGAACAGCGTGGCGTACCACTCGGGAAACGCGGCGAAGGTCGCGCCGCCGGCGCTGAGCAGCCAGACCTCGTTGCCGTCCCAGACGGGCCCGATCGTGTTGATCAGCACCCGCCGTTCCTTGCGGTTCCTGGCCAGCAGCTTGGTGAGGACCCCGATCCCGAAGTCGAATCCCTCCAGGAAGAAGTAGCCGGTCCAGAGGACGGCGATGAGCACGAACCAGACGTCGTGGAGTTCCATCTCTCGGCTCCTGCGCTCTCAGTAGGAGAAGGCCATGGGCCGGTCGGCGTCTTCGTGGTCGCCGCCGATCCGGGTGGGCGGGTTCAGGTCGTCGTCCGTGAGCTCGGGGGGTCCGGCCTTGATGTACTTCAGGAGCAGCCTGACTTCGATGACCGCGAGCACCGCGTAGAGCGCGGTGAAGACGATCAGCGAGGTGAGCACCTCGCCCTGGGAGACACCGGGGGAGACCGCGTCACGGGTCCGGAGCACGCCGTAGACGACCCAGGGCTGGCGGCCCATCTCGGTGAAGATCCAGCCCCAGGAGTTGGCGATCAGCGGGAAGAGCAGGGTCCACAGGGCGACGATCCAGTAGCACCGGGCCAGCCGTGGGCTGAGGGCCTTGTTCCGGAAGAGGACCAGATTCGGCACCTCGTCCTCACCGGTACGCATCGCCTCGGGCAGCATGAACTTCTTCCGGGTGAGCCACAGCCCGAGGATGCCGAGGCCGAAGGAGGCCATACCGAAGCCGATCATCCACCGGAAGCTCCAGAAGGCGACCGGGATGTTGGGCCGGTAGTCGCCGGGCCCGAAGCGCTCCTGCTCCGCCTTGTTGATGTCGTTGATACCGGGGACGTACGAGTGGAAGTCGTCGTCGGCGAGGAAGGACAGAACGCCGGGGATCGAGATCTCGACGGAGTTGTGTCCCTTGCTGACATCTCCGTAGGCGAAGATCGAGAAGGGTGCGGCGTCCTCCCCGTCCCACAGCGCCTCGGCCGCCGCCATCTTCATCGGCTGCTGCTTGAACATCACCTTGCCGAGCTGGTCACCGCTGACGGCGGTGAGGAGGCCGGAGATCACCACGGTGATCAGGCCCAGCCGCAGCGAGGTCCGCATCACGGGGATGTGCTTCTTGCGCGCCAGGTGGAAGGCGGCGATGCCGACCATGAACGCCCCGCCGACCAGGAAGGCGGCGGTGAGGGTGTGGAAGAACTGGGCGAGCGCCGTGTTCTGGGTGAGCACGTGCCAGAAGTCGGTGAGCTCGGCGCGTCCGCGTTCCTTGTTGATGCGGTAGCCGACCGGGTGCTGCATCCAGGAGTTGGCCGCCAGGATGAAGTACGCGGAGAGGACGGTGCCGATGGACACCAGCCAGATGCAGGCGAGGTGGATCTTCTTCGGGAGCTTGTCCCAGCCGAAGATCCACAGACCGATGAAGGTGGACTCGAAGAAGAAGGCGATCAGCGCCTCGAAGGCGAGCGGCGCCCCGAAGATGTCGCCGACGAACCGCGAGTAGTCGGACCAGTTCATCCCGAACTGGAACTCCTGGACGATGCCGGTGACGACACCCATGGCGATGTTGATCAGGAAGAGCTTTCCCCAGAACTTGGTGGCCCTGAGGTACTTCTCCTTGTTCGTCCGCACCCAGGCGGTCTGCAGGCCGGCTGTGAGCGCCGCGAGAGAGATCGTCAGAGGAACGAAGAGGAAGTGGTAGACGGTCGTCGTACCGAACTGCCATCGCGCCAGGGTCTCCGGCGCCAGAGCTAGCTCCACGTCGTCTTCTCCTTACGTCATCGCCGTCGTGCCGACGATTTGTCCGTGAAATCCAACGGATCACGGGAGGAAGCAGGACACGCTTGTGAACGCGTTCACATTCACAAGCAATTATGGCGCACACCTTGTCGGGATCTTCGCCCGGGGTCCCCCTCTCCTCGCGCACCCCGCGTCGGGCACGCGAAAGGGCCCCGTACCTCGTGCGCGAGGTACGGGGCCCGGCCGGCCGGAAGGCGCCGGCTACAGCTCCTTGCGGTACGACTCCGTCACCTTCAGGAACAGATCGTTCGCCTCGTCCTCGCCGATCGTGACGCGCACGCCCTCACCCGCGAACGGCCTGACCACCACACCCGCCTTCTCGCAGGCGGCCGCGAAGTCGAGGGTGCGGTCCCCCAGCCGCAACCACACGAAGTTCGCCTGCGACTCGGGCACCGTCCACCCCTGCCGCGCCAGCGTCTCCTGCACCCTGCCCCGCTCGCACACCAGCGAGCCGACCCGGCCGAGCAGCTCGTCCTCGGCTCGCAGCGAGGCCACCGCCGCGTCCTGGGCGAGCTGGCTGACCCCGAACGGCACCGCCGTCTTGCGCAGGGCGGCCGCCACCGGCTCGTGCGCCACGGCGAAACCGACCCGCAGCCCGGCCAGCCCGTACGCCTTGGAGAACGTGCGGAGCACCGCCACATTGGGCCGGTCCCGGTAGATCTCGATACCGTCGGGCACCTCGGTGTCGCGGATGAACTCCCTGTACGCCTCGTCCAGCACCACGAGGACATCGCCCGGCACCCGGTCGAGGAATCGTTCCAGCTCGGCCCTGCGCACGACGGTGCCGGTCGGGTTGTTCGGGTTGCAGACGAAGATCATCCGCGTACGGTCGGTGATCGCGTCCGCCATCGCGTCCAGATCGTGCACCTCGCCGTCGGTCAACGGCACCTTCACCGAGGTCGCGCCGCTGACCTGCGTGATGATCGGGTACGCCTCGAAGGAGCGCCAGGCGTAGATCACCTCGTCACCCGGGCCCGACGTCGCCTGGAGCAGCTGCTGCGCCACACCGACCGAGCCGGTGCCGGTGGCCAGGTGCGAGACCGGCACGCCGAAACGGTCCGAGAGCTCGTTCATCAGCCCGGTGCAGGCCATGTCCGGGTAGCGGTTGAAGTGCGCCGCCGCCGCCAGCGCGCTCTCCATCACGCCCGGCAGCGGAGGATACGGATTCTCGTTGGAGGACAGCTTGAACGCGGCCGGTCCGTCCACCGACGCCGGTTTGCCCGGCACATAGGCGGGAACGCCGTCCAGTTCGGCGCGCAGCTTGGGGCTCGTCTCGCTCACCGCAGGTCCTCCTCGACCGTCCGTTCACATCAATACTGCTCACCTTATGAGGATTGAGCCCCGCTGCGAACGGGTGGACAGTGGATTCGTCCGGTGGACCCCGGAATGAGGGGGAGCGCGCCGGGCCGTGGCGTGCGCCGGTGGCTCACTCCGTGGCGCGCGTCCCTCGAAGAGGTGAGTTGAGACCTCTTCGAGACATCGATCGGTCGCCAGGCCTATCAGGCCGGACGCATGACACATGACGGTTCAGCTCAGCAACGCCCTTGCTTCACAAGGCATTTGACGCCTGATGACCATGCAGAAACGTGCCTGTCAATGGGTGCATATGCGACCGGCCCAAGGGTCCTTCCGAGCCCTACTATCGGCTCGCCATGACAGCAGCAGGGAAGCACCAGGTGAGCCGGACGGAGACCCCCCGGCGCGGCGGCAGGCAGGGACGTGCGGGAATCCGCGATGTGGCCGCCGCCGCCGGCGTCTCCATCACGACCGTGTCCGACGCCCTCAACGGCAAGGGCAGGCTCCCGGACGCCACCCGCCGCCATGTCCGCGAGGTCGCCGAGCGTCTGGGCTATCGCCCTTCCGCCGCGGCCCGCACGCTCCGTACCGGGAAATCGGGCCTGATCGGCCTGACCGTGACTACGTATGGGGATGAACCTTTCACCTTCACCGAATTCGCGTACTTCGCCGAGATGGCGCGAGCGGCCACGTCCGCGGCGCTCGCCCGCGGCTACGCCCTCGTCATCCTCCCGGCCACCTCGCGCCACGACGTCTGGTCGAACGTCGCCCTCGACGGCACCGTCGTCATCGACCCCTCCGACCAGGACCCGGTCGTCACCGAGCTGGTGCGCCAGGGACTGCCCGTCGTCTCCGACGGCCGGCCCGCCGGGTCGCTCCCGGTCACCGCTTGGGTGGACAACGACCACCGGGCCGCCGTGCTCGACCTCCTCGACCACCTCGCCGCCGCCGGGGCCCGCCGTATCGGCCTGCTCACCGGCACCACGACCGACACGTACACCCGGCTGTCCACCAGCGCCTACCTCCACTGGTGCGAGCGCGTGGGGCAGGACCCGGTGTACGAGTCCTATCCGGCGCACGACCCGTGCGCGGGCGCCGTGGCCGCCGACCGGCTGCTGGCCCGCCCGGACCGCCCCGACGCCGTCTACGGGCTCTTCGACCCCAACGGCACGGATCTGCTGGCGGCCGCCCGCCGCTACGGGCTGCGTGTCCCCGAGGACCTGCTGCTCGTCTGCTGCAGCGAGTCAACGGTCTACGCGACGACCGAGCCGCCCATCACGACGCTCTCGCTGAAGCCGCGCAGAATCGGCACGGCGGTCGTCCAACTGCTCATCGACGCCATCGAGGGCGTCGACCACGACGGTCCGTTGGAGCGGGTGATACCGACGGAGCTCATCGTCCGGACGTCCTCGCAACGCCGTCCGCCCCGCACCACGGTCAGTGCGCCGCGTTCCCCGGCAGGGGATTGATCAGCCCAATTGGGACCAATCGACCCATGAACCTGGCATGCGGAAGGATTCACCACCCCTGGTGCGTCACAGAGCACGATCCGCATTCCTATGATGGGCGGACGACACCGCGGACCGACCCGACCAGCAGGGCCCGTCAGGTGTACGGCGGCGCGACGGTGGTGGAGGGGTCGATGACACAGGGGGCCGGTCAGGAACCCGTGGTGCGGACGGCGACGTTGCGCGACTTCCGCGTACCGCCCTATGCGCAGTCGCCTGCGCCGCCCGCCTCACCCCACCCGGGAAATGCCTTCCCGGGTGGGGAGCCGCCGGAGGGGTACACGCCGACGGCGCGCGACCTTCCCGTCATCAGCGTCAATCAACCCTCCCAGGTGCAGGCCGTGCCCGAACCGCGCCCCACCTCGGAACCGGGTCTCGGTCCGCTGTACGTGGTGGGCGATGTCCACGGCTATCTGGACGAGCTCGTCGCCGCCCTCGGCGAGCAGGGCCTGATCGACGCCGACGGCCACTGGTCCGCGGGCAACGCCCGGCTCTGGTTCCTCGGTGACTTCACCGACCGGGGGCCCGACGGCATCGGCGTCATCGACCTCGTCATGCGGCTCTCCGCCGAGGCGGCGGCCGCCGGCGGCTACTGCAAGGCCCTCATGGGCAACCACGAGCTGCTGCTCATCGGCGCCAAGCGGTTCGCCGACACCCCGGTGAACTCCGGCGCGGGCACCGCCACCTTCCAGGCCGCCTGGCTGCTCAACGGCGGCCAGAAGACGGACATGGAGCGCCTCCAGGACGTCCACCTCCAGTGGATGTCCCGGCTCGACGCGGTCGTCGAGGAGGACGGCCACCTGCTGATGCACTCCGACACGACGGCGTACCTCGATTACGGCTCCACCATCGAGGACGTCAACGACACGGTCCACGCCATTCTGACGCGCAACGACGCCGACGAGTGCTGGGACCTGTTCCGCAAGCTGACCAAGCGGTTCGCCTTCCGCGACGAGTCGGGCGCGCAGGCCGTCCAGGAGCTGATGTCGGCGTACGGCGGCCGACGCGTCGTCCATGGTCACAGCCCCATTCCGTATCTGACCGGCGAGGTCGGTTCGGAGGACGGCGAGGACGGGACCGGCCCGCAGGTCGACGGTCCGCATGTGTACGCGGACGGGCTCGCCATCGCCATGGACGGCGGGGTGACCATGGCCGGAAAGCTACTGGTCGTCCAACTGCCGCTGCATGACTGACGTGCCCGGGGGAAGGCGCGTCCCGGCCTGACCACACCGAGCACCGGGCTAATTCTGGAAACCCTCTGTCACCCCGCGCGGTGAGCGCTCTACCATCGGCGTACCAGTAGCAGGCTCTCCTCCGTTTCCGCCCAACTGCCCGGCCAGAGCGGGCACACAGGCCCGACGGAGCATCGGGGGATGCACATGAACAGCGCTCCGCACCTGCTGACCGAGGACCGGCCCGAGTACGAACGGCTCCTCGACGACGCACTGCGTCACGCTCATGAACGACCGGAACTGGCCGCACTAGGCGAACGCCTCAACGCGGTCCAGTTGCGCACCATGGCGCTGGCGGCCGTCGCCCTGATCACCGCCACGGCCGCCACCGAGTACGAGCACTACGTGAAGACCCGCGACGAGGTCCGTGCCGCGCTCTGCGACCGGGACGCGGCCCGCGCGCCGGACGATCCCGGCCGGCCCGGCGCCGGCATAGGCGCCGTCGTCACCGTCCTGGCGCCGATGCTGGCCGGCACCGCGGCGCTCATCTTCCTGCTGGTCGGCTACATCCTGAAGATGCTGGAACCACCACCGGAGTTCGCCACCACCATGGTCGGCGCCGGCTGGTTCTTCGCCGCCGTCACCGCTGCCGCCATCTTCGTCGCCGCCGTCGGTCTCCTGGTCGCCGCCCTGCGCAACGGCTCGACGTCACGAGCGGCCCGGGGAGCCGGCGAGGCCCTGCTCGACGACGTGGCCCAGGCCAAGGACGCCTGGCGGCAGGCCCTGCTGGAGCGGGGCATCCTGCCCTTCCTGCGCGACGCGCTCGCCCAGCCCGCGGCCGGCCCCGCCGCCCCGGCCCCGTACCGTCCGGCCGGCCGTCTGCCGAAGATCGGCTACAGCAGGCCGGACTTCGCGGGTCCGGACGACGGCCCGGCCGCGGCACCCCGTCCCACGTTCACCAGTCCGGACTTCAGCAGCCCCGACTTCGGCGGCCCGGAACACGAGCTGGACTGACCGGGCGAGCGCGGGCCGGGGCCTGGGACTGAGGCTGGGGGCCCTGGGGCTGGTCCTGAGGCTGGGGCTGGGCCGGGGCCGTACAGCGCCTCGGGCCGGGTCAGTCGGCCAGCGGCAGGTACACCCGGTTCCCTCCCGCCGCGAACTCACGCGACTTCCGGAGCATCCCCTCGGCGATCTCCTCGGCCGTCGCCTCCGCGTCCGCCGACGCACCGAACTGCTCGGAGATGCTGTGGCTGATCTTCATCGAGCAGAACTTCGGGCCGCACATCGAGCAGAAGTGCGCCGTCTTCGCCGGTTCGGCCGGCAGGGTCTCGTCGTGGAACTCCCGTGCCGTGTCCGGGTCCAGCGCCAGATTGAACTGGTCCTCCCAGCGGAATTCGAACCGGGCGTCCGACAGCGCGTCGTCCCAGTCCTGCGCCCCCGGGTGCCCCTTCGCCAGATCCGCCGCATGGGCCGCGATCTTGTACGTGATGACACCGGTCTTCACATCGTCCCGGTTCGGCAGGCCGAGGTGCTCCTTGGGCGTGACGTAGCAGAGCATCGCCGTCCCCCACCAGGCGATCATCGCGGCGCCGATGCCCGAGGTGATGTGGTCGTACGCCGGCGCGATGTCGGTGGTCAGCGGGCCGAGCGTGTAGAACGGCGCCTCCTCGCAGATCTCCTGCTGGAGGTCGATGTTCTCCTTGATCTTGTGCATCGGGACATGCCCCGGGCCCTCGATCATGGTCTGCGCCCCGAACCGCTTGGCGACCGTGTTCAGTTCGCCGAGCGTGCGCAGTTCGGCGAACTGCGCCTCGTCGTTGGCGTCCGCGATCGATCCGGGGCGCAGCCCGTCGCCCAGGGAGTACGTCACGTCGTACGCCGCGAGGATCTCGCAGAGCTCCTCGAAGTGCTCGTACAGGAACGACTCCTTGTGGTGTGCCAGGCACCACGCCGCCATGATCGAGCCGCCCCGGGAGACGATGCCGGTCTTCCGGCGGGCGGTGAGCGGCACGTACGGCAGGCGTACGCCGGCGTGCACCGTCATGTAGTCGACGCCCTGTTCGGCCTGCTCGATGACGGTGTCCTTGTAGATCTCCCAGGTCAGCTCCTCCGCCAGGCCGTCGACCTTTTCGAGGGCCTGGTAGAGGGGAACGGTGCCGATCGGTACGGGTGAATTGCGAAGTACCCACTCACGGGTGGTGTGGATGTTGCGGCCGGTGGAAAGGTCCATGACCGTGTCGGCGCCCCACCTGGTCGCCCACGTCATCTTGTCCACCTCCTCCTCGATGGAGGACGTCACCGCGGAGTTGCCGATGTTGGCATTGACCTTCACCAGGAACCGCTTCCCGATGATCATCGGCTCGATCTCCGGGTGGTTGACGTTGGCCGGCAGCACCGCGCGACCGGCGGCGATCTCCTCGCGCACCACCTCCGGCGCGACGTTCTCCCGGATCGCGACATACTCCATCTCCGGGGTGATCTCGCCCCGGCGGGCGTACGCGAGCTGCGTGACGGGCCGCCCGTCCCGGCTGCGCCGCGGTCGGCGCGGGCGACCGGGGAAGACCGCGTCCAGATTGCGCAGCCCACCACGCGGCGAGGTGTGCTTGAGCCCGTCGTCCTCCGGGCGTGCGGGGCGGCCCGCGTACTCCTCGGTGTCGCTGCGGGCGATGATCCAGTTCTCCCGCAGGGGTGCGAGTCCGCGGCGGACGTCGGTCCCGATGGCGGGGTCGGTGTACGGCCCCGACGTGTCGTACAGCGTCACGTCGTGGCCGTTGGTGAGGTGCACCTGGCGGACCGGCACCCGGATGTCCGGGCGCGGGCCCTGGACGTATCCCTTGTGCCAGCCGATGGACTTCCCGGCCTCGTCGCTCCGATTGGAGGCAGGCGTGCGTGTGTCCGATGTGGTCATGAGACCTACTCCCTACGCCGGCATTACCCGGTAACAGGTTCGGCGGTCGGCGCAGCATGCCCCGTACGGTCGTCGTACGGCGGTCAGCGCCCTCTCAGCCCGGTGCTCCGAGCTCCCGCGTGTGCAAAGGTGCCACCACGCTAGCGGTCGTCGGGGCGACCTGAACAGGGGGCCTCCTTCTTCTTGCGATGATCGGCCGGTGACGCCCCCTCATCGCGACTCAGAACCGCAGGGCCATCAGCAGCACACCCATACGCACAGCCATGGCCCCGCCGCACCCGTGTCCGCCCATCTGCGCAAGGTGATCGCCGCCGTGCTGATCCCGTTCGCGGCCGCCGTGCTCGTCGGTCTCGTGGCGCTCTGGCCGGGTGGTGCGCCCGCGCACGAACGGACCGGTGTCGGTTTCGACCGGCAGACCCAGCAGGGAAAGGTGGTGAGCGTCGTCAAGGTCGACTGCAAGGACGTGAACGCCGCTCAGCTCCCCGTCAGCGGCGAGACCACCCCGCCCGCCGAGGACCGGTCCACCGGCAAGAACCTCTGCGAGAAGGCCACCGTCGAAGTCACCAGCGGCCCGGACCAGGGGCGCAGATTCATCGAGGTCGTCCAGCCGGACGCTCCCCGGCAGCTACGGAAGGGGCAGGGCGTGGTGGTGGCGTACGCCCCCGACGCACCCCATGACCTCCAGTACTCCGTGACGGACGTGAACCGGAAGTTCCCTCTGGTACTGCTGGCCGGGATCTTCGCCCTCGCGGTGGTGCTCGTGGGCAGGATGCGCGGAGTGATGGCCCTGGTCGCGCTCGCCCTGTCGTTCGCCGTGCTGACCCTGTTCATCCTTCCGGCCATCCTGCAGGGCTCGAACCCGCTCCTGGTGGCGGTCGTCGGGGCAGGCGCGATCATGCTGATCGCGCTCTACATCTGCCACGGGCTGACCGCCCGCACCTCCGTCGCCGTCATCGGCACCCTGATCTCACTGCTGCTGATCGGGCTGCTCGGCTCGCTGTTCATCGGCTGGGCGAGCCTGAGCGGGAACACCGACGACAACACCGGCCTCATCCACGGCCTGTATCCGCACATCGACATGAGCGGCCTGCTGCTGGCCGGCGTCATCATCGGTTCCCTGGGCGTGCTCGACGACGTAACGGTCACCCAGACGTCGGCGGTCTGGGAACTGCGCCAGGCCAACCCCACCATGAGTGCGAAGCAGCTCTACCGGGCAGGCATCAGGATCGGACGCGATCACATCGCCTCGGTGGTCAACACCCTGGTGCTCGCCTATGCGGGCGCCGCGCTTCCCCTCCTGCTGCTGTTCTCGGTCGCACAGAGCAGCGTGGGGACGGTCGCCAACAGCGAGCTGGTGGCGGAGGAGATCGTGCGCACGCTGGTCGGCTCGATCGGACTGGTCGCCTCCGTGCCGGTGACGACCGCGCTCGCGGCGCTGGTCGTCTCCGCGGACCGCACGGGGGTCGGCGCGGAAGCCGGAGCTTCGGCACCCGTGCGGAGCGGAAGGGGACGGCGCCGGCGGGCGAAGCCCTGACCGGAACACGGAGCGTGATTCACCCGTTCGGCAGGTGTCGTGTTCGAGCGGCATGAGGGGCCCTGAGGACACGGCCCTCGTCAGCCGGCGTTCTGCTCTTCGGCCAGAATGCGCCCCAGCGCCTCCTCCAAATTGCCCTCGAAATCACCCAGAGTGCACTCCTGGCCAAGCGGAACCAACTTGTCCGTCCGGTCGAGGAAGGCGACCAGGGGCGCCGTGCCCGCCCGGAAGAGCGCCCGGTCGGCGCCTACCTGCAGCCGGATATGGACATCTGACAACCCTTCGGGCTCGGTCGGCCCGATGTGTACATCGCCGTCTCCGCTGGGGCTGTTGAGGCCGTCGAGCAGCAGCTCACGGCCGAAGGCCCAGGTGACGGGGGCGTCGCCGGGCAGATGGAAGGTCATCCGGATCGCGTACGGATCGCACACTTCGTACCGGAGCTCCACCGGGATACGGAATGAGAGCTCCTCGGAGACGAGGAAGCTCATCATGACCTCAGCTTGAACCGACTCGCGCATCGTTCAACCCCGCAGTAGATGAATCTGGCCAGGAATGATCCCCCATGGCCCTATTGACGCCATCGTGGTGCACGCGATAGCAGATCACAAGGAGTGATTTTTCAGATACTGATAGAGAACACGAACGAACGCAAGAGGCTGGCCACTTCGCCACGTAGTCGTTCGACTGCGGGGAGCAACCGTTCTTCCTGTTCCAGGGGTACCGAAATGGCCATCGCGGCGGCGGTGAATCCGGCTGTGATCGGAATCGCCGCACAGACCGTGCCGAGGGCGTACTCCTGACGTTCGATCACCGGTTCCGTACGCTCCAGCGACCGCAGCCGCGCGAGGAAGGCCGCGCGGTCGCGCACGGAGTACCGGGTCAGCGGACGGACCGGATGCCGGTCCAGATGATCCTCGCGGGCCCGTTCGTCGAGCCGGCTCAGCAGGCACTGGCCGATCGCGTGTGCGTGGCCGGTCTCCCGGAAGGCAGCCCACTCGTCGACCGCGGGCGCCTCGGGGGTGTCCGCCACCGCGAGGAGTTCGATCTCGCCCTCACGGTAGATCGCGCAGTAGACGGGGGCTCCGACGACGTCCCGCCAGCGGCTCAGTGACTGGGCCATCGTGCCGCGACGGCTCGGCAGAGCGCCGTCGCCCACCAGGCGCTCCGCGGCGGCGCCGAAGAGGAAGACGCCGTTCTCCCGGCGCAGATACCCCTCATAGGTCAGGGTCCGCAACAGGTGGTAGGCGGTGGGAAGGGGAAGCCCCGCTTCTCTCGCGAGCTGTTTGGCCGGGGCCCCGTCGCGATGGGTGCCCACAGCCTCCAGCAGTCTCAGCGCCCGCTGCACCGACCCGATCAACGTCGGAACAGCCCTACTCGATGCCGTGGTCAACGGTCACCCCCAGGCGTGGTGACGGGCGGTCAGCCCGCCCGTGGGGGCCTCCCCCACAGGTCTGTCGCAGACCTGGGGGTCCGAAGGCCGGATCCCGTAAAACCACTGGTCAGGGGTGGTGACTAACGGCGCTTTTCCCAGGCGGCGACAGCTGACTGTCACTGTATCGGCAGCATTGCGACCGGGTGCCGATTCGCCTTTCCCTTAGCCCACCTGGGCTAATCGCCCCTCGGGCGTGCGGTCACCAGCCGGAGGACGACATGAACTTCCGTACGAGGAAGACGAGCCCGCCGACCAGGATCACGAAGATCAGGATCTTGAAGAGCAGTCCCACCACGAACGCGACCACGCTGGCGATCAGTCCGCCGAACACGACGATCGCGATCACGGGCACCGCGATCCACTTCACCCACCAGGGCATACCAGCGAATATCTCCCGCACGGCCATCGTCCTTACCTCGTCTCTGTGAGTTCCTGCTTCGATGCTAGAGGCGAAAGGGTGGCCACCGGGGCTCGGGAAGCCCTTGAACTCCCCTGATCGATCCCCTAGGGAACCCCGAAGGAAGACCGGCCGCCCGGAGGACCGGTCTCAGGGGTCAGCCCTCGGGCGGCGAGAAGACCACCATCACGCGCAGGTCCTCGGTGATGTGGTGGAACTTGTGGGCGGTGCCGGCAGGTACATACACGACACTTCCTCTTCCCACCTGTGTGGTTTCCATGCCGACGGTGATCGACGCGCGCCCGCTGACCACGAGGTAGACCTCGTCCTGGCTGTGTGGCTGCTGCGGGTCGAGCTCGCCGGCGTTCAGGGCGTACAGGCCGACCGACATGTTCCGCTCCCGGAGGAACTGCAGGTACGCACCGTCGTTGGCGGCCCGTTCCGCTTCCAGTTCGTCCAGCCTGAATGCCTTCATGGCCCGTCCGCCCCTTGCCTCTGTCCAGCCGGTGTCCGCCACCGATCATGTCTGCCACGATCAGACACATGAAGAATTTCGTAGTCAAGACGATCGCCAACGCGGGTGCTCTGGCCGTGGCCATCTGGCTGCTCCAGGACATCACGCTGGACGGCGGCAGCACCGGCCGCAAGGCCCTGACCCTGATCCTGGTCGCGCTGATCTTCGGCCTGGTCAACTTCGTCGTCAAGCCCATTGTGAAGGTGCTCACCCTTCCCCTCTTCATCCTCACGCTGGGTCTGATCACCCTCGTGGTGAACGCGCTGATGCTGCTGCTCACCTCGTGGCTGGCCGATGTGTTCGATCTGAGCTTCCACGTCCACGGCTTCTGGACAGCCGTACTCGGTGGCCTGATCGTCTCGATCGTGTCCTGGGCGCTGAACGTCGTCCTGCCCGACGAGGACTGATCCGCGACCACCTGCGAAAGTGCGGGCAGGAACCGGTGACCGGCCGGGGGAGAGAAGCGAGGACAAGGTATGAGCACCATGGGCGAAGGAACGCGTGCGGTACGAGCCGGCCTGCCGGAACCGCAGCAGTACGAGCCCACCCTCCCCGGCCCGGTCTTCGCCGCGCACTTCCACCTGTCCGGCGAACCGACCGGCCCCTACACCTACGGCCGGGACACCAACCCGACCTGGACCCATCTGGAACGGGCCATCGGGGAGCTGGAAGCACCGGGGGAGGGCGTGCACACCACGGTCTTCGCCTCCGGCATGGCCGCGATCTCGGCCGTCCTGCTGTCCCAGGTGCGCAGCGGCGACGCCGTCGTCCTGCCCGACGACGGCTACCAGGCGCTGCCGCTGCTTCGGGCCCAGCTGGAGGCGTACGGGGTCGAGGTACGGACCGCCCCGACCAGGGGCGATGCGCAGCTGGCCGTGCTGGAGGGGGCGAAGCTCCTGTGGATCGAGACGCCCTCCAATCCGGGGCTCGACGTCTGCGACGTGCGACGGCTCGTCGAGGCCGCGCACGCGGGCGGCACGCTGGTGGCCGTCGACAACACCCTCGCCACCCCTCTCGGCCAGCGCCCGCTGGAGCTGGGGGCCGATTTCTCGGTGGCCAGTGACACCAAGGGCATGACCGGCCACGGCGACCTCCTGCTCGGCCATGTGACCTGCCGCGATGCCGATCTCGCCGCAGGGGTACGCCGCTGGCGCAAGGTTGTCGGCGCGATCCCCGGCCCGATGGAGGCCTGGCTCGCGCACCGGTCGCTCGCCACGCTGGAACTGCGGATCGAGCGGCAGTGCGCCAATGCCCTCGCCCTCGCCGAAGCACTCCGCGCCCACCCGGACGTGACCGGGCTGCGCTACCCGGGCCTGGCCACCGATGCCTCGTACCCGACTGCGGTCGAGCAGATGCGGCGCTTCGGCTCGGTGGTGTCGTTCGTGCTGGCCGACCGGGAGACCGCGGAACGCTTCCTCTCGGCCCTGCATCTGGCCGAGGACGCCACCAGCTTCGGCGGCGTACGGTCCACCGCCGAGCGGCGGGCCCGCTGGGGTGGCGACGCCGTACCGGAAGGGTTCATCCGCTTCTCCGTCGGCGCCGAGAACGCCTCCGACCTGGTGGCCGATGTCGAGCAGGCGCTGGCCGAGGCCACCGGCGGTAACTGACCGCCCGCCCCGATCCGGTCGCGCGGTGCGGTACGGGCGGTCCGAGCCTCCCCCCTCGTGGCTCGGACCGCCCCGGTCCCCCGCGTCCGCCGGCATGTGCCGCGTTCACCGCGTGAAGAACCGCCTCGACAAGGCTAGTTGACTCTGCGTCAGTGTCCAATCACAGTAGCGGCAGCGACCTATCGACAAATTTATAGTTGTTCGGGTCCAGTCGGATGCGTCACCAGGTGAGGCGGGAGGGGACGGAGCGTGGATCTGGCGCTGCTACGTACCTTCGTCACCGTGCACCGGGCCGGCTCCTTCACCCGCGCCGCCGCGCTCCTCGGCCTCTCTCAGCCCGCCGTGACCTCCCAGATCCGCACCCTGGAACGGCAGCTGGGCCGCCCACTCTTCCTGCGCAGGGCTCGCGGGGTGACCCCGACGACGATCGGCGACGAACTCGCGCACCGGGCCGCTCCCCATCTGGACGCGCTCGTCGAGATCGCCGAGACCGACCTGGACGAGGAGACCGGGGTACGGACGCTGCACCTGGCGGGGCCGCCCGAATTCCTCGCCCTACGGGTCCTGCCCGCGCTCACCCCGCTGATCGCCCAGGGCCTCGCGCTGCGCGGCTCGTTCTCCGCCGATACGGACGAGACCCTGGAGGGCCTGGCCGCCGGCCACCACGACCTGGCTGTCGTGACGGCCCGGCCTCGCGGCGAACTGCTCACCGCCACTCCGCTCTGCGACGAGGAACACGTCCTGATCGCCGCCCCGCGCTGGGCGGGACGGCTGGGCCCGGGAACGCTGAGGCGCAACGGCCCCGTGGTCCTGGAGCAGCTGCCCGTGGTCGAGGTGCACGAGAGCCTGCCACTCGTCTCTCGCTACTGGGCCGCGGTCTTCGACAGTTCGCCCGCGGCCGCCGGGGCCGTCATCGCTCCGGACCTGAGGGCGGTCCTGGAGTGCGCGGCTGCGGGCGCCGGGCTCGCCGTGCTGCCGCGCTATCTGTGCGAGGACGCGCTGGAACGGGGAGAGGTGGTGGCGCTCCTCGACCCGCCGGTCCCGCCCCTGCGCACCTACTTCCTGGCGGCACGGACCGGCACGCTCGCGCTTCCGCATCTCGCCCGAGCGCACGAGTGGCTTCTGCGCGCCGCGGCCGACTGGTGACCTCTGGGGCGCCCGAAAGCCCCGGGGTGTTTCAGAACCGGTCCCGTGGGCCACGCTCTTGCCATGACCGAACGTCCTGTGGTCAAGCGCACCGCACGCGCCATCCTGCTCGACGGCGACGACCTCGTCCTCATCAAGCGCACCAAGCCCGGAGTGGATCCGTACTGGGTCACGCCGGGTGGAGGGGTCGAACCGGAGGACGCCACCGTCGTCGACGCTCTGCATCGCGAGGTCGACGAGGAGCTCGGCGCCAAGATCACCGATGTGGTGCCCTGCTTCGTGGACACCGTGGAACACATCGAGGAGGGCGGGGTGAAGGGTGTCAAGGTCCAGCACTTCTTCGTCTGCCGCCTCGACTCCATGGACCTGACCCTGCGGCACGGTCCCGAGGTCGACAAGCCCTGCGGGGAGTACGACGTCGTACGCGTGCCATTCAGCCGGGTCGGGATCGCCGCGGTGCATCTCGTGCCGCTTTCGCTGCGGCACTACCTGGACGGCAACATCGAGGGGGTCCGCGCCCTGCACGCCCGCGATCTGGGCTGATGCGGCTGCTTCCTCGGTGGCTGCTCGACTTGGTCCGCTCGCCTCGACCGCCCCCCTCGGCCTGAGCCCCTAGCTGCCGTGTTCCGCGCCGCCGGGTTCTGCGCCATCGGGCACCATGTTTCACGTGAAACCGGTCGGGCTCCCGTCCGCCGGGGCGATTTTCGGCTGCGCGTCTCGGCCAGATCCGGTAAAGCGGTGGACGGGCGATCACCGGTCGGACAGCCTGGCCCGTATGTCCAGCTCATTGCCCCGCCCGCTGACCGACCTGCCCATCCGGCGCCTCACCCGGGACGACTTGGTCCCCTGCGCCGACCTCAGCGAGGACCGCGGCTGGCCGCGCGACGAGGAGCGCTGGGCGCTGCTCCTGGCCGCCGGGACGGGCTACGGCATCGACGACCCCGACAGTAAAGGCCTGATGGCGAGCTGTGTGATGGTCTCGTACGGCCCTGAACTGGCGGCCGTCGGCATGCTGCTGGTAGCCGGCCGCCATGCACGGCGGGGCGTGGGCCGGTATCTGATGCAGAGGGTGATCGAGGCGGCCGGGGGCACCCCGCTCAGCCTCTACGCGACATCGTCGGGGCGGCCCCTCTACGAGGACCTCGGTTTCGTCCCGGTGGGGCGGACCGTTCGTTTGAGCGGGACTTTCCGGCCAACCACGGAATCCGGCTCAGCGGGTTCCGGTGGCGCGCAACCGCCCGGCAGTACGGGCCTTGTCGTCCGGCCTGCTTCGGCCGGGGATCTGCGGGCCATGGTGCAACTGGACTCGGGCGCCTTCGGGCTCGACCGCACCCACCTGCTGACCCGGTTGCCGGCCTTCGCCGACCATCTTCGGGTGGCGGAGGTGAACGGGGAGCTGATCGGGTACGCCGCGCTCTCACCCAGCGCGGACAATCACGCGGTCGGGCCGTTGGCCGCAAGGGACACCGCTACGGCCAAGGCGCTCGTGACCTCGCTGGCCGCGGCGACGGACCGGCCACTGCGCGTGGACATCGATGCCCGGCACGACGAGCTGCTCGACTGGGTCGGGGCGTGCGGGCTGCGGCCCCACTCGGAGACCACCGAGATGGTCCTCGGCGGGCGCCGGCACGGGGACCGCGCCCGGTACTTCGGCCCCCTGAGCCTGGCGACGGGCTGACGCCCGGCCCTCGTCCCGGCCTGCTCGCGGGGAGGGTAGGGACCCGTCGCCGCGGTCCCGCCGTCAGCTTCGGACTGCGGGGGCCGCCTCCGGCTCCGGGAGGTGAGTGGCGACGAGGCGGCTCCGGGTGGCCGTACGACGCTCCAGCGTGCCGGAGACGACGGCGAGCACCAGTGCGGAGGCGGCGAGCGCCGCGCCGACCCAGTTGGGCGCGGTGTAGCCGAGACCGGCGGCGATGACGAGCCCGCCCAGCCATGCCGAGAGCGCGTTGCCCAGGTTGAAGGCGCCGATGTTCACGGCCGAGGCCAGGGTCGGGGCTCCCGCTGCCTGATCGAGGACCCGCTTCTGCAACGGGGGCACGGTCGCAAATCCGAGAGCGCCGATCAGGACGATGGTGACGGCTGCCGTGATCTTGTTGTGGGCGGTCAGGGTGAACAGCGCCAGCACCACGGCGAGGCCGCCCAGCGAGACCTGGAGCAGAGGCATGAGGTGGCGGTCGGCGAACCTGCCTCCGACCAGGTTGCCGCCGACCATGCCGAGTCCGAAGAGGACCAGCAGCCAGGTGACGGCGGAGGACGAGTATCCGGCGGTCCCCGTCATCATCGGCGTGATGTAGGTGATCGCGGCGAATACACCGCCGAAGCCGAGCACCGTCATCGCCATGGCCAGAAGGACCTGCACGTTACGGAAGGCGGCGAGCTCCTGGCGCAGCCTGACCCCCTCGGCGCGGGGCTGTTCGGGAATGAGCCGGGCGACCCCGAGCAGACCGACGACACCCAGCGCCGCGACGACGAGGAACGTGGTCCGCCAGCCGGCGTGCTGACCGATGAAGGTGCCCAGCGGCACTCCGACGACATTGGCGACGGTGAGCCCGGTGAACATCAGGGCAATGGCGCCGGCCTTCTTGTGCGGGGCCACCAGACCGGCCGCAACCACTGATCCGATGCCGAAGAAGGCGCCGTGGGCGAGTGAGGCGACCACTCGGCCGGCGAGCATCACTTCGAAGACGGGTGCGGTCGCGGTGACCACGTTGCCGACGACGAAGAGGCCCATAAGGATCATCAGCATCCGTTTGCGGCTGACTTTCGTGCCGAGCACGGTCATCAGGGGTGCGCCCAGGACGACGCCGAGCGCGTACCCCGTGACGAGGAATCCCGCCGCCGGGATCGTGACCTGGAAATCGGCGGCCACCTCGGGCAGCAGGCCCATGATCACGAACTCGGTCGTGCCGATACCGAATGCCCCGATGGCGAGAGCGAGGAGCGCGAGCGGCATGGGTTTCACCTTCCCAAGAGATTGCGACTGCCCCTTACAAGCGTTGACAATAATTGCAGACGCTCATTAATTGCAAGCGCCGACTATTGCGGTCGTCGGCTATTCTGGACGTACGCAGCTCCGGCACGGAGGAGAGACCCATGACAGCGACGGACCCGGCCCTGACCGCCCTCTCCCAGGGCTGGATCGCTCTCTCCCTGCTCCATGGCAAGATCGAGACCCGAGTCGAACGGGCCCTTCAGAGCGGTCACCGCCTCAGCGTGCGGGAGTTCTCCCTGCTGGACGTGCTCAGCCGACAGCACAACGGACCGGGTGGCCACCTGCAGATGAAGCAGGTGGCGGATGCCGTCGGACTGAGCCAGAGCGCCACCACACGCCTGGTCACCCGCCTCGAAGATCGCGGGCTGCTGACCCGATACCTCTGCGACACCGACCGCAGGGGCATCTACACCGATGTCACCGATGACGGGCTCGTCCTGCTCGCCGAGGCCCGGCCGACCAATGACAGTGCCCTCCGCGCCGCGCTCGACGAGGCCGCCCGGAACCCCGAGCTGGCCCCGCTCGTACGGGCGGTCGAGGAACTGAAGGCCATTCCCGCGTAACCGTGCCCGACTGCGTAGGCTGCGGATCATGAGCGATCTGGACATACGCCCTGCGACCGTCGACGACCTGGCCGAGATCGTGGCCCTGCTCGCCGATGATCCGCTGGGAGCCCTGCGCGAGTCGCCGGACGACCTCACCCCCTACCGGGCCGCGCTGCGACGGCTGGCGGACGATCCGAACCAGCGCATGATGGTCGCCGTGCGCGCGGACCGGATCGTCGGGACCCTGCAGCTGACAGTGATCCCCGGCCTCTCCCGGCGCGGCTCGACCCGTTCCGTGATCGAGGGCGTCCGCATCCACGCGGACGAACGCGGAAGCGGCCTCGGCACCCAGCTGATCCAGTGGGCCGTGGACGAATCACGCCGGCAGGGCTGCCAACTGGTTCAGCTCACCTCCGACGTGTCCCGCACCGACGCACACCGCTTCTACGAACGGCTCGGCTTCGTGGCCAGCCATGTGGGCTTCAAGCTGGCTCTCTGACCCCGCCTCTCCGGCCGCATCCCCGAGGAGCCGCCTTGCAACGCATCAGTGAGGAACAACGGCGTATCCGGATCGGCCGCCGCCATCTGCTGGCCTCGGAAGCACGCGCCCAGTCCCCTGTCGCGGTGGCCGACGCTCTCGTCGCCCTCCATGCGACCGATGCGGCCACCGTCTTCCTGTCCGTCTGCGCCCGGCTCTCCGACCCCGGCGTCGCCGCAGTGGAGGGATGCCTCTACGAGGACCTCTCGCTGGTGCGGATGCTCTCCATGCGCAACACCCTCTTCGTCGTATCGGATGAGCTGGCTCCCCGGGTCGAGGCCGCGAACGCACGCGCTGTGGCCGCGAAGGAGCGCCGGACCCTGCTCAAGCACCTGAAGGAGGACGGCAACGGCCTGGACGAGCACTGGCTGGACGAGGCGGAGCGAAGCGCCCTCGCGTTCCTCGACCGCAGCGGCCCGGCATCCGGCAGCGAACTCGCCGCCGGCGTGGCCGCACTCCGCACCAAGATCACGCTGTTTCCCGGGAAGAAGCAGGAGGCGGTCCAGGGAGTCGCCACCCGCGTGATCCGTGTGCTGGCCGCAGAGGGGAAGATCCGCCGGGACCGGCCACGCGGTTCCTGGACCTCCAGCCAGTTCCGCTGGGCACCTGCCCGGCCACGCCCGGTGGAGGAGACGGCCAGGGCCCAGGCGGAACTGGCCCTGCGCTGGCTACGGGCGTACGGACCGGCCACCGAGGCCGACCTCAAGTGGTGGACCGGCTGGGGGACCCGCGATGTCCGCACGGCGCTGGCGAAGGTCGAGGCCGAGGAAGTACGACTCGACGGCGGAGCCGGCGCCTGGGTCGCACCCGGGGACGCGGGGCCGGAGTCGGCGCCCGACCCGTGGGCGGCTCTGCTGCCCGCGCTCGACCCGAGCGCGATGGGCTGGGCGGACCGCGGCTTCCATCTGCCGCCCGAGCACCGGGCGGCCCTCTTCGACCGCTCCGGCAACATCGGCCCCACGGTGTGGTGGGACGGCGGGATCGTCGGTGGCTGGGCGCAGCGTGGCGACGGCGAGCCGGTCTGGCGACTGCTGACGGACGTCGGCCGGGAGGCCTCGACGGCGATCGAGGCCGAGGCCTCCCGGCTGTCGGCATGGGTGGGGGAGGCGCGGGTCACACCGCGCTTCCGGACCCCTCTGGAGCGGGAGTTGACGGCCTGAGCAACCGAGCCGCCTGTTTCACGTGAAACAGGCGGCTCTCAGTCCCCCAGGCCCCGCCACCCCGCCTCGTCCACCCCGCCGGGCACGGCAGCCGCCGGCTCGTACGGCTCACGCGTGAAGACGAACGACCCCACGTCGAGGTGGTTCACGGTGCCGTCGTCGTTCCGCACGATGCGCAGGGTCTCCCCCGCGTAGTAGCCGTCCAGCCCGATCCAGGTGCCGTCGGGACGTGCGGTGAAACGGGCGCCCCGGCCCTGGCCGTTGACCGGACGAAGCTCCAACCCGCGGTCGGCCGCCAGGTGCAGGACATTGGCGCGCGTCGCCCAGTACCACGGACCGGTCAGGGCAAGGAGTTCCGCGTCGATCTCGGGGAGGGGTCGCCACGGTTCAGGGATGCGAGGTTCGGCCTCGGCGACAATGTCCACCAAGTCGGCGGCGACCTCACCGATCGCCGTCCCCGAGGTCGCGTTGACGAGCACAACGGCTGCCACATCGTCCTCGGCACTGACCCAGAGAGCGGCCAGGAAGCCGGGAAGCGAGCCCGTGTGTCCGATGAAGGTGCGGCCCTTCCTCCGGATCACCTGGAGCCCCAGGCCGTAGTACCCGTTCCAGTCCCCCCGCTCCGGAGGCGTCGAAGGCTGCTTCATCTCCTCCACCGACGCGGCGCAGAGCACCCGGTCGTCCCCCTCGGCGAGGAAGGCCGCGAAGCGGAGCAGGTCGGCGGTGGTGGACCAGAGCTGCCCGGCAGGCGCCATCAGGCCCAGGTCCTCCGCCGGTTCGGGCAGCAGGGCATCGGCCCAGGGGTGGACCGCCCAGCCACCCGCGTGCGGAGCCTGCGGCCGGGGAGTCGTGCGGTGCATACCGAGGGGCTCCAGCACCTCACGGCGCAGTACCTCTTCCCAGGACGCCCCTCGTACGGCCGCCACCAGCGCACCGAGCAGGGTGTAGCCCGGGTTGGAATAGTGGTGGCGGCTGCCGGGCGGGTGCATAGCGATCTGCCCACCCAGCACGTCCGCCAGGGTGGGGCGAAGGCTGCCGGGAGTCCGCTCCCACCAGGGCGCCGTCGTCTCGGCTCCGAGACCGGCGCTGTGCCCCAACAGCTGACGAAGGGTGACGTCACCCGTCCCGGTGCCTGGCAGATGCTTCTCCAGCGGGTCGGACAGATCGAGAAGCCCCTCGTCGCGCAGCCGAAGCACCATTACCGCGGTGAACGTCTTGGTGATGGATCCGATCCTGAACTGCGTGTCGGAGTCGGGGGCATGGCCGTCGACACAGCTGCGGGAGCCGTCCCAGACGATCTGCCCCTGCCTCTGGACGGCGGCGGTCAGAGAGGGGGTACGGCCTTCGGCCTGGGCGGTGGCGACGCGGTGCAGCAATGCGCGCCGGGTACCGGGAAGCAGCTGTTCAGCAGGAGAAGTCATCGTCAACAACTACCGTCCGAGCCACCGTATGGCGACTCCGTTTCCTGAGCGCGACGAACCTCGTGGCGTGCCGGCCGCGATACCGCTCCCGTGCGCCCGTGAGGTCGCGACCCACGACGTTTCGATAGCGCACTCAACCGGATGGCGCGCCCGGGGACCACATGCCGAGCCACTGCTCGGCGCCCCAGGCCTCAAACCGTTCCACTTCGGAGAACCCCAGTTTCGCCGCGAGACGCATCGAGCGGGCGTTGGCGGTCTGGGTGGCGAGCACCACTGGTTCACCGGGGAGCACACCGGCGAACCAGTCGAGTGCCGCCGTACACGCCTCGGCGGCGTAACCACGCCCCCACGCCCGCGGCAGGAACAGGTAACCGAGATCAACCCTTCCCGCAGCCGCCGGACGGTGGTGCCCCGGTGCCCTCCTGAGCAGGATCTGCCCGATCATCGCCCCGTCGAGATCGACGGCGAAGCTCCCGGGCCACCGCCCCGGCGCCCCGGGTATCTCGCGCTCCAGTTCGTCACGCGGCCGGGGGCCGCCGAGGTAGGTGTGAACTTCCGGCGAGGCGAGCAGTTCGATGAACGCCTCACGGTCCCGGGTCTCGGGCTCGCGAAGCACGAGCCTGCCGGTTCTGATCGGCTCGGGTGGCCAAGGGACAGCTCCCAGATCTTCCATCCGCGCAAGCTAACAGGTGGTCACACCGCCTCGGTGGCCGCCCGGCACGCGTTCAGCGGAGTCGTGCGTCAGCGGAAAGCGGCGATGTTACGGGCAACCCAGTCGCTGAAGCGACGCGGAGCGCGACCGAGGACTCGTTCCACGTCCGGGCTGATGCGCAGTTCGGCGGGGTTCGGGGCGGAGATGATGTCCAGGGTGTCGTCCGCGAGCTCCAGCGGCACGAACCGGGTCATCGCGGCCTTGGCCTCCTCGCGGGTGAGTTCGTGGAACCGCACCGGCGAGCCGAGCGCGGCGGCGATGACCGCCGCCTGCTGACGTGGCGTGATCACCTCGGGCCCGGTCAGCTCGAAGACTCCACCATTGTGCCGGTCGTCCAGCAGGCAGGCCGCCGCGACCTCGGCGATGTCCGCCGGATCGACGACGGGGACCCCGACATCGCCGAACGGTGCGGCGACCATCCCTTGCGTGCGGACGGACTCCGCCCATGCCAAGGCGTTGGAGGCGAAGCCACCCGGTCGCAGGACGGCCCAGTCCAGGCCGGACTCCCTCAACGCGCCCTCCACCGCGCTCATCGCGACCCGGGACGGGCCGAGCGGCCTGGTCGCCACGCCCTGCGAAGACAGCAGGACGACTCGGCGGACCCCGTGGGAAGCCGCCAGGTCGATGATGTCGGCCGGCCTGGCTCCGGGGGCGTGCAGGTCGCCGGACAGCAGGAGGAACAACGCCTTCGCCCCCTCCAAAGCGGAAGTGAGGCCCTGCGGCTCGGCCAGGTCGGCCGACACGTGCCGGACCCCGTCCGGCACGGCCGCCGCATGCCGTGACACCGCCGTCACCTGCTCGCCCGCGTCGGCCAGGGCCTGCGTCAAAGGCCTGCCCACATTTCCGGTAGCTCCGGTCACCACGATCATGTTCAGCTCCTAGCCGTTGTGCACTGCGGTCATTGACGCTAGGAGGCGGGCTTACTTTTCGTAAGAACATACCCAGAGGTAAGCTCCGGACATGACTGAAGGTGCGCAGCTGACACGGGCCGAGACGGGCAACGGGTATGACGTGTTTCACACCGACTGCCCTGCGCGCGACGTGGTCGACCATGTGACCAGCAGGTGGGGCATCTGGGTGCTGATCTCTTTGCGGAGCACCGATCTCCGGTTCTACGAGCTGCGTGACAGCATCCGGGGCATCAGCGAGAAGATGCTCGCCCAGACACTGCGCGCGCTGGTCCAGGACGACCTGGTCTGGCGGAAGGTCGAGCCGACGACGCCGCCCCAAGTCACCTACGGGCTGACCGAGTTCGGCCAGGACATCGGTGCGCCGCTGACGGACCTGTTCGACCGGATCACACAACGGCTCGCAGCCGACGGTGCGCCCGCCACGGAGGGCCCGAGCACACCCCGCTGAGCCCCGGGCCCGAGGACCACCGGCGAGCCCAGATCGTGCACCGATGAGTTTCCCGAGCCACGCTGGTCTGAACGCCGGACACCCACGGACGGAAGGCTGGGCCATGCGGAAACTGATCTACGGCATGAACCTGACCCTGGACGGCTATATCGCCGCGGCCGGCGACGACATCGGCTGGAGCGGGCCGCCCAGCCAGGAGCTGTTCCAGTGGTGGCTCGACCACGAACAGGCGAGTGGCCCGTCGCTCTACGGGCGCAAGCTGTGGGAGGCGATGAGCTCCTACTGGCCGACCGGCGACCAGCAGCCCGATGCCACCCCGGCGGAGATCGGGTTCGCCCGGACCTGGCGGAACAAGCCAAAGGTGGTGTTCTCCTCGACGATCGACACGGTCGGCTGGAACACCCGCCTGGTCACCGGCGACGCGGTCGCCGAGATCACCCGGCTCAAGTCCGAGGACGGCGCCCCCATGACCATCGGCGGCGCGACGCTCGCCGGGGCGGCCATGCGCGCCGGACTGATCGACGAGTACGTGATCGCCGCCCACCCGGTCCTGGTGGGCAGCGGCACACCGTTCTTCACCGCACTGGACAGCTGGGTGAACCTGAACCTGGTTCAGACGCGGACGTTTCCCGGCGGTGTGGTCCTGACCAGGTACGAGACGAGACGCTGAGCGGCGCCCCGCTGCCCCACGGGCCCGGCCGGGTGTGCCCTATCGGCGTCCGAGCCCCCACGAGCGGTCCGATCAGGTCTGCGCCATGTCCACGAAGCGCGAGTAGTGGCCCTGGAAGGCGACCGTGATCGTCGCCGTCGGCCCGTTTCGGTGCTTGGCCACGATCAGGTCCGCCTCGCCGGCGCGGGGAGACTCCTTCTCGTAGGCGTCCTCACGGTGCAGCAGGATCACCATGTCGGCGTCCTGCTCGATGGAACCGGATTCGCGGAGGTCGGAGACCATCGGCTTCTTGTCGGTGCGCTGCTCGGGGCCACGGTTCAGCTGGGAGAGCGCGATGACCGGCAGTTGCAGTTCCTTGGCCAGCAGCTTGAGGTTTCGCGACATGTCCGAGACTTCCTGCTGGCGGCTCTCGGCGCGCTTGGAGCCGCCGGACTGCATCAGCTGCAGATAGTCGATGACCACGAGCTTGAGGTCGTTGCGCTGCTTGAGGCGGCGGCACTTCGCCCGGATCTCCATCATCGAGAGGTTGGGGGAGTCATCGATGTAGAGCGGGGCCGCGGAGACGTCCGGCATGCGCCGGGCGAGCCGCGTCCAGTCCTCGTCCGTCATCGTGCCGGAACGCATGTGGTGCAGAGCGACCCGCGCCTCGGCGGACAGCAGACGCATCGCGATCTCGTTCCGCCCCATCTCCAGGGAGAAGATCACGCTGGGGAGGTTGCTCTTGATGGAACAGGCGCGTGCGAAGTCCAGCGCGAGCGTGGACTTACCCATGGCGGGACGGGCCGCGATGACCACCATCTGGCCCGGGTGGAGGCCGTTGGTCAGGGCATCGAGATCGGTGAACCCCGTGGGCACACCCGTCATCTCACCGCTGCGGGAACCGATCGCCTCGATCTCGTCGAGAGCGCCCTCCATGATGTCGCCGAGCGGCAGGTAGTCCTCGCTGGTGCGCTGCTCGGTGACGGCGTAGATCTCGGCCTGCGCGGAGTTGACGATGTCGTCGACGTCGCCGTCGGCCGCGTATCCCATCTGCGTGATCTTCGTACCGGCCTCGACGAGCCGTCGCAGAACCGCCCGCTCGTGAACAATCTCCGCGTAGTACGAGGCGTTGGCCGCGGTCGGCACCGACTGGACCAGGGTGTGCAGATACGGAGCCCCGCCCACCTTGGTGATCTCGCCGCGCTTGACCAGTTCGGCGGCCACGGTGATCGGGTCGGCCGGCTCGCCCTTGGCATAGAGGTCGAGGATCGCCTGGTAGACGGTCTCGTGCGCGGGGCGGTAGAAGTCGTGGCCCTTGATGATCTCCACGACATCGGCGATGGCGTCCTTGGACAGGAGCATCCCGCCGAGGACGGATTGCTCGGCGTCGAGATCCTGGGGCGGCACCCGCTCGAATCCCGAGGAGCCACCCTCCCAGTCCTGGCTGTCCCGGCCGCGGTCGTGCCGCTCACCCCGGTCCCGGTCCTCACCCCGGCGCTGACGGGAGACGGGCAGCCGGTCACTGGGGCCGGTGTCGGCCCAAGGGTCGTCCAAGGGTTCGGGAATGCTCACCCGGCCACCTCCTCCCGTCCGCTCCGCGGACCTCACCGTGCCACTCTTTCTTACGGCACGGCACCGACAAACAAGACCCCCGACTCCGGTTCCGGTGTGTCGAGTTCCGCGTGGTAGCAGAGCCGAAACGGGGTGGGGGCGCCGCACTACGGTAGGCGGCTCCGCACCGTCAGCCAATCTGGTTATCCACAGGCCTTGTGGACGACGGACCAGATGCTGTGGAGAACTCCGCAGAACCTGTGCACGGAGCGGGGGACAGCACTGTGGACAAACTCATAGCGGCTCCCCCATCACCGTCGTGACCTGCGATTTCCCCATCCACCGGCTGTGGGGGAGAAAAAGTTGCCGAGCCGCGCCGAGAACGCGGCATGTCACGCACAGAGGACAGCCACCGGTGAGCAAATGTAAGGACCCCAAGAGGATTGCATCTGTTACCTGTGGAAGATTAGATTGGCTGCCATGATCCAGGCACCGGGGACCCCGTCGTCCCGTCGTCGGCGGCACGACCGCGAGATCATCGCGCTCGCCGTCCCGGCCTTCGGCGCACTCGTGGCCGAACCTCTTTTCGTCATGGTCGACAGCGCGATCGTCGGCCACCTCGGCACCCCGCAACTGGCCGGTCTGGCCGTCGCGGCCGCACTGCTGACCACCGCGGTGAGCATCTTCGTCTTCCTTGCCTACGCCACCACGGCAGCCGTCGCCCGCCGCGTCGGCGCCGGTGATCTGGCCTCCGCGATCCGCCAGGGCATGGACGGCATCTGGCTCGCGCTCCTGCTCGGTCTCGGCGTCATCGCCGTGACGCTTCCCCTGGCCCCCTGGCTCGTGGATGTGTTCGGCGCCTCCCACACCGCCGCCCCCTACGCCGTCACCTACCTCCGGATCTCCAGCTTCGGCATCCCCGCGATGCTGGTGGTCATGGCCGCTACCGGCGTGCTCCGGGGCCTCCAGGACACCCGTACCCCGCTCTACGTCGCCATCGGCGGCTTCGCTGCCAACGCCGCCCTCAACGTCGGCCTCGTCTACGGCGCCGGCCTGGGCATCGCCGGTTCAGCCTGGGGCACGGTCATCGCGCAGCTCGCGATGGCCGCCGCCTATCTCTTCGTCGTGGTGCGTGGGGCCCGGCGACACGGCGCGTCCCTGCGCCCCGACGCCGCGGGCATCAGAGCCTGCGCCCAGGCGGGCGTGCCGCTCCTGGTCCGTACACTGTCGCTCCGCGCCGTCCTGCTCATCGCCACCGCGGTCGCCGCCCGGCTCGGCGACACCGACATCGCCGCGCACCAGATCATCCTTTCGCTCTGGAGCCTGATGGCCTTCGCCCTCGATGCCATCGCCATCGCGGGGCAGGCCATCATCGGGCGCTATCTGGGGGCGAACGATGCCCAGGGGGCGCGCGAGGCCTGCCGCCGCATGGTGGAGTGGGGCGTCGCGTCCGGGGTGGTCCTGGGCGTGCTGATCGTTCTGGCCCGCCCGCTGTTCGTGCCTCTGTTCACCAGTGACACCTCGGTGCAGCACGCCCTGCTCCCGGCTCTCCTGGTGGTCGCCGCCACCCAGCCGATCGCCGGTGTCGTCTTCATCCTGGACGGCGTACTGATGGGCGCCGGCGACGGCCCCTATCTGGCCTGGGCCATGATCGTGACCCTCGCCGTCTTCGCCCCGGCGGCGCTCCTGGTCCCCACGCTCGGCGGTGGCCTGGGCACGCTCTGGTGCGCGATGGCGCTGATGATGATCGTGCGGATGGCGACGCTCTGGCTCCGCACCCGCTCGGGCAAATGGCTGGTCACCGGCGCGACCCGCTGACCGCGGGCGAGCGGGCTCATGGCACCGACTCATCCGTCGGCTCACCACGGTCTCTTCCGGTGCGTGTTTCACGTGAAACGGCGAAGGGCCGCACCCCGAGAGGTGCGGCCCTTCACTGTTCTGCTGAGGTGCGGCCCGATCAGGCAGC
The DNA here is from genome assembly GCF_030719295.1 of Streptomyces sp. Mut1. Lineage (NCBI taxonomy): Bacteria > Bacillati > Actinomycetota > Actinomycetes > Kitasatosporales > Streptomycetaceae > Streptomyces > Streptomyces castrisilvae. The sequence continues at coordinate 3,842,767 of NZ_CP120997.1, read as the reverse complement.
AACAACCTCGATGCCGAGCTTCGCAGCGACCTCGGGGTGCAGACGCACGGACACCTGGTGTCCGCCGAGCGTCTTGATCGCCGAGCCGAGCTCGACGCGACGCTTGTCGACGTCCGGACCACCGGCGGCCTTGATCGCCGAGGCGATGTCGGCCGGGGTGACGGAGCCGAAGAGACGGCCGGCGTCGCCGGAGCGAACGGCCAGACGGACCTTCACGCCCTCAAGCTTGGCCTTGATCTCGTTCGCCTGCTCGATCGTGGCGATCTCGTGGATCTTGCGGGCGCGGCGGATCTGCGCCACGTCCTTCTCGCCGCCCTTGGTCCAGCGGATGGCAAAGCCACGCGGAACCAGGTAGTTACGGGCGTACCCGTCCTTGACGTCGACGACGTCGCCCGCAGCACCGAGGCCGGAGACCTCGTGGGTGAGGATGATCTTCATGATTCGGTCACCCTTCCCTTATCGCGCGGTGGACGTGTAGGGCAGCAGCGCCATCTCACGGCTGTTCTTGACTGCCGTGGCGACGTCACGCTGGTGCTGCGTGCAGTTGCCGGTGACGCGGCGGGCACGGATCTTGCCGCGGTCGGAAATGAACTTCCGCAGCATGTTCGTGTCCTTGTAGTCCACGTACTGGGTCTTGTCCTTGCAGAACGCGCAGACCTTCTTCTTAGGCTTGCGCACAGGCGGCTTCGCCATGGTGTTTCTCCTGTGTGATCAAGAAGTGGGGGTACGAGCTCCCTAGAAGGGAGGCTCGTCCGAGTAGCCGCCGCCGGAGCCACCGGAGCCGCCGGAGTTTCCACCCCAGCCGCCTCCGCCTTGCTGGCCCCCGCCGCCCTGGCCGCCGGCCGGAGCGCTCGTGGCCCACGGGTCGTCGGCGGGAGCGCCGCCACCACCCTGCTGGCCACCACTGGGACCGCCGCCCCAGTTACCGCCGCCCTGCTGGCCGCCGCCGTATCCACCCTGGCCGCCCTGGCCACCACGACCCGTGGTCTTGGTGACCTTGGCAGTGGCGTTCTTGAGACTGGGGCCGACTTCCTCGACGTCCAGCTCGTAGACCGTGCGCTTGACGCCCTCGCGGTCTTCGTACGACCGCTGCTTCAGCCGACCCTGCACGACAACGCGCATGCCGCGCGTGAGCGACTCGGCGACGTTCTCCGCCGCCTGCCGCCAGACCGAGCAGGTGAGGAACAGGCCTTCGCCGTCCTTCCACTCATTGGTCTGCCGGTCGAAGATGCGGGGAGTGGACGCGACGCGGAACTTCGCGACCGCCGCACCGGACGGGGTGAAGCGCAGCTCGGGGTCGTCGACGAGATTGCCGACGACCGTGATGACGGTCTCGCCTGCCATGGGTGAACCTCTCGGCGGGGATTGCTTCTGGCTGCTTGCTGCTACTCGGACCCGATGACCGCTGAGCTAAAAGCTCAGTGGATCTCGGGACGGAGGACCTTGGTCCGGAGGACCGACTCGTTCAGGTTCATCTGGCGGTCGAGCTCCTTGACGACCGCAGGCTCGGCCTGCAGGTCGATGACCGAGTAGATGCCCTCGGGCTTCTTCTTGATCTCGTAAGCGAGACGACGACGGCCCCAGGTGTCGACCTTCTCAACCTTTCCTTCGCCCTCACGGACGACGGAGAGGAAGTTCTCGATCAGCGGGGAGACTGCTCGCTCCTCGAGATCGGGGTCGAGGATGACCATCACCTCGTAGTGACGCATGTGGAACCCACCTCCTTTGGACTCAGCGGCCACGGTCGTTCCGTGGCAGGAGGGTCGTGATGCGTTGAGCAACGGTGCCCGAATAAAACAGCCGCCACTGACAACACCCTCCGCGAGGAGGGGGCGGACCGCGCTGGCCTGGGCAGACACCGGTGCAGACCCACCAGAGTACCCGTAGACCGGCTTCCGGTTGAAATCCGGTGGTCAAGGGACGCAGTCTGTACACATCGGGTGTGAGCGGCGCCACGAGACGCCGCCTATCGGCCAGGAGGTACTCCATGGCACAGACAACGCGGACCCGCCCCACCGTCTCCCTCTTCGCGACCGACGGCAGGCCGCATCCGCGGCAGAACGCCCTCGTGGTGATCACGCTGATCCTCGGTGCCCTCGCCTTCGTATCGGCGATGTTCCACAACCTGCATCTGCTCAGCTCGTGGGCCGGTCTCATCGGCATCCTGACGGGGGCGTACGGCCAGTACATCTCCGCGACCACGCGGGAGAGGTTCCCGCTGATCATCGGTATGGGTGCGGCCGCCCTCGGGTTCTTTCTGGGCATGGCCCACGGCGGACTGTTCGGCGGCGTGGTCGGCTGACACCGCCGGTCCGGCTCCCCTCGCGGCCAGCGGCTCCGTCGCCCTGACGGAGCCGCTCCCGCACGCCGTACGGAACAGAACGGGTACGACGGGGCCAGACCGCGCGCTTCCCGGCCACAGTAGGCTTCGGCGCGAGAGCCGGAGCCCCTGACCGATGGGGACACACCTGCCGAGGAGCGCCCCGCATGAGCCTGACCCTGAGGACCATCAGCCGAGAGCAGCATCTGGCGTACATCCAGAGTCTGCCCGCGGCCAGTCACATGCAGGTCCCGGCATGGGCGGATGTGAAGGCCGAGTGGCGCTCGGAGAGCCTGGGCTGGTTCGACAAGACCGGCCAGCTCGTCGGCGTGGGCCTGGTCCTCTACCGGCAGCTGCCCAAGATCAAGCGGTACCTGGCCTACCTGCCCGAGGGCCCGGTCATCAACTGGTACGCGCCGAACCTGAACGACTGGCTGGAGCCGATGCTGGCCCATCTCAAGCAGCAGGGCGCCTTCTCGGTGAAGATGGGCCCGCCGGTGGTCATCCGCCGCTGGGACGCCGCCGCCATCAAGGCCGGCATCCAGGACCCCGATGTGAAGCGCCTGCGCGACGTCGAGGCCACGCACATCGAGCCCCGCGCCTTCGAGGTCGCCGACCGGCTGCGGAAGATGGGCTGGCAGCAGGGCGAGGACGGCGGCGCCGGATTCGGTGACGTACAGCCCCGCTACATCTTCCAGGTGCCGCTGGCCAACCGCTCCCTCGAAGACGTTCACAAGGGCTTCAACCAGCTCTGGCGGCGCAACATCAAAAAGGCCGAGAAGGCCGGCGTCGAGGTCGTCCAGGGCAGCTACGCGGAGCTTGCCGAGTGGCAGCGGCTGTACGAGATCACGGCGGAGCGCGACCACTTCCGGCCGCGCCCCCTCGGTTACTTCCAACGCATGTGGACGGCCCTCAACAACGAGGACCCCAACCGGATGCGCCTCTACTTCGCTCGTCACGAGGGCGAGAACGTCGCGGCGGCGACCATGCTGATCGTCGGCGGCCACGTCTGGTACTCCTACGGCGCCTCGGCCAACCACAAGCGCGAGGTCCGCCCCTCGAACGCGATGCAGTGGCGGATGCTGCGCGACGCGTACGCCATGGGGGCCACGGTCTACGACCTGCGCGGCATCTCGGACTCGCTGGACGAGACGGACCACCTCTTCGGTCTGATCCAGTTCAAGGTCGGCACCGGCGGGCAGGCGGCGGAGTACCTCGGCGAGTGGGACTTCCCGCTCAACAAGCTGCTGCACAAGGCGCTCGACATCTACATGTCGCGCCGCTGATCCATGCCCCACAGCTGACGAAACCGGCTTCATTGGTTTCAATGGGGCCTGAACACGCTCCTCACCTCTGATCCACCGCAACCACCAGAAGGGTCCCGGACCGGCCATGGCGCTCTCCCTGTACGTCGACACCGCGCGCTGGCGGGCGCACCAGAAATCCGTCCTCGACCAGTTCCCCGGCATCGTGCCGGTCTGCAAGGGCAACGGGTACGGCTTCGGCCACGAGCGGCTGGCCGACGAGGCGATCCGCTTCGGCTCCGACATCCTCGCGGTGGGCACCACGTACGAGGCGGCCCGCATCAAGGACTGGTTCAGCGGTGACCTGCTGGTGCTCACGCCGTTCCGGCGGGGCGAGGAGCCGGTGCCGCTGCCCGACCGGGTCGTACGGTCCGTCTCGTCCGTCGACGGGGTGCACGCCCTGGTGGGCGCCCGGGTCGTCATCGAGTGCATGAGCTCGATGAAGCGCCACGGCGTCAAGGAGGAGGAACTCGGGCAGCTGCACGCCGCCATCGAGGACGTACGCCTCGAAGGGTTCGCGCTCCACCTGCCGCTGGACCGCACCGACGGCTCGGACGCCGTCGAGGAGGTCATCGCGTGGATGGACCGCCTCCGGGCTGCCCGGCTGCCGCTGCACACGATGTTCGTCAGCCATCTGCGGGCCGAGGAGCTGGCCCGGCTGCAGCAGCAGTTCCCGCAGACGCGTTTCCGTGCCCGTATCGGCACCCGGCTCTGGCTCGGCGACCACGAGGCGACGGAGTACCGCGGCGCGGTCCTCGACGTCACGCGCGTCGTCAAGGGTGACCGGTTCGGCTACCGGCAGCAGAAGGCCGCTTCCGACGGCTGGCTGGTCGTCGTGGCCGGCGGCACCTCGCACGGCGTGGGCCTGGAGGCGCCGAAGGCGCTGCACGGTGTGATGCCGCGCGCCAAGGGCGTCGCCCGCGCGGGCCTGGCCACCGTGAACCGCAATCTGTCGCCGTTCGTCTGGGCCGGCAAGCAGCGCTGGTTCGCCGAACCGCCGCACATGCAGGTGTCGATCCTCTTCGTGCCCTCGGACTCCGAGGAGCCGCGGGTGGGCGACGAACTCGTGGCCCACCTGCGGCACACGACCACGCAGTACGACCGGCTCGTCGAGCGCTGAGCCCGCGCGCCCGCCCCGCGCTCAGTCGGCGGCGGGCGCCCCGGCCGATCCCCACTCCACCCGAGGCCCCTCGGCCTCGGCCGCGTCCCGGCGCGCGGCGCCGGACTCGACGAGGTGGGCCAGTACGAACACGTCCTCGGCCCCGTCGAGGACCCCTCCCGACGGGTCGTCCGAGCCGTCCCGCCGCACCTCGTCGCGCTCGGGCATCAGGATGTCCCGTACGACGACGGCGCACAGGTACAGCGTGCCCAGCAGGTGCAGGACGATCGCCAGCTGGTAGCCCTCCGTGGGCAGCCCCTGATGCTTGTCGCCGCTCGTCGTGTACGCGAGGTACATCCAGATCCCCAGGAAGTACAGGACCTCGCACGCCTGCCAGATCAGGAAGTCCCGCCAGCGGGGCTTGGCCAGCGCGGCGAGGGGAATCAGCCAGAGCACGTACTGCGGTGAGTAGACCTTGTTGACGAGGATGAACACCGCGACGACGAGGAAGGCGAGCTGGGCGAACCGCGGCCTGCGCGGCGCCGTCAGCGTCAGGACACCGATGGCGGCGCACAGCCCGACCGTGACCAGCGTCGAGACGGTGTTGACCGTGCTGACGTCGATCGAGTCACCGGTGCGCTGTGTGATGACCAGCCAGAAGGACCCGAAGTCGATCGAGCGTTCCTGGCTGAACGTGTAGAACTTCTTCCATCCCTCGGGAGCGAAGATCATCACCGGCAGATTGACCACCAGCCAGGAGCCGGCCGCGCCCAGCGCGGCCGCCCCGAACTGCCGCCACCGGCCCGCCCGCCAGCACAGCACGAAAGCGGGCCCCAGCAGCAGGACCGGGTAGAGCTTGGCGGCCGTGGCCAGTCCGATGAGGATGCCGAACGCGAGCGGGCGGCTCCGGGACCACATCAGCATCGCCGCCGCCGTGAGGGCGACGGCCAACAGGTCCCAGTTGATCGTGGCGGTGAGCGCGAAGGCGGGGGCGAGCGCCACCAGGAGGCCGTCCCAGGGGCGCCGCCGGTGTGTACGGGCGACGCATACGGCGATCACGGCGGTGCAGATCATCAGCATGCCCGCGTTGACGAGCCAGTAGGCCTGCTCCTGCTCCTGGAGGGAGCCGCCCGGTGTGAGCCAGGCGGCGACCTGCATGAACACCCCCGTGAGGACGGGGTACTCCAGGAACTGCATGTCGCCCGGCAGCCGGTCGAAGTACGGCACCAGGCCGTCGGCGAAGCCGCGGCCCGAGTACAGGTGCGGGATGTCCGAGTAGCACGCGTGGGTGTACTGGGAGCCGGCGCCCCTGAACCACGCCCAGTTGTAGCAGGGCAGCTTCTGCACCATGCCGAGCGCAAACATCCCGATGGCCACCAGCGCGACGGCCCCCACGGGGGTGAGTACGGTGCTGCCGAGCCGCGCCCAGCGGCCCGACCTGCCGCCGATCAGCTCGCTGCCGGCCGCCGCGACCTCGTCCTGGTGCGTGGGCCGCACGTCGGCCCGTTCCTGGTGCACGCTCGTGTCCTCTGCGCTTGGCATGCCGCACATCCTGCCGTACGGCACTGTGGAAACGGCGAGGGCCGCCGCACCTGGGGTGCCGCGGCCCTCGACTGCTCTGTCCGATCACCTCGCGCCGGGCTGTCCGCCGGGCGCGAGGCGCGCTGTCTGCCGGGCGCTACCCGGCAGGGTCACCGAACCAGGCCCCGTTGGAGTTCCCGTTGCCGTTCCCGTTCCCGTTGCCGTTGCCGCCGGTCCCGGGGTCGGGAGTGGATCCGTTGTCGCCCTCCGTCGTACCGGTGGAGGTTCCGGTATCCGCACCGCCGTCGTTGCCCTGGCTCGTGCCCGTGTTCGTACCGCCGTCGGCCCCGCCCGTGGAGTTGCCGCCACTGTTGTCCTGGCAGTTCCAGCCCCACGTACCGCAGGTGTCGCTCGGGTCGGGGGTCGGGATGTCCGGGGTGGGGGTCGGTGTGGGGGTGGGCGTCGTCGACTCGGACTGGGTCGGCGTGGGGGTGGGGGTCGGCTTGGGCTTCTTGGAAGCACCGCCGCCGTAGACCTTGTCCCCGATCGGCTCCGCCTTCGCGAAGGCCTCGGCCTCCTCGCCCTTCATGGCCTCGGCCATGTAGTCGTGCCAGACCTGCGCGGGGAACGACGCACCGTGGATCTTGTCCTGGCCACCGGTGCCGTACATCTTCTCGAACGCGCGGTTCTTGTTCTTCTCGTCGTCGTCCAGGCGGTACATGCTGATCGCCGTCGAGAGCTGCGGGGTGTAGCCGACGAACCACGCGGACAGGTTGTCGTCGGTCGTACCCGTCTTGCCCGCCACCTCACGGTCCGGGAGCTTGGCCGGCGTACCGGTCCCCTTCTCCACGACGTTCTTGAGCACGTCCGTGACGTTGTCGGCGATGACGTTGTCGAAGGCGCTCTTGGTGACCGCCTTGTGCCGGTAGGCGATCTCGCCGCGCTTCTTCACCTCGGTGACGCAGAAGGGCTCACGCTGCTGGCCCCTGGCCGCGAAGGTGGCGTAGGCGCCGGCCATGCGGGTCGCGCTGGGCGAGGACGTACCGATGGAGAACGACGGGACACTCGCGTCCGCCATGTACTCGTCGTCCTTCAGACCGGCCGCGATGGCCGCTTCCTTCACCTTGTCGGTGCCGACGTCCATACCCAGTTGCACGTAGGGCGAGTTGGCCGACCACTGCATGGCCTCACGAAGGGTGATGTTGCCCCTCGACTCGTGGTCGTCGTTGGTCTGCAACCACTCCTTGCCGTCTTCGTCGGTCCAGATCTCGCCGTTGTACTTCTTGATCTTCAGCTTGTCGTCGGCGTTGTAGATACTCAGTGGCGAGACCTTCGTACGCTGCGACTCGCCCTGCTCCTGACCGCCCGACGGGTCACGCTTGCCGTACTCCATCGCGGCCGCCAGCACGAAGGGCTTGAAGGTGGAGCCCACCGCGGCGCCGGTGGGACCGGCGTTGCTGGTGTAGTGCTTCGTCGCGTCCTCACCGCCATAGATCGCCTGGATGGCCCCCGTCTTGGGATCCACCGACGAGCCGCCGAACTGCACGTGGGTGTCCGTCTCCGGACGCTTCTTGGCGTCGATCTTCTCGTCGTAGACGCGCTTGACGGCCTTGTTGAGCTGGTCGACCTTCTTCTTGTCGAAGGTCGTGTGGATCTCGTAGCCACCTTGGTCGAGCATGTCCTTGGTGACGTCGGTGTTGTTGAGGAACTCGGCCTTCGCGGTGTTGACGAGGTAGCCGATCTGGCCGCCCAGCTGGGCGTTCCGCTTCGGCTTGTCGGGCATCGGGAACTTTGTGTACCTGTCCCGCTCCTTCTGCGACATCCGGCCGTCCTTCACCTCCTCGTCGAGGATCCACTTCCAGCGCTTCTTCGCACGGGCCGTGTTCTTCTCCGCGGTCGCCTGCACCGAGTCGACCTCGGGCGCGCCCGCAGGGTCGTAGTAGCTGGCGCCCTTGAGGAGGGTGGCCAGGAACGCGCACTCGCTCGGAGTCAGGTCCTTGGCGTCCTTGCCGTAGTACGTACGGGCCGCGGCCTGCAGCCCCGAGGCTCCACGGCCGTAGTACGAGACGTTGAGGTACCCGGCCATGACCTCCTTCTTCTTCATCTCGCTGCCGACCTTCAGCGTGATGAAGAGTTCCTCGAACTTGCGGCTCAGGGTCTGCTCCTGGGAGAGCCGCGAGTTCTTCACGTACTGCTGGGTAATCGTCGATCCACCCTGGGTCTCGCCGCCCTTGGCCATGTTGAACAGGGCGCGGGCGATACCCATCGGGTCGATGCCGTGGTCGGTGTCGAAGGACTTGTTCTCCGCGGAGATGACGGCGTTGCGCATCGCCTCGGGGATCTGGGCGTAGTCGATGACCTGGCGGTTGACCTCACCGCCGGTCGCCACCATCTGGGTGCCGTCCTTCCAGAAGTAGACGTTGTTCTCCGCCCTTGCGGCCTCCTTGATGTCCGGCTTGGCGACCATCGCGTACGCGAGGCCGGCGAGGCCCATCAGAAGACCGAGGAAGCCGATGCACAGGCTGGAGACCAGCTTCCACGACGGCACCCAGCGCCGCAGTCCCTGCTTGCCCGCGCGCGGGTAGTCGATGAAGCGCTTCTTGGGGGGGCGGCGTCCTCCGCGTCCACGGCCGGGGCCCTCCTGTCCGCCGTCCCCGCCGCGACGCCGGCCACCGCCGCCGTCCGAACCTCCGCGGCCTCCGCCGCCGCGCTGTGCGGCCCGTCTGGCGGCGGCACGCCCACCGTAGGGGGCCTCCTCGCGGTGCGCATCAGAAGGTGAAGCTGAGGTAACTCCGCGTGACGGTGCTGCGCGGCGTCCTGAGGACTGCTGGGCGGCTCGTCGGGCCGCGGCACGTCCGCCACCTTGCGGTTGCGACGTTTTGCGACGGTGCTCGCTCATCGAACGACTACTCCTCGGGCAGGCGAAACGCCTGGAAGCGGCAGGTGAGATCCGGTCCCCCGAAATCACGGACCAGCCCGGCGAAAGGCTTGCCCGCAGTGCATCCGGCTGGCCCGCGAGCACTGACGCGCCCGCGCGTCTCGCGGTTCCCGGTGGTCTGCATGCCGCACAGACTACGCACGGTCAAAACCCTTCTAGGACCGAACTTCACCCCAAACAACGCAAGTCGGTTCCTACGAATTAGTGATGTGACGCCGCTCACTGAGGCTCCCCTTGTCGCGACGAGCAGTCCGATCTATCGTGCTGATGTATCGAGTCGATACATCAGCTCGGTACATCGACTCGGCACAGGGACCGCGAGAGCACTCGGAGAAGGAGGAGGCGAGGTTGAGCAGACGCTCCGGCATCCTTGAGTTCGCTGTCCTCGGACTGCTCCGCGAATCCCCGATGCACGGCTATGAGCTGCGCAAACGCCTCAACACCTCGTTGGGGATCTTCCGTGCCTTCAGCTACGGAACTCTCTACCCCTGCCTCAAGACGCTGGTCGCCAACGGCTGGTTGATCGAGGAGCCGGGGAACGCTCCGGCAGAAGCGGCACCCGGTTCCGGCCGGGCCGTCGCTCCTGCCTCGTCCCTTACGGGGCGCCGCGCCAAGATCGTCTACCGGTTGACGGCGGAAGGTAAGGAGCACTTCGAGGAACTGCTCTCGCACACCGGCCCCGACTCCTGGGAGGACGAGCACTTCGCGGCTCGTTTCGCCTTCTTCGGACAGACGGAGCACGAGGTGCGGATGCGGGTGCTGGAAGGCCGACGCAGCCGGCTGGAGGAGCGCCTGGAGAAGATGAGCGCCTCTCTGGCCCGCACCCGCGAGCGTCTCGACGACTACACACTTGAGCTGCAGCGACACGGCATGGAGTCCGTGGAGCGCGAAGTGCGCTGGCTGAACGAGCTCATCGAGAGCGAGCGGTCGGGACGGGATCAGCGACGATCCTCGCCCGAGGGCTCAGCTCAGCAGAACACTGCAGGAGAGCCGGACGGCCTGCCCCGGCGGGGGAACAACCCGCCGGATCCGTCCGGCGACACCGCCAAGTGAGCTCACCGCAGATCCGCGGAGAGCTCATCAGAAACATCCATTACACACAGGGAGCAACCGGAATGGGTTCGGTTCGCGTAGCCATCGTCGGCGTGGGCAACTGCGCCGCCTCGCTGGTCCAGGGCGTCGAGTACTACAAGGACGCCGATCCGGCCGGCAAGGTGCCCGGTCTGATGCACGTCCAGTTCGGCGACTACCACGTGCGGGACGTCGAGTTCGTCGCCGCCTTCGACGTCGACGCGAAGAAGGTCGGCCTCGACCTCTCGGACGCCATCGGCGCAAGCGAGAACAACACCATCAAGCTCTGCGACGTGCCGAACGCCGGCATCACCGTCCAGCGCGGCCACACCCACGACGGCCTGGGCAAGTACTACCGCGAGACCATCGAGGAGTCCGACGAGACCCCGGTCGACATCGTCCAGATCCTCAAGGACCGCAAGGTCGACGTCCTCGTCTGCTACCTCCCCGTGGGTTCCGAGGTCGCTGCGAAGTTCTACGCCCAGTGCGCCATCGACGCCAAGGTCGCGTTCGTCAACGCCCTCCCGGTCTTCATCGCCGGCACCAAGGAGTGGGCGGACAAGTTCACCGAGGCCGGTGTCCCGATCGTCGGCGACGACATCAAGTCGCAGGTCGGCGCCACCATCACGCACCGCGTGATGGCGAAGCTCTTCGAGGACCGGGGCGTCATCCTGGACCGCACGATGCAGCTGAACGTCGGCGGCAACATGGACTTCAAGAACATGCTCGAGCGGGAGCGCCTGGAGTCCAAGAAAATCTCCAAGACGCAGGCCGTCACCTCGCAGATCCGTGACCGCGAGCTCGGTGCGGACAACGTCCACATCGGCCCGTCGGACTACGTGGCCTGGCTGGACGACCGCAAGTGGGCGTACGTGCGCCTTGAGGGCCGCGCCTTCGGTGACGTCCCGCTGAACCTGGAGTACAAGCTGGAGGTCTGGGACTCCCCGAACTCGGCCGGTGTCATCATCGACGCCGTCCGTGCCGCGAAGATCGCCAAGGACCGCGGCATCGGTGGCCCCATCCTCTCGGCATCGTCGTACTTCATGAAGTCCCCGCCGGTTCAGTACTTCGACGACGAGGCCCGTGAGAACGTCGAGAAGTTCATCCGCGGTGAGGTCTCCAACTGAATCACGTGATTCGGTTGGGCAGGTGAGGTGCGGCAACGTTCCTCGGCTGCCGCGTCGTTGAGGGTCCCCGGGCAATCCGCCCGGGGACCCTCGGCATATGTGACCCTTGCTCCCATGCCTGTCGTGCATGACCTGCGCGTACTACTGCGCCTACGGAACTTCCGCCGCCTGCTGGCCGTGCGGATCCTGTCCCAGTCGGCCGACGGCGTCTACCAGGTGGCCCTCGCCACCCACGTGGTCTTCTCCCCGGAGAAGCAGGCGTCCGCGGGCGCCATCGCCTCCGCGATGGCCGTACTCCTTCTGCCCTACTCGCTCATCGGGCCGTTCGCCGGTGTGCTGCTGGACCGCTGGCCCCGGCGCCAGGTCTTCCTCTACGGCAATCTGCTGCGTGCCGCCCTCGCCTGCTGCACCGCGCTCCTGATCATCGGAGCGGCTCCCGACTGGCTCTTCTACGCCTCGGCGCTCTGCGTCACCGCGGTCAACCGCTTCGTCCTCGCCGGCCTCTCCGCCGTCCTGCCACGGGTTGTCGACCGGGAGCGCCTGGTGCTGGCCAACTCACTGTCGCCGACCGCGGGCACCCTCGCGGCCACCGCGGGCGGTGGACTGGCCTTCGTCGTGCGGCTGCTGCTGGCCGACTCCGATGCCGTCGTAGTGCTCCTGGGGGCGACGCTCTACCTCACCGCCGCACTGGTTTCGCTGAGCCTTGCCGCGAGCCTCCTGGGGCCGGACCGCGACACCGTCCGGCTGCCGCTGCGGGTGGCGCTCGCCGCTGCCGCCACCGGGCTCCGCGACGGGCTGCGTCATCTGGTGGAACACCGGAGCGCTTCACGGGCGCTGGCCGCGATGACGGTGATCCGCTTCTGTTACGGGGCGCTGACCGTCATGGTCCTGATGCTCTGCCGGTATGCCTGGACGGACAGCGAGGCCGACGGGCTGGCGCTGCTCGGCCTGGCGGTCGGGGTGTCCGGTGCCGGTTTCTTCGCCGCGGCGGTGCTGACTCCCTGGGCTGCGGGGCGGCTTGGCCGGTTCCGCTGGATGGCGGTGTGCGCGGCGGCGGCCGCGGTCCTCGTACCGGCCCTGGGGCTGTGGTTCGCCCCGGCACCGATGCTCGTCGCCGCATTCGTCCTCGGACTCGTCACCCAGGGGGCGAAGATCGCGACAGACACGGTGGTCCAGACGGCCGTGGACGACGCCTACCGCGGCAGGGCCTTCTCGCTCTACGACGTGCTGTTCAACGTGGCATTCGTCGCGGCTGCCGCAGTCGCCGCGCTACTGCTGCCTCCTGACGGGCGGTCGGGCGCGCTGGTGATCGGCGTTGCCGTCCTCTACGCCGCCGCGGCCGCGAGCTTGGCGCGTTGGAGTCGGACAGGGAGGGCCCTATAGCGTGCCCGCATCGAAGCCGGACGCACCACTGACACGGGCCTCTGCGACGCCGAGAAGCACGTCACCCACACCGAGACCCCGGGCAGCCGTATGAGCCGGAGCAGCGTGGTGCTCCGCCTGACGCCACTCAGGACGGCCAACTGATCCCCGTATCGAGCAGACACCGACCGAGGGCGTTGTTTCACGTGAAACAACGCCCTCGGGGTATGCGGCGGCGCTCATGTTTCACGTGAAACATGAGCGCCGCCGCAAGCCGCATCAGCGGTGTGGGTCCTCAGCTCTGCGCGTCCCACCACTTCTTGAGCTCCGCGACGGCCGCGTCGTGCTCCATGGGGCCGTTCTCCAGGCGGAGTTCCAGCAGGAACGCGTATGCCTTGCCGATGACCGGGCCCGGCCCCACCCCGAGGATCTGCATGATCTCGTTACCGTCCAGGTCCGGGCGGATCGCGTCCAGCTCCTCCTGGCTCTGGAGCTGGGCGATGCGCTCTTCCAGAGCGTCGTACGTACGCGAGAGAGCAGCGGCCTTGCGCTTGTTCCTGGTGGTGCAGTCCGAGCGGGTCAGCTTGTGCAGCCGCTCCAGGAGAGGGCCGGCGTCCCGCACATAGCGCCGCACCGCAGAGTCGGTCCACTCGCCGTCGCCGTATCCGTGGAAGCGCAGATGCAGCTCCACCAGCTTCGCGACCTCCTTGACCATGTCATTGGAGTACTTGAGCGCGGTCATGCGCTTCTTGACCATCTTGGCGCCCACCACCTCGTGGTGGTGGAAGGAGACCCGCCCGTCCTTCTCGAAGCGCCGCGTCCTCGGCTTGCCGATGTCGTGCAGAAGGGCGGCAAGGCGCAGAACGAGGTCCGGCCCGTCCTGCTCCAGATCGATGGCCTGCTCCAGGACAGTCAGGGAGTGCTCGTACACGTCCTTGTGACGGTGATGCTCGTCACTCTCCAGCCGGAGCGCCGGCAGCTCCGGCAGGATCTGCTGGGCGAGGCCCGTTTCGACGAGGAGGGACAGCCCCTTGCGGGGATGTGAGGAGAGCAGGAGCTTGTTGAGCTCTTCGCGCACCCTCTCGGCGGAGACGATCTCGATCCGGCCCGCCATCTCCGTCATGGCGGTGACGACCTCGGGTGCGACCTCGAAGTCGAGCTGGGCGGCGAACCGCGCGGCACGCAGCATGCGCAACGGGTCGTCGGAGAAAGACGCCTCGGGCGTCCCGGGGGTCCGCAGCGCCCGCTCGGCGAGGTCCTGGAGACCGCCGTGGGGATCGATGAAGTCCTTCTCCGGCAGCGCGACAGCCATGGCGTTGACCGTGAAGTCGCGCCGCACGAGGTCGTCCTCGATGGAGTCGCCGTAGGACACCTCGGGCTTGCGGGAGGTCCTGTCGTACGCCTCGGACCGATATGTCGTGACTTCGATCTGGTAGCCGCTCTTCTGCGCCCCCACCGTGCCGAAAGCGATTCCGACCTCCCACACGGAGTCGGCCCACGGCCTGACGATCTTCAGCACGTCCTCGGGGCGGGCGTCGGTGGTGAAGTCCAGATCGTTCCCGAGCCTGCCGAGGAGTGCGTCACGGACCGAGCCGCCGACCAGTGCGAGACTGAATCCGGCATCCTTGAATCGGCGGGCGAGATCGTCGGCGACCGGGGAGACCCGTAGCAGTTCACTGACTGCGCGGTGCTGCACCTGGGTCAGGGCGCTGGAGTTGTCTTCATTGGCGTTCGGCACAACAGAAAAGGGTACGTGCCCCTGCCCGTCCGGGCGTCATGCGTTTCCTTCGCCCTGCGAGACTCTCCCGATCATGCAGCGCACTCCCCGGCACTTGGCCCCCACGCATCTCGTTACCATGCGGGGACGCAGCAACGGACGACGATCAGCAGCAGTTGACGATGACGAGGGACGGATACGCGTGGCCGAGGCGGCAGACATCCAGGGGATGAGTCCCTCTCCTGCCCGCCGGTGGCTGCGGCGCACAGCCGCGGTGCTCGCCGGGGCTCCGCTCGTCGCCGCTCTGCTGGTCGGGGTGTCCGCCCCGGAGGCGCAGGCCGGCGGCACGGCGAAAGCTCCGTCCGGCTCCAGCACCGTCGCGGTGTCGCTGGACGAGGTCACCCCCAGCGCCCCCGTGAAGGGGGACACGCTGACGATCTCCGGCACCCTGACCAACAAGGGCAAGGAGACGGTCACCCACGGCCAGGTCGACCTGCGCGTGGGGCCCCGGCTCTACAGCAGGTCCGCCATCGACACGGCCGCCCGTCGCACCGGATATCTGCCTGGTACCGACCCCTATCCGATCGGGGGCAAGTACACGGTCGAGATCAACAAGCTTCGTTCGGGCATCAGCCAGGACTTCACGTTGTCGGTACCGGTCAGCAAGCTGGGCCTCGGCGCCGACGGGGTCTATCAGCTGGGTGTCTCGCTGACGGGCCGCACCTCGCACACCGTTTACGACCAGGTGCTCGGTATCAAGCGGACCTTCCTGCCCTGGCAGGACGGGGACCGCGACTCCAAGCTCGGGATCAGCTACCTGTGGCCGCTGATCGCTTCGGCACACCTCACCGCGGAGACCGGCTCCGACGAGCAGCAGACCCCGGTGTTCGCCGACGACGACCTGGCTGCCGAGATCGCACCGGGCGGCCGCCTCGAACAGATGGTGTCCCTGGGCAGGCAGCTGCCGGTGACCTGGGTCATCGACCCGGATCTGCTGGCCGGCGTCGACGCGATGACCAAGCCCTACCGGGTCAGGTCGGGTGACACCACGGTCGCGGGGACGAACCAGGAGGTGGCCAAGAAATGGCTCACTTCGCTGGAGGCCGCCGTGTCGGAGGGCAAGGTCGTGGCCCTGCCGTTCGGCGACCCGGATCTGGCGTCCATCGCCCACCGCGGCAAGAACGTCTCGGGCACCCTCAGCCACCTTCAGACAGCCAGCGAAGTCGCCGGGATGACGGTGGAGACGATCCTCCACCTGAAGCCGTCGACGGACTTCGCCTGGCCGGTGGACGGCGCGGTGGACCCCTCCATCGTGGATGTCGCCACCTCGGCAGGGGCCCACTACGTGATCGCCCGCAGCGACAGCCTCGAAGAGACCGGGAACCTGTCGTACACGCCCTCAGCGGCCCGCCCGATCGGCGGCGGCACCACGGCGGTGGTCGCGGACGCCAGGCTCTCCACAGCCTTCCAGGGCGACATGGGCAACGCGGGGAACTCCACGCTCGCCGTGCAGAAGTTCCTCGCCCTCACCCTCGCCCTGGCCGAGCAGGACACGGACAAGGACCGCACCGTCGTCGTCGCGCCCCAGCGCATGCCGACGGTCGCCCAGGCCCAGTCGATGGCGCGCGCCCTGCACACGCTGGACGACGACCGCTGGACCGAGCCGCAGGGACTGATCCAGGCGTCCGCGACGAAGCCCGACGCGGACGCGACCACCGAGGTACCGCCGGCCTCCCAGTACCCCAAGAAGCTGCGCGGCCAGGAGCTGCCCACCCAGGCCTTCCAGGACATCAAGTCCATCCAGTCCTCGCTGGACAACTTCCAGGTCATCCTCACCCACCCCGAGCGGGTGGTCACCCCCTTCGGCAACGCGGTCAACCGGTCCATGTCGACGTCGTGGCGAGGCAGGCCCCTGGAGGCCCAGCAGTACCGGGATTCCGTACGCGACTATCTGCAGGGACTCATCGGCGAGGTCCAGCTCGTCTCGAAGTCGGACATCACGCTGTCCGGACGCAGCGCCACGATCCCCGTGACCGTGCAGAACAGGCTGCTGCAGGATGTCGATCACCTGGTGCTGCGGCTGAAGTCGGACAACAGGACCCGGCTCAAGCTGAACGACGGCGGGAGTGTGGCGGAGCAGCCCATCCAGATCGGCGCCGGGCACAGCCAGTCGGTGAAATTCGACGCGGCGGCCAACATCAACGGCCAGGTCCAGATGACGGCCCAGCTCTACACGGAGGACGGAACACCGTACGGCCCGGAGATGGCCTTCACCGTGAAGGTCTCCGAGATCACGCCGACGGTGCTTCTGGTGATCGCCGGCGGGCTGCTGCTGCTGGTCCTCGCCGGCATCAGGATGTATGCACATCGCAAGCGCGCCAACGCGGGCGGCGCGTCGGGCGACGGCGGCAGTGAACCCGAGCAGCCGAGTGACCCGACGCCGGACACCGGTCCCGAAAGCACGGAGCCGTCGGGCACGGGTGAGAAAGTGGACCGTTGAGCGATGTCTGTCGTGGCCGGTCGGCCGGGGACGATGAGGTGGGGTTTCGATGAACGCGCCGTACGACGGTGACCGCGGTCAGGGTACGGGCGGGGCCGGGTACTCCGGGGGCCCTCCGGTGCCCCCTGGGCCGGAGCAGGAACCGGCGCCGGACCCGTATCTGCAGGCCGCGTACGACTACGACCCCTACCGGTCCCAGGATCTCGCCGCCCAGGACCCGGTGGACGAGGCGTTGTACGACCGCGCCGCCCACCCGCCGCCACCCCCCGGTACCTACCAGCAGCCGCAGCCGCTCTACCAGCAGCCGCCGGCGTCCCCGTACGCCCCCGACCCCCGCATCTGGGCGCAGACACCGCCGCCCGAGCCCGACGGACCCTCACGTCACCTCCCGTACGGGGACAACGCGGCGACGACCCAGTTCGTCGGCGTGGACGATCTGGTCACCCAGGCCTCCACGAACCGCGAGGAGCCCGACGCCTTCGCTCATCTCTTCCGGGACCAGGAGGGGCCCTCGGGCCCGGCCGCGTCTCCGGCGCCCGCACAGCCCGAGCCCGCCCCCGCTCCCGCGCCCCCCAGCTCCGGCGGCCGTGCCTCCAGCCTGCTGAAGTCCAGCGCGGTGATGGCGGCGGGCACACTCGTCTCGCGCCTCACCGGCTTCGTCCGCAGTCTCGTGATCACCGCGGCACTCGGCGCGGCCCTGCTCGGTGACAGCTTCACCATCGCCTACACGCTGCCCACGATGATCTACATCCTCACCGTGGGCGGTGGCCTGAACTCCGTCTTCGTCCCCCAGCTCGTCCGCTCCATGAAGGACGACGAGGACGGCGGCGAGGCCTATGCGAACCGGCTGCTGACCCTGGTGATGGTCGCCCTCGGCCTGATCGTCGCCGTGGTGGTCTTCGCCGCGCCCTGGCTCATCCGGCTGATGTCGTCGACGATCGCCGACGACCCGGCGGCCAACAACGTCGCCACCACGTTCGCCCGCTACTGCCTCCCCACCATCTTCTTCATGGGTGTGCACGTCGTGATGGGCCAGATCCTCAACGCCCGCGGCAAGTTCGGCGCGATGATGTGGACCCCGGTCCTCAACAACATCGTCATGATCTTCACCTTCGGCATGTTCATCTGGGTCTACGGCACCTCGCACCAGTCCCACATGGGCGTCCAGACGATCCCGCCGGAGGGCGTGCGGCTGCTGGGCATCGGCACCCTGCTCGGGCTGGTCGTCCAGGCGCTGGCCATGATCCCGTACCTGCGCGAGGCCGGATTCCGTTTCCGCCCGCGGTTCGACTGGAGGGGCCACGGGCTGGGCAAGACGGTCAAGCTCGCCAAGTGGACGGTGCTGTTCGTCTTCGCCAACCAGGCCGGCGTGCTGGTCGTCACGCAGCTCGCCACCTCGGCCGGCAAGGCGTCCGGAAAGAGCGGGGCGGGCTTCCTCGCCTACTCCAACGCCCAGCTGATCTGGGGCATGCCGCAGGCGATCATCACCGTCTCGGTCATGGCCGCCCTGCTGCCCCGGATCTCCCGGGCCGCCCACGACAACGACCCCGGCGCGGTCCGTGACGACATCTCGCAGGGCCTGCGCAACTCCGCCGTGGCCATCGTGCCGGTCGCCTTCGCGTTCCTCGCCCTGGGCGTTCCGATGTGCACCCTGCTCTACGCGTCCAGCGGCCCCGAGGCCGCCCGCTCCATGGGCTTCATCCTGATGGCCTTCGGCCTCGGACTGATCCCGTACTCCGTGCAGTACGTGGTGCTGCGAGGGTTCTACGCGTACGAGGACACACGCACGCCGTTCTACAACACCGTCATCGTCGCCCTGGTCAACGCGGCCGCCTCGGCCCTCTGCTACGCCGTGCTGCCCGCCCAGTGGGCCGTGGTCGGCATGGCGGCCTCGTACGGCCTCGCCTACGCCGTCGGCGTCGGGATCGCCTGGCGCCGGCTGCGCAACCGTCTGGGCGGGGACCTGGACGGTGCCCATGTGGTCCGCACCTACGCCCGGCTGTGCCTTGCCGCCCTTCCCGCCACCGTGGTCGCCGCGGCCGTGGGCTTCGGTCTCCTGCACGTGCTCGGGCAGGGCGCCCTCGGTTCGCTGGCCGCGCTGATCTGCGGTGGGGCCATCCTGCTGGGGGTGTTCTTCGTCGCGGCCAAGAGGATGCGGATCGAAGAGATCAACGGCATGGTCGGCATGGTCCGGGGACGGCTCGGCCGCTGAGGATGAGCGGCCCGCACAACCATCACCGGTCTCCGCGTGTCGTGCATAGCGCCGGAGTGTGGGCACAATTGGCGTGACTGTGCAGAGCTGGCTGGCATCGCGCAACAGATGGGGAGGCAGGAACGACGGTGGCGGAACGTAGCACGGCTGCCGTCGACGTGGCCGACAACAGCGGGGACGAACCGCTGGCCGCCAAGGCGGACGAGGCCACGACCGACGGCACGGCAGAAGCGCAACGCGCGGCGGGGGACGAGGGCGGCGAGCAGGCCGCCTCCAAAGCCTCCGCGGCAACCCCGGAGACCTCCGTAACGGCCCCGGACCTGCACAGCGGTCACAAACTGGCCGGCCGATACCGACTGGAGGAGTGCGTCACCCGTCTGGACGGGTTCAGCAGCTGGCGTGCCGTCGACGAGAAACTCCGTCGTGCGGTGGGCGTCCACCTCCTCCCCGCCGACCATCCACGGGCACGCTCGGTGCTGGCCGCCGCCCGGTCCTCCGCACTGCTCGGTGATCCGCGCTTCGTGCAGGTCCTCGACGCCGTCGAGGAGGACGACCTCGTCTACGTCGTCCACGAGTGGCTCCCCGACGCCACCGAGCTCACGGCCCTGCTGGGCGCCGGTCCGATGGACGCGCACGACGCGTACCAGCTCGTCAGCCAGGTCTCCCAGGCCATGGCGGCCGCACACCGGGAGGGCCTGGCCCATCTCAGGCTCACTCCCGGGGCCGTGCTGCGCAGCTCGTCGGGCCAGTACCGCATCCGCGGTCTCGCGGTGAACGCCGCTCTGCGGGGCATCACGTCGGAGGGCCCCCAGCGTGCCGACACCGAGGCCATCGGCGCCCTGCTGTACGCCGCGCTGACCCAGCGCTGGCCTTACGAGAGCGACGCCTACGGCCTCACCGGGCTGCCCAAGGGAGTGGGGCTGCTGCCGCCCGACCAGGTGCGGGCGGGGGTACACAGAGGGCTCTCCGAGATCGCCATGCGGGCGCTCGCCAACGACGGGGCCACGGCCTCCCGTCAGGAGCAGCCGTGCACCACCCCCGACGAGCTCGCCAAGGCCGTCGCGGCGATGCCGCGCATCCGCCCGCCCGAGCCCACTTTCGCCGCCCCGCCCGAGTATCAGCGGACCACGTACCAGCAGGGCACGTACGGCCGGCCGGGCGCACCCGGCGGCGTGACCCAGCCCGTGGTGCCTGTGCCTCCCGCCCCGCTCCAGAGCCGCACCGGAAAGGCCCTGAAGTGGGCCGTGTCCGCGCTGCTGATCGCCGCACTGGGTCTGGGCAGCTGGCAGCTCGCCGAGACGCTCCTCAACCGCGACAGCAACTCGGGCGGCGACCCCGGCACCACCCAGTCGAACCCGGAGAACGGCGACGCCCCTCCGGTCGAGAAGAGCAAGCCCGTCGCGATCGTCGATGCCAAGGACTTCGACCCGCTCGGCGACGGCACCGAGAAGCCGCAGGAAATAGGCCATGTCTACGACGGGGACCCGAACTCCTACTGGCGCACGGACGGCTATGCCAGCGCCGACTTCGGCCGGCTCAAGGAGGGCGTCGGGCTCGTGCTCGACCTCGGCAAAGTGCAGCGGGTCGGCACGGTGGACGTGACCTTCCTGGACGGCGCCACCTCGGTCGAGTTGCGCACCGTCAGTGGCTCCACGGTGCCGACGATGCCCAACGGCTTCACGAAGGTCGCCGAAGGCTCAGGAACGACGGTGTCGCTCAAGCCGGCCAAGGCCGTGCAGGCGCGGTACCTCCTGGTCTGGCTCACCAGGATCCCGCCGAGCAACGAGGGCAACTTCCGGGGGAAGATCTCGGACATCAAGGTCACCAGCTGACGACCTAAGGGCATACGAATACAGGGTCGTGCCGGATCGAAAGATCCGGCACGACCCTGTTCCCTTTTCGAAGGGATGTTCAAGCAGTCAGTACGACGGCGTCTTCGAATGCAGGCTGACGTTGTCGTACTGGGACCAGCCCTCCGCGTACGAGGAAAGCGGGTCCTTGTCGTAGACCATCGCCGTGTAGCACGTATAACTACCGAGCGACGCATTGTAGGAAAGATTCGTGCAGTTATACGCTTTACCGTCCGTGTTCCGAACGATCTGCGCCTTCCCCCAGACGTCCTCGGAGAGGGTGATCCGCGCCCACGCGGTGTGGCACTTCACGCTGTACCGCAGCTCAATGGCGCCCAGCGTCCAGCTGGACGTACCGATGGAGGCGCGCTTCATGGTGGTGACGTCGCCGGAGCACCCGGCGGAAATCGGGTCCTTTCCGTCCAGCGCGTACGTGGCCGCCTGCGCGCTCCCAGGGCCCATTACCACCAGGACGGGTGCGGCGAGAACCGCCGGCAGAGCCTTACCCAGATACCGCTTCACATGCCTCTTCATTACTGGTCCCCTTCCTGTTCATTCACCAATATACGGACGAAGGGGCCATTCTCGAAGAATTAAGAAAGGGCACTTGACGCCATTCCGATAATCCGCCAGGACTTGGTATTTACTTCTTGGCGCGGATCGGTTTGAATGCACGGATGGCGACCACCGAGGAGGGATACCGCGAGGCCGACGGCGGCGATCCCTCCACGCCAAGCGACTCAGATCTACTCGCCCGTCATGTGGCTGGTGAACCGGACGCATTCGGTGAGCTGGCTCGACGCCATCGCGACCGCCTGTGGGCCGTGGCGCTGCGGACGCTGGGTGACCGCGAGGAAGCGGCTGACGCCGTGCAGGATGCCTTGATCTCCGCCTTCCGCGCCGCCCACACCTTCCGCGGCCAGTCCGCCGTCACCACCTGGCTGCACCGGATCACGGTCAACGCCTGCCTCGACCGGGTGCGCAAAGCCGCCTCCCGGAAGACCTCCCCCGTGGACGACCCGGAGCGGCTCGATCGCCTCCTCGAGCCCCACGAGTCCGCAGAAGCCCCGGCGGAACGCCAGGACCTCCACAGGGAACTGATCGCTGCTCTCGCCACACTCCCCGCCGAACAGCGCGCAGCGCTCGTCCTCGTCGACATGCAGGGATACCCGGTGGCAGAGACGGCTCGCATTCTCGACGTGCCCGTCGGCACCGTGAAAAGTCGTTGCGCGAGAGGCCGTGCCCGGCTGGCACCTCTGCTCGCCCATCTCCGCACCGGGAACGGCGACCGCGGGGCAGCCGGCACGCGAGGGAACCGGACGCCCCCACCATCCGTCCCACCGGCGACGCGGCCACGAGACTCGGAAGCAAGCGATCCCACTGCGATGAAGGGCGGAGGTGGCCACCTATGACATCGACAGCCGACACAACCCGGCACCCGGATGTCTCGGAGATCTCCGACCTGACCGAGGGGCTGCTCTCCGAGTCCCGGGCGGCCGAGGTCCGCCGCCATACCGCCGACTGCGAACTCTGTGCCGATGTCCTCGTCTCGCTGGAAGAGATCCGCGAATTGCTCGGCGGGGTACCCGCCCCCGAGCCGATGCCGACCGATATCGCCGCCCGCATCGATGCGGCACTCGCCGACGAGGCCCGATCCCGCAGCGCGGACGCAGAGGTAGCGGACGATGTTTCACGTGAAACAGAGCCCCGCTCCATAGCCTCGGAGCTTCCGGACCGCCCAGCCGGACATCCGCGCGCGACCACCGGGCCTGGACGTCGCCCCGGACGAAGGCGGCGTCGCACCACCGTGCTCGCCACAGCGCTCGGTGCCGCTGCCATGGTTGGAGTGAGCGTCTTCCTGCTGCAGAACGCCCCGGCTTCGCAGAACAACGCAGACGCAGGCGCGCTGCAAAGGGAAGTTTCCGCGCCCTGGAACGGCGCTCAGACGTTCTCCCAGTCCACCCTCGCGGGCCAGGTACACGACCTGCTGAGCGCTCACCCCGACACGGCTACCCCGCAGGATTCCAGCGGCAAGGAACAGGCTCCGTCCATCGGCGCGAAGTCCTCACCTCGGACCCAGCCTTCGGACACCGTGAAACCTGAGTCCCCCCTTCGCGCCCCGGCCGTCGACGTCCCCTCATGCGTGGAGCAAAGCATCGGGCGGAACACCGCTGCCCTCGCCATCGAAAAGGGCACCTACGAGGGCACCGCCGCCTTCCTCGTCGTCCTGCCGCACCCCACGGATCCCGCCAGCGTTCAGGCATACATCGTGGACGCGGCTTGCGTCGGCGCCGAGCCCCCTGCCAAGGGGGAGCTCCTGCTGACGCACTCCTACACGCGGCCCTGAGAATCAGGCCGCCCGCCGCCCGGCACGTCGGGAATGCATCCCCCGTAGGATCCGTTGGGTGGGGTGAGAGTCGTTGAACCGGCCCCAGTAGGCGTGGACAGTAGGCAGTCTGCAGAGACGAGGAAGAAACCCGTGAGCGACGTGCGTAATGTGATCATCATCGGCTCCGGCCCGGCCGGCTACACAGCCGCCCTTTACACCGCGCGCGCCTCGCTGAAGCCGCTGGTCTTCGAAGGGGCCGTCACCGCCGGTGGCGCACTGATGAACACCACCGACGTGGAGAACTTCCCGGGCTTCCAGGACGGAATCATGGGCCCGGAACTCATGGACAACATGCGCGCCCAGGCCGAGCGCTTCGGTGCCGAGCTCGTCCCCGACGACGTGGTCTCCGTCGACCTCACTGGTGAGATCAAGACGGTCACCGACACCGCCGGCACAGTTCACCGCGCCAAGGCAGTCATCGTGACCACGGGTTCGCAGCACCGCAAGCTCGGCCTCCCCAACGAGGACGCCCTCTCCGGACGAGGCGTCTCCTGGTGCGCGACTTGCGACGGCTTCTTCTTCAAGGACCAGGACATCGCCGTGGTCGGCGGCGGCGACACCGCGATGGAGGAGGCCACCTTCCTCTCACGCTTCGCCAAGTCGGTCACGATCATCCACCGCCGTGACACGCTGCGCGCCTCCAAGACGATGCAGGAGCGTGCCTTCGCGGACCCGAAGATCAAGTTCGCCTGGGACAGCGAGGTCGCGGGGGTCAACGGCGAGCAGAAGCTGTCCGGTGTAACCCTGCGCAACACCAAGACCGGCGAGACGTCCGAGCTGCCCGTCACCGGGCTGTTCATCGCCGTCGGCCACGACCCGCGCACCGAGCTCTTCAAGGGCCAGCTGGACCTCGACGACGAGGGCTACCTGAAGGTGGATGCTCCCTCCACCCGCACCAACCTGGCCGGGGTCTTCGGCGCGGGCGACGTCGTCGACCACACCTACCGCCAGGCGATCACCGCTGCCGGCACCGGCTGCTCCGCCGCCCTCGACGCCGAGCGCTTCCTTGCAGCACTCGCCGACGACGAGAAGGCCGCCCCCGCAGCCGCCGTCTGACACTCGTCTTTTCCCCATCCCCGCGTACACATCCCGCGAAGTTAAGGAGGCCGCCGTGGCCCTGAAGAACGTGACTGACGACTCCTTCGAGGAGGACGTCCTCAAGAGCGACAAGCCTGTACTGGTGGACTTCTGGGCCTCCTGGTGCGGCCCGTGCCGCCAGATCGCCCCGTCGCTGGAGGCCATCGCGGCCGAGCACGGCGAGATCGAGGTCGTGAAGCTCAACATCGACGAGAACCCGGCCACCGCCGCCAAGTACGGCGTCATGTCCATCCCGACGCTGAACGTCTACCAGGGTGGCGAGGTCGCCAAGACCATCGTGGGCGCGAAGCCGAAGGCCGCGATCCTTCGCGACCTCACGGGCTTCATCGCCGAGTAAGACAGACACAGCAGCCACTGTTTCACGTGAAACGGGCCCGTCCTTTCGAGGACGGGCCCGTTTCACGCTCGCGGACAAGGACCGCTACAGCGGCCGCAGCGCAGGCTCCTTCTGTACAGCGCCCAGCAGGCGGTCCAGGGCCATCTCGACGTCCTCCTTCCAGGAGAGCGTCGTACGCAGCTCCAGCCGCAACCGCGGGTGCACCGGGTGCGGCCGCACCGTCTTGAACCCCACCGCCAGCAGGTGGTCGGCCGGCAACAGACAGGCCGGCTCCTTCCACCGGGCATCCCCGAAAGCTTCGATCGCCTTGAAGCCCCGCCGGATCAGGTCCTTGGCAACGGTCTGCACCATGACCCGGCCCAGCCCCTGCCCCTGAAAGCCGGGCATGATCAATGCGGTCATCAGCTGGACCGCGTCGGGGGAGACGGGGCTCGTCGGAAACGCGGTCGCTCGTGGGACGTACGCGGGCGGCGCGTAGAGCACAAAGCCCGCCGGCACGTCATCGACGTAGACCACCCGCCCACAGGAGCCCCATTCCAGCAGCACCGCGGAGATCCAGGCCTCCTTCTCCCGCTCAGCTCTGCCGCTCTTGACCGCGGCTTCCCCGCTGACCGGATCGAGCTCCCAGAACACACAGGAGCGGCAGCGCCGAGGTAGGTCGGGAAGGTTGTCCAGCGTGAGCGGTACGAGCCGACGCCCCATGAAGGCTGTTCCTCACTTCTCTCGCCCACTGCGTCATGGACGGAAATGCCCTGCCAGAACGCATCGTATCCACCCCCGAATCAAGCGGACACCGTGAGAGAGCAAAGGGCGGGCTGTGTTCCGTGACCCACCGGAAACAGCCCGCCCTCATCACTCGGCGTATGTCAGCTCTCGTCGTCCTCGGCCGACTCCTCGGCCGTCCGGTCCAGCACCCGGCCCTCGCCCGGGGCCAGACTTCCGAGGATCCGGTCCAGGTCCTCCATCGAGGCGAACTCGACGACGATCTTGCCCTTCTTCTGCCCGAGGTCGACCTTCACCCGGGTCTCGAACCGGTCGGACAGCCGGGACGCCAAGTCGGTCAGCGCCGGTGCCAGCCGGGCCCCCGCCCGCGGCCCCTTGGCCTTCGAGGCGCTGGTGGGCCTGGAACCCATGAGCGTCACGATCTCCTCCACCGCACGCACCGAGAGCCCCTCGGCAACGATGCGGTGGGCCAGCTTGTCCTGCTCATCGGAGTCGTCCACCGACAGCAGTGCCCGCGCATGGCCCGCCGACAGCACGCCGGCCGCGACCCTTCGCTGCACCGGCGGCGACAACCGCAGCAGACGCAGCGTGTTGGAGACCTGGGGGCGCGAACGCCCGATGCGGTCGGCCAGCTGGTCATGCGTGCACTTGAAGTCCTTGAGCAGCTGGTCGTAGGCCGCTGCCTCCTCCAGCGGGTTCAGCTGAGCCCGGTGAAGGTTCTCCAGGAGGGCGTCCAGGAGCAGCTTCTCGTCGTCGGTGGCGCGGACGATGGCCGGGATGCGTTCCAGGCCCGCCTCCCGGCATGCCCTCCAGCGGCGCTCGCCCATGATGAGCTCGAAGCGGTCGGTCCCCGTCTTCCGCACCACCACGGGCTGGAGAAGACCGACCTCCTTGATCGAGGTGACCAGCTCCGCCAGCGCGTCCTCGTCGAAGACCTCGCGCGGCTGACGCGGGTTCGGCGTGATGGAGTCGATCGGCACCTCGGCGAAGTACGCACCCGCCACGTCCCCAGCGCCCGCCGGCTCGCGCAGCGACACGGGACCGCTTGGCTCCGGCACCACGGGGACGGACCCGATCGTGGTGACCTTCGCGGCGGCCACCCCCCGCTCCGAGGTCAGGACGGGAGAGGAAGACCCCTGCCCGCCGGACGGCAGCTGCTTCTCCTGCGGAGCGGCTGGGATCAAGGCACCGAGCCCTCGCCCCAACCCTCGACGACGCTCACTCACTGGATCCCCTCCGGGTTGCTCTGCTGACTGATCGAACCGCCCGTGTGGGCGTGCTGGCCCTCGTACTGCACCCCGACCCCGCGCAGCGCGATCTCCCGCGCTGCTTCGAGGTACGACAGCGACCCGCTGGAACCGGGGTCGTAGGTGAGCACGGTCTGCCCGTAACTCGGCGCCTCGGAGATGCGGACCGAACGAGGAATGCTGGTCCGCAGCACCTCCTTGCCGAAGTGGCTGCGTACCTCCTCCGCAACCTGCGACGCCAGCCTTGTCCGGCCGTCGTACATGGTGAGCAGGATCGTGGACACATGGAGGTCGGGATTCAGGTGGCCGCGGACCAGATCGACGTTCCGCAGCAGCTGCCCCAGGCCCTCCAGCGCGTAGTACTCGCACTGGATGGGGATCAGCACCTCCGCACCGGCCACCAGTGCGTTGACCGTCAGCAGGCCCAGCGAGGGCGGGCAGTCGATCAGGATGTAATCCAGCGGCTGCTCGTACGCCTGGATGGCCCGCTGGAGTCGACTCTCCCGCGCCACCAGCGACACCAGCTCGATCTCCGCACCGGCGAGATCGATGGTGGCCGGGGCGCAGAAGAGACCTTCGACGTCCGGGACGGGCTGAACCACGTCGGAGAGCGGCTTGCTCTCCACCAGGACGTCATAGATTGAGGGGACTTCGGCGTGGTGATCGATACCCAGAGCCGTGGAGGCGTTGCCCTGCGGGTCGAGGTCGACCACCAGGACCCGCGCACCGTGTAGTGCCAGCGACGCGGCAAGGTTGACCGTCGAGGTGGTTTTTCCCACCCCGCCCTTCTGGTTGGCCACCACCATGACGCGCGTCTGCTCAGGTCGCGGCAGCCCCTCGCCGGCTCGGCCGAGGGCCTCCACCGCCAGCTGGGCCGCGCGCCCGATGGGTGTGTCGTCCATCGGCGGCGGTGTTTCACGTGAAACACCGTCCCCCGCCGATTCGGTTCGGGGACCGGGGACCGGGTCGGTCATCGGTCCCGCGATGTTGGCGTCGGACCGCAAGGATTCACTCTCCTCGGCTTCAGGCTCGCAATGAACAGAGCCTGCCATGGTTTCGGGGTCGTGAACCAGCGAGGCCCGCTCTTCTGTGGAGGAATCCACTTCTGTGGACAACTCCGTAGCCCTAACGGGCCTGCGATGGGAAGGGGTGGCGGCCGCACCGCGGCCGATGATTCCATGCAGCAGAGAACGACGTTTCACGTGAAACACGATGCCTTCGCAGCGTAGCTACAGAGGCACGACACTCCGCGCGGGGCACGTACGGCTCCATGACGGACGGAATCCCGGATGCCTGGACCACATCGCACGTAAGCGCCACTGGCTCGGTGTGACCGGGTGATCAGCGGCGGCGGCGCGTCCGGCTGATCCTGGCGGCCTTGGCCCGCTTCGCGGCGAACCTCACACCTCCGGGGCTCTCGCCGACCATCACGCGCACCACAGTGGACATCGGGTCGACCACACCTTCACCAACGTGCAGCACCTCGGTGTCCACCACCCCGAGCTTGCTGAGCGCCGCCCGAGCACCGTTGATCTCTTCCTCGGCGGTATCGCCCTTGAGCGCGAGCATCTCGCCGTACGGGCGCAGCAGAGGTACCCCCCAGCCGGCCAGCCGGTCCAGTGGGGCCACCGCCCTGGCCGTCACCACGTGCACGGGCTGCAGGCTGCCCAGGACCTCCTCGGCCCGGCCGCGGACGACCGTCACATGGTCCAGCCCCAGCAGCTCCACAACCTCCTGGAGGAAATTCGTCCGCCGCAGCAACGGCTCCAGCAGGGTGATCTTCAGGTCCGGGCGCACCAGCGCCAGCGGGATCCCCGGAAGCCCCGCCCCCGAGCCCACATCGCAGACCGTGACCCCCTCGGGAACGACCTCGGAGAGCACCGCACAGTTCAGCAGATGTCTCTCCCACAGGCGCGGCACCTCACGCGGACCGATCAGCCCGCGCGTGACCCCCGCGTCCACCAGCAGTTCCGCGTACCGGACAGCCTCGGGAAAGCGCTCGCCGAACACCGTCCGAGCCTCGTCGGGGGCCTGGGGAAGTGATACTTCCTCCGTCACGGGGGACCGTCCTTCCATACCGCACTACCGCGCATTGGCGGCTGTCTATCAGGCTGACAAAGATCGGCCCCGTCTGCGAACAGACGGGGCCGACAGGAGAAGGGCCGGTCAGGCCGGCAGGACGACGACGAAGCGCTGGGGCTCCTCGCCTTCCGATTCGCTGCGCAGGCCTGCGGCGGCGACCGCGTCGTGCACGACCTTGCGCTCGAACGGCGTCATCGGGTCCAGCTTCACCGGCTCCCCGGTGCTCTTGACCTCGTCCGCCGCCTTGGCACCCAGCTCGGCGAGCTCCGTGCGCTTCTTGGCCCGGAAGCCGGCGATGTCCAGCATCAGACGGCTCCGGTCACCGGTCTCCCGGTGCACGGCCAGCCGCGTCAGCTCCTGGAGCGCCTCCAGGACCTCGCCCTCGCGCCCTACGAGCTTCTGCAATTCGCGCGCGGATTCGCTGATGATCGAGACCGCGGCCCGGTCCGCCTCGACGTCCATGTCGATGTCGCCGTCGAGGTCGGCGATGTCGAGCAGGCCCTCAAGATAGTCCGCTGCGATCTCACCTTCCTGCTCAAGGCGGGTCAAGGTGTCGCTGCCCTCAGCGGCCGTGGAGGTGATGCCTTCCGTCACGGGATGGACTCCTTCTTACTTCTTGGACGGGTGCTTGGGCCGCTGCGGGCCCTTGCGCTGCCCGGACTTGGCTTGGCGTGAGGAGCCGGACGCGGACTTGCCCGCCGGCTTGGGCTTTTCATCCTGCGGGGTCTTCTTGTTCAGAGAGGTCTTGGGCGCCGACTCGGAGGAGTCGTCGTCCTTGCCCCCGCCCTGATGACCCGTACCGGTCTGGCGCTTCGCCTTGGTCTGCCGCTTGGGCTGCTGGCGCCGCTGTGCGGCTCCGCCATCGGCGTCGGCCACAGCGGTGTCGCTCTTGACCACCGTGCCGTCCTCCTGCGGAGCGAGGCCGAGCTTGGCCAGTCCCGTGACGAACTTCCGCTCGATGTCGTTGCGGTCCGGGCCCTTGGCCACGATCCGCTTGACGGTGTTGCGCCGGGTCCGGCCGCGGACCTCACCGTGCGCGGTGACGCCCTTCAGCAGCCGTCCGAGGTACTGCTCCTGGGCCTTGCTGCCCGGCGTCGGGTTCTGGTTGATCACGTACATCTGCTGACCCATGGTCCAGACGTTGGTGGTCAGCCAGTAGACGAGGACACCGACGGGGAAGTTGATACCCATGACGGCGAAGATCAGCGGGAAGATGTACATCAGCATCTTCTGCTGCTGCATGTACGGCGTCTTGACCGTGAGGTCGACGTTCTTCGTCATGAGCTGGCGCTGCGTGAAGAACTGCGAGGCCGACATCATCACGATCATGATCGCGGTGACGACCCGGACGTCGGTCAGCGAGGCGCCGAGCGCGTCGACCTTGTCCGCGCTGTCCATGAACTTGGCGGCCAGCGGGGCACCGAAGATGTGGGCCTGACGGGCGCTGTCCAGCAGCGACTGGTCGATGACGCCGATCTTCTTGTTCGACGCGATCGCGGACAGCACGTGGTACAGCGCGAAGAAGAAGGGCGACTGCGCGATGATCGGCAGGCACGAGGAGAGCGGGTTGGTACCCGTCTCCTTGTACAGCTTCATCATCTCTTCGGACTGACGCTGCTTGTCGCTCTTGTAGCGCTCCTGGATCGCCTTCATCTTCGGCTGGAGCACCTGCATGTTCCGCGTCGACTTGATCTGCTTGACGAACAGCGGGATCAGGCAGATGCGGATCAGCACCACGAGGGACACGATGGACAGGCCCCAGGCCCATCCCGTGTCAGGGCCGAAGATCGCCCCGTACAACTTGTGGAACTGGACGATGACCCAGGAAACGGGCCATGTGATGAAGCTGAACAGACTGGCAATCGTGTCCACTAATCAGGCTCCTTGAGCATTGGGCGAAGTCTCTGCGGCCGAACTCGGGAGGTCGGTGGCCGAACTCCCGGCAGGCACGTCAGCGGCGGAGTCCCCGCCCTTGCTGCCGCGTAGGGCACTGCGCAGCATTTCGTGCCAACGCGGACGTTTGCGTGGTGGTACGTAATCCACGCCGCCGGGTGACCACGGATTGCATCGCAGGATGCGCCAGGCTGTCAGCGCTGTTCCCTTGATCGCTCCGTGCCGGTCGATCGCCGTATATCCATAGTGGGAACACGACGGGTAGTAACGGCAGACAGGCCCGAGGAGTGGGCTGATCGTCCACTGATACAGCTTGATAAGAGCCAGCAGCGGGTACTTCATCGCGCGCCCCCTCCCAGCAGCCGCCGCAGCGCGGCGTCCAGGTCTCGGGCCAGCTGTTCATGGTCGGCGTCGCCCGCGCCGGGCAACGCTCGTACGACAACCAGGCTACCGGGGGGCAGCAGGGCCAGCCGTTCTCGGACCAAGTGGCGAAGCTTGCGCTTCACCGCTGTGCGGACGACCGCACCACCCACTGCTTTGCTGACAACGAAACCCGCACGCGGCGGGGGAACGGTCTCCCCAGTCACGTGCGGGTCGGTTGCACCGCTGCGTAGATGGACGACGAGGAGCGGGCGACCGGCCCGCCGCCCTCGTCGTACTGCGGTCGCGAAGTCCTCGCGCCGCCTCAGCCGATTCTCGGTAGGCAGCACGTCATGACGACCTGTACGCGATCAGGCGGACAGGCTGGCGCGACCCTTGCTACGGCGGGACGCGAGAATCGCGCGGCCGGCACGGGTACGCATACGCAGCCGGAAGCCGTGGGTCTTCGCGCGACGACGGTTGTTCGGCTGGAAGGTGCGCTTGCTCACTCGGGGGCTCCAGTAATGACTCGTGTGTTGGCGGGACATCGCCTGGCTGTCACCGTGCGCCCACGAGAGACTCGCGTAAACGCCCTAGTGCACCGCTTCACAATCACAGATCGTGATCTTTGCCCATCGGAGGCAGGCGGCAGCAGCCATCGACAACTCGACCTGGTCACGGTACGCGCGGCTGCGCCATCCGGTCAAACCGACCCTGTCGGACCCCCCATTGTGCACAGGCTGTGGACAACGACTTGAACCGCGCGGGTCGGGCTGACTACCGTGGCTGAACTCCGGTTCTTTTTCTTCCCGCCTGCCGGTCCTCACCCACCCCGACCCATACCGTCCCGAGAACCACACATTCGTGGGACCAGCGAGAGAGCGTGCCTTGTGGCTGACGTACCTGCCGATCTTGCCGCAGTGTGGCCGCGAGTGCTGGAGCAACTGCTCGGGGAGGGGCAGCAGGGCATCGAGCCGAAGGACAAGCAGTGGATCGAGCGCTGCCAGCCGCTCGCCCTGGTCGCCGACACCGCGCTGCTGGCCGTCCCCAATGAATGGGGCAAGCGGGTCCTCGAAGGCCGTCTCGCTCCTCTCATCAGCGAGACGCTGAGCCGCGAGTGCGGCCGCCCCATCCGGATCGCGATCACGGTCGACGACTCCGCCGGCGAACCGTCGTCCCCGCCGGCGCCCCCGATGCACCAGTCGCAGCAGCACCGCTACCAGGGACCGCCGCACGACGAGGGGCGGCACGACGACGCGTACGACGGCTACGGGCACCGGCCCTCCGACGACGGGATGCCGACGGCCCGCCCCGCCTACCCGGACTACCAGCAGCAGCGCCCCGAGCCCGGGGCCTGGCCGCGCACCCAGGAGGACCTGTCCTGGCAGCAGCCCCGGCTCGGCGGATTCCAGGACCGTGACCCCTCCGCGGACCAGTGGCGCGAGCCCTATGGCGGCCGCTCCCCGCAGCAGCCGCAGCACGACTACCGGCAGCAGCCGCCGGAGCGCCAGGGTTACGAGCCGCAGCGCTCGGAGCGGCCCCGCCCCGAGCGCCACGAGCTGCCGGAGCCGCAGCACCGGCCGGGGGGCGGCGGCACCGGCCGGCCCGGCGGAGGCCCTGGGCCGATGGGCGCCCAGCCCTCGCCGGCCCCCGGGCCCGGCGAGCCGCACGCCCGGCTGAATCCGAAGTACCTCTTCGACACCTTTGTCATCGGGGCGTCCAACCGCTTCGCGCACGCGGCAGCCGTCGCCGTCGCCGAAGCGCCCGCCAAGGCGTACAACCCCCTTTTCATCTATGGGGAGTCCGGTCTCGGCAAGACCCACCTGCTGCACGCCATCGGGCACTACGCCCGCAGCCTCTACCCGGGGACCCGGGTGCGGTACGTGAGCTCGGAGGAGTTCACCAACGAGTTCATCAACTCGATCCGTGACGGCAAGGGCGACACCTTCCGCAAGCGGTACCGCGACGTCGACATCCTGCTCGTCGACGACATCCAGTTCCTGGCGAGCAAGGAGTCGACGCAGGAGGAGTTCTTCCACACCTTCAATACGCTCCACAACGCCAACAAGCAGATCGTGCTGTCCTCCGACCGGCCGCCCAAGCAGCTGGTCACGCTGGAGGACCGGCTGCGGAATCGTTTCGAGTGGGGGCTGACCACCGATGTGCAGCCACCCGAGCTGGAGACCCGCATCGCGATCCTGCGCAAGAAGGCGGTGCAGGAGCAGCTCAACGCCCCGCCGGAGGTGCTGGAGTTCATCGCGTCCCGCATCTCGCGCAACATCCGTGAGCTGGAGGGCGCTCTCATCCGGGTGACGGCCTTCGCCAGCCTCAACCGCCAGCCCGTGGACCTGGGGCTCACGGAGATCGTGCTGAAGGACCTGATCCCCGGCGGCGAGGACACGGCCCCGGAGATCACGGCGGCGGCCATCATGGCGGCGACGGCGGACTACTTCGGTCTGACGGTGGAAGACCTCTGCGGATCGTCGCGCAGCCGTGTGCTGGTGACGGCCCGCCAGATCGCCATGTATCTGTGCCGCGAGCTGACCGACCTCTCACTGCCGAAGATCGGTGCGCAGTTCGGCGGCCGGGACCACACGACGGTCATGCACGCCGACCGCAAGATCCGGGCGCTGATGGCGGAGCGGCGCTCCATCTACAACCAGGTCACCGAGCTCACCAACCGCATCAAGAACGGCTGACCGCACCCGCACGCCGGAACCCGCACGCACCCGAAGGGCGCTGTGCGGACTCGTCAGGAGTCCGCACAGCGCCCTTACGCGTTCCCCGAAAAGCTCCCGGCAACCCCTGTGCACGGCTCCCGAGACGCACTCCATCGGCGCCGGCGAGGTCTTCACGCCGCCTGGGGCCCGAGGCTGGGACGCCCGCGCTGTTCGAATCCCGGCCAGGACACGGGTGTTCTCCACAGATCCGGGCACTTTTTTCCCTCCACAGCCTGGGGATCCAAAAGTTGTCCATACTGCTTCCACAGGCACGCACGCCCATCCGCCATCAGGCCAGCTCAGGGGCCTGGGGATTTGTGGTCAACCATGATCCACAGGCTGTGGACAAGTTTTCCGTCCACAGCCTGTGGACCTCGTTGTCCACCGGCTGCCCACAGGCCAGCGGGTGTTTTCCCCAGTCGGAGCGGGCTTCTCCACACCGCTGTCCACTGTTCGGCAACACGACACCCGCCGTCACCGCCCCGAGTGAAAGGCGTCACACCAAGAGGGGCGGTTGGGCTGTGGGGAACGCGGGTAAAGCTGGGGACAGACCTGGGGAGAAACCCCCCTGTCCTGTGTACGGGATGTGCACAACTTTCGGGTGTCCACAGAATCCCCGGGTTGTCCACCGAGCCACCCACAGGG
This sequence comes from Streptomyces sp. Mut1, assembly GCF_030719295.1. Taxonomy (NCBI): domain Bacteria; kingdom Bacillati; phylum Actinomycetota; class Actinomycetes; order Kitasatosporales; family Streptomycetaceae; genus Streptomyces; species Streptomyces castrisilvae. The sequence continues at coordinate 3,808,252 of NZ_CP120997.1, read as the reverse complement.
CCGGTGGATAAAAAACGGGCCTTGACCTGCGCAAACAGCGTTATCCACCGTTTCCACAGGCCCTACTACTACTACCCCTCATAGTTAGCTCGGAATCCGTTTCGAAGTGGGGCCTGTGCACAACTCGGCCTCGGAGCGCTCCGAGCCTCTTGCCGCGATTTGACCCCGAGCCGCACCGAGTGTCGGTGCGGTGCGTCAGACTGGTCCCCGGCGTCCTCCCCCCGGCATCGGCGGAGGGCCCGATCAGACGACGAAGGCCAGCAGGGCGAGCGAGCAACAGCAGGAGGCGGTTCCGGTGAAGATCCGGGTGGAGCGCGATGTACTCGCGGAGGCGGTGGCCTGGGTGGCCCGCAGCCTTCCGGCCCGTCCGCCGGCGCCCGTTCTCGCGGGCCTTCTGCTGAAGGCCGAGGACGGCGCTCTCAGCTTCTCCAGCTTCGACTACGAGGTCTCGGCCCGCGTCTCGGTGGAGGCCGAGGTCGAGGAGGACGGCACCGTCCTCGTCTCCGGCCGGCTGCTCGCCGACATCTGCCGAGCGCTGCCCAACCGCCCGGTGGAGATCTCCACAGACGGTGTACGGGCGACCGTGTCCTGCGGTTCCTCGCGATTCACACTCCACACCCTGCCTGTGGAGGAATACCCGGCGCTCCCGCAGATGCCGACCGCGACCGGCACCGTGCCCGGTGAGATCTTCGCCTCCGCCGCCGCTCAGGTGGCCATCGCCGCGGGCCGCGACGACACCCTGCCCGTCCTGACGGGCGTGCGCATCGAGATCGAGGGCGACACCGTCACCCTCGCCTCCACCGACCGCTACCGCTTCGCGGTCCGCGAGTTCCTCTGGAAGCCGGAGAACGCCGACGCCTCCGCCGTCGCCCTGGTGCCCGCCAAGACGCTGCTCGACACCGCCAAGGCGCTGACCAGCGGTGACACGGTCACCCTGGCGCTGTCCGGCTCGGGCGCGGGCGAAGGCCTCATCGGCTTCGAGGGCGCCGGCCGCCGCACCACCACCCGGCTGCTCGAGGGCGACCTGCCGAAGTACCGGACGCTCTTCCCGACCGAGTTCAACTCCGTCGCCGTGATCGAGACCGCCCCGTTCGTCGAGGCCGTCAAGCGCGTCGCCCTGGTGGCCGAGCGCAACACCCCGGTGCGGCTGAGCTTCGAGCAGGGCGTGCTGATCCTGGAGGCGGGTTCCAGTGACGACGCACAGGCTGTGGAGAGGGTCGACGCCGTGCTGGAGGGCGACGACATCTCGATCGCCTTCAACCCGACCTTCCTGCTGGACGGCCTGAGCGCCATCGACTCCCCGGTGGCCCAGCTCTCCTTCACGACCTCCACCAAGCCGGCGCTGCTCAGCGGACGCCCGGCCGTGGACGCCGAGGCGGATGCCGCGTACAAGTACCTGATCATGCCGGTCCGCCTCTCCGGCTGACCCGGCCACCGGCCCTGCCGCGGCAGGGCCCGACGGGCATGTTCAGCGCCGAGCATGCCCGGCGTCCTGTCCCTTGCCGGGCGTAGGCTCGGACCTGGGTACGAATCGGCACAACGCTAAAGGAATCTCTGATGGAGCTCGGTCTCGTCGGCCTCGGCAAGATGGGCGGCAACATGCGCGAGCGCATCCGCCGCGCAGGCCACACCGTCATCGGTTACGACCGCAACCCGGATGTCGCCGATGTCCACAGCCTGGAAGAGCTTGTGGGCAAGCTCAAGGGCCCGCGGGTCGTCTGGGTGATGGTTCCGGCCGGAGCCGCGACCCAGTCCACGATCGACGAGCTGGCCGAGCTGCTCTCGCCCGGCGACATCGTCGTGGACGGCGGGAACTCCCGCTGGACCGACGACGAGAAGCACGCGGTGGAGTTGGGCATCAAGGGCATCGGCTTCGTCGACTGCGGTGTCTCCGGCGGTGTCTGGGGCCTGGAGAACGGCTACGCCCTGATGTACGGCGGCGACGCCGAGAACGTCTCGAAGGTCCAGCCGGTCTTCGACGCGCTCAAGCCCGAGGGCGACTTCGGTTCGGTCCACGCGGGCAAGGTCGGCGCCGGCCACTTCGCCAAGATGGTCCACAACGGCATCGAGTACGCCATGATGCAGGCCTACGCCGAGGGCTGGGAGCTGCTGGAGAAGGTCGACTCCGTCACCGACGTGCGTGAGGTCTTCCGCTCCTGGCAGGAGGGCACGGTCATCCGTTCCTGGCTCCTCGACCTGGCGGTCAACGCCCTGGACGACGACGAGCACCTGGACAAGCTCCGCGGTTTCGCCGCCGACTCGGGCGAGGGCCGCTGGACGGTGGAGGCCGCGATCGACAACGCCGTGCCGCTGCCCGCGATCACCGCGTCGCTCTTCGCGCGCTTCGCCTCGCGCCAGGACGACTCCCCGCAGATGAAGATGATCGCCGCGCTGCGCAACCAGTTCGGCGGCCACGCGGTCGAGAACAAGAAGTAGTCCGCAACGAGGAGCGGGAGGGGCCGACCGCCCCTTCCGCCCTGTGAGGCACGGAGCAGGAAAGCCGGGAAGGTCGGCGCACACCATGCACGTCACGCATCTGTCGCTGGCCGACTTCCGCTCGTACGCCGGGGTCGAGGTGCCTCTCGATCCGGGCGTCACCGTGTTCGTGGGGGCCAACGGCCAGGGCAAGACGAACCTGGTCGAGGCCGTCGGCTATCTCGCCACGCTCGGCAGCCACCGCGTCTCCTCGGACGCCCCGCTGGTGCGGATGGGCGCCGAGCGGGCGGTGATCCGTGCGGCCGTCACGCAGGGGGAGCGCTCGCAGCTGGTCGAGCTCGAACTGAACCCGGGCAAGGCGAACCGCGCCCGGATCAACCGGTCGTCGCAGGTCAGACCGCGTGATGTGCTCGGCATCGTACGGACCGTGCTGTTCGCTCCGGAGGACCTCGCCCTGGTGAAGGGCGATCCCGGGGAGCGCCGGCGCTTTCTGGACGAGCTGGTCACCGCGCGGTCGCCGCGGATGGCAGGGGTCCGCTCCGACTACGAGCGGGTGCTGAAGCAGCGGAACACGCTGCTGAAGTCGGCGGCGATGGCGCGCAGGCACGGCGGACGTTCCCTGGACCTGTCGACGCTCGATGTGTGGGATCAGCATCTGGGCCGGGTGGGCGCCGAGCTGCTGGCCCAGCGTCTGGACCTGATCGCGACGCTCCAGCCCCTGACGGACAAGGCGTACGCGGACGTGGCGCCGGGCGGGGGCCCCGTGTCGCTGGAGTACCGCAGCTCGGCCGGCGCCGAGGTGGGCCCGGCGCGGACGCGCGACGAGCTGTACGCGCAGCTCATCGAGGCCCTGGCCGGTGTGCGCAAGCAGGAGATCGAGCGGGGCGTGACGCTGGTCGGCCCGCACCGGGACGATCTGGTGCTGGGTCTGCGTTCCATGCCCGCGAAGGGGTACGCGAGCCACGGTGAGTCCTGGTCGTACGCGCTGGCGCTGCGGCTGGCCTCGTACGAACTGCTGCGCGGCGAGGGCAACGAGCCGGTGCTGGTGCTGGACGACGTCTTCGCCGAGCTGGACGCGCGGCGCCGGGAGCGGCTGGCCGAGCTGGTGGCACCGGGCGAGCAGGTGCTGGTGACGGCGGCGGTGGGCGACGACGTGCCGGGCGTGCTCGCGGGGACGCGGTACGCGGTCTCGGCCGGTGAGGTGGAGCGGGCGTGAACGGCGACGGAGCGGGGAAGGGCTTGGCCGGCGCCGGGGCGACGCCGGCGGAGCCGTCCGGCGTGGACCTGGCGCGGGTCGCGCTGCGCGCGGCGAAGGAACAGGCGCGGGCGCGTGGGGATGCCGCGCAGCAGAAGAAACAGGCCAGGCGAGGCGGAGGGCTGCGCTCCGGAGCACGGGCCGACGGGCGCGACCCGTTGCCGCTCGGAGCGGCCATCAACCGGCTGATCACCGAGCGCGGCTGGGAGACCCCGGCGGCGGTGGGCGGGGTGATGGGCCGGTGGCCGCAGATCGTCGGTGACGATCTCGCCCTGCACTGCGTGCCGGTGCGGTACGACGAGGAACCGGATCAGCGCGTACTGACGGTGCAGTGCGATTCGACGGTGTGGGCGACGCAGCTGCGGCTGCTGGCGCCCCAGCTGGTGGCCCGGCTGAACGCGGATCTGGGCAACGGAACCGTGCGGATGATCAAGGTGCTGGGGCCCGGCGGTCCGCAGCGCAGGTTCGGCCCGCTGCGGGCCCCGGGGAGCAGAGGACCGGGCGACACCTATGGCTGACCAGGCCTGACCTGCGGTTTTCGTGCCGCCACCGAGCCTTCTGGCCGTGCGGGCCGAAGGCTGCGGGCGGGTGCGGGCGAGGGGCGTACGGGTGCCCGGAGGGGCTTGGTTCGCCGCTGCTCGGTGGCGGAGGCCGGATGGTGGTGACCGGAGGTCCCTCACCGTAGCGGGAAGCTGACAGGCCGAAGCGCTCAATGCCCTTGTGAGCCTCTTGAGGCCCCTTCCCCAATATGGGGAGTCGTCAGGCGCTCATTCAGGGCGGCACATGCGTACTCAGGTACCCGCAAACCCCCATTCGGGTCGGCGCTACCGGTAGACTGGTGAACAATCCCGCGTCTTGCGGGATTCGTCGATACAAGCCGAACGACGCAGCCGCTCCCGCCTGCCCGGAGAACGGCCTGTGCTGTGCCAGAAAGGGCGCTTCGTGGCCGATTCCGGCAACCCCAACGAGAACATTCCGTCCACTCCCGGCGAGAGCGGCGCTGCTCCCGTCCAGGGCGAGGTGAAGGCGTCGTACGACGCCAGTGCGATCACCGTGCTGGAGGGCCTGGACGCGGTCCGCAAGCGACCTGGTATGTACATCGGCTCGACCGGTGAGCGCGGTCTCCACCACCTCGTGCAGGAGGTCGTCGACAACTCGGTCGACGAGGCCATGGCCGGGCACGCGGACACCATCGACGTCACGATCCTCGCCGATGGCGGGGTGCGCGTGGTCGACAACGGCCGTGGCATCCCGGTCGGCATCGTGCCGTCCGAAGGCAAGCCGGCCGTCGAGGTCGTCCTCACCGTCCTGCACGCGGGCGGAAAGTTCGGCGGCGGCGGCTACGCCGTCTCCGGTGGTCTGCACGGCGTCGGTGTGTCCGTCGTCAACGCCCTGTCCACCCGGGTCGCCGTCGACGTCAAGACGGACGGCTACCGCTGGACCCAGGACTACAAGTTCGGCGTCCCGACGGCCCCGCTGGCCCGTAACGAGGCGACCGAGGAGACGGGCACCACCGTCACCTTCTGGGCCGACGGCGACATCTTCGAGACGACCGAGTACTCCTTCGAGACGCTCTCGCGCCGCTTCCAGGAGATGGCCTTCCTCAACAAGGGCCTCACCCTCAAGCTGACCGACGAGCGCGAGTCGGCGAAGGCGACGGCGGGCGCGGACAACGCCGAGGCGGGCGAGGTCCCCGAGGAGGAGAGCGCCCGCTCGGTCACGTACCACTACGAGAACGGCATCGTCGACTTCGTCCGGTACCTCAACTCCCGCAAGGGCGATGTCATCCACCAGTCGGTGATCGACATCGAGGCCGAGGACAAGGACCGTCTGCTGTCGGTCGAGATCGCCATGCAGTGGAACACGCAGTACAGCGAGGGGGTCTACTCCTTCGCCAACGCGATCCACACGCATGAGGGCGGTACGCACGAGGAAGGCTTCCGCGCCGCGCTGACCTCCCTGGTCAACCGGTACGCGCGCGACAAGAAGCTGCTGCGCGAGAAGGACGACAACCTCACCGGCGAGGACGTCCGCGAGGGTTTGACGGCGATCATTTCGGTGAAGCTGGGCGAGCCGCAGTTCGAGGGTCAGACGAAGACCAAGCTGGGCAACACGGAGGCCAAGACCTTCGTGCAGAAGGTCGTCCACGAGCAGCTGACGGACTGGTTCGACCGCAACCCCAACGAGGCGGCCGACATCATCCGCAAGGGCATCGCCGCCTCGACCGCCCGTGTGGCGGCCCGCAAGGCGCGCGACCTGACGCGGCGCAAGGGCCTGCTGGAGAGTGCCTCACTGCCCGGCAAGCTCAGCGACTGCCAGTCGAACGATCCCACCAAGTGCGAGATCTTCATCGTCGAGGGTGACTCCGCCGGCGGCTCGGCCAAGTCCGGCCGCAACCCGATGTACCAGGCGATCCTGCCGATCCGAGGCAAGATCCTGAACGTCGAGAAGGCCCGGGTCGACAAGATCCTGCAGAACACCGAGGTCCAGGCGCTGATCTCGGCCTTCGGCACCGGGGTCCACGAGGACTTCGACATCGAGAAGCTCCGCTATCACAAGATCATTCTGATGGCGGACGCCGATGTCGACGGCCAGCACATCAACACCCTGCTGCTGACGTTCCTGTTCCGCTTCATGCGCCCGCTGGTCGAGGCCGGGCACGTCTACCTCTCGCGTCCCCCGCTCTACAAGATCAAGTGGGGTCGGGACGACTTCGAGTACGCGTACTCGGACCGTGAGCGCGACGCCCTGGTGGAGCTCGGCAAGCAGAACGGCAAGCGGATCAAGGAAGACTCGATCCAGCGCTTCAAGGGTCTCGGCGAGATGAACGCCGAGGAGCTGCGCGTCACCACGATGGACGTCGACCACCGGGTGCTCGGCCAGGTCACGCTCGATGACGCGGCGCAGGCCGACGATCTGTTCTCGGTGCTGATGGGTGAGGACGTCGAGGCACGGCGCTCGTTCATCCAGCGCAACGCCAAGGACGTCCGCTTCCTCGACATCTGAGTCGGCCGTACAAGCAAGCCGCAGCGCGAAAGGACTTTGACCAGCAATGGCCGACGAGAACACCCCTGTCCCCGTGACGCCCGAAGAGGTTCCGCCCGTCGAGGGCGTGGGTATGCGTGTCGAGCCCGTCGGGCTCGAGACGGAGATGCAGCGCTCCTACCTCGACTACGCGATGTCCGTCATCGTCTCGCGTGCCCTGCCCGACGTGCGGGACGGTCTCAAGCCCGTCCACCGCCGGGTGCTGTACGCGATGTACGACGGCGGCTACCGGCCCGAGAAGGGCTTCTACAAGTGCGCCCGCGTCGTCGGCGACGTCATGGGTACGTACCACCCGCACGGCGACTCCTCGATCTACGACGCCCTGGTCCGCCTGGCGCAGCACTGGTCGATGCGCATGCCGCTGGTGGACTCCAACGGCAACTTCGGTTCCCCGGGCAACGACCCGGCCGCCGCCATGCGGTACACCGAGTGCAAGATGATGCCGCTGTCCATGGAGATGGTCCGGGACATCGACGAGGAGACCGTCGACTTCCAGGACAACTACGACGGCCGCAACCAGGAGCCGACGGTCCTGCCGGCGCGCTTCCCGAACCTGCTGGTCAATGGCTCCGCGGGTATCGCGGTCGGTATGGCGACCAACATCCCGCCGCACAACCTCCGCGAGGTCGCGTCGGGTGCGCAGTGGTATCTGGAGCACCCGGAGGCCTCGCAGGAGGAGCTCCTGGAAGCCCTGATCGAGCGGATCAAGGGCCCGGACTTCCCGACCGGTGCGCTGGTCGTGGGGCGCAAGGGCATCGAGGAGGCGTACCGCACGGGCCGCGGCTCGATCACGATGCGCGCGGTCGTGGCGGTCGAGGAGATCCAGAACCGCCAGTGCCTGGTCGTGACGGAGCTTCCGTACCAGACCAACCCCGACAACCTGGCGCAGAAGATCGCCGACCTGGTGAAGGACGGCAAGGTCGGCGGCATCGCCGACGTGCGCGACGAGACCTCCTCGCGTACGGGTCAGCGCCTGGTCGTCGTCCTGAAGCGGGACGCGGTCGCCAAGGTCGTCCTGAACAACCTGTACAAGCACACCGATCTGCAGTCGAACTTCGGCGCCAACATGCTGGCGCTGGTGGACGGGGTGCCGCGCACGCTGTCGATCGACGCGTTCATCCGGCACTGGGTGACGCACCAGATCGAGGTCATCGTCCGGCGTACGCGGTTCCGGCTGCGCAAGGCCGAGGAGCGCGCGCACATCCTGCGCGGCCTGCTCAAGGCCCTGGACGCGATCGACGAGGTCATCGCCCTCATCCGGCGCAGCCAGACCGTCGAGGTGGCGCGTGAGGGCCTGATGGGCCTGCTGGAGATCGACGAGATCCAGGCGAACGCGATCCTGGAGATGCAGCTGCGCCGGCTGGCCGCGCTGGAGCACCAGAAGATCACCGCCGAGCACGACGAGCTCCAGGCGAAGATCAACGAGTACAACGCGATCCTGGCCTCGCCCGAGCGGCAGCGGCAGATCGTCAGCGAGGAGCTGGCGGCGATCGTCGACAAGTTCGGCGACGACCGGCGTTCCAAGCTGGTGCCCTTCGACGGTGACATGTCCATCGAGGACCTGATCGCCGAGGAGGACATCGTCGTCACGATCTCCCGCGGCGGCTATGTGAAGCGCACCAAGACGGACGACTACCGCTCGCAGAAGCGCGGCGGCAAGGGTGTCCGCGGCACGAAGCTGAAGGAAGACGACATCGTCGACCACTTCTTCGTGTCGACGACCCACCACTGGCTGCTGTTCTTCACCAACAAGGGCCGGGTCTACCGGGCGAAGGCGTACGAGCTTCCGGACGCCGGCCGGGACGCGCGCGGCCAGCACGTGGCCAACCTGCTGGCCTTCCAGCCGGACGAGCAGATCGCGCAGATCCTGGCGATCCGCGACTACGACGCCGCGCCGTACCTGATCCTGGCCACCAAGGGCGGCCTGGTGAAGAAGACCGCGCTGAAGGACTACGACTCCCCGCGCTCCGGTGGTGTCATCGCCATCAACCTGCGCGAGACGGCGGACGGCGCGGACGACGAGCTGATCGGTGCGGAGCTGGTCTCGTCCGAGGACGATCTGCTGCTCATCAGCAAGAAGGCCCAGTCGATCAGGTTCACCGCGACGGACGACGCGCTGCGCCCGATGGGCCGCGCCACCTCGGGCGTCAAGGGGATGAGTTTCCGCGAGGGAGACGAACTGCTCTCGATGAATGTCGTCAGGCCCGGTACTTTCGTGTTCACTGCCACTGACGGCGGGTACGCGAAGCGGACCGCGGTCGACGAGTACCGCGTTCAGGGTCGCGGTGGCCTGGGCATCAAGGCCGCCAAGATCGTGGAGGACCGGGGCTCGCTGGTCGGCGCGCTGGTGGTCGAGGAGACCGATGAGATCCTTGCCATCACGCTCGGCGGTGGTGTGATTCGTACGCGAGTCAACGAAGTCAGGGAGACGGGCCGTGACACCATGGGCGTCCAACTGATCAATCTGGGCAAGCGAGACGCCGTTGTCGGCATCGCTCGCAACGCCGAGGCGGGACGCGAGGCCGAAGAGGTCGACGCGGCCGAGGACGCCGAAGGCGAGACGACCGCGGCAGTGACGGCGGAGGCCACCACGGCCGACGCGGCTGCCGGCAGCACGGTCGACAGCAATGTCGAGGACACGACGTCCTCGACCGGGGAGCACGAGGAGTAGAGCGTGAGTGGAGCCACGGGCGCCGGTTCGGCCGCTTCCGGAGCGGGAGGTAACGGTGCCCGTGGCCCTGCCACGGACTCCCAAGGGGGCACTGTGACGGATACCCGGGGCCCTCAGCCCCAGTACGAGGGTTACGCGACCGGGCCGCTGCCCGGCGAGCGGGAACCCGCACCTGGCCAGGCGGGCCCGTACCACCCGCCGCAGGCCTACCCCTCGCCTCCGGGCGGGACACACGGCGGCGGGCGCACGATGGGCGGCCAGCAGCCGGGCAGCATGCCGGGCATGGGCGCGGCCCAGACGGCCCGTAAGCCCCGGACGGGGGCGCGGACCACTCCGCGTACCCGCAAGGCGCGTCTGCGCGTCGCCAAGGCCGATCCGTGGTCGGTGATGAAGGTCAGCTTCCTGCTGTCCATCGCACTGGGCATCTGCACGGTGGTGGCGTCGGCGGTCCTGTGGATGGTGATGGACGCGATGGGCGTCTTCTCCACCGTGGGCGGCACGATCAGCGAGGCGACCGGGTCCAACGACAGCAACGGCTTCGATCTGCAGGCGTTCCTCTCGCTGCCGAGGGTCCTCATCTTCACCTCGGTCATCGCGGTGATCGACGTGGTCCTCGCCACCGCGCTGGCCACGCTGGGCGCCTTCATCTACAACCTGTCGGCGGGCTTCGTGGGCGGTGTCGAGCTCACGCTGGCCGAGGACGAGTAGGCCTGCGGGTATCGATTTTGGGACTGGCCCCGACGTGCGCTAATCTTCAGAAGTCAGCGCAGCAGCGCGGCGGGGCTATAGCTCAGTTGGTTAGAGCGCATCCCTGATAAGGATGAGGCCACAGGTTCAAATCCTGTTAGCCCCACCAGCACGAAGGCCCCTCGCCGGGAACGGTGGGGGGCCTTTGACATCTACGGCTGACATCAGCCGATCAGTGGATCTTCCAGGAGTTCCGCGAGCATCGTCACGGCCTCCCGCTCACCGTCGCCCACCACGTGGGTGTAGACGTCCATCGTCATGCTGATCTGGCTGTGCCGGAGGATCGCTTGGGCGACCTTGGGGTGCACCTTCAGGAACGCCAGCAGGGTGCCGCAGGTGTGCCGAGCGAGCCGCACCGTGATCCGGCGGACCCCGGCCCGCTTCACGAGTGCGTTGAAGCTCCGGGAGAAGCCCACGGGGTCGATCAGCCCGCCACGCTCCGACGAGAAGATCAGGTCCTGCCCCGGCTCCTGGCTCCAGCCTTCGCCCACGATCCGCCGTTCGAGGTCCTGGAGCTCCCGACGCTCCTCCAAGGCGCGGGCGCAGAACTCCGGCAGCGGAAGCACGGCGTGCGACGACTCCGTCTTGAGGTCCTTGAGGACCAGGCCGACACCCTTCACCCGCTGAACCTGCTTGAGCGGCGTGAACTGACGCTGGTCGAAGTCGATGTCCTGCCAGCGCAGCCCCAGAACCTCACTGCGACGCAGGCCGAGGACGAGCACGAGGACGCAGGCCGCGTACAGCCGGTGGGCCCGAGCGGACCGAAGGAACGTGATGGCCTCCCGCGCGTTCCACGGCTTCGCCTCCTTCTTCGTCACCTTCGGCATGTCCACCAGCTCGGCCACGTTCCGGGTCAGCAGCTCCTCGCGAACGGCCCGGTTCAACGCGTTCCGCAGGACCCGCAGCACCTCGAAGCGGGCGGCCGGCGGAACCTCCGTGCGCTTCAGCTCGGCCATGAACGAACGGAGCTGAGCCGGGGTCAGCCGAACCAGCGGCTTCTTGCCCAGATGGGGGGCCAGGTACAGCCGCACCTTGGACTCGTACTTCACGTACGTGTTGTGCTCCCGGTTCGGCTTCACGATGTGCTCAAGCCAGTAGGCCAGCCACTCGCCGAGCGACCAGGTCCGCGACGGCACCGGCACCCCGTTGCGCTCCTGCTCCTGGAGCTTGCCCAGCTTCTCGGCCGCCTCGTCGTACGTCGAGCCGTAGACGAACTTCCGCACCCGGTGCCCGTCCGTGTTGGTCACGTACGCGGCGCCCTGATAGCGCCCGTCCTTCCGCCTCGTGACGGTGCCCCCGCCATTGGGACGACGCTTCGCCATCAGGCAGCCTCCTCAAGACGGGACGCGAGGAACGTCCGGAGACCGTCAGCCGGGATACGGCGGCTGGAGCCGATCGTCAGCGAGGGCAGGCGACGCGTACGGATCAGGTCGTAGACGGTGGTCCGGCCGACCTTGAGCCAGGCCATCACCTCAGGCACCGTCAGCAGCTCCTCAGACATCCCAACCACCTCCGTCAAGGTCTTCGAGTTCGGCGCGTGCGTCACGAGCGGTCGTACGGCCCGTCTGGATATCGCGGGCGATCGTGGCAGCGAGCCAGGACTCACCGGGGGTGTGGCCGTGCCCGGCGTACGTCCAGTGGGCGAGGGTCAGAGTGGAGCCCTCCGGAGCGTCGTCCGGGTCGGGGAGGCCCCGTTCGCGGCGTTCCTGCCGGTCCCGGTAGTCGGCCCTCACCTGGCGCAGTGCGCCGAGGGTGGTGGAGTAGGCGCGAGACTTGGTGGAGAAGTGGCCCCGGAAGCCGAGCATGTGGGCCCAGCGCCACAGCATCCGGTCCGGGTACGCGTCGTCCAGGACGAAGCAGGCCTCGATCAGGCGGCGGGCGTGGTCGGGCAGGTCGGGGAGCTTGTCCAGCTCGCCCAGCTCCCCGATGCGGCGGTCGACCGTTCCGGTGGTCTCGGCGGCCTTGGTGGCGTACTTCGCCACGTACGCGGCCACCGCCTCCTCCGACAGATCCTCATTCGCACTGCCCGCACCGATGGGCCGTACGTCCACCTGCGTGCCCCACGCCAGCGTCCGGGCCGGATGGTCACCGGAGGCCGGGAGCGGGACCGTGGCACGGGCGGCAGCCGCCTGAATCGCATCCGTGAGCAGAGCGACGGAGGCCCAGCCCGGGGGAGCGGTCTCGGGTCCGTCGGGGCCGTCGAGTCGGACGATGGCGTGGAAGTGGACCGCGCCGCGCTTCTGGAACTCTGCGACCTTCCCGAAGGAGACCCGGCAGACCTCGGCGGCGGCTTTCTGGGAAAGGCCGGCGCGGGCGGCGACCTCCCGGCGGAGGTAGATGGTGAAGCGTCGCCAGAGGTCTCCGGCGTGGTTGTTCCACAGCACGGCCCCCGCGTAGTCGTACGTGGCCGGGTTCAGGGCGGTGCCGAGGAGCGGGGAGTCTTCGGGGTGGTCGGTGCCGCATCGGCAGACACCTTTGGTGGGCCGGTTGTGGACCGGGCCGAAGCTCGGGGCGGTGAGGGTGGCGAAGACCTTGGGGTGCGTGCGCACCGTGACCGGCGTTCCCTTGGCCACGTCGCCGGTGAGCCCGGCGCGGATGAGGTGGAAGGTGTCTCCGGCGTAGGTCCAGGCGCAGGAGGGGCAGCGGGAGGCCCGCCGGTTCCCGCACGCGACCCTGAGGCGTCCGCCGGGCTCGCCCTGGGTGCTGTAGGAGTAGAGCACCTGCCCGGACTTGGCGTCCCGGGTGGTGGTCATGCCTTCCAGGTGGATCGGGTCCGAGCAGCCACCGGTCCGGCGGACCTGCTCCTGCCACCGGTCGAAGCCGGGGGCGTTGGCGACGCGTAAGAGGTCCGCCAGGGTCAGGGGGTCGGTGCCCACGGTGGCGGCGGTACCGGCCACGGCCGAGGGGTCGACGGGGAAGGAGGTCACTGGCCGTCCTCCCTCGGGTAGCCGTGCCCGATCGGCGGGTAGAGGCCGCGCACCTTGGCGTCTTCCTCGGCGTAGTGCGCGTCATCGACCACGGCGAAGAACCGGGTATAGGGGCGGACGTCGTGAGCGTCGAGGTACATCCCGATCTGCTCAGCACGCCTCTCGTCCGCCCACTCAGCCGCGTGCAGGGCGTCGTCCGGGAAGCTCACGCGGCCACCGCCACGGACTCGGAGACCTCGGCGGTCAGACGCTCGACGTGGGCCTGGTGGCGGACGCGGGCCCGAGGGCTGACGGTGGCGTGCACGATGGAGCGGGCGGTGTGCTCCACCAGGCCGGAACCGTTACAGGCCCAGCAGAACACCGACAGGCAGTCGTCCTCACCGGCCCAGCCCGACCCGGCGCACTCCGAGCAGTCCGCCCACGGGCGAGAAGTCAGGAAGTACAGGCACTCAGCCGGATCGACACACCGCGTCTCCTCGCACGCCGGGCAGGCCCGACCCAGCACCGAACGACGCACAACCACAGCAGAAGCAGTCATGATGGAAGCTCCCTGATGGGACAGGGGGGCGGTGTGTCTGCTTGGCGGTAGGAACACCGTCCCCAACTGGCTTGAGCCACTTACTGGCTTAAGCCAGTTGAGCACGAAGGGCTGCATGGGTCAAGACGCTGGCTTAAGCCAGTTGGTATGCTCGGCTCATGAACGCATCCGACCGCTCCCCCCAGCAGCCAGCCAGCCGCCGAATCGCTGACGCACTCCGCGCCTCGATCGAGCGTGGCGAGCTGGAGGCCGGCCAAAAGCTCCCGTCCGAGCGAGCCTTGGCCGAGCAGTACGGAGCGGCGCGCAACACTGCGCGAGAAGCCATCCGCCTCTTGGCCGAACAGGGGCTCGTGACCGCGAAGCACGGTCGAGGCGTATTCGTACGGGAACCCCAACGTCTCTTCCGCTTCGGCAGCGATCGGTACTCAATCGCGAACCGGGAGACCGGGCTTACCCCCTTCCGCCTGGAAGCCAAGAAGCAGGGCAAGGTTCCGCGCATCGACGTCCTGAGCATCACCCGCGAGGTACCGCCTTCCGACGTCGCGGAGCGGCTTCAAGTTCCGGCCGACAGCGAAAGCGTCGTGCACCGCGAGAACCACTACTTCGCGGACGATGAGCCGGTCCAGATCGTCTCCACCTATCTGCGCTGGGAGGAGGCGGAGGGCACTCTCCTCATGCAGGCGAAGTCAGGGCCGAACGGGATCTACGGTCGCCTGGAGGAATTGGGCCACGTGATGACGCGGGTGCGCGACGAGATCAGTGCTCGGATGCCTTCACCCGAAGAGGCCCGGGTACTCGACCTGTTGCCAGGGGTGCCCGTACTCGAAGTGCTTCACACGAGCCTGGATCAGAACTCGGAGCCTTTCGAGGTGTCCCGGTACGTGCACCGCGCCGATCAAACCGGGCTCCTCTACGAGCTGCCCGTTTCCTAGCCCCCTGCTCCGTTGGAGGACTCGCGTGGCTGACACCACCATTCGCCCGATCGAAGATGCCGACGTTCCCGGAGCTGCGGCAGCCCTGGTCGAAGTCCACTCGACGGATGGCTATCCGGTTGAGGGGGTGGGTGACCCCGAGGCGTGGATCACTCCGCCGGGAGTCGTGAAGGCGTGGGTAGCTCGCCGGGACGGTGTGGTGGGGCATATCGCGATCATGAAGGCGGAGGGGGAGAAGGCTGTCGCCCTCTGGCAGCAGCAGAGCGGAGAAGACGAAGCCCGCATCGGCGTTCTGGCCCGGCTGTTCGTCGTGCGAAGTGCGCGGAAGCACGCAGTGGGCGAAAGCCTCATGCGCGCAGCCATGGACTACGCCGAGGAGAACGGCCTACGCCTTGTGCTCGACGTGATGGAGAAGGACGAGGCAGCCATCCGCCTCTACGAACGCTTGGGCTGGCAGTTCATCGGCGGAGCCACGCACCAATTCGGAGACGGTCAGCAGATCCCCGCCAAGTGCTACGTCTGGCCCGCCAGCTAGCTCCGGGACGTTACAGGTTTCTCTACCTCATCAAGGCACCCGGCTGCGCTCCGCTCCGCCGGGCGCGCTTCCCGGCTCTGGCTGCGCCCGCGCTCCTGCCTTCGGCCCGCTCGGCGCTGCCGCCGCCGACGCGCGCCCGCTGTGTAGGCCCGAGGGCATGAGACGAGAACCAAACCCGCGGCTTCAAGAGGATGCCTCCGGCGGGGGCGCTCAGACTCCGGGATGGGAGGAGCGCCGTTCGCGAGTGCCGGCCGGAGTAGGGCGAGCGTCGTGGGGCTCCCATCCCGACCACCTTCGACCCAGGCAGAGCCGAGCAGTCGCGGCCCAGGGCGTCAAGGTCGTTCGTACAGTGGCGCGCTCCACCTTGACGCCCTGAACCACGACCGCTCCACGGAGTGTGGGTCGAAGGCGGACGGGATGGGAGCTAGGCGAGTGGTGGGTGGGGGTGGTCTGTCAGCATGAAGGGCACCGATAGGCCGCGATTTAGGGGGACGTCTTGTCAGATGGGCTGTATGGACTCTTCGGAGTCATATTGGGGTTGGTCGGCTCTGTCGGTATTAGTCGGTGGGGCCAACAGCAAGCCCGCCGTGATCAGCAGGTAGGCCGGTTGGCAGCGCGAGAGGAGGAGGCGGCTCGGGAGGTCAGACACGCCCTCACTTCAGTGCATCACTTGAAGTCAAGCCTGTCCGGCAGGGAGCAGACGGGTGGCCCCGACGAACTGTTCGCCCTCATTCACACAATCGACAGTGCAGCCCTGGTCCTCGCCTCAAAGGAACTGCGCCGGCGGTTGGACCAGGCGACATCGATCATGTGGCTCTGGCACGTGCTCCACAGCGCGGAAGGCCATCCCCTCTGGATAGCGCTCGATGATGCGAGCCACTGTCTCGGTGCCTACCTCCGTGGTGAGAGCTTGCCCGCAGAGACACAGGAGCTGCGAGACCTCGCGGACGAGGCAGCTGCGCTCAACATCCTCATCGACGAACATACGGGAGACGGCTGACAAGTAGCCCTGTCAAGCCGGTTCTGAAACCCGACATCAATGGCTGACACCAACAGCGCCGCACACGGGCGGATCGGAACGAACCGCAACGGCCAGTCCCGCCAGGTGAGCCAGCCAGCTGGTAGCGGCAACAGGTCAATGTGATCGACCTGATAAGGATGAGGCCACAGGTTCAAATCCTGTTAGCCCCACAGTGACAACAGAAGGCCCGGTTCCTCTTCGGAGGAACCGGGCCTTCTGCGTGTGCGGGTGCGTATGCGCTGGTGCATGGCCCCGGTGGTGGCGTGCGATGCGGTCTGCCTGGGTGCCTGGGTGGCTTCGGTGGCCTGGGAGTCGCGGCCTGTGGGTGGTTGCGTGCGGCAGTCCTCTGTACGCGTGGAACGGGCCCGGCCGGCCTTCCCCCTTCCTGCTGTGCTTACGCCTCTGACGCGTTCCGTGCTGTCCCGTCCGGGTGCGTGGGGGTGCGGGGCGCATGGGGTGCGGGGCGCACGGGAAAGCCCCCGTCCGGTGGGTACCGGGCCGGGGGCTCAGGGGATCAGGTGGGGCGCTCTCAGGGTGGGAGGAGGGACGCGTCTCCGGCCGGGGCACCGTGGGAGGTGCGAGCGGTGCTGGTGGTGTTCGCGGCGTCCTTGGTGTCACTGGACAGGTGCCGGGTCGCGGGTGAGGAGCCGTGGGCCTCGGCGCGGATGCGCTGCTTCATCGTGGGCGGGAGTGCCCGGTCACGCGGAAGGGTCCATCGCACCGAAGGAGCGGGTGCGGTTGCGCGGGCGGCACCCGTGTGTTCGTGGGTCGTGGCCGCCGGCTCCGTGGCCGTGGCTTCCGTGGCGGCGGCGGTGGAGCCTGCGAGGCCCAGCGACGCGAGGAGGGCGAAGAACGCGGTGATGAAGGCGGTCCAGATGCTCTTGGCCTTGAAGGTGCTCATGGCCCCTCACTTTCAGGTGGTCCGGTTTGCTTACCTTTCCGATGATGTGGATCCGGCCCGCGATTTCGTGGACCGACGCCGCCCATGCGCCGATCTTCAGATGAACACCACTCGTATGGTTCAACCGGCTTCGATCGGGTCCCGGCGGGCGGGGTGCGCGGGGTGTCCAGTGGTCGTTCGCCGGGTACGCACAGCCGCGCGCCGACCGCACTTCCACAGGCGCCAATTGGGTTGCGGGGAGGTCACCGGTCGATATCGGCCGGTGTGTATAGTCGGGCGGCAGAAGTCCCCTACGCCAACGAAAGACGAGGTCGCGCGGTGAAGAAGCTTCTCCTGGTCGCACTGGCCGCCATCGGCGGGCTCCTCGTGTACCGCCAGATCCAGGCGGATCGCGCCGAGCAGGATCTGTGGACGGAGGCGACCGACTCCGTGCCCGCAGGTTCGGGTGTCTGAGACGGAACAGCCTGCTACGAGCCCCGGCCGCCGACGCGGCCGGGGCTTCGTGCTGTTGCGGGACCGTGACACCTGTGCTCTTGAGTTCACTCAAGCAAATCAATAGCTTGCTTGAGCAAAGAGAACGGGATTTCGGTCGAGGGGGACACGAGTGAGGGCAGGCCATCGCCGCCGCGGTGCGCGGGCGGGGACACTGATCGGCGGGGCGCTGTTCGCCCTGGTCGCGGGGGCGCTGCCGGCCCTGGCCGGCCCGGCGGACGCCCCTGCCGCACCGGCTGCCGCGGAGTCCGGTGGCAACAGCAGCCTGGTGATGGTGCTCGACTCCTCCGGCTCCATGGGGGACGACGACGGCACCGGCCACACCCGGATGGAGAGCGCCCGCGCGGCTGTCTCCACAGTGGTGGACGGGCTCCCGGACGGGTATCCGACCGGTCTGCGCGTGTACGGCGCCGACCAGCCGCGCGGCTGCACGGACACCCGGCTCGTGCGGCCGGTGCAGAAGCTCGACCGCGATGCCGTGAAGCGGGCGGTCGAGGGGGTGACCCCCCGGGGCGACACCCCTATCGGTCTCTCGCTGCGCAAGGCGGCGCAGGACCTGCCGAAGCAGGCGGACGGAGCCATCGGCACGCGCACGATCCTGCTGATCTCGGACGGCGAGGACAACTGCGGTGCCCCGCAGCCCTGCGAGGTCGCCGAACAGCTCGGCAAGGAGGGCGTCGGGCTGCGGATCGACGCCGTCGGCTTCCAGGTGAAGGGCGCGGCCCGCGAGCAGCTGGAGTGCATCGCGCACGCGGGCAACGGCCGCTACTACGACGCTCCGGACGCCGACGCCCTGGCCCGGCAGCTTCAGCGCGCCGCCCAGCTCTCCGCGGACGGCTACCGGCTGAAGGGGCGTCGGGTGGAGGGCGCGGCCACGGCCGACCGGGCACCCGTACTGGTGCCGGGGCAGTACCTGGACACCATCGGGCCCGGCGAGAAGCGGTACTACGCGGTCGACCTGGACGACGCGTCCACGGCGGACTTCGCCGCGACGGCCGTACCGCAGCCGGGGGCGGCCGTCGACACGTTCGACGCGTTGACCGCCAGGATCGAGCACGCCGACCACGGGTACTGCGAGTCGAACACCGAGCGCTTCTCCCAGAAGGAGGGGGCGACGCCGCTGACGGCCGCCGTCGCCCGCATCCGCTCGGACGGCGGCAGCCGCACCTGCGACCGTGCGGGCCGGTACTGGCTCGTGGTGGAGCGCGCGAGCAAGAAGGGCTCCGACGCGGCCCGTTGGCCCCTGGAGCTGGTGTACGGGGCCGAAGAGCCGCTGGCGGAGGGGGTGACGCCCGCCCAGTCGCAGACCGAGTACGGCGAGGGTGGCAAGGACGCCACGCTGCCCACGGGCGATCCGCGCGACGTGCGGGGCGGGACCGGCTTCAACGACGCCCGGGAGCTCGGCCGGGGCGTGTGGCGCGACCGCGTCCTGCCGTCCCAGACGCTCTGGTACAAGGTCCCGGCGGGCTGGGGCCAGCAGGTGGTGTACGACGTGGAGTTCGCGAACGAGCCCACGGTGGACCGTACCGGCAGCACGTACTCCTACGGCGCGAGCCGGCTCTACACGCCGGCCCGCTTCCCGCTCGGCGGGGGTGGTGAGTTCAGCGGGAGCACGCTGTACAACGGCAGGCCCGCCGCGGTGCGCATGAGCGGCGTCCCGGTCGCCTGGACCAATCGCTACGAGAACCGGGCGGAGGTCCAGCCGGTGCACAGCGGGGGCGACTTCTACATCTCGGTGACGCTGGGCGCGCATGCCGCGGAGATCGCGGAGAACCCCGAGATCGGGGTGGTGCTGCGGGTGGCGGTCCTGGGCGAGGAACGCACCGGGCCCGGCCACGACGCCCCCGCGGTGGCGGGGAAGCCCGGCAGCGGCGACGGCAAGAAGGACGCCGGTGCGGACAAGGCGGGCGATTCGGCCGCCTCCGCAGACAGTGAAGGTGCGGGAGAGGCAGGATGGGCCGTCGTTGCGGCCGCGGGCGCGGGGGCCGCCGCCATGGCCGCGGTGCTGGCCGTGTTCGTATATGTACGCGGTCGCCGCAGGGCAGCCGCCGGGATGACGAGGGGAAGCGCGTGATGAGGCAGCGCAGCAGAGTGCGGGGGGCGCTGGCGGTGGTGGCGGCGGTGTTCGCCGTGGCGGCGCTGCCGGGGCAGGCGTACGCGGCGGACGGCCCCGGTACGTACACCTTCGATCCGGACGCCAAGGCGGTCAGCGGCGTGGAGGTCAACGCCGACGCGACGGAACTGACGAGCGGCTCGGTCTACAAGAGCTCGATCAAGGCCGGCCAGAAGCTGTACTACCGGCTGAACCTGGACGCGAAGACGAACGCCTACGTCTCGGCCGTCGTCGTGCCCAGGGACGCGGGCAAGGTGGCCTACGGGGACGGCATCACGGTGAGCGTCCGGGACAGCTCGGACGACCAGTGCAGCTCGGGTGACGCGCTCTTCGGGTCCGCGCAGTACCCGCGCCCGATCGCCGCCTATGCCTCCCGGCGGGTGGACAAGGAAAACACCAGCTGCCAGGAGGCCGGTACGTACTACGTCCTCGTCGAGCGGGAGACCAAGGCGACCTCCGGCCAGGGGGACTGGGACCTGGAGCTGCGCTACGCCTCCGAGCCGAAGCTCGCCCAGGCGTCGTCGGCGCCGACCGAGGCACCGTCGGCCTGGCCGTCCGCCTCACCGCTGCCGCCCACTGCCGCGGACGACAACACCAGGCACGGGGGCGCCGGTTACTACGACGCGACGAGCCTGCAGACCGGGGAGTGGAAGGACCGGATCGAGCCCGGCCAGACCCTCTTCTACCGGGTTCCGGTGGACTGGGGGCAGCAGGTGTTCGCCACGGCCGGCCTGAGCAACAGCACCACCGGCAAGGGCCAGTACGTCAGCAGCGCGCTCGCGATGTCCCTGGACAATCCCGCGATCGGGCACGTCGACAATGTGTCGCCCATGTCGTACGCGGGAAAGCCGACGTCCGTCTCCCTCGATCCGCTGCCCCCGGTCGCGTACCGGAACAGGTTCGACTCCAGCGACAACGTGAGTGCCATGCGGTTCGCCGGCTGGTACTACCTCTCCGTCTCGCTGAGCCCGGAGGTCGCGAAGGCGTACGGCGACAAGCCGATCGCGCTGACGCTTCAGATCAACGTGACGGGGAAGGCCGTTGATTCGCCGTACACGGGTGACGCCGGGATCTTCGGCGTCACGCAGGGCGACAAGGACATGGCACGGAAGGGCCAGAACGGCGCGCAGGCCGCGCGGAGCGAGAGCCGGAGCAGCACGATGAAGCTGGTCGCGGCGGCCGGGATCGGCGCCGGTGCCGTGCTGGTGCTCTGGATCGGTGCCTGGATGCTGATCGCGCGGCGCCGCGCGGCCGCCGTGCCGGCCGCGCCCACGGGCGGCGGGCAGTACCCGTACGGAGGCCCGCCCCAGGCCTGGTAGCCGGGCCCGGGGGCGGCCGCCCTCAGGCCTGGGTCAGCGCCCAGATGCCCACCGCGAAACAGATCAGCGCCACCAGCAGGACCGGGACCGCCACCTTCGGGGACGGTCCCGGACGCGTGTGTGGGGCGGGCGTGGACCCCAAGGGCTGCTGGGCTGCGGCCCCCGGCTGCGGAGCGGTGTACGGGCGGGTGTACGCCTGGTCGTGCGGCCCGGGGGCAGCAGGGGCGGGCGCCGGGTCGGGTGCGGCGGCGTACGGGTAGGGGGCCGCCTGCGCGTTGAGGTGCGGTGCCTGCGGCGCGGGGGCGGCGAACTCGGGGGGCGGGAGGTGAAAGCTGCCCGTCTCGGACATGGATGCGGGAGCGGACGGGTACGGCTGCTGCGGCACGACGGGCTGAGGTCCCGAGGCCGGGTGGACCGGGGCCGGGTGGACCGGGGTCTGCTGGGAAGGCTGCCGGCCCGAGGGCTGGGGGTCCGGGGCCGGCCGGTACGCGGTCTGCCCGCCGGTTGTCGGATGACCTGCCGTCTGCTGGGCGGCCGTACCGCCGGGCGGCAGGGGTCCGTCGGGCCCGAAGCCCTCCGGCAGCGGGCCGATCTGGTCGAAGACCTCCACCGGCTCCTCGTGCGGCGAGGGCTCGGGCAGCATCTCGACGGCGGCGGTCAGGGCCTTGCGCGCGCCCGTGGCCGTACGGAAACGGTCCTGCGGGTCGGGTTGCAGCAGCCCCGCGATGACCTGCCACAGCGGCTCCGGGACGCCGTCGGGGGCGCTGGGGGTGCCGTGCGACGCGAAGTGCTCGATCAGCGCCTGGGAGTCGGGCTTCTTGCCCTGGAGCAGATAGAGGGCGACCAGGCCGACCGCGAAGAGGTCCGCGGGGAAGTCCGGCTCCGCCCCCATCATCTGCTCGGGCGCGAAATAACCCAGCGTCCCCACGACGTAGTTCGTCTCGGTGAGACGGGGCTCGCCCTTGCGCATGGAGATGCCGAAGTCGGACACCCGCAGATGGGGCCGGCCCGTACCGGTGGCCTCCATCAGGATGTTCGCCGGCTTGATGTCCCGGTGCACGACCCCCTCGGCGTGCACCGTCGAAAGACCGGACAACAGCTGGTCGAGCAGGGTGCAGACGAACCGAGGGGGCAACGGCCCGTAGTCGCCGATGACATGGGCCAGCGAGCCGCCGCTGACGAGGTCCATGGTGAACAGGACCTTGTCGTCGTCGGCGGCCCAGCTCGCGGGCGCGAGGACGTGCGGATGCTCGATACGCAGCGCCTGCTCGCGGACGAAGCGGAGCAGCGTGTGCGCGTCGCTCTGCTGGAGGACCTTGGCCGCCACATAGCGGCGGCGCCGGTGGTCCCAGGCGCGCCAGACGGCACCGACCCCACCGCGTCCGATCGGATCGACCAGTTCGTACCGTCCGGCGAAGACCTCACCCATGGCGCTGCGCTCGCTCCCCGTTCCTGTTTCGGCCTGACCGAAAAGGTTCCTAGTTCTGGTGGCTCTCGTAGTGCGCCACCGCTTCCGCGGTACGCCCCGCGCCGTACACCCGGAGGAACTCTGCCAGTTCCGGGTGCGTCGGGGCGAGGGAGTCCGCAGCATCGATGATGTCACCGGCGGCCGAGACGGAGCGCAGCAGTGACTGGATCTCCCGGACCACCCGCCGCACGGTGGGTGCTCCGCCGCTCGTGGTCGTCTGTCCGGTGCCCGAGAGGACCGAGCCGCCCTGGGACTTCTTGATCTCCTCCATGCGGGCCGTCGCCTCGCCCGCGCTGACGCTGCCGTCGGCCACCTGGCCGGCCAGCTCCTGGAGTGCCTGGACGCGCTGTACGACAGCCGGGTTGCCGATCTTCGCGCGCTGACCGCTCATGAGCTGGGAGAGCATCGGAGCGGACAGTCCGAGTGACGCCGCGAGCCGCGCCTGGTTCAGGCCGAGATCGTCGATCAGCCGGCGGAAGAGCGCCCCCAACGGCTCTCCGTACCAACTGCGCTGAAGGTCTCTGGCTCTGGCCGTGGCCTCTTGCTGCGCTGCATCCATTGCGTCTCCCCTTCGCATCGGCTTCGCTGCTGCGAACCTGGACCAGCATCTTACGGAGCGTGGTCGCGGACGGGGAGTCCCTGTTTTTTTGCAGGATTCCGGGGGTGAGCCGGTACTCTGTTCTGCGGCGGTGACCAGGACGTCGAGGCGTCGTGGTCTGCCTGCTGTCGGGGCCTTAGCTCAGTTGGTAGAGCGCTGCCTTTGCAAGGCAGATGTCAGGAGTTCGAATCTCCTAGGCTCCACATCGAAGGAGGCCCCCCGACCTGCGCATACGCGGGTCGGGGGGCCTCTTTGCGTGGGTCGTGCCGTCGGCGGGGGTCAGGGGCGGCCGTCCGGGTCCGTGCCGCCCGTGGTGTCCGGGCCGTCCTCGCCCGCCTCGGCGTCGGCCTGCTTGGCCTCCACCTCGGGGTCCAGGAGCGTCGAGGCGTTCGGGCTGCCGTCGACGGAGGACAGCGGGGCGCGGTCGTCGACCTCGGTGGGGGCCGGCGGCTCCACCAGCCACTCGGGGTTGGCCTGCTTGTCCCACCAGCGCCACACGGCGTACGCGGCGCCGGCGAGGAGGCCCGTCACGGCCACCCCCTTGAACGCCTTGCCGCACTTGGCCCGCCGCTCGTGCTTTCGGGCCAGCTTCTGGATCTGCTTCGCCGTGACCTGGCTGCGCAGGGCGGCCAGGGCGGCGGCGCTGCGGGCCGTGGCCTCCTCGGCGACCGGCTGGGCGGCTGCCCTGGCGCTCTCGATGCGCGGGGCGGTGTAGTCCGCGGCGCTCTTGGCGGCCTGGCGGGTGCGCAGCGCGGTGCGCTGGGCGACTTCGTCGACCTTCGGGGGGACGTGTGCGCGGGCGAGCTCGATGCGGGGGGCGACGTGCGCGCCGTACTGGACACGGGCCTGCTTGGCTGCCTTCGACACCTTCGGCGCGAGCAGCGTGCGGGCCTCGTGCGCATAGTGAACGGCCTGCTCCTTGGCCGAGTCGGCGTAGGGCGCCACCACTACCGCGGCGTGCTGCACGCTGTCCTTCGCCGAGTCGGTTGCGGCGCGCACGCTGTCGATGCGGGTCACGGGATCCTCCTCCTTGGTGGCGGGTAGGTACTCCGCCTTTCCACCCAGTTCGAGATCATGCCTGCATGGGGCCGGTGCGGCACGTGGGGCGGGCATCCGGGTCATTCGGTCGATCGAGGATGCTCTCGGGCAATGCGGTGCAAGGGGAGCCTTCCGATGACAATGCCACGGTTCGGTCCGGCCCGCGCCGGATCGTCACGCACTTGGCGGCACGTTTCGCGCCGGGGCGGCGCGGGAAGTCCCCGGCGTCCGGATCGGACACGGTGCCGGTGGCCCGTGCAAGGATCGGTACGTCGGAGCCGCCCGGCCGCAGGGGGGTGGCATTCGCCGGGGGGCCGACGCTCTCCGGACCGACGCGCACAGCGGACGCACAGACTTACGGAAGGCAGATCGTGGCCGAGGAGCTTTACGCCACCTTGAAGACCAACCAAGGCGACATCGTGATCCGGCTCCTGCCGAACCACGCGCCCAAGACGGTCAGGAACTTCGTCGAGCTCGCCACCGGGGAGCGTGAGTGGACCCACCCCGCGACCGGGGCCAAGTCCACGGACCGGCTGTACGACGGCACCGTCTTCCACCGTGTGATCAGCGGCTTCATGGTTCAGGGCGGCGACCCGCTGGGCAACGGGACCGGCGGGCCGGGCTACGAGTTCGCCGACGAGTTCCACCCCGACCTCGCGTTCACCAAGCCCTATCTGCTGGCCATGGCCAACGCCGGTCCCGGTACCAACGGCTCGCAGTTCTTCGTCACGGTCTCGACGACGTCGTGGCTGACCGGCAAGCACACCATCTTCGGCGAGGTGGACGGTCCGGCGAGCCGGCAGGTCGTCGACGCCATCGCGGCCGCCCCGACCAACCCGCGCACCGACCGTCCGGTGCAGGACGTGGTCATCGAATCGGTCACCGTCGAGAAGCGCTGATCGCTTTTCGTCACGATTCGATCACTCTCCGATTTCACGTTCGGGAACCAACCGCCCCGCCCGTCCGTATCTCATGGCAGAACGGATGCGCGGGGCGGTGTCGTGCGCGTCACCGGGACGACGAGGACGACGACGAGGACCGAGGGGACCGGGAAGTCATGGGACCGATGGACCAGCAGCCGCCGGGCGTGCCCGGACCACCCCCGCCCGACGGGGGCCCGGCCTGCTGCTACCGCCACCCGGACCGGGAGACGGCGATCCGGTGCACCCGCTGCAACCGCCCCATCTGCCCGGACTGCATGGTCAGCGCCTCGGTCGGCTTCCAGTGCCCGGACTGCGTCCGCCAGGGCTCCGGTACGGGGCACGGGGCGTCCGCCGCCCGGCCGCGCACGCTCGCCGGCGGCCCGGTCGCGGCCGACCCCCGGCTGGTGACCAAGATCCTGCTGGGCCTCAACCTCGCGGTGTTCGTGGCGGTGCTGGCGGACGGCTCGCTGCTCGATGAGCTGGTGCTGCTCGGCCGGGCCAACGTCTACTTCGGCGGGCCGCCGGAGGGCGTCGCCGAGGGCCAGTGGTACCGGCTGGTGACGTCGATGTTCCTGCACCAGGAGGTGTGGCACATCGCTTTCAACATGCTGGGTCTGTGGTGGCTGGGCGGCCCGCTCGAAGCGGTGCTCGGCCGTGTCCGCTATCTCGCGCTCTATCTGCTCTCGGGGCTGGCGGGCGGCGCCCTGACGTACTGGCTCGCGGCGCCGAACCAGCTCTCGCTGGGGGCCTCGGGCGCCATCTTCGGCCTGCTGGGCGCGACGGTCGTCCTGATGCGCCGGCTGAACTACGACATGCGTCCGGTCTTCATGATCCTGGCGCTCAACCTGGTCATCACCTTCAACCCGTGGGGCGGGATCGCCTGGCAGGCGCATGTCGGCGGGCTGGTCGCGGGGGTGCTGATCGGGATCGGCATGGTGCACGCCCCGCGTGAGCGGCGCAATCTCGTGCAGTTCGGGACCTGTGCCGCGACCCTTGTGGTGGTGATCCTGATCGTGGCGCTCAGAACAGCAGCTCTGACGTAGAGGGCGTCTCCGCACCGCCCGCAGACCAGGTGTGGACCGTTTGTGACCGAAGTTGTCCACAGGGTTCCACAGATGATCCAGATCTTGTGCATAGTGCGGGTACAACTGTGCCCCTTGTCGCTGAGCTGGGTTTTTCCAGCAGGGACAAGGGGCGTTGCGCCCCACGGCAGGGGCGGCGCAGTCACACCGGCGTCAATGGCCTGGGAGTTATCCACAGATCGTCTGACCTTTTCCCCTGCCTGTGGATAACGCTGTGGGTAACTCAGGGCAGGGGTTGTGGGAGCCGGGGGCGACGTGCGTCGCTACGCGGTCGCGCGGGCTACTTCCACTGGGTGGAGACGCCGAAGCCGCCGGCGATGAAGCCGAAGCCGACGACGATGTTCCAGTTCCCCAGTGACTTGATCGGCAGGTCGCCGTCGGTCACATAGAAAACAACGATCCAGGCCAGACCGATGAGGAAGAGCGCCAGCATCACGGGCGCCACCCAGCTGCGGTTGGTCAGCTTTATGTTGGTCGTCTGCTTCGCCGGGGGCGGCGTGAAGTCGGCCTTCTTGCGGATACGTGACTTCGGCACGAGGGACTCTCCTGTCGATGCGCTGCGTGACCGCGCAGGGAACTGTGGCTGGCGCCGGGGCGGGGCGCGAGGGGGAATGCTGCCTCCCCCGGGCGTCCGTTAGCGTAGTGCTTCCGTGGCACCGAAGGAGATAAGGGTACGTTGAGCAATTCTGCCGACTCTCCCCCAGGGCCGGTCCGGCGCACGTTCCGGCACCCGGTCAGAGTGCTCACGGCTGCCGTTTTCGCTCTTGCCGGCCTTATCTTCGTGACCAGTGCCAATACGGCCAAGGGCACCAATATCCGCACCGACGCCTCCCTGCTGAAGCTCTCCGACCTCATCCAGCAGCGCAGCGAGAAGAACGCGGACCTGGAGGAGTCCACCTCCTCGGTGCGCGGGGACATCGACAGCCTCGCCCAGCGCGACAACGGCAGCACCAAGGCGGAGGCCGCCCGGCTCAAGGAGCTGGAGCGGGCCGCCGGCACCACCGAGCTCTCCGGCCGGGCCCTGGCCGTCACGCTCAACGACGCCCCGCCGAACGCCACCGCGAGCCCCGGTTACCCCGACCCGCAGCCCAACGACCTGGTCATCCACCAGCAGGACCTGCAAGCGGTCGTCAACGCGCTGTGGGAAGGGGGTGCCCAGGGCATCAAGGTCATGGACCAGCGGCTGATCTCCACCAGCGCCGTGCGCTGCGTCGGCAACACCCTGATCCTCCAGGGCAGGGTCTACTCACCCCCGTACAAGATCACCGCCGTGGGCGATCCCGGTGCGCTCAGGAAGGCGCTCGACGCCTCGCCGGCGATTCAGAACTACCTGCTGTACGTGAAGGCTTACGGGCTCGGCTGGAAAGTCGACGAGCACCGGGCGGTGACTCTTCCCGGCTATTCGGGCACAGTGGATCTGCACTATGCGGAGCCGGTGGAGTAACGAGCAGCCGCGGGGAGGCCGGCCGGTGTCGGTGCGAATCGTCGTCAGGACGTTCAGCGAGCTGTGCGTCACCGCGGGCGCCCTGATCATCCTCTTCGTCGTCTACCTCCTGTTCTGGACCGGAGTGAAGGCCGCCGGTGCGACCGAGGGCCAGATCGACGCCCTGGAGAACCAGTGGGCACGGGGCACGGTCACCGCACCCGCGACCGGGACGCCCGCGAACCAGGCGCCCGCTCCGGCCCCCGAGGCGTACCGCGACGGCAAGCCGTTCGCGATGCTCTACATCCCCCGCTTCGGCAAGGGCTGGGAGTGGCCGGTCCTGGAGAACACCGAGGTCAAGACGTTGCAGAAGGGCCTCGGGCACTACCGGGGAACCGCCCGCGCCGGCGCGACGGGCAACTTCGCGGTGGCCGGGCACCGCCGCACGTACGGCGACCCCTTCAAGGACTTCCCCGAGCTGCGCCCCGGTGACGCGGTGCTGGTGACGGACGGGACGACGTGGTTCACGTACCGCATCGACCGCAAGCCGTACCGGACCGTGCCGAGCGACACCGGGGTCATCGACCCCGTCCCGCGCAAGTCCGGTTTCGACGGGCCCGGCCGCTATCTGACGCTGACGACCTGCGACCCCGAGTGGGGCAGCAGCCACCGGCTGATCGCCTGGGCGCACCTGGACGCCACCCAGCCCGTGACCGACGGCAGGCCGGCGGCACTGCGCGGCTGACCCATGGCATTCCACGGCTGAGCCGCCGGGCAGGCTCTACTCTGGTCCCGTACCGAATGAAGGGGTCAGGATGTACGGCTGGATCTGGCGGCATCTGCCGGGCAACACGTGGGTGCGTGGACTCATTTCGCTCGTGCTCGCCCTGGCGGTCGTCTACGTGCTGTTCCAGTACGTCTTCCCGTGGGCGGAGCCGCTGCTTCCGTTCGGTGACGTGACGGTCGACGGCGCGAGCGCGGCCACGGGGGCCGGCCGATGAGCGCCCGCATCCTGGTCGTCGACAACTACGACAGCTTCGTCTTCAACCTCGTCCAGTACCTCTACCAGCTCGGTGCCGAGTGCGAGGTGCTGCGCAACGACCAGGTGACCACGGCGCACGCCCAGGACGGCTTCGACGGCGTCCTGCTCTCACCCGGACCCGGCACCCCGGAGCACGCGGGCGTCTGCGTCGACATGGTGCGGCACTGCGCGGCGACCGGCGTCCCGGTGTTCGGCGTCTGCCTGGGGATGCAGTCGATGGCGGTGGCGTACGGCGGTGTCGTCGGCCGCGCCCCCGAGCTGCTGCACGGCAAGACGTCCCCGGTGATCCACGAGGGTGCGGGCGTGTTCGCCGGTCTGCCCTCGCCGTTCACCGCGACCCGCTACCACTCGCTCGCCGCCGAACCGGACACGGTCCCCGACGAGCTGGAGGTCACCGCGCGGACGGCCGACGGCATCATCATGGGCCTGCGCCACCGGGAGCTGGCCGTCGAAGGCGTGCAGTTCCATCCGGAGTCGGTGCTGACCGAGCACGGCCATCTGATGCTGGCCAACTGGCTGGTGTGCTGCGGTGACACCGGAGCCGTCGAGAGGTCGGCGGGGCTCGCTCCGGTGGTGGGCAAGGCCGTCGCGTGACCCCACCCCGCCACGCGGCCGGGGCCGGGCGGCAGGACGACCCGCACGATCCGCAGGCGTACGAGGGCGCGGGCGCCTTCGAGGCGGCGGTCGACGGGCTGGCGGACCCGCTGAACGATCCGCTGCCGGGACACCACGGGCCGACGGCCGTACCGCACCGGCAGCAGTCCCCACACGGGCCCCAGAGCCCGCAGCAGGCCCCGCCCGAGTGGTATGACCCCGAGGGGTACGAACGGGACTGGTACGGCCACCAGGAGCCCGTGCCGCAGGCCCCGGCCGAGCCGGCGCTGCCGGCCGACGAGAACGTCGAGCCGCGCACCGAGGTCCTCCGGCGAATAGACCCGGCCGATGAGGCCCCGCGGGAGCCGGAGCCGCTGTCCGGGGACGACGAGCACGAGAGCGCGGAGGAGCCCGGCGAGCGCTACGGCGTACCGCCCGTGTCCGCAGCATCTCCCGCACCGGCGACCGGTGGCCGGGCCGAGCGCAGGCGCGCGGCCAAGGGGCGCGGACGGCGGCGCTCCGCACCGCCTCCGGGGCCCGGGGCCGCCGGTACGGACGGTGCCCCGGCGAAGCCCATGACCCGCATGGAGGCGCGCCGGGCGGCCAAGGCGGCCAAGGACAGCCCGGCGGTCGTCATCAGCCGGGGCGTCGGCGAGCTGTTCATCACACTGGGCGTCCTGATGCTGCTCTTCGTCACCTACCAGCTGTGGTGGACGAACGTGAGGGCCGACCAGATCGCCGGCAAGGAGACCCACAAGATCCAGGACGGCTGGGCCAAGGGCGCCGGCAAACCGGAGGCGTTCGAACCGGGCCAGGGCTTCGCCATCATCCACATCCCGAAGCTCGACGTCGTCACCCCGATCGCCGAGGGCACCAGCAAGGACAAGGTTCTCGACCGGGGCATGGTCGGGCACTACAGCGAGGAACCGCTGCGCACGGCGATGCCCGAGGACAAGCAGGGCAACTTCGCCCTGGCCGGCCACCGCAACACGCACGGCGAGCCGTTCCGCTACATCAACCGGCTGAGCCCCGGCGACCCGATCGTGGTCGAGACACAGGACGCGTACTACACGTACGAGATGACGAGCGTGCTGTCGCAGACCTCGCCGTCCAACGTGTCCGTGATCGGGCCGGTGCCGCCGCAGTCCGGCTTCACCAAGCCCGGCCGGTACATCACGTTGACGACGTGTACGCCCGAATTCACGAGTACGTACCGTTTGATCGTCTGGGGCAAGATGGTCGACGAACGGCCGCGCAGCAAGGGGAAGCCCGACGTGCTCGTGGGCTGAACGGGCTGGACATCATGACGACAGGGGCGGTGCGGTGACAGCGAGGACCGAGGACCAGGAGCAGACCGAGGAGTCCGCACCACCGGCGCGGACCCGGGGCCGTCATCCCTTCGCGACCGCCGTCAGTGTCTTCGGCGAACTCCTCATCACCGCAGGTCTGGTGCTCGGTCTCTTCGTCGTCTACTCCCTGTGGTGGACGAACGTCCTCGCCGACCGCGAGGCCACCAAGCAGGGCGACACGGTCCGCGGCCACTGGGCCGACGGTCCCGGCGCGCTGGATACGAAGGACGGCATCGGCTTCCTCCACGTCCCGTCGATGAAGAACGGCGAGGTGCTCGTCAAGAAGGGCACCGACACCGAGACCCTCAACGACGGTGTCGCCGGTTATTACACCGATCCGGTGAAATCGGCGCTCCCTTCCGACAAGGAGGGCAACTTCACGCTTGCCGCCCACCGGGACGGGCACGGGGCGAAGTTCCACAACATCGACAAGGTGCGGACCGGGGACGCGATCGTCTTCGAGACGAAGGACACCTGGTACGTCTACAAGGTCTTCAACGAGCTGCCGGAGACATCGAAGTACAACGTCGACGTGCTGGGGCCCGTCCCGAAGGGCTCGGGCGCGAAGAAGGCCGGCCGCTACATCACGCTCACGACCTGTACCCCGGTCTTCACGTCGAAGTACCGCTACATCGTGTGGGGTGAGCTGGTGCGTACGGAGAAGGTCGACGGGGAACGCACGAAGCCGGCCGAGCTGCGCTGAGACGGGCACAGGGGCGTACGGCAGAGGGCCCCGGTCACCGCGCGATGCGGTGACCGGGGCCCTCTGCCTGTGCCGGGAGCGGGGCGGGTCAGTGGCCCCGCCCACCGTTCGGCCCGCCGAAGATGTTGCCTCCGGGGTCGATGGTGTTCAGGGTGACCGTGCTGCCCTTGTCCACCTGGCTGTTGGGGGTCGGATTGCTCATGACCACCTTGGCGTCCGGCTTGTCGACCGATCCGGGCCCGAGCACGACGACCAGTCCCATGCCTCCCAGCTGGTCCTTCGCCTCCTGGTAGCTCTTGTTGAGGAGGTCACCCGGGATGGTCACCTGCTCCGGCTGGGTCGGGCCCTTGGAGACCTTGAGGATGATCGCGGTGTCCTTGCCGACCTTCTGGTTGGCTTCGGGTGTCTGGCCGACGACCTGACCTGCGGGGTGCTCCTCGTCGTCGACCTCGGACTTGCCGATGTTCGTGAAGCCGAGCCCCTTCAGCTGGTTCACCGCTTCGTCGTACGAGCGGGTGCTCACGTCGGGCACGGTGATCAGCTTCTCCGTGGCGACCGTCAGCTTGACCTCGGAGTTCTCCTCGGCCTTGGTGTCACCCTTCGGGGACTGCTCCAGGACCGTGTTGGGCTCGGCCTGGTCGGACTCGACCGAGGTGACGCTGACCGTGAAGCCCTTCTTCTCCAGCATCTCGCGGGCGCTGGACTCGGACTTCTCCGTGACGTCCGGGACGTCGACCTTCGGCGGACCACTGGAGACGAAGACCGTGATGGTCTCCTTCTCCTGCATCTGCTTGTCGGCGGTCGGCGTCTGGCGGCAGATCTTGTCCTTCGGCTGGTCCTTGCACTCTTCCTCCGGACCGACCTCCAGCACGACGTTGGCGTTGGCCGCGAGCTTCTTCGCGTCCTGGACGCTGATGCCGACCAGGTTGGGTACGTCGAAGGCGCCCTTGTCGCCGCCGTCGCCGCCGAAGACCGCCTTGCCGATGAGGATCGCGCCGATCAGCACCAGGATGCCCGCGATGACCAGCAGGATGGTCGAGGTGTTGCTCTTCTTCTGCCGGCGACGGTCGGGGCGGTCGTCGTAGCCGTAGCCGCCGTCGTCCGGGTTGACCGGCGGCAGCATCGACGTGCGGTCGCCGCTCTGGTCCGCCGGCCGCAGGGCGGCGGTGGGCTGGTCGTTGTCGTAGCCGCCGCCGTAACCGCCGTAACCGGCCGCGCCCATCGCCGCGGTGGCGGCGACCGGCTGGCCGTCGAGGCAGGCCTCGATGTCGGCGCGCATCTCGTCGGCCGACTGGTAGCGGTAGTCGGGGTCCTTGGTGAGGGCCTTCAGCACGATCGCGTCCATCTCGGGCGTGATCTCGGGGTCGAAGCTGCTGGGCGGCTGAGGCTCTTCCCGCACATGCTGGTAGGCAACCGCGACCGGGGAATCCCCGATGAACGGCGGCCGGACCGTCAGCAGCTCGTACAGCAGACAGCCGGTCGAGTACAGGTCGGACCGCGCGTCGACCTGCTCGCCCTTGGCCTGCTCGGGCGAGAGGTACTGGGCGGTGCCGATGACGGCCGCGGTCTGGGTCATCGTCATACCGGAGTCGCCCATGGCACGGGCGATGCCGAAGTCCATGACCTTGACCTGTCCGGTCCGGGTCAGCATGACGTTCGCCGGCTTGATGTCCCGGTGGACGATGCCCGCGCGGTGCGAGTACTCCAGCGCCTGGAGGATGCCGACGGTCATTTCGAGCGTGCGCTCGGGCAGCAGCCGACGGCCCGAGTGCAGCAGCTCTCTGAGCGTCGACCCGTCGACGTACTCCATGACGATGTACGGGATGGAGACCCCGTCGACGTAGTCCTCGCCGGTGTCGTACACCGCGACGATCGCGGGATGGTTGAGCGAGGCGGCGGACTGGGCCTCACGGCGGAACCGGGCCTGGAAGGACGGGTCGCGGGCGAGGTCCGCCCGGAGCGTCTTCACAGCGACGGTGCGGCCGAGCCGGGTGTCGTGGGCGAGGTAGACCTCGGCCATGCCACCACGGCCGAGCACCGAGCCCAGCTCGTACCGGCCGCCGAGGCGACGCGGCTCTTCCATAACTGTTCCAGCCCTCTCCGTCAGTCCTGACCGCACCGGTGTGCGGTCCGGCGGTGTGCTGTTCGCGCATACGCTACCGGCCCCGCATCAGCTGATCGGCCCACAGGGGATACCTGATATCCGACCGGTATCCACAGGTGCGTATTCGCGGCCAAGTGTGAGCGGTGTCACTTCCGGCGGTGTCACTTCTTGCTGTCGATGACTGCCTTCATGACCGCTTTCGCGATGGGAGCGGCGAGACCGCCGCCGGAGATGGCTTCGCGGTCGGCGTGGCTGTCCTCGACCACTACGGCGACGGCCACCGGGGAACCGCTGTCGGTCTTGGCGTACGAGATGAACCAGGCGTACGGCTTCTCGGCGTTGTTCAGGCCGTGCTGAGCGGTAC
The DNA here is from genome assembly GCF_030719295.1 of Streptomyces sp. Mut1. NCBI lineage: Bacteria > Bacillati > Actinomycetota > Actinomycetes > Kitasatosporales > Streptomycetaceae > Streptomyces > Streptomyces castrisilvae. The sequence goes on along the minus strand of NZ_CP120997.1, from coordinate 3,774,632 downwards.
CCGTCTTACCGCCGACCGTGACACCCGGGATCTGCGCGGTCGTGCCGGTGCCGGTCTTGACGACCGTCTCCATCATCTCCTGGAGCTTCTGGGCGTTCTCGGCCGAGAGAGGGCGGCTGAACTCCTCCTTCTCGTGGTTGTAGATGACGTCCAGGTCGGGCGTCTGCCGCTGGGCAACCATGTAGGGCTGCATCAGCTTGCCGTCGTTGGCGACGGCGGAGGCGACCATGGCCATCTGGAGCGGGGTGGCGCGGTTGGACGCCTGGCCGATACCCGCCATGGCGTTCTGCGGCCGGTTGTCCTCGGGGTACACGCTGGCGTTGGACCGGACCGGCGTGAAGATCTCCTTGTTGAAGCCGAACTTGTCGGCCTCGTCGATCATCTTCTGGTTGCCCAGGTCATCGCTGATCTTGCCGAAGACGGTGTTGCAGGAGTAACGCAACGCCTCGCGGAGGGAAGCGTTCTTGCAGGGGATGGGGCCCTCGTTGTCCAGGTCCTTGCTCGACTGCGGGAGGCGCCACGGCAGCGGCGAATCCGTGTCCGCGTCGATGTCCGTGTAGAGCCCGTTCTCCAGGGCGGCGGCCGCGGTGACGACCTTGAACGTCGAACCGGGCGGGTAGGTCTCGCGCAGCGCCCGGTTGATCATGGGCTTGTCCTTGTCCTTCAGCAACGCCTGCCAGGCCTTTGTGTCGGCCTCTTCGTTGCCCGCGAAGGTCGAGGGGTCGTACGAGGGGGTGCTGGCGAGGGCCAGGATGGCGCCGGTCTGCGGGTCGAGCGCGGCGACGGCGCCCTTCTTGTTGCCGAGGCCCTTGAAGGCAGCTGTCTGGGCGGCGCTGTTGAGCGTGGTGACGATGTTGCCGCCCTGCTCCTCGTCGCCGGTGAACATCGACATGGTGCGGTTGAAGAAGAGCTGGTCGTCGTTGCCGGTGAGGATGCCGTCCTCGATGCTCTCCAGCTGAGTGGCGCCGAAGGCCTGCGAGGAGTAGCCGGTGACGGGGGCCCACATGGGGCCGTCCTTCCAGACCCGCTTGTACTTGAAGTCGCTGTCCTCGGTCTCCTTGGAGCCGGTGATGGACTTGCCGCCGTCCACGATGATGTTGCCGCGCTCGTGGGCGTACCGCTCGATGCGTACGCGGCGGTTCTCCTTGCGGGTGTTGAGCTCGTCGGCCTGCACGTACTGCAAGTAGTTGGTGCGCGCGAGCAGGGCGAAGATGAGCACGCCACAGAAGATCGCGATCCGGCGCAGGGGCTTGTTCACGGTCGGACCACCTGGGTCATCTCGGCGTCGGTGGAAGGTGCGGGGGCGGGTGCGGGGCGCCGGGCGGTGTCGCTGATGCGGATGAGGATGGCGATCAGGGCCCAGTTGGCCAGGACCGAGGAGCCGCCGTAGGCGAGGAACGGCATGGTCATACCGCTCAGGGGGATCAGGCCCATGACGCCGCCGGCCACCACGAAGACCTGGATGGCGAAGGCGCCGGAGAGGCCGGCGGCCAGGAGCTTGCCGAACGGGTCGCGGGCGGCGAGTGCCGTGCGGATGCCGCGCTCGACGATCAGGCCGTAGATCAGCAGGACGGCCATCATCCCGGCGAGGCCGAGCTCTTCACCGACGGTGGAGAGGATGAAGTCGGCGTTGGCGGCGAAGCCGATCAGGTCGGAGTGGCCCTGGCCCCAGCCGGAGCCCAGCGTGCCACCGGAACCGAAGGACATGATCGCGTTGGAGATCTGTTCGCAGGCGCCGCTCAGGTCGGTCGTGTAGCAGGCGAAGGGGTCCTTCCAGGCGGTCACTCGCGACTGTACGTGGCGCTCGAACGAAGCCACGCCGACCGCGCCGGCAGCTGACATCAGCAGGCCGAAGACGATCCAGCTGGTCCGCTCGGTGGCGACGTACAGCATGATCACGAAGAGGCCGAAGAACAGCAGCGATGTACCGAGGTCGGTCTCGAAGACCAGGATCAGGATCGACAGGGCCCAGATGGTGATGATCGGCCCGAGGTCGCGGCCTCGCGGCAGATACAGGCCCATGAAACGGCGACTGGCGAGGGCCAGCGCGTCTCTTTTGACCATGAGGTAGCCGGAGAAGAAGATCGCGATCAGGATCTTGGCGAACTCACCCGGCTGGATGGAGAACGGGCCGAGGCTGATCCAGATCTTCGCGCCGTTCACCGAGGGGAAGAAGATCGGCAGGACCAGCAGGACCAGGGCCGCGGCCATGGAGATGTACGTGTAACGCTGCAGGATGCGGTGGTCCTTGAGGACCATCAGCACAGCGACGAAGAGAGCGACACCGATCGCCGAGTACAACAACTGCTTGGGGGCATCGGGGCTGAACGCCCCGTAGCCGATCTCCGCCCGCCGGATCAGCCGCGGCGACTGGTCCAGCCGCCAGATCAGCACCAGCCCGAGGCCGTTGAGCAGGGTGGCCAGCGGAAGCAGCAGCGGGTCCGCGTAGGGGGCGAACTTGCGCACCACGAGGTGGGCCACGCCGCCGAGCAGGATGAGCCCCGCCCCGTAACCGAACATGCCGGAGGGGAGCTTGCCGTTCATGGCGAGACCCACGTTGGCGTAGGCGAAGACCGAGATGGCGATGGCGAAGACCATCATCATCAGTTCGGTGTTACGCCTGCTCGGTGCGTTGATCGCGCCGATCGTGGTCGTGTTGGTGACAACGCTCATGGTGCTGAAGGCCCCCTACGGCTCTACTTCTCACCGCACTGCGGGACCAGCTTCTTCTCTTCCTCCGAGAGGCTGGGCCCAGGAGTGGGAGTCGTGGAAGTCTGCTCGGTCCTGGTGTCGCCACCGGGTGTCTTGGACGTCTTCGACGTCTTCGTGGTGTCGCTGTCCGTGCCCGTCGCCTGGCCCTCGTCGCCCTTGGCGTTCTCCTCCGCCGCGCGGCGCTGTGCGGCCTTCTTGCAGGCGGACGCCTGGTTGGAGAGCTCGTTGATCTTCTCGCGGGCGTCGGCGAGGCTGCCCTCGGCGATCGTCGCCTCGACCTTCTTGCGCTGGTAGGGCGGGAGGTACTTGAGTTCGATCTCGGGGTGGTCCTTCTCGACCTTCGAGAGCGAGACCCAGCCCAGGTCCTGGCTGATGCCCCGGTACAGAGCGACGTTGTCGTTCTTCGCGCCGACGTAGAACTGGGTCTGCGTCCAGCGGTAACCGCCGTACAGGCCACCGCCGATGACGGCCAGCGCGAGCACGATGTACAGGGACCGCTTGAGCCACTTGCGACCGCTGGGCTTGTCGAAGTCGTCGTCGGAGTAGGACCCGAAGGAACCCTCCGGCATCCCGTCGTATCCGACGTCTTCACCGCTGCCGGGAGGGCCGAAGCCACCGGCGGGCGGCGGTACGGGACGGCCGAGACCGGCCGCGCGGCCGGCGGGCGTCTGCATCGCGCCGTCGTCGTTCAGCTGGGCCGCCTGGTTCTCGGCGACGGCGCCGACGATGACCGGGGTGTCGTTGAGCTGCCCGGCCAGGGTGTCGTTGCTGTCCACGTCGAAGACGTCGGCGACGATGCAGGTGATGTTGTCGGGTCCGCCGCCGCGCAGGGCGAGCTGGATCAGGTCCTGGATGGTCTCCTGGGGGCCCTGATAGCTCGCGAGCGTCTCCTCCATCGTCTGGTGGGAGACGACGCCGGAGAGCCCGTCGGAGCAGATCAGGTACCGGTCGCCGGCCCGGACCTCACGGATGGAGAGGTCGGGTTCGACGTGGTCGCCACTGCCCAGCGCGCGCATCAGCAGGGAGCGCTGCGGGTGGGTGGTGGCCTCCTCCTCGGTGATCCGGCCCTCGTCGACCAGGCGCTGGACCCAGGTGTGGTCCTGCGTGATCTGGGTCAGGACACCGTCGCGCAGCAGGTACGCCCGCGAGTCGCCGACGTGGACGAGGCCGAGGCGCTGACCGGTCCACAGCAGGGCGGTGAGCGTGGTGCCCATGCCCTCCAGCTGGGGGTCCTCCTCGACCATCATCCGCAGCTGGTCGTTGGCCCGCTGGACCGCCGTACCGAGCGAGGTGAGGATGTCGGAGCCCGGCACGTCGTCGTCCAGCTGGACGAGCGTGGAGATCACCTCGGAGCTGGCGACCTCACCGGCCGCCTGGCCGCCCATGCCGTCGGCGATCGCGAGAAGGCGGGGGCCGGCGTAGCCGGAGTCCTCGTTCCCTTCCCGGATCATGCCCTTGTGCGATCCGGCGGCGAAGCGCAGGGAAAGACTCATGCGCACCTCACCCGTCGGTTCGGGGTACAGCCGGTCTCGCGCCACACTGCCCACCCTCCGGTCGGGAGCCCGGTCGGGTCCGATGCCCGGACCCCAGCGGCTCGCTCGCTCCGCTCGCTCATTGTCGTACTACTTCCGCAGCTCGATGACGGTCTTGCCGATTCGGATCGGCGCGCCCAGCGGAACAGGCGTCGGGGTGGTGAGGCGGGTCCGGTCCAGGTACGTGCCGTTGGTGGACCCGAGATCCTCGACGATCCACTGGCCGTCACGGTCGGGGTAGATCCTGGCATGCCTGCTGGACGCGTAGTCGTCGTCCAGCACGATCGTTGAATCATGGGCCCGGCCCAGCGTGATGGTCTGTCCCTGGAGCGCCACCGTGGTGCCGGTGAGCGTGCCCTCGGATACGACCAGCTTGGTCGGTGCACCCCGGCGCTGGCGGCCGGGCTGCTGGCGCTGCGGTGGCGGTGCCGCCGCAGCGTTCTGGCGTGCCTGTGGCGGACGTGCGTCGGTCGCGGTGCGGCGTGAGCCGCGCTGCGTGACGCGCGTTCCGAACAGGTCACTTCGAATGACCTGGACGGCCACGATCACGAACAGCCACAGAACAGCCAGGAAACCTAGCCGCATGACCGTAAGGGTCAGCTCTGACATTGCCCCCGCTTCACCCTTCGGCTTGCCGGTAAACGATGGTGGTGCTGCCCACGACGATCCGCGAGCCGTCGCGGAGCGTAGCGCGGGTGGTGTGCTGCCCGTCTACCACGATGCCGTTGGTAGACCCGAGATCCTGGATCGTCGAGGGCGTTCCGGTCCTGATCTCACAGTGCCGGCGGGAGACGCCGGGGTCGTCGATCCGCACGTCGGCATCGGTGCTGCGGCCCATCACCAGCGTCGGGCGGGAGATCTGATGGCGGGTGCCGTTGATCTCGATCCAGCGCCGCACCTGCACGCTCGGGGGTGGGGTGGGAGTGGCCGGCGGGCGCCGGTCGGAGCCCTGGTGACGCCCGGCGCCCGGCGGCGGGGCCGCGGGCATGGGCGGAGCGGAGACCGGCGGGTAGCCGTAGCCGCCGGGAGCCTGTGGGGCGGGGCGTCCGGGGGCGGGACGGCCGTGCTGGGCGTCTCCCGGAGTGTTCTGATAGCCCTGCTGGGGGGACGGTCCGCCGTGACCCTGGCCCTGTGACGAACTCGACGCCAGGGTGCGGCTTCGGACCCGGTAGAGACCGGTGTCCAGGTCGTCGGCCTTCTCCAGGTGCACCTTGATGGGGCCCATGAAGGTGTACCGCTGCTGCTTGGCGTAGTCCCGGACGAGACCGGAGAGTTCGTCGCCCAGCTGGCCGGAGTAGGGGCTCAGGCGCTCGTAGTCGGGGGCGCTGAGTTCGACGATGAAGTCGTTGGGGACGACGGTGCGCTCACGATTCCAGATGGTGGCGTTGTTGTCGCACTCCCGCTGGAGGGCACCCGCGATCTCGACCGGCTGGACCTCGGACTTGAAGACCTTGGCGAAAGTGCCGTTGACCAGACCTTCGAGACGCTGCTCGAAACGCTTCATCACTCCCATGGGGCACCTCCTCCGGTGTCATCGTCCCTGTACTGCTTACTGATCGTATCCACGCGTCGGGAAATCGGCTGGTTCCCCTTGTCTCCACTGTGGATGAGTGTCCCCTCTCACACGGATCGTAGAGGTGGCCTCCTCATAGTGTCCCGCACCTCGGGCCCGCTCTGGAGGAGTGGGGGGCGACCGCTGTGGGTTCCAGATTCCTTTCGGATGTTCGCCGAGCGTGCGGCGAGTGCCCGGGGTGCGGGCGGCCGAACAACGGATGTGAATCCACCCTGTCCAGCGTGCTAATCTTCCGGATGTCGCCAGGCGCTCGCACCAACAAGTGAGAGAGTCTGGAAACACCACTCTTGCGCGAGTGGCGGAACGGCAGACGCGCTGGCTTCAGGTGCCAGTGTCCTTAGGGACGTGGGGGTTCAAATCCCCCCTCGCGCACAAGAAGGAAGCCCCTCAGGCCTTGGCCTGGGGGGCTTCTTCAGTTGGCTCGGGGGCGTTGGCGTGCCGTGGGGTGCGGTGAGTTCGGTGTCGCGGCGGCCTGGCGCCACGGTGCTTGGTTTCACGTGAAACGCCCGATTTACGTCTGTGGGACGTCGCCTACGCCTGTGGGGCGCCGCCCTGCGTCTGCCGGGCGGCGTCCTACGCCTGCGGGGCGTCGCCCGTCGCGTTGTAGCGCAGGAGGTAGGCGGCGAAGCGGCTGAGGTCGTCGGCCGTCCAGTCCGCGAGGCGTTCCTGATAGGCGGCGCGGCGGCTGGCCTGGGTGGCGGCGAGGGCCTGTGTTCCGGCCTCGGTGGGGTGGAGGACCTGGATGCGGTGATCGTCCGGATCCGGGTGGCGCTCGACCAGGCCGAGTTTTTCCAGGGCGCCGATCTGCCGGCTGACCGTGGACTTGTCGAGCATGTAGTGCGCTGCCAGGTCGGTCGCGCGGCAGCCCTTCTGGTCGTCGATGTGCGCCAGCAGCGTGTAGGAGACCAGGGGCAGCTCCGGGTGGAGCCGGGCCGCCGCTGCTCGCGCACGGCGTGCGAAGGCGGTCAGTTCGCGCTGGATGACATCCAGCGACTCCTCGCGTTCTTCGGGGGTGCCTGGCACGGGCTCGCCTTCCTCGAAAGTTCAGTTGTATAGTACAACGGAATTGGAGTTGTAAAAGCCAACCATCTGTTGATCGTTTGGAGTCCCTATGTCCGCAGGCCCGAGCGCCGCCGCCGGCTCTCCGGCGGGCGCGCTGCGTCACGTACTGAGTCACCTCGTCACACCGCTGCTGATGTGCGTCGGCATGGGACTGGCCTACCTCGGCGCCTTCCACGCCCCGCAGCCGCACGATCTGCGGGTGGACGTGGTCGGCTCGGGCCCGAGCGCCCAGGTGCTCGCGCAGACGTTGCAGGACAAGGGGGACGAGGCTCTGAACGTGCGTACCGTCGCCGACCGGGCGACAGCGGCCGGCCATCTGCGGACGCAGGCCAGCTACGGCGCCTACCTGCCGGGCGAGAACCCCGAACTGCTCGTCGCCACCGCCTCCTCCGACACCAGCGCGACGGTGGTCGAGAAGGTCTTCACACAGGTGGCGGCCGAGCAGGGCTCTCCGCTGAAGGTGACGGACACCGCTCCCACGGCCGACGGGGACCCGACCGGGCAGGGGATCTTCTTCCTGCTGGTCGCCGTGAGCATCGGCTCGTACGCCTCCGTGGCCGTGATCGGCGGAGCCGGGGCGGTCCTGCGGCTGCGGGTACGGGCGGCGCTGGCGCTGGGGGCCTCGCTGGTGGTGAGCGTCATCGGGGCGGTGTTCGCCGGGCCGCTGTTCGGCCTGGTCGACCAGGGGCTCGCGGGCCTGTGGGCCATGGCGTGGCTCTACTCGGCGGGCATCCTGCTGATCGGAGTGGGGCTGCACACCTTCCTGAAGCGGTGGACCACGCTCGGGGTGATGGTGTTGTTCGTCATGCTCAACTTCACCAGTTCCGGCGGCATCTTCCGCCCCGAGCTGGAGCCCGGATTCTTCGGCGCGCTGCACTCCTTCTGGAACGGGGCCGGCTTCGTCGAAGGCGTCCGCAGCCACGTGTACTTCGGCGGTCACGCGCTGGGCGGGAACGTGCTGGTGCTGGCCCTCTGGTTCGTCGCGGGGCTGGTGATGACGGGGCTCGCGGGCCTGGCCGAGCGGAAGCGCCGGGCGGCGGACGCACGGCCGGCCCGGTCCGCGCCGGCTGGGAAGCACTCGACGGCGCGGGAGCCGGCGGCTGTCGAGGAGGCGGTGGCGGCCGAAGCGGAGGAGGAAGAGGAGATGGCGGAAGCGGTGGGCGTCTGAGCCTCTGACCAGCGGGGGGACGGTCGGGTAGACGTTATCCACAGCCTTTGTCCACAGGGGAGGACGCCGATTGGTGTACGGCGGTACCGTCGTCGGCAGTTGATGTTGGGCGGGGGTCCGGCGGCTGCGCCGGGCGGGGGAGGCAGCACGCCATGAACGGAATCGAAGTCACTTCGCCGCCGGTGGAACGGGGCGGTTCCGGTGGGGCGGAAGCGGCTGGCCGGCTCCGCGCCGGCGGGGGCGGGGGCGGACCGCGCATTCCGGTCGTGCCGGGCTTCGCGCGTCGCGCGGGTGCCGGTGTGGACGCGGAGGCGGGCGCGGACCCATGTGGCGGTGCGGTTTTCGCGGAGGTCGTGGGGGCGCCGAAGGAGAAGGGCAAGGTGCTGCGGGCGCGAGTGCCCAGGTCCTCCCACGCGAAGCCGGCGATGCCTGCCGGGCGACCCGACGCGGTGCGCGCGGTCGAGGAGTCCAACCGGGGCCGTGTCCCCGGACTCACGCCGATACGGGTGGGCCGGATGGCCGCCACCCCCTTCGCCTTCCTGCGCGGTTCGGCCGGGCTGATGGCCCATGACCTGGTGGGCACCCCCGTCACCGGGGTCACCGCCCAACTCTGCGGCGACGCGCACGCGGCCAACTTCGGGCTGTACGGCGACGCGCGGGGCAGTCTCGTCATCGACCTGAACGACTTCGACGAGACCGTGTCGGGGCCCTGGGAGTGGGACCTCAAGCGCCTCGCCACCTCGCTGGTGCTCGCGGGCCGCGAGGCCGGTGCCGACGAGGACACCTGCCGCAGGGCCGCCCACGACACGGTGGGCGCCTACCGGCGGACGATGCGGCTGCTGGCCAGGATGCCCACGCTCGACGCGTGGAACGCCATCGCCGACGAGGAGCTCGTCTCCCACGCCGACGCGCGGGACCTGGCCGGCACCCTGGAGCGGGTCTCCGCGAAGGCCCGCAACAACACCAGCGCACGCTTCGCGGCCAAGTCCACGGAGGAGTGCGAGGACGGCGGCCGCCGTTTCGTGGACGCGCCGCCGGTGCTGCGCCGGGTGCCGGATGCCGAGGCCGCGGCCGTGGCGGCCGGGCTCGGCGACTACCTGGGGACCGTCCCGGAGGACAGGGCGCCGCTGCTCGCCCGGTACGCGATCCACGATGTGGCCTTCCGGGTGGTCGGCACGGGCAGCGTCGGCACCCGTTCTTACGTGGTGCTGCTGCTGGACTACCAGGGAGAGCCGCTGGTGCTCCAGGTGAAGGAGGCCCGGCCCTCGGTCCTGGTGCCGCATCTGGCCGCCGCGGGGTTCGAGGTGCCGGAGGTCGCGCACGAGGGCCGGCGCGTGGTGCTCGGGCAGAAGCGGATGCAGGTCGTCAGCGACCATCTGCTGGGCTGGACGACCGTGGAGGGGAGGCCGTTCCAGGTGCGGCAGTTCAGAAACCGCAAGGGCAGCGTCGACCCGGCCACGCTGGCAGCCGACCAGGTCGACGACTACGGCCGGATGACCGGTGCGCTGCTGGCGCGTGCCCATGCGCACACCGCGGACCCGAGGCTGGTCGCGGGTTACTGCGGCAAGAACGAGGAGCTGGACGAGGCGGTGGCGGCGTTCGCGGTGGCGTACGCGGACCGTACCGAGGCGGATCACGCGGAGCTGGTGCGGGCGATCGGGGCCGGGCGAATAGCCGCTGAGCTGGGGGTGTGACGCCTGCCGCGCCCACCGTGTGTCCTCGGTGGGCGGGCCGGGGCCATACGCTGGACGGGTGACCCACGAAGCCGCCGGGGTGCCGACCACCCGGAACGACGATGAACCGCAGGCCGACGCACGTGCGGAAGGGGACGCCCCGGGCGCGCCGGGTGCTCCGGATGCTGCTGCTCCGGACAGCACGGGTTCTCCGGACAGCCCCGGTGCTCCGGGTGCTTCCGGTGAGGGTGCCAGGGGCGCGGCTGCGGGGCCGGAGGCCGGTCAGGGGCAGGCCGAAGCCGGTCAGGCACGGCCCGAGGCGCGGCTCGCCCATGCTGTCCGGGTGGCCGAGCAGGCGCTGATCGAGTTCGAGATCGCGGTGGAGACGTTCCGGGTCGAGGTGGAGAACTTCTCCCGGCTGCACCACCAGCGGCTCGGCCCGATGTACGCGCGGCTCGACGAGCTCGATGCGCAGATCGCCGAGGCGCGGGCGGCGAGGACAGGCGACCCGGAGGACCTGCGCAAGGCGGAGGAGGCGCGGTCGATCGTGATGCCCATGCCGGGCGTGGACGAGCTGTTCCACGACTGGATGGACTCCGACGGGCTGTCCCCCGAGGCGTCGGCCATGCTGACCGAACAGCCGGTGCGGCCCCCCAAGCGGGTCCGGCCCACCGAGGAGGTGCGCAAGCTGTACCGCGAGCTGGCCCGCAAGGCCCACCCGGACCTGGCCCAGGACGAGACGGAGCGGGCCAGGCGGGACGAGTTCATCGCGCGGGTCAACGCAGCCTATGGGCGCGGCGACGAGGCTCTGCTGAAGGAGCTGGCCCAGGAGTGGGCGGCCGGGCCGGTCGCCCCGCAGACGGAGCTGAGCGAGGCCGAGGAGCTCTACGCCCGGCTGAACTGGCTGACGCAGCGCAAGGAGCTGCTGACGGAGCTGGCCCAGCAGCTTGAGGAGAGCGCGATCGGCGCCATGCTGCGGATGGCCCCGGACGATCCGGACCATCTGCTGGAGGAGATCGCCGAACAGCTGCTGGGCGAGGTTTCGCAGCGCGAGGCGGACCTCGCCGCTCTGGTGCAGTAGCGTTTTCGGTGACTCCGGAGCGCATCGACGAGAGAAGGCATGACCCATGAATTTCGGCCCGCTTCCCACGGTTGATGTCGCTGCCGTACCGGCGGACGGCCTGGTGCTGGACGTCCGGGAGAACGACGAGTGGGCGGCCGGGCACGTCGACGGTGCCCTGCACATTCCGATGAGCGACTTCGTGGGCCGCTTCGGTGAGGTGACCGAGGCGGTGGAGGACGGCCGGCGCGTGCATGTGATGTGCCGGGTCGGCGGCCGCTCCGCCCAGGTCACCCAGTACCTCGTGCAGCAGGGCATCGACGCCGTGAACATCGAGGGCGGCATGCTCGCCTGGGACGGCGCGGGCCGCCCGATGGTCACCGACAACGGGGCCCCGGCCTTCGTCGCCTGACGCGCCGCCTGTGGGGCCCGCGTCGCGAGGGGCGGGGCTCAGGGGCTCAGGTGTGCGGGCCCGGCGGGCAGGCGGGCGGGTCCGGCTCACACCGGCGGGTGGGCTGCCAGGAGGTCTGCCAGGGCCTCTTCGTGGGCCGCTGCGGATCCGAGCGACAGCTCGATCTGTTTCGCCCAGGCATGGAAGCGGTGCAGGGCGTACTCGGTGTCCGCGCCGAAGCCGCCGTGCAGGTGCTGAGCCGTCTGCACGACCCGGCGGACCCCGTCCGACGCCCAGATCTTCGCCACCGCCACATCGCCCGCCGCGGGCAGCTCGCCCACTCCTCCCGTGGTGATCCTCCAGGCCGCCTGCCAGAGGGTCACTTCCATGGCACGGAGATCGATGTAGCGGTCGGCTGCCTGTACGGCGACGGCCTGGAAGGTCGCCACCGGGAAGCCGAACTGCTCCCGCTCGCTCGTGTACTGGCTCGTCATGCTCAGCACCGTCTCGCCGAGCCCGAGCCCGAGGGCACAGGTCCCCACGGTGAGCAGGTCGCGCAGCCACTCCCAGGCGCCGGGCGCCTCGATCAGCTCGCCGGGCCCGACCCGCACCCTGTCCAGCCGGACCTCGCCGAAGCGCTCCCCGCTGGTGGAGACCTGCTCGGCGACGGTGACGCCCTCCTGGTCGCGCCGGACGAGCGCCAGGACGGCCCGGCCCTCCCCGGTGCCACCGCCCTCGGCGCCGGCCTCCCCCGTGTGGGCGGGGACGGCGCGGGCGGAGGCAGTGTGGGCGGGGACCGCGATCCAGTCCGCGGCCTGTGCCCACGGAACCGCCGACTGCACGCCGTCCAGCACCCATGCGGCGTTGCCCCCGTGGCCGTCCCCAAGAGCGTCCGGCCCGTCGTCCCTGTGCGCGGTGACGGCCCGTTCGGCCGGCTCGTGGCCGGTGCGCCCGTTGGCCCCGGCGGTGAGCACCAACTCGCCCCGGCCGACGCGGGGCAGCAGCTCCGTGACCGGCCCCCCGCCCGCGTACCGCTGGAGGGTCATGGCCACCGCGCACGTCTCCAGCAGCGGTACGCGGGCGAGGACCTTCGCGGACTCGCGGAGCACCAGGCAGAGCGCGATGAGGTCGAGCCCCGCCCCGCCGTGCTCCGGGGCCAGCGTGAGGCTCAGCAGGTCGGCGGCGGCGAGCCGGGACCACAGGGGCCGGTCGATGTCCTCGGCCACCGCACCCGGTACGAGCGCGGGGCTGGGCACCGCATCGGGTGCGACGCCGGACAGGACCGCGCGCGCCGCCTCGACGGCCGCCTGCTGCTCCTCGGTGAAAGTGAAGTCCACTGTCCCGGCCTCCCGTGAACGTGGGCTCTTGGCCCGACTGACCCGATGTGACGGGGCGTCAAGATAGAACACGTTCTATGAGAAGGGAACAGGAGAGCGCCGGCAGGGCTCGTGGTCAGCGGTCGAAGTCGAGCTCCACCTCCTCGGTCACCGGATGGGACTGGCAGGCCAGCACGTAGCCCGCGTCCGTCTCCTCCGGCTCCAGGGCGAAGTTGCGGTCCATCCGTACCTTGCCCGCCACGAGGAAGGCCCGGCACGTCCCGCAGACCCCGCCCTTGCACGCGTACGGCGCGTCCGAGCGGCTGCGCAGCACCGTCTCCAGCAGCGACTCGCCCTCCGCGACCGGCCACTTGCCCGACCGCCCGTCGAGGGTCGCCGTCAGCGTGCTGCCGACTGGGGCCTCGACCCGGGGGCCGGCGGGGGCCGCCGGTGCCTCGTCGACGTGGAAGATCTCCTGGTGGATGCGGGAGCGGTCCACGCCCAGCCCGTGCAGCGCGTCCTCGGCCGACCGGACCAGGCCCAGCGGGCCGCACAGATACCAGCCGTCGATCTCTCCCACCGGCAGCAGGGCGGGCAACAGTCCGGAGAGCCGCTCGCCGTCCAGCCGGCCCGAGGGCAGGCCGGCCTGCTGCTCCTCCCTGGACAGGGCGGTGACCAGCTGGAACCGGTCCGGGTAGCGGTCCTTCAGGTCGGCGACCTCGTCCAGGAACATGGTCGAGGCGGCCGTCCGGTCGCTGCGGATCAGGCAGAACCTGGCATCCGGCTCGCGGGCGAGCAGGGTGGCCGCTATGGACAGCACGGGAGTGATGCCGCTGCCGCCCACGATCGCCGCGAACTGACCGGCGCGGGGCTCCAGTACGAAGCGGCCCATCGGGGGCATCGCCTCGATCGTGTCGCCGACCAGCAGCTCCTTGAGCGCGTACGTCGAGAAAGCGCCGCCGTCCACGAGCCGGATGCCCACGCGCAGCGCCGGAACGGCCGGTTGCTCGGTGGCCGGGGCGCAGATCGAGTAGGAGCGGCGGACCTCCTTGCCGTCAACGGTGTAGCGCACGTTGAGATGCTGGCCGGGCTTGTGCCGGAAGGTCTTGTGCAGGTCCGGCGGCACGGCGAAGGTGACGGCCACCGAATCGTCCGTCAGGCGCTCGATCCCGCTGACCCGGAGCGGATGGAACATCTACAACTCCTTGAAGTGGTCGAACGGCTCGCGGCACGCCACGCAGCGGCGGAGCGCCTTGCAAGCGGTGGAGGAGAACCGGCTCAGCAACTCCGTGTCGGTGGAGCCGCAGTGCGGGCAGCGCACGGACAGGGTGACCGGCACCGGGCCGCCGGAGCCGGAGGCGGCGTCGTGGGGCCGAGGCGGCGCTATGCCGAACTCGGCCAGTTTGCGGCGTCCTTCGGCGGTGATGTCGTCCGTCGACCAGGCCGGGGACAGGACCGTCTCCACGGATACCTCGGGCACGCCGTAGTCGTGGAGCACGCGCTCGATGTCCGTGGACATGGCCTCTATCGCCGGGCAGCCGGTGTAGGTCGGCGTGAGCTTGACCGTGACCCGGCCCGGCTCGGTCACCTCCACGCTCCGGACCACGCCCAGGTCCTCCAGCGTCAGCACGGGCAGCTCCGGGTCGGGGACCGAGCCCGCCAGGCCGAGCAGCTCCTCCTCAAGGGGTGTCCAGGTCACCATGACGCCCCCGGGTGGCTGCGGTGCAGGTGCTGCATCTCGGCGATCATCCGTCCGAAGGACTCGGTGTGGATGCCCTGTCGGCCCGCACCCGCTGTCCAGGCGCCGGACCGCGGCCCCGAAGGCACCGTCAAGGTCGCCCGCTCCAGGACGGTGGTGACGGACTCCAGCCAGCGGTCGTGCAGTGCCTGCCAGTCCACGTCCACGCCTTCGACCGGCTGGAACAGCTCGCCGGTGAAGCGCCACAGCGCGTCCACCGCGCGCTGCATCCGCTCGTGGCTCTCGTCCGTCCCGTCGCCGAGGCGCAGCGTCCACTGCTCGGCGTGGTCCCGGTGGTAGGCGACCTCCTTGACCGCCTTGGCCGCTACTCCGGCGAACGCGCCGTCGCCTGCGGCCAGCTGCTCGTACAGCCCCTCCTGATGGACCGAGAAGTAGAGCTGTCGGGCGATGGTGTGGGCGAAGTCGCCGTTCGGCTGTTCGACCAGCTGGACGTTGCGGAAGGCGCGCTCCTCCCGCAGATAGGCCAGTTCGTCCTCGTCGCCCACGAGCGAGAGCAGCAGCCGTGCCTGGCCCAGCAGGTCCAGGGCGATGTTGGCGAGGGCCACTTCCTCCTCCAGCACCGGGGCGTGGCCGGCCCACTCCCCGAGCCGGTGGGAGAGCACCAGCGCGTCGTCGCCGAGGGCGAGGGCCGCGGTCACAGGTGCTTCACCCCGTCCGGGATCTCGTAGAACGTCGGGTGCCGGTACGGCTTGTCACCGGCCGGTTCGAAGAAGGAGTCCTTCTCGTCCGGCGAGGATGCCGTGATCTGGGCGGAGGGCACCACCCACAGCGAGACCCCCTCGGACCGGCGGGTGTAGAGGTCGCGCGCGTTGCGCAGGGCCATCTCGGCGTCCGGCGCGTGCAGGCTGCCGGCGTGGGTGTGGGAGAGGCCTCGCCGCGAGCGGACGAACACCTCCCACAGCGGCCAGTCCGTCGAGCTGCTCATGCTGTCGCCTTTCCATTCGGTACGACCGTGTGTTTGGCCGCGTACGCGGCGGCGGCCTCGCGGACCCAGGCGCCTTCCTCGTGGGCCCGGCGGCGCTGGCCGAGGCGCTGCTCGTTGCACGGGCCGTTGCCCTTCAGGACCTCCTGGAACTCCGTCCAGTCGATCGCGCCGAAGTCGTGCTGTCCGCGCTCCTCGTTCCACCGGATGTCCGGGTCGGGGAGGGTGAGGCCGAGTGCCTCGGCCTGGGGGACGCAGATGTCCACGAAGCGCTGCCGCAGCTCGTCGTTGGAATGCCGCTTGATCTTCCAGGTCATCGACTGCGCCGAATGCGCGGAGGCGTCGTCGGGCGGGCCGAACATCATCAGGGACGGCCACCACCACCGGTTCACCGCGTCCTGGGCCATCTCGTGCTGCGCGGGGGTGCCGTTGCTGAGGGCGAGGAGCAGCTCGTAGCCCTGGCGCTGGTGGAACGACTCCTCCTTGCAGACGCGGACCATCGCGCGGGCGTAGGGGCCGTAGGAGCAGCGGCACAGGGGGACCTGGTTGGTGATCGCGGCGCCGTCCACGAGCCAGCCGATGGCGCCGACGTCCGCCCAGGTCAGCGTCGGGTAGTTGAAGATCGAGGAATACCGCTGACGGCCCGCGTGGAGCTTGTCGAGCAGTTCGTCACGTCCCGTGCCCAGCGTCTCGGCGGCGCTGTACAGATACAGACCGTGGCCCGCCTCGTCCTGCACCTTGGCCATGAGGATGGCCTTGCGGCGCAGCGAAGGGGCGCGGGTGATCCAGTTGGCCTCGGGCTGCATGCCGATGATTTCGGAGTGGGCGTGCTGGGCCATTTGCCTGACCAGCGAGGCGCGGTAGGCGTCGGGCATCCAGTCGCGCGGCTCGATGCGCTCGTCGGCCGCCACCGCGGCGTCGAAGGCCGCCTGCAAGGCCGCGTCGGCCCCCTCCGCCCCGCCCTCTGTCGCCTGCGCTGTCTGGCCCGCAGTCACCGCTGCCATCCCGGACTCCCTACCGACCGATCGTTCGGTTCATTGACTTCAATGGTGAGTCTGCGGCCCGTAGGGTGTCAACCCTGTGGATAACTGACTGACCAAGATCGGTGTGGATCGGGGCGGGATGGATTCGGACGACGACCGGGGCGCCGATGGGATCAGCGGGGCGGCCCCCGCTGTCGCGGCGTCCACCGGGGAGACCTCCGCCGCCGGGGTTTTCGCCGCGGAAGTTCCCGTTGCCGAGCCGGTTGCCGGAGTTCCCGGTGCCGGGACCACCGTTGCCGAGGCGCCCGTGGGGGTCGGTGGGATGGCCGGGCTCTCGTTTCCGTACCAGGTCGCAGCCGCCGTCGCGCTCGCGGTGTGCGGGGTGATCGCCTGTGTCCAGCTGGCCATGGTCTTTCTGCACGTCGCGCCCTCCAACACACTGACCAAGCAGCACGGCGCGGCCGTCGACGAGTGGATCTACCCCGAGTTCGAACAGAACTGGAAGCTCTTCGCCCCCAACCCGTTGCAGCAGAACGTCGCCGTGCAGGTGCGTACGGAGCTGGCCGGTCCTGACGGCCCCCGCACCACGGCCTGGACGGATCTCTCCGCCGAGGACGGACGGGCGATACGCGGCAATCTGCTGCCCAGCCACGTCCAGCAGAACGAACTCCGCCGGGCCTGGGACTTCTACGTCGGATCGCACGACGACCAGAACCGGGCCAACGGCCTGCGCGGCAGCCTCTCCGAGCAGTACGTCCGCCGCCTCGTGATGCTGCGCCTCACCGGGCACCACGACGGCGAGACCATCCTGCGCATCCAGGTCAGGTCGGAGGTGCGGGCCGTCGCGGCGCCCGAGTGGAGCGACGAGAAGATCAGCACCGGCCCGTCCTACCGCGTACTGCCCTGGTGGAAGGTCGAGGCGGCCGATGTGCCCAAGGGCACGGCCGGCTACGAGGAGGCGGACCAGTGAGCATGCCCCGCCCCGACCGCGGGCTCGCCCGTGGTATCCAGCGCGTCACCGCCTCGGCCCTGGGGCCGTACCAGAGCGCCGTCATCCGAGTCGGCTTCTCCGCCACCTACCTCCTGTTCCTGCTGAGGGAGCTGCCCCACCGGCACGAGATGTACGGACCCGACGCGCCCTGGCGCTGGGATCTGGCGCAGCAGCTGATATCGGGGAACCAGGCCTTCACCGCGCTCATGTGGTCGGACAGCGCCCTCTGGTTCGAGATCGTCTACGCGCTGGCGCTGGTCTCGGCCGTGCTGCTGATGGTCGGCTGGCACACCCGCGCCACCTCCGTCGTCTTCATGGCCGGAGTCCTCTCGCTGCAGAACCGCAGCATCTTCATGGGCGACGGCGGCGACAACGTCATCCATCTGATGGCCATCTACCTGGTGCTGACCCGGTGCGGGCAGGTCTGGTCACTGGACGCCCGCCGCGCGCGGCGGGCCGAAGCCGCTGTGACGGACGAGGAGGGGGCCGGGCGACGGCGAGCGCCGGGAGAGTCGGCCGGGGTGCTGCTGTGGGCGGTGCTCGGAGCCGTTCTGCTCGGGGCCACGGTGGCGCGCGGTCTGGGCGGAACCCTATGGCTGCCGTTCCTCCTGTGGGCCCTGTGGATCGGCCAGGGGGCCTGGTGGGCCGTGAACCGGGAGGCGCCGCGCAGCGAGCTGCGTACCCTGCTCGACGTCATCGCCAACCTCGCCCACAACGCCACGCTCTTCGTGATCATGGCCGAGGTCTGTCTGATCTACGCGACCGCCGGCTGGTACAAGATCCAGGGCTCACGCTGGCAGGACGGCACCGCGCTGTACTACCCGCTCAAGCTCGACTACTTCACCCCGTGGCCCTCCCTCTCGGGCCTGCTCGCCTCCAGCGGTGTCATGGTGATGGTGCTGTCGTACGCGACCGTCATCGTGCAGGTGGCCTTTCCCTTCACGCTGTTCAACCGGCGCGTCAAGAACGTTCTGCTCGGCGCGATGATCTGTGAGCACCTCGGGATCGCGGTCCTGCTGGGCCTGCCGTTCTTCTCGATGGCGATGATCGCCGCGGATGCCGTCTTTCTGCCGACCGTCTTCCTGGTGTGGCTGGGCGGCAGCGTCACCCGCGGGCGGCAGCTGATGTTCCGGCGGCGCGGGAAGGTCCCCGCCCAGCGGGGCGCCGCCGACGACCTGGAGGCACCGGCGGTCGGTGGCGACGGGAGCCATACCCTCGTCGGGTGAGCAGCGAGACCGGCAGCACCGGTGAGACCAGTGGTACCAGCAGGAGCGGTGGGCCTGTGGCGGATACGTCTGCGGCGGATACGCCTGTGGTGGGTGGGCCGGGTGTTACGGACCGTGAGTCGGGCGGCGCCGAGCCCGCCCAGTACGACGAGGGGTTCGGGACGCAGGTCGGCGTCGGGCCGCACCCGCTGCCCTGGCCCGAGGACGAGCGGTACGACCCCGAGCTGCTGGCCCGGGGCGACCGGCGCAACGTCGGCGACCAGTACCGCTACTGGACGCGGGAAGCGATCGTCGCCGACCTCGATCTGCGCCGGCACGACTTTCACGTCGCCGTGGAGAACTGGGGCCACGACTTCAATATCGGGTCCGTCGTGCGTACGGCCAACGCCTTCCTCGCCAAAGAGGTGCACATCGTGGGGCGGCGGCGCTGGAACCGGCGCGGAGCCATGGTCACCGACCGGTACCAGCACGTCCGCCACCACCCCGACACCGCGAGCCTGACCGCCTGGGCCGAGGCGGAGGGGCTGCCGATCATCGGGATCGACAATCTGCCCGGAGCGGTGCCGCTGGAGCGGACGGAGCTGCCTCGGCGGTGTGTGCTCCTGTTCGGGCAGGAGGGGCCGGGGCTGACGGAGGAAGCGCGTCGGCATGCGGCGATGGTGTGCTCGATCGCGCAGTTCGGGTCGACGCGGTCGATCAATGCGGGGGCGGCTGCGGCGATTGCGATGCATGCGTGGGTGGGGCGGTACGCGGTGATTTCTGGGGGGTGAGGGTGGGGGTGCCTGTGGGTGGGGTGCGTGCCCTTGGGGGCCTGTGTGGTGCGTGGTGCGTGGCGGGGGTGGTGCTGTGTGGTGGGGCGCCTGCGGCGGGCTGTCCCCTACCCGCCCCTTCCCGTAACCGGGGGCTCCGCCCCCGGGCCCCCGGTCCTCAAGCGCCGGACGGGCTGGGTGGTGGGGGTGAGCTTCGGCCTCGGGTCCCGGGTCCTCAAGCGCCGGACGGGCTGGGTGGTGCGGGTGAGCTGGGTGGTGCGGGTGGGGCTTCGGTCGCGGGGTTCTGGGGCCGAAGGGCTGAGGGGGTGGGTGGCTCTGCCCCCCCCGGGCTCCCAGGCCCCCTGGTCTCCGGTCCTCAAGCGACGGACGGGCTTGAGGGGTGGGAGCGTCGGATGGGCCGGGGCGCGGGGGAGCCGGGGGTTCGGTGGGGTGGGGTCAGCGTTGGCGGCGGACTTCCAGGGTGCGGAAGCGGTTGGAGACGAAGGCGCCGTCGCAGAGGGCCGCGTTTGCCGCCGGGTTGCCGCCCGAGCCGTGGAAGTCGGAGAAGGCCGCTGTCTGGTTGACGTAGACCCCGCCGGTGAGGTTCAAGGAGAGCTGGGCGGACTCGTCCAGGCAGACGCCCTCCACCGCGCGCTCCACCTCCTCGGACGTGGTGTACGCGCCGACCGTCATCGCCCCCTTCTCGCGGATCGTGCGGCGCAGGAGCTCCACGGCGTCCGCCGTCGAGTCGACGGCCACGGCGAAGGAGACCGGGCCGAAGCACTCCGCGAGGTAGGGGGGCTCGCCGTCCGTCTTGGCGGCGTCGAGCTTCACGATCACGGGGGTGCGGACGGTGGCGTCCGGGAATTCGGGGTTGGTCACCTCGCGCGAGGGCAGCGCGACCTCGCCCAGGTGGGCCGCGGCGTCGAGGCGGGCCTTCACGTCCGGGTTGACCAGGGCGCCGAGCAGGCCGTTCGCTCGGGCGTCGTCGCCCAGGAGGCCGGTGACCGCGGCCGCGATGTCACCGACGACGTCGTCGTACGTCTTGTCGCCGGCGTCCGTCGTGATGCCGGACCGGGGGATGAGCAGGTTCTGCGGGGTGGTGCACATCTGACCGCTGTACAGGGAGAACGAGAACGCCAGGTTGGCGAGCATGCCGCGGTAGTCGTCGGTGGAGTCCACGACGATCGTGTTGACGCCGGCCTTCTCCGTGTAGACCTGGGCCTGGCGGGCGTTGGCCTCCAGCCAGTCACCGAATTCCGTGGACCCCGTGTAGTCGATGATCTTGATCTCGGGGCGGACCGCCAGCGTCTTGGCGATGCCCTCGCCCGGGTGCTCGGCGGCCAGGGTGACGAGGTTGGGGTCGAAGCCCGCCTCGGTGAGCACCTCGCGCGCCAGCTGAACCGTGAGGGCCAGCGGGAGGATCGCGCGGGGGTGGGGCTTCACCAGGACCGGATTGCCCGTGGCGAGGGAGGCGAAGAGGCCCGGGTAGCTGTTCCAGGTGGGGAAGGTGTTGCAGCCGATCAGCAGCGAGATGCCGCGGCCCGCGGGGGTGAACGTCTTGTGCAGCGCGAGCGGGTCGCGCTTGCCCTGCGGCTTGGACCAGTCGGCGGTGCGGGGGACGCGGAGCTGCTCCTCGTACGCATACGCGACGGCTTCCAGGCCCCGGTCCTGGGCGTGCGGGCCACCAGCCTGGAACGCCATCATGAAGGCCTGGCCGCTGGTGTGCATCACGGCGTGGGCGAACTCGTGGGTGCGGGCGCTGATCCGCGCCAGGATCTCCAGACAGACCAGGGCCCTGGTCTCGGGGCCGGCCTCGCGCCAGGCGGGCATGGCCGCGCGCATCGCCGGGAGCAGGACGTCCAGGTCCGCGTGCGGATACTCCACCGCGAGCTCGGGGCCGTACGGAGAGACCTCCCCGCCCGTCCAACCGTCGGTGCCCGGCTGGGCCAGGTCGATGCGGGTGTGCAGCACGGCGTCGAAAGCGGCCTTGCCCTCGGCTGCGCCGAGGCTGCCCGGGGCGCCGCCCTCCCCGTACGCCTTCGGGTGCTCGGGATGCGGGGACCAGTAATCCCGTGAGCGGATCGCTTCGAGGGCCCGGTCCAGCGTGGGGCGGTGCTTCTCGGACAGCAGGTGCGGGGAGAGCTCGGCGGCCATGGCGGACCAACTCCTCATCGAGCTGGGCAGGGACGGGCGGACAGAGTTAGAGTAACCGAACGATCGGTCGGGACAAGGGGGCCCACGGAACCTGTGGACAACTCGTAGGGGAGGATCGCGGACATGACCACGGCCAAGCGGGACACGTACACGCCGGAAACTCTGCTGGCCGTCGCCGTCCGTGTCTTCAATGAGCGCGGTTACGACGGCACGTCCATGGAGCACCTGTCGAAGGCGGCGGGCATCTCCAAGTCGTCCATCTACCACCATGTCGCGGGCAAGGAAGAGCTGCTGCGGCGGGCCGTCAGCCGCGCCCTCGACGGGCTGTTCGCGATCCTCGACGAGTCGGGGGCGACGCGAGGCCGCGCGATCGAACGGGTCGAGTACGTCACCCGCCGCACGGTCGAGGTGCTGATAGCCGAACTGCCCTACGTCACGTTGCTGCTGCGGGTGCGGGGCAACACGAAGACCGAGCGCTGGGCCCTGGAGCGGCGGCGCGAGTTCGACCAGCGGGTCGCCGAACTGCTCAAGGCGGCCGTCGCGGACGGCGATCTCCGCTCCGACGTGGACATACGGCTCGCGACGCGGCTGCTGTTCGGCATGGTCAACTCCCTGGTGGAGTGGTACCGGCCGCTGCCCGACGGCGGCGCGGAGGGGGAACGGCTCGCGGACACCGTGGTGCAGCTGGCCTTCGACGGCATGAAGTCCGGTCAGTCCGGCCGCTGATCAGCTGCGCGTTCCCCCGTGCGTGGCCGCTCAGGCGAGTTCTGCGGGGCGGTCCGGGCCCGGGGCCAGGTCCGTTTCCTCGAACACCAGCAGCGTGCGGGTGGACAGCACCTCCGGAATGGCCTGAATCCGGGTCAGTACCAGCTCGCGCAGCGTCCGGTTGTCCGGTGTGTGCACCAGGAGCAGGACGTCGAAATCGCCGCTGACGAGCGCGATGTGGGTGGCTCCCGGCAGTGCCTGGAGCTGTTCGCGGACGGTGCGCCAGGAGTTCTGGACGATCTTGAGCGTGATGTACGCGGAGGCGCCTTGCCCCGCCCGCTCGTGGTTCACACGCGCGCTGAACCCCTGGATCACGCCATCCTCGATGAGCCGGTTGATCCGCGCGTAGGCGTTGGCGCGCGATACGTGGACGCGGTCGGCCACCGACCGTATCGAGGCGCGGCCGTCCGTCTGGAGCAGCCGCAGGATGTCGCGGTCGATGGCGTCGAGCGGGCGCGCCGGGGGAAGGCGGCCGGGTTCCTCGCTCCCGTCGGCCATTTGTTCAGCTGCCATGTTCCCGTGCCTCCCGGTCCTGGACGACCTGTTCCCATCCCAGGCTGTGGAGAACCGTTTGTCCACAGGCTGGCGGTGCCTGTAGCCAAAATGCCCTCGCGACCGAACAATCGGTAGGTGAGACGCGCCACACTCGCGCCTTGCGCCCTTTTCGATATATCGCCATATTTCGATACAGCCCGATGCTCGGAGGTGCCTGTCATGACGGTCCAAGAGCTGCCCGGCGCGGCCGCCTACCGGCCCACGCCGCCCCCGGCCTGGAAGCCGCTCACCGATCCCGCGCCGCTGCTCCCGGACCCCGAGCCGTACCGGGTGCTGGGTACGGACGCCGTGGCCGAAGCCGACCCCGAGCTGCTGCGGCGTCTCTACGCCGAGCTGGTGCGCGGCCGGCGGTACAACACCCAGGCGACGGCCCTCACCAAGCAGGGCAGGCTGGCGGTCTATCCGTCGAGCACGGGCCAGGAGGCGTGCGAGATCGCGGCGGCCCTGGTGCTGGAGGAGCGGGACTGGCTCTTCCCCAGCTACCGCGACACGCTCGCGGCCGTGGCGCGGGGGCTGGATCCGGTCGAGGCGCTGACGCTGCTGCGGGGCGACCGGCACACCGGCTACGACCCGCGCGAGCACCGCATCGCCCCGCTCTGCACCCCGCTCGCCACCCAGTTGCCGCACGCGGTGGGTCTGGCCCACGCGGCGCGGCTCAAGGGTGACGACGTGGTCGCGCTCGCCATGGTCGGTGACGGCGGCACCAGCGAGGGCGATTTCCACGAGGCGCTGAATTTCGCGGCCGTCTGGCGGGCCCCGGTCGTCTTCCTCGTACAGAACAACGGCTTCGCCATCTCCGTACCCCTGGCCAAGCAGACCGCGGCCCCGTCTTTGGCGCACAAGGCCGTGGGGTACGGAATGCCCGGACGGCTCGTCGACGGGAACGACGCGGCCGCCATGCACCAGGTGCTCTCCGAGGCGGTCGAGCGGGCCAGGGCCGGTGGCGGACCGACGCTGGTCGAGGCCGTGACGTACCGCATGGACGCCCATACGAACGCCGACGACGCGACCCGCTACCGCGGTGACAGCGAGGTCGAGACCTGGCGGGCCCACGATCCGGTGCGGCTGTTGGAGCGTGAGCTGACCGGGCGCGGGCTGCTCGACGACGACGGCATCGAGGAGGAGCGGGTGGCCGCTGAGCGGATGGCCGCGGGGCTGCGCGAGCGGATGAACGCGGATCCTGTGCTCGACCCGATGGACCTCTTCACCCATGTGTACGCGGAGCAGACGGCTCAGTTGCGCGAGCAGGCCGACCGCCTGCGCGGTGAGCTGGACGCGGAGCACGACCAGCACGGTACGGACGACGGGGGAGCGGCCCGATGACCACGGCAGCGGCGACGGCCGGGGAGCGGACGGCGAAGGCCAAGCCCGCCACGATGGCGCAGGCCCTGGGACGCGCGCTGCGCGACTCGATGGCCGATGACCCCTCGGTGCACGTCCTGGGTGAGGACGTCGGGACGCTCGGCGGGGTCTTCCGGATCACCGACGGTCTGGCGAAGGAGTTCGGCGACGAGCGCTGCACGGACACTCCGCTGGCCGAGGCGGGCATCCTCGGGGCGGCGGTCGGCATGGCGATGTACGGGCTGCGGCCCGTGGTCGAGATGCAGTTCGACGCGTTCGCCTATCCGGCGTTCGAGCAGCTCATCAGCCATGTCGCCAAGATGCGGAACCGGACCGGGGGCGCGATGCCGCTGCCGATCACCGTCCGGGTGCCCTACGGCGGCGGCATCGGGGGCGTCGAGCACCACAGCGATTCCTCGGAGGCGTACTACATGGCGACCCCCGGTCTCCATGTCGTGACGCCGGCCACGGTCGGGGACGCGTACGGGCTGCTGCGGGCCTCGATCGCCTCGGACGACCCGGTGGTCTTCCTGGAGCCGAAGCGTCTGTACTGGTCGAAGGCCGACTGGTCGCCGCAGGAGCCCGCCGCCGTGGAGCCCATCGGCCGGGCCGTCGTGCGCCGCCCCGGCCGCAGCGCCACGCTGATCACGTACGGGCCGTCCCTGCCGGTCTGCATGGAGGCGGCCGAGGGCGCCGTCGAGGAAGGCTGGGACCTCGAAGTCGTGGATCTGCGGTCGCTGGTGCCGTTCGACGACGAGACCGTCGCGGCTTCGGTGCGCCGTACGGGGCGCGCGGTCGTCGTCCACGAGTCCACCGGCTTCGGGGGCCCCGGCGGCGAGATCGCGGCCCGGATCACCGAACGGTGTTTCCACCACCTGGAGGCGCCGGTGCTGCGCGTCGCCGGATTCGACATCCCGTATCCGCCGCCGATGCAGGAGCGCCACCACCTCCCCGGTGTGGACCGGGTTCTCGACGCCGTCGCACGGCTCCAGTGGGAGGCGAGCAACTGATGGCTCAGGTCCTTGAGTTCAAATTGCCGGACCTCGGTGAGGGGCTGACCGAGGCCGAGATCGTGCGCTGGCTGGTGGAGGTCGGGGACGTCGTCGACATCGACCAGCCGGTGGTCGAGGTCGAGACGGCCAAGGCGATGGTGGAGGTGCCGTGCCCGTACGGGGGCGTGGTGACCGCCCGGTTCGGCGACGAGGGCACGGAGCTTCCGGTCGGGGCGCCGCTGCTCACCGTGGCGGTCGGGTCGTCCGCGGAGGCTTCCGGCAAGAGCGATTCCGGGGCCGGGACGGCTGAGGCGGAGCCCGCTGCGGCGGATTCCGGATCCGGGAATGTGCTGGTGGGATACGGGACCGGGGCGCCGCCCGTACGTCGTCGGCGGGTGCGGCCGGATGGGCTGAAGGCAACCGGGGCGGCGCCTGCCGCGCGGGTGGTCGCGGTCCCCGCCTCCCCTGTCTCCCCCGCCGCCTCGGCCGCTGCCTCCGGACGGGGGACGGGGCCGGTCGCGGTCGTGTCGCCGCTGGTGCGCAGGCTCGCGCGCCAGCACGACCTGGATCTGCGCCGGCTTGCCGGCTCGGGCCCAGACGGACTGATCCTGCGGGCCGACGTCGAGTCCGCCATCCGGTCCGCCGCCGAGGCACCGGCCGCGGCACCCGCGGTGCCGGACGAGGCGCCCGTACGTGCCGCCGGCGAGCGGATTCCACTGCGCGGGGTGCGTGGCGCGGTCGCCGACAAGCTGAGCCGCAGCCGGCGGGAGATCCCCGACGCCACATGCTGGGTCGATGCCGACGCGACCGAGCTGATGGCCGCACGGGCCGCGATGAACAGCGCCGACGGGCCCAAGGTGTCGGTGCTCGCGCTGCTCGCCCGGATCTGCACGGCGGCTTTGGCCCGGTACCCCGAGCTCAACTCCACGGTGGACCAGGAGGCGCGCGAGATCGTCCGGCTGCCGCAGGTGCACCTCGGGTTCGCGGCCCAGACCGAGCGGGGCCTGGTCGTCCCGGTCGTCCGCGACGCCCACGCGCGCAGCACGGAATCGATCGGTGCGGAGATCGCCCGGCTGACCGAAGCGGCCAGGACGGGGACGCTGAAGCCGGCGGAGCTGACCGGTGGCACGTTCACGCTGAACAACTACGGGGTGTTCGGGGTCGACGGATCGACGCCGATCATCAACCACCCGGAGGCGGCGATGCTGGGCGTCGGCCGCATCGTCCCCAAGCCGTGGGTGTACGAGGGGCAGCTCGCGGTGCGTCAGGTCGTGCAGCTGTCACTGACCTTCGACCACCGGGTCTGCGACGGCGGCACCGCCGGGGGCTTCCTGCGTCAT
The DNA here is from genome assembly GCF_030719295.1 of Streptomyces sp. Mut1. NCBI lineage: Bacteria > Bacillati > Actinomycetota > Actinomycetes > Kitasatosporales > Streptomycetaceae > Streptomyces > Streptomyces castrisilvae. Next base: position 3,748,365 of record NZ_CP120997.1, on the reverse strand, counting down.
GTGGCCGACTGCGTGGAACAGCCCGCGTTGCTCCTGCGCAGTCTGTAGACGCGGGGCCGACGGGGCCGACGGGAGTGGTGGTGCGGTGAGGCCGCGGTCCCGGCACCTGCCGGGGCCCCGGTGCGGCAGGGCCCGCATACTCGGGGCATGACCGCCTACGACGCCATCGTTCTCGCCGGAGGAGCCGCCAAGCGGCTGGGCGGCGCCGACAAACCGGGGTTGCGGGTCGGTGGCCGGGCGCTGCTCGACCGTGTGCTCGCCGCCTGTGCCGACGCCGGGTCCACCGTGGTGGTGGGGGGCCGGCGGCCCACGGTGCGCGCGGTGACCTGGGCGCGCGAAGAACCGCACGGCGGAGGGCCGTTGGCGGCGCTCGGTGCCGGGGCGCGGCATACGTCGGCACAGCACGTTGTCGTGCTCTCCGCCGATCTGCCGTTCCTGGGCGCCGATACGGTCCGTGCGCTGCTGGCGGCGGCCTCCGCTCCGGGGATCGGTGTGGACGGCGCCCTCTGCACCGACGAGGACGGGCGCGACCAGCCGCTGGTCGCCGTCTACCGGGCGGAGCCGTTGCGCCGCGAACTGGCGCTGCTCGCCGCCGAGCACGGTGGTCTGGCGGGGCTGCCGCTGCGCCTGCTCACGCATGAGCTGACGCTCTGCCGGGTGCCCGCGGGGCCGCTCGCCTCGTTCGACTGCGACACCTGGGAGGACATCGCTTCGGCACGGGCCCGGATCAGAGAACATGGGACCGTGCTGGATGAATGGATCACCGCAGTCAAGGATGAACTCGGCATCGACCTCGACGTCGACACCGGCCTTCTGCTCGACCTCGCCCGTGACGCCGCGCATGGCGTCGCCCGGCCTGCCGCGCCCCTGACGACCTTCCTCGTCGGCTACGCGGCAGGGAAGGCGAGCGGCGACGGCGGCGGGCCCGAGGCGGTGGCGGAGGCCGCGCGCAAGGCGGCGGCGCTGGCACTTCGGTGGGCGGACGAGACCGGGTCGCCGTGACGGGCCGCAGCGGCGGTTCGGGGGGCGCGGGGGGCGCCGGAGGCGCCGGTGCTTCCGGGGGGCCGGGTCCGGTGGGGAGCCCCGCAGCCGCGGGCCCCGGTGCTTCCGGTGCTTCCGGTGCTTCCGGTGCTTCCGGTGCTTCCGGTGCTTCCGGGGCCTCCGGGGCCGCTGGGGCCGCTGGGGGTGAACCCGTCTCCGGTGGGCGTGCCGCCGCTGCTGGGCGCCGTACCGCCGGCGACGAGCGGCGTGCCGCTGCGGAGAGGCGTGCCGCGGCCGAGGCCGAGGCGAGGGCCGACGAGGAGTGGGCCGTCGCCCAGGCCCTGGCCCTCGTGGGCCGGCAGACGCCGCCTCGGGAAACCGAGCCCGTCGAGCGGCCGGAGCGGGCCGTTGGGCAGCGGGAATGGCCTGTCGGCCGGCCGGATCGGGGCGTGGGGGAGCCGGGTCTGCCTGTTGGGCGGACGGGTGGTCCGGGTGCTGGGGAGTCGGATCGGCTCGTTGGACGGCCGGGTGGGCGGGGTGTCGGGGAGCCGGGCCTGCCTGTTGGGCGGACGGGTGACGGGGGCTTGGAGGAGCCGGACGATTGGCTCTCCGGGTTGCAAAGTGACTGGCCGAGCGGACCGCCCGCCGGGCAGCCGAGCGGACCGCCCGCCGGGCAGCTGAACGATTCGGCCTCCGTGCTGTCGGACGGCCGGTCCGCTCTCGGTGAGGCAGGTGGTCGGGCGGACGGGCAGTCCAGCGACCGGCCCGACACCGACGCATGGGACGGGTCTGCCGGAGAGCCTGGGGGCTTGCCTGGCGTGGGGGCGGCTGACGCGGCGAGGGAGCGGCCGGAGCGGCCGAGCGATCTGCCCATTGGGTTGTCCAGCGGTCGAGCCGTTGACCGAGCCGTTGACCGAGCCGTTGACCAGTCCATTGACCGAGCCGTTGGCCGGTCGTCCGTCGGCCGGTCGTCCGTCGGTCGGGGCGTCGCGCAGTCGTGGGACGGGGCTGCCGGGGAGCCTGGGGGCTCGTCTGATGTGGGCGTCGCCAACGAGGCGAGTGGCCTGCCCGTTGACCGGTCCGCCGCGCAGGCTGGGGGCTTGCCCGGCATGAGTGGCGCCGCCTTGGCGGGTGACCGGTCGAGTGACCTGTCCGGCGGGCTGCCCGGCGATCGGTCCGCCGGCCGCCCTGCCGATCGGCCCGCCGCACAGCCCGGGGCCTCGTCCGGCGTCGGCGGCGTTGCCAGGCCGAGCGAGCCGTCGGGTGCTCGTCCGGGTGACCCGTCCGCCGGGCAGTCCGGCAGCCGGGACGCTGGGACGTCCGCAGGGTCGTCCGCCGGGCGGGTGAGTCACCGGCCCGTCGCCGCTCCCGCTCCCCATAGCAACCAGCGCCCCGACCCCGCCCCCGATCACCGTTCCGCCCCCCGAGACCCCGACCCGGCGGGGGCCGGGTCGCGTGCTGGTTCGCAGAGTGCCCCATCAGGCAGGGGGCTCTCCTGGGGGGAGGCGCGGGTTGTCGCCGGGCGGGTGGGGAGGGTGGGGCGGGGGCGCACCGAGTGGGTGGGGCTTGATCGCGCCCTCGGGTACGTGCTGGCCGAGCCGCTCGTGGCGCTCACCGATCTGCCGTCGTTCGACACCTCGGCCATGGACGGCTGGGCCGTCGCCGGGCCGGGGCCGTGGAGCATCCGGGCGGACGACGGCATCCTCGCCGGGCACACCGCCCGCGACCCGCTGCCCGACGGGGACGCCGTGCGCATCGCCACGGGTGCCCGTATCCCGGCGGAGGCGACCGCCGTCGTCCGCAGCGAGCACGCCCACGCCGACGAGGCCAAGGGGCTGCTGTACGCGCAGCGCCCCGTGAGCCAGGGGCAGGACATCCGGCCGCGCGGTCAGGAGTGCCGGTCGGGCGAGCATCTGCTCCCCGTCGCGACGGTGGTGACCCCCGCCGTCCTCGGGCTGGCCGCGGCCGCCGGGTACGACGAGCTGCCCGTCCGCCCCCGGCCGCGCGTCGACGTTCTGGTCCTCGGCGATGAGCTGCTGACCGAGGGGCTTCCCCACGACGGGCTGATCCGCGACGCGCTCGGACCCATGATCGGCCCCTGGGTGCGCGCGCTGGGGGCCCAGGTCTCCGCACCGCGCCGCCTCGGCGACGACGCGGAGGCCCTGCGGCAGGCGCTCACCGACTCCGGGGCGGACCTGATCATCACGACGGGCGGCACCGCTGCCGGCCCCGTCGACCACGTCCACCGCGTCCTCGCCCGGATCGGCGCCGAACTGCTGGTCGACGGGGTCGCCGTGCGCCCCGGCCACCCCATGCTGCTGGCCAGGCTCTCCCCCGGCGGGCCCTGTCTCGTCGGGCTGCCCGGCAACCCCCTGGCCGCCGTCTCCGGGCTGCTCACCCTGGCCGGGCCGCTTCTTGCCGGACTGGCCGGGCGTACCCCCGACGAGCCCTACCGGGTGGCCGTACGAGACGATGTGCACGGGCATCCACACGACACCCGGCTGGTGCCCGTGGTCCATCGGGCGGCCGGAGAACCCGGAACCGCAGGCGGGCAGGAGCACGTCGTACCACTGCATTACAACGGTCCCGCCATGCTGCGCGGGATTGCCGCCGCGGACGGGTTGGCCGTCGTGGAGCCGGGCGGGGTACGGTCCGGCACCGAGGTGGAGATCCTCGACCTACCGTGGGCCTCGGCGGTGCCGTGGACTGAAGGGTGTTTCACGTGAAACTTCCCGGCCATGACGCGATGGCCAGGCGGGCCGACGAACAGGTCGTCCCCACTCGGGTGATGCTTCCGCGCCGGGTCGTGGACGGACCGGCGCGCCAGGTGGCCAAGCGGCTGATGATGGCTCTGGTCGTGCTGGCCGTCACCGTGTTCATCGTCTGGGTCGACCGCAGCGGCTACCACGACGCGGCCGACGGCAAGGTCGATCTGCTGGACGCGGTGTACTACGCGACCGTCACCCTCTCCACCACCGGGTACGGCGACATCACTCCGTACAGCGACGGCGCACGGCTCACCAATGTGGTGCTCGTGACACCGCTGCGCGTGCTCTTCCTCATCATCCTGGTCGGCACCACTCTTGAGGTCCTCACGGAGCGGACCCGGGAGGACTTCCGGCTGAAGCGTTGGAGAACCAACTTGCGTGACCACACTGTCGTTGTCGGCTTCGGCACGAAGGGTCGCTCGGCCATCCAGACCCTGTGCGCCACCGGGCTGAGCAAGGAACAGATCGTCGTAGTCGACCCGGCGTCCAAGGTGATCGAGATCGCCAACGCCGAGGGGTTCACCGGCGTTCTCGGGGACGCGACGCGCAGCGATGTGCTGCGCCGTGCCGAGCTCCAGAAGGCGCGTCAGATCATCATCGCCACCCAGCGCGACGACACCGCCGTCCTGGTCGCGCTGACCGCCCGCCAGCTCAACCGCGGAGCGAAGATCGTGGCCGCGGTGCGCGAGGAGGAGAACGCGCCGCTGCTGCGGCAGTCCGGTGCGGACGCCGTCATCACCAGTGCCAGTGCGGCGGGCCGGCTACTCGGGCTCTCGGTGCTCAGCCCCAGTGCGGGCACGGTGATGGAGGACCTCATCCAGCAGGGCAGCGGGCTCGACCTCGTGGAACGCCCGGTCATAAAGGCCGAGGTGGGCAAGAACGTGCGGGAGACCGACGACCTCGTGGTCAACGTCCTGCGCGGGCACCGGCTGCTCGGTTACGACGATCCGGCGGCCAGCCCCTTGCAGCTGACGGACCGGCTGATCACCATCGTCCGTGCGTCGAACGAGCCGCCGCCCAACCCGCTGCACCAGCCCCTCCCGCGCCCCTGAGCCCCCCGGGGGCCGGGCCGCCGCTGAGCCCGAGCCCCGGCTCGACCCTGGCCCCGCCCGGCCCCGCGGGCGTCTCACCCATTCCCCGCACCCCGGCTCGCCCCTGACCCCGGGCAACGCCCCAGGCCCGCCGCACCTCACCCGGTCCCCGCCGCGCCGCGCTCAGCCCCCGCGCCCCCCGCTCCCGCGCCGCGCCACCACCCCGCGCCGCGCCCCGTGCGTCGGCGTGGGCGGGGTGTCACGGAGTAGCCTCGCGGCCATGCATGCGATCACGATCCCCGAACCCGGTGGCCCCGAGGCGCTCGTGTGGGCCGAGGTGCCCGATCCCGTTCCCGGCGACGGCGAGGTCCTCGTCGATGTCGTGTCCAGCGCGGTCAACCGGGCCGACGTGCTCCAGCGGCAGGGCTTCTACAACCCGCCGCCCGGCGCCTCCCCCTACCCGGGCCTGGAGTGCGCCGGCCGGGTGTCGGCCCTCGGGCCGGGCGTCACCGGCTGGGCCGTCGGCGACGAGGTGTGCGCGCTCCTGGCGGGCGGCGGTTACGCGGAGAAGGTCGCCGTTCCGGCGGGGCAGCTGCTCCCCGTACCCGAAGGGCTGGACCTCGCATCGGCGGCGGCGCTGCCCGAGGTGACGGCGACGGTCTGGTCCAACGTGTTCATGGTGGCCCATCTGCGGCCTGCCGAGACCCTGTTGGTGCACGGCGGCTCCAGCGGCATCGGCACGATGGCGATCCAGCTCGCCAAGGCGGTCGGCGCACGGGTCGCGGTGACGGCCGGCGGGCCCGAGAAGCTGGCACGCTGCGCGGAGCTGGGCGCGGACATCCTGATCGACTACCGCGAACAGGACTTCGTCGAGGAGATCCGCAAGGCCACGGACGGGGCCGGCGCGGACGTCATCCTCGACATCATCGGCGCGAAGTACCTCGACCGGAACGTGCAGGCGCTCGCCGTCAACGGCCGGCTGGCGATCATCGGGCTCCAGGGCGGCGCCAAGGGCGAGCTGAACCTCGGCGCGCTGCTGACCAAGCGGGCGGCCGTCACCGCGACCTCGCTGCGCGGGCGCCCGCTCGCCGAGAAGGCGGCGATCGTCGCGGCGGTGCGCGAGCACGTCTGGCCGCTCATCGCCGAGGGCGTCGTGAAGCCGGTGATCGACCGCACGGTGCCGATGCGGGACGCGGCGGAAGGGCACCGGGTCATGGAGTCCAGCGCGCACATCGGCAAGGTCCTGCTCAAGCCGCCCACCGCCGCCTGATCCGAGAAGGCCAGAGGCCCGGCACACGGTGTGTGCCGGGCCTCTCGCATGGTCGATCGGACAGTGCGCGGCTACAGGTACGGCCCCGAGCGGAGCGGGCCGTGGGGGTCGGCGCCGCCGTCCTCCTCCTCGTGCCCGCTGCCCGGCGGCAGGGCACGGCGCATCTGCTCCAGCTGGGCGCGGGCCGCCATCTGCTGGGCGAACAAGGCGGTCTGGATGCCGTGGAACAGGCCCTCCAGCCAGCCCACCAGCTGGGCCTGGGCGATCCGCAGCTCCGCCTCGGAGGGGACCGAGTCCTCGGTGAACGGAAGCGAAAGCCGCTCCAGTTCCTCCACCAGCTCCGGCGCGAGGCCGTCCTCCAGCTCCTTGACCGAACCGGCGTGGATCTCCTTGAGACGGACTCGGCTCGCCTCGTCGAGAGGAGCCGCCCTGACCTCCTCCAGGAGCTGCTTGATCATGCTGCCGATGCGCATGACCTTCGCGGGCTGTTCGACCATCTCCGTCACCGGGACCTCCCGCGACTCGTCGTCAGTGCCACCGCCGCCGATCGCCATTCCGTCCTGGCCCACCACGAGGACCTGGGGGTGCTCCTGCGACCGTTCATTCCTCGGCATCTCCATGTCGCCCATTGTCGCGCACACACGGCGTTCACCACTGTGGTGCCCCCGGGAACGGAAGATCCACCCTTCCCAGGGGCACCGGAACAGTCCAGCGGTTCAGCCGGCCCGCCGTGCCAGGGTCAGCCGCGAGCGGGTGAGCGCCGCCGCGAGTACGCCCGCGAGCAGCGGGACCGCCACGGCCAGCAGGCCGATGGTCGCCCAGGGCAGCACGATCGGCGTGTACGCGGACTCCATGGGCTGGAGCCGCATCTGCTCCATCGCCTGGCGCAGGTCGACCAGGCGCAGCGCCACCGCGGGCACCAGACCCGCGGCCGTCCCGAGCAGCACCCCGGTGAGCGCCACCACCAGGCACTGGAAGCCGGAGAGGGCCCGTCGCACCCGCGGGGGCGCGCCCACCGCGCTGAGCGTGGTCAGGTCGGCTTCGGCGTCGGCCTTGGCGAGACCCGTGGTGATCGCGGCCGCGCCCACCGTCACCACTCCGGCGAACAGGGTGAGGATCAGCAGGATGATGCTGTCCCGGTCTCGGGACTCCTGGTCGGACTGCACCCAGACCCCGCCGCCGGCCTGGTCGATGGCGGCCGAGACGCGCTGGTCCTCGGCGTCCGTGGGCGTGTGGCTGACGGCGTACACCGTGCCCGCCTGCTGGGTGTGCAGGCCGAGGCGCTCCGCGGTCCGCTGCGGGAGGATCATGCGGATGCCGGGCGTGGCGGCGTACTCGGCCTCTGCCACGTACACCTTCAGCCGGTCCGTGGACTTGCGGGCCGGGCCGGGGTGCAGCTTGCGGTTCTTCTTGTCCTTGTCGTGGTACGTGTGGACGGACTTGAGGGTGACCTCGCCGTTCTCCGCGTACGCCTCGTTGAGCAGGACGGGCGTGCCGGCCTTCAGGGCAGCGGCGGCGGCCGGGTCGTCGAGCTTCACGTACGTGGCGAGCAGGGACGCGTCGCCCACGACGATGTTGTTGGAGTCCGCGCTGAAGGACCCCGTGGAGATGTACTCGTCCATACAGGCGGGGGACCGCATCATCGAGCGGTGCTCCTCGGCGGACAGCCGGGCGGCGAGCTCCTTGGCGCCCTTGGTGTTGAGCGGGCAGGTGTGGCCCTTGCCGGAGGGCTTGACCAGCTCGATGGTGCCGCAGCCGCCCCCGTCGTCGTCGTAGTAGACGTTGCAGTCGCTGCCCGCCCAGACGCGGGAGATGTCGGCACGGCCGCCGGTCACCGCCATGTTCTGCTCGACGGCGGCACGGGCGACGGGCAGCTGCTCCGCGGACTCGTCGTCCCACGCCGAGAGGACGACCGTGCCCTCGGTCAGCATCGGAATGTGGTCGTAGTCGGACTCGGCCACGCTGCTGGACATGTAGGTGGCGATGGCCACCGAGCCTGCGACGGCCGCCATCACGGCGGCGACCGCCGGAGCGGTGCGGCCGCGGTTGCGGGCCGCGTCGCGCAGCGCCATCCGGGGCGAGAGCGGGAGCCTGCGGCCGAGCCGGCCCAGCAGCCCGACGATCACCGGAATGCAGGCCAGCAGGCCCAGCTCCGCGACGACCGAGCCGCCGGAGACCAGCGTGGAACTGCCGCTGGTGCCTCCGTAGACGGCGACGGCGACGCCGACAGCGAGCACGCAGGCGCCCGTGATCGGCAGCACGCGGGAGCTGCGGCGCACCCCGCGCCGGCCGGTGAGCGATTCCAGTACGGACTGCCGGCCGGCCACGATCGCCGGGGCGAGCGCCGCCAGCAGGCCGGTGACCAGGCCCAGCACGGCGATGATCAGCAGTTCGGTGGGCCGCATCGACAGGGAGCCGAAGCGGTGCCCGGCCCAGTTCTCGATCGTCGGCCGGAACGCCACCGTCAGCAGCAGCCCGGCCGCGACACCGGCGACCGCTCCGACACCACCGAGGACGAGACCGCCACCGAGGACGACGGCACGGACCTGACCCCGGTCGCCGCCGCACGTGCCGAGCAGGCCCAGCTGGCGCCGGGAGCGGCGCGCACCGACAGCGAACGCCGGTCCGGCCAGGAGCACGATCTCAAGGATCGCCATCGCGACGACGGTGATGAGGGCGGCGCTGGTCTCGGCGGACTCGGAGTAGCCGGAGCCGTACTGCGGGTTCGTCCGGAGGAGTGGGATCTCGGAGTCCTGCGGCGGATTCTCGAAGACCTGCCGGGAGACGACGACAGCGCCGGCCTTGTTGGCCGCCATCACGTCGTTCCAGACGATTCCGGCCTCCCCCGCACCTTCGACGAGCCACTGCGACGGGCCCGGATGGGGCGCCGGCACCTTCTTGTCGCGGTCGGACATGGCCTTCCAGGGGGCGATCACCGCGCCCGGGTCGGCGTACAGCTGCTTCGCCTTCAGGTCGGCGGGCAGTTCGATCGCACCGGTGATCGTGTACTTCTTGCCGGAGGCCGTCACCGTGATGTCGGAGCCGACGTGCAGGCCCGCCGACTTCAGGAACGGCTTCGTGGCCACCATCTCGCCCGTGCCGCGCGGGAACGCGCCCTCGACGAGCTCGATCCTGCCCCGGGCCATCCGGTCCGAGGTCTTGAGCTCCACGATCTCGGTGCCGGCCAGCCCGTACGCGGTCCTGACGCTCGCGGGCACGGACTGCTCGCTGATCGCCCGCGCGCCCTTGGGGAACACCGCCCGCATGTCGATCGGCGGTACTTCCTCGCCGATCATCTCGCTGTCGCCGGCGGCCTCGTTGCTGTACATGTCGCCGTCGGGCATCTGCTGGATCGGCCCCATGCCCGCGTCGCTGAACATCGCGTCGGCCGCGCCGATCCGGGCCGTCAGCTGCTCCGCCGCGCTCAGATCCGAACTGCGGTACGTGATGTCGGCGGCCGTCACCCCGAGGACCGGCAGCGCGATCATCGCGACCACCAGGGCGCTGCGGCCCTTGGCCCGCAGGGCGTCGCGGCGGGCTATCCGGAGGGCGGCACGCCACCCCGTGAAGACGCTCACTCGGCTCCTCCGGCGGCCAGCAGCGAGTCGGCCCCTGCGGTCAGTGTCTGGTCGACGATCGAACCGTCCCGGAGGAAGACGACCCGGTCGGCCCAGGCCGCGTAGCGCGGTTCGTGCGTGACCATCACCCCGGCCGCGCCCTGGTCGCAGCGGTTGCGCAGCAGGGCGAGGACGGCCTCGCCGGTCTCGGAGTCCAGGGCCCCGGTCGGCTCGTCGGCGAGCACCAGGCGCCGGTCCCCCACCAGCGCGCGGGCGATGGCGACGCGCTGCTGCTGGCCGCCGGACATCTCGTCGGGGAAGCGGTCCGCGATCTCCAGGAGGTTCATCTCCTCCAGGGCGGCCCGTGCCTCCTTACGGGCCTTGCGCACGGAGACCCCGTCGAGTTCGCGCGGCAGGGCGATGTTCTCGGCGGCGGTCAGGGCGGGGATCAGGTTGTAGTCCTGGAAGACGTAGCCGACGCTGCGGCGGCGCAGGGCGGCGATGCCCTTGCGGCCGAGCGTGGAGATGTCCTGGCCCTCGATGATCACCTGGCCGCCGCTCGCGGTGTCGAGCCCGCCGGCGAGGGTCAGCAGAGTCGACTTGCCCGAGCCGGACGGGCCCATCACGGCGACGAGTTCACCGGCGTGCACCGAGAGGCTGATGCCGCGCAGCGCGTGCACCTCGGCGATGCCGGTGCCGTGCGTGCGGATGAGGGAGCGGAGTTCGAGGACCGGTGTGTCCACCGTCAAAGGCGGTGCGGATGGCGACGGAACGTGCAGGGACATGCGGGTGGTTCCCCCCTTGGAACGGATCTGTGGGCGGTGCCGGACGCGTGCGGCACCGCGTGGAGCCTCGGTGTGGTGTGACGGGCCCGCGGCCGCCGTGCGGGCGGACCCGGGCGCGCGGGCTCAGCGGCGCGCGCGGGTCCGGCCGGCGGGACGGGAAGCGGTGGCCGGGGCCGTGCGCTGCTCCGGCTCCCTGGCGGCGGCCTCGGCGAGGCGGATCAGCCGGGCCTCGCAGTGGTCCAGCCACCGGGCCTCGGCCTCGGCCTGGAATATCAGCTGCTCCACGACGAGCAGCCAGGCGACCTCGTCCCGGTTGGCGGGGGCCTGGGCCAGGGACTGCGCCTTGAGGCGGGTGTAGTCCTGCATGGCCTTGACGGTGTGGTGGCGCTGGGCCTGGATGACGGCCCTGATGTCCACGCCGGGCGCGCCGACCGCCATGGCGAGCTTGATGGCCAGCTCGTCCCGGGGCGGGCTGCTGCGGTCGACCGGCGTCTCGAACCAGGAGCGCAGCTCGGTGCGCCCGGCGTCGCTGATCGAGTAGAGGGCGTGACCCTGGTCGTCCTCCGCGTCCTGGACGACCAGGCCGTCGCGCTCCAGTCTGCTCAGCGTCGTGTACACCTGCCCGACGTTGAGCGGCCAGGTGGAGCCGGTGCGCGATTCGAATTCGGTGCGGAGCTGGGAGCCGTAGCGCGGCCCTCGCTCCAGGAGGGCGAGAAGCCCGTGGCGGATCGACATACTGAGTATGTATACCGAGTATGTTGGCGAGCGCAAGTTTCCCCCGGGCCGTGCACAGGGGTTCGGCCCGGGTCTCAGCCGGCGCGGCGCATACGGAGGGCGAGGAAGCCGATACCCAGTCCCACCAGGGCGATTCCCGCGCCGAGCGACACCTGCTGCACCCGGTGGACGGTCGCCTCGTCGAGAGCCTGCCGCCCCGCCGGAGCGTCCTCGGGGAAGTCGCGCGGGTCGGGCGTGAAGGCAGGGACGGAGGCGGGCTCCGTCGTCGCCGGCTGCTCCTCGCGCTCGGCCCGCTCGTCCAGCGCGTCCTGCCGGGCCAGCTCGGCGGGCGACCGGCCGGGCCGCTGCCGCCCGGCCCCGGCGGACCAACCGGCGAGCGGCGGCGACTGCATGCTCTCGGGGGGCGCCGTTCCAGCGGTGGGTGACGGCGAGGGGGAGGAGGAGGGGAAGGCCGGCGTCACGCCTCCCAGGGCCGCGGCCGCCGTCAACGCCAGGCAGGCCACGCCCCGCGAGGAGCGTGCGGAGAGTCGTCCCGAAGCCATGCGGCCACCGTCACATGTGACCGTACGACCGGCACCTCAGGTGGTACGTACGGATGACGCCGCGGACCGCCGCACGGAGATCCGCCGGACAGACCCTACGCGGGGTCCCCCGTGGCGATGCGCAGTTCGAAGTGGGCGCCGGTCTCCGGCACCGCCGTCCCGGGCGTGGGGAACTGGTCGATGATCTGGTCCTCCGCGTACGCGTTCCCGGGGACCTTGATCTGCTTGATCGTCCAGCCCGCCGCGTCCGCGCAGGCGCGTGCCGAGAGGATGTCCTTGTAGAGGAAGCTCGGGGCGCTGACCTTGTTCGGGTCGTCCGAGTCCTCTATGGCGTCCGTGCACTTCTCGGTCTTCATCGTGCGGTTGCGTTCCGGATCGCGGTGCTCGCCGGCGGGGGACTCGCTCGCCGAAGCCTCGGTTCCGCCCTTGTCGTCGTTGCCGGTTACCGCGATGACCGTGATCAGGCCGCCGATGGCGACCAGCGCGACGACGATCGAGCCGATGATCACCGGCATGTTCCGCTTGGAGCCGCCCCCCGCAGGGGTGGCCGTCGTCTGCGGGGAGATCGTGTACGGCGGGGGCGTCTGGTGCTGCATCGGCACCATGGGCGCGCCGGTCCGGTAGGCGGGCGCCGGCGTCTGCGGGTAGCCGTACGACGGTCCCGGGGCGGGGGCCGGCGTCGTGGGCCCGTACGGTCCTGGCTGCTGCTGGGACTGGTAGGGGCCCGGCTGGTAGGGCGTCTGGACGCTCTGCGGGGCGGGCGCGGACTGGTCGACCGGCGGGAAGACCGCCGAGCCGACGCCCGAGCCGCTGTTCGCCGGGACGCTGCCGTCCCCGACGATCACCGGAGCGGTGGTCTGCACACCCGCGCTCAGCACGCGCGCGATCTCGTCCTGCATCGCCGCCGCGCTCGGGAAGCGCTCGTTCGGGTTCTTCTTGAGCGCGCGGGCGACGAGGGCGTCCATCGCCGGGGTCAGCGCGCGGTTGACCGTGGACGGGGGGACGGGCTCCTCCTGCACATGCGCGTACGCGATGGCGAGCGGGGAGTCCGCGTCGAAGGGGAGGCGGCCGGTCAGCAGCTGGAAGAGCATGATGCCGACCGAGTAGAGGTCGGAGCGCGCGTCCACCCCGCGGCCGAGGGCCTGTTCGGGGGAGAGGTACTGCGGGGTGCCGACGACCATGCCGGTCTGCGTCATCGACGTGACGCCCGACTGCATGGCGCGGGCGATACCGAAGTCCATGACCTTCACGACGCCGCGCTTGGTCACCATCACGTTGCCCGGCTTGATGTCGCGGTGGACCAGGCCCATTTCGTGGCTGGTGTCCAGAGCGGCCAGCACATCGGCCGTGACCTTGAGCGCCTTGTCGGCCGGCATCGCGCCCTGGGAGCGGATGTCCGCCGCCAGGACGGAGCCGAGCGGCTGTCCCTCGACGTACTCCATCACGATGTACGGCATCAGCGCGCCGCCGAGCTCGTCCTCGCCGGTGTCGAACACCGAGACGATGTTGGTGTGCTGGAGCTTGGCGACGGCCTGGGCCTCGCGGCGGAAGCGCTCCCGGAAGGACTGCTCGCGGCCCAGCTCGGTGTGGAGGGTCTTGATCGCGACCTGGCGGTCGAGCGCGGAGTCGTACGCCAGGTATACGGACGCCATCCCGCCTTCGCCGAGCAGGTCACGCAGCTGGTAGCGGCCGCCGGCAACCGAACCGCCCGCGTAGCGGCCCTGCGAACCGTGTGCGCCGTCGTGGCTCATGACTTGCTTCCCCCTCGGCGCGCGATCCACGCGAAACTCGGCGCGCGACTCACGCGATGATCCGTATTACTGGCCAAGTCTGCCCGAGGGGTACGACACGTCAAGCCAGGTGCCCGTTCCGTGACCCTACGCACAAGAAGCGTCTCGGAAGCGTTACAGGAACCGCATGGAATTTGCGCGGGCGGCGCGCCAGCCGATTGGATGGCCGGTCCGGCTCGGAATCGGCGGGTCCGACGGAGGCTGTAGCGTGACGGGGCAATGCGGCCGGCAGCGCAGCCGGGAACGCAGCAAGACACCGTGAGACCCCGCGGACGCGCGGACGGACGCGGACAGATACGACGGCGAGGACTGATGGCACCCGAACCCGAAGCAAACGGCGGCGGAGTTCCGGATGGCACCGAATCCTGGGGCATCGGAGGGGTCGTCGGCGACGGGCGCTACCGGCTGACCCACCGGCTCGGCCGGGGCGGCATGGCCGAGGTGTTCGCGGCGGAGGACGTCCGGCTCGGACGTACGGTCGCGGTGAAACTGCTGCGCTCCGATCTCGCCGAGGACCCGGTCTCCAAGGCGCGGTTCACGCGCGAGGCGCAGTCGGTCGCCGGGCTCAACCACCATGCGGTCGTGGCGGTGTACGACTCCGGTGAGGACACGGTCAACGGGCAGACCGTCCCGTACATCGTGATGGAGCTGGTCGAGGGCCGCACGATCCGGGACCTGCTGCTCAACGCCGAGGCCCCGCCCCCGGAGCAGGCGCTGATCATCGTGTCCGGGGTGCTGGAGGCGCTCGCCTACTCGCACCAGCACGGCATCGTGCACCGCGACATCAAGCCGGCCAACGTGATCATCACGCACTCCGGCGCGGTCAAGGTGATGGACTTCGGCATCGCCCGCGCGCTGCACGGCGCGCAGTCCACGATGACGCAGACCGGCATGGTCATGGGCACGCCGCAGTACCTCTCCCCCGAGCAGGCCCTCGGCAAGGCCGTCGACCACCGCTCCGACCTGTACGCCACCGGCTGCCTGCTGTACGAACTGCTCGCGCTGCGGCCCCCTTTCACGGGTGAGACCCCGCTCTCCGTGGTGTACCAGCACGTCCAGGACACCCCGGTCCCGCCGTCGCGGATCTCCGACGTGGTGCCGCCCGAGCTCGACGGGCTCGTCATGCGTTCGCTGGCGAAGGACCCGGACGACCGGTTCCAGAGCGCCGAGGAGATGCGCGGGCTCGTCCAGTACGGCTTGCAGATGCTCCAGGTGCAGGGGGGCCACACCGGTACGTGGAACACCGGCCCGGTCGTCCTCAACGACGGCTCCGGCACCCCGCCCCGGGGCATGACCGGCGCGACCCGCGCCATGGGCTACCCGCAGCACGGCGACACCTCGCAGGCCCCGATCCTGCCGCCGATGAACCCGGACGACGGCGGTTACGACGGCGGCAGCACCCGGCAGGGCGGCGGCGGACGCGGCAAGGTGCTGCTGTTCGTCGTGCTCGCCCTGATCGCGATCGGCGCGGGCGTGGCCATCGCGCTGAACGCGGCGAACAGCGGCGGCGACAACCACGAGAAGCAGCCGACCGAGACCTCCAGTTCGCCGAGCCCGACGGAGGAATCCCCCACGCCGACGCCCGAACAGACCGAGGACACCGAGCTGCCCGGCACCAGCACCGGCAACACCTGGGACAACACGCGGCAGCCCTCGTACACGCCGAGCCAGACGTCCGAGGCGCCTGAGACCCCCTCGACCGAGCCGGACACGGGCGGCACGGAGGACGGCGGCACGGGCACCACCAACGGCGGTTCGGCGACGAGCGGCAACAGCAGTAACGGTTCCAGCAACGGCAGTAACGGGACCAGTAACGGCAACAGCAACGGTTCCGGCAACGGCGGTACGGGGACCGACGGCGGCGACACCGGTTCCAGCGACGGCGGTACGGGTACGAGCGAGGGCGCGTCCGAGGGCGCCGACGGTGCCGCGGGCGGCGCCGCCGAAGGCGCCACCGCCGGGACGCCGACCGGGGGCGCCGGCTCGGCCACCGGCTGAGCGCGCCGCGCGGCCCTCACTCCGTGAAGGCCGCGCGCACCGCCTCGTACTCCCGGGTCCACCAGACCGCCAGGGCCGACACCGCGGGAAACTGCGGGTCGGCCCTCCGGTCGTTGAGGCAGTAGCGCCAGCGGAGTATCCAGAAGTCGTTGAGCCGCTCCCACCACACCCGGTGCACGGCCGCGGCCAGTTCCGACGCGTCGGCCCCGGCCGCCCGCCGGTAGGCCCGCGCGTAGACCCGCACCTTCGCCAGGTCCAGCGCGCCGGCGGGCTGGACGAAGAAGATCGCCGCCGCCCGGACCGCCTCCTCCGCGCGCGGCTGGACGGCCAGCCGGTCCCAGTCGAGGATCGCCACCGGGTCGGCGCCCCGGTAGAGCACGTTCAGCGGGTGGAAGTCGCCGTGCACCCAGCCGGTCGCCGGGATGCCGGGGGCGGGCGGGCGGCGGTCCGCGTGCCGTTCCAGCAGGACGCGCCGCTCCCGCAGCCGGTGCTCGGCCAACTCGTCGAAGGAGTCCCGGGTGCCGCTCCCGCGGGCGGCGGCCAGCAGATCGCCGATCAGCGCGAAGGTGTCGGCGGCCTCGGGACTCGCGTACCCGGCCGGACTCCCGCCGGCACCACCCGCAGCCGCGTCCGCGCCCCGCTCGCCCCCCATGACCTGCTCAAGACCCGTGTGTACGGCTCCGAGGAGCGTCCCGAGACGCATCGACTGGGCGAGGGTGAGCTGTGCGCCGCCGCGGTGCAGGCCGTCGACCCAGGGGTGCAGGGCGTAGCAGCGGCCGGCGATCTCGGTGACGGTCTCGCCGTCACCGGCCTCGATGGGCGGGGCGACGGGCACGCCGAGTGACTGGAGGCGCCGGGTGGCGCGGTGCTGGCGGACGATGGTGGCCCGGTCCCGGGTGGCGTCGTCCAGGTGGTGCTTGAGGAAGTACGAGCCCCGGGTGGTGGACACCCGGTAACCGTGGTTGAGCAGCCCCTGGGACAGCGGGGTACAGGTGAGCGGCTCACCGGCGTGCGGGTAACGGCGAAGCACCTCACCGACCGGGGGAACAGGCGGCAGGGCGACAGATGAGCGCGACACGCGTCAGATGTTAGATCACGCTGCGTTGCGGATCTGCTGACTTGCGTCGAAGCCCAGAGTGTGCACGGTGACGAAGTGCGGTTCGAGCCGGAGATACGACGGTACGAACGGCTCGCCGTTGACCTCGACGGGGAGGGGCCCGAAGCGCTCGCGCTGGGCGCGGGTGGGCTCGACGATCCGTGCGGGACCGGTGAACTGCACGGACCACAGGTCGTCGCTGCCGGCGGTGGTGGCCGCGTTGAAGTTGTCCGCCCCGTAGGCCACGACCGTGCCGTCGCAGGCGTCGTGGTAGCCGAGACCGCTGTGCATGCGCAGCACGACGCGGCCGTCGATGACGATGTGCCGGGCCACCGTCAGGAACGGGAGGGCCCGCATGCTGGTCGCCAGCCGGCCGTAGGGGACCCGGCCGAGCAGGTCGATCGCGTGGAGTTCCTCAAGGGACATGCCCTCCACTGTCGGCCACTTGTGTGGTCGGAATAAGAGGCCGGGGCCCCGGGGTGGCAGGGACCAAAGTCCTTCCCCTCCCGCCTCAGCGCTTCTCGGCCTGGAGCCGGGCGACGTACGCGGCGGCCTGCGAGCGGCGCTCCATGCCCAGCTTGGACAGCAGGCTGGAGACGTAGTTCTTGATCGTCTTCTCGGCGAGGTGCAGCCGCTCGCCGATGACCCGGTTGGTCAGCCCCTCGCCGATCAGGTCGAGGATCTTGCGCTCCTGGTCCGTGAGGCTCGCGAGCTTCTCGTCGCCCTGCCCCTTCTTGCCGTCCCGCAGCCGCTCCAGGACGCGGGCGGTGGCGACGGGGTCCAGCAGCGACTTCCCGGCCGCCACGTCCCGTACGGCCGTCAGCAGCTCGTTGCCGCGGATCGCCTTGAGGACGTATCCGGCGGCGCCCGCCATGATCGCGTCGAACAGCGCCTCGTCATCGGCGTACGAGGTCAGCATCAGGCAGTTGATCGAGTCGTCCTGGGAGCGGATCTCGCGGCAGACCTCCACCCCGCTGCCGTCCGGAAGCCGTACGTCCAGCACGGCCACATCCGGGCGGACCGCCGGAATCCGCACCAGCGCGTCGGCCGCCGTACCGGCCTCGCCGACCACCTCGATGTCGTCCTCCATCGAGAGCAGTTCGTGGACTCCGCGGCGGACCACTTCGTGGTCATCGAGCAGAAAAACGGTGATTTTTCCTTCTACGCTCACAATCGCAGTCTCACACACTCCCCCCTTCCCTGCCGGTGTCGGGCGGGATAACGTGCCGTTGTTCCGGCGGCCTGCGAGGCTGTGATCAGTGCTGTGACCAGCGAGCCTTCCCGAATTCCTCGATTTACTTGGATATCCAAGCAAAAACGCAGGTCAGGAAGGGTTTCGCAGTTACGGGACCCACTGGGTAACGTGCCTTGGACAGGGCGCTCGCCGGGGCACCTGTCACGCCTGTTCCCGGACCGAGCGGCACCCACCCCGTGCACGGGTACGGACACAGGCGAGCCGCACTGGTCTCCCGGCAGACCCCGGGGGCCGGACCGACGGAGGAGCACGCACGTGACCGTGGAGAGCACTGCCGCGCGTAAACCGCGACGCAGCAGCAAGCGGACCAGCGCCGCGAAAACGCCCGCGAAGGATTCCGCACCCGAGCTCGTACAGCTGCTGACGCCCGAGGGCGAGCGCGTCGAGCACCCGGACTACTCGATCGACCTGACCGCGGAAGAGCTGCGCGGTCTGTACCGGGACATGGTCCTGACCCGCCGCTTCGACGCCGAGGCCACCGCCCTCCAGCGCCAGGGCGAGCTGGGCCTGTGGGCCTCCCTGCTGGGCCAGGAGGCCGCCCAGATCGGCTCCGGCCGGGCCCTGCACGACGACGACTACGTCTTCCCGACCTACCGTGAGCACGGTGTGGCCTGGTGCCGGGGCGTCGACCCGACCAATCTGCTCGGGATGTTCCGCGGTGTGAACCACGGCGGCTGGGACCCGAACACCAACAACTTCCACCTGTACACGATCGTCATCGGCTCGCAGACCCTGCACGCCACGGGTTACGCCATGGGCGTGGCCAAGGACGGCGCGGACTCGGCCGTGATCGCGTACTTCGGTGACGGCGCCTCCAGCCAGGGCGATGTCGCGGAGGCGTTCACCTTCTCGGCGGTGTACAACGCCCCGGTCGTCTTCTTCTGCCAGAACAACCAGTGGGCGATCTCCGAGCCCACCGAGAAGCAGACCCGCGTCCCGCTCTACCAGCGCGCCCAGGGCTTCGGCTTCCCGGGCGTCCGGGTCGACGGCAACGACGTCCTGGCCTGCCTGGCCGTCACCCGCTCCGCCCTGGAGCGGGCCCGGCGCGGCGAGGGCCCGACCCTGGTCGAGGCGTTCACGTACCGCATGGGCGCGCACACCACCTCCGACGACCCGACGAAGTACCGGGCCGACGAGGAGCGCGCGTCCTGGGAGGCGAAGGACCCGATCCTGCGCCTGCGCACGTACCTGGAGAAGGAGGGCGCGGCCGACGAGGCGTTCTTCACCGCCCTCGAAGAGGAGAGCGAGACCCTCGGCAAGCGGGTCCGCGAGGCGGTACGGGCCATGCCCGACCCGGACCGGATGGCGCTGTTCGACCACGCCTACGCCGACGGCAGCCCCCTCGTGGACGAGGAGCGCGCCGAGTTCGCCGCCTACCAGGCATCGTTCGCCGAGGAGGGCAAGTAGCCATGGCCGTGGAAAAGATGTCCATCGCGAAGGCGCTCAACGAGTCGCTGCGCAAGGCCCTCGACACCGACCCCAAGGTCCTCATCATGGGCGAGGACGTCGGCAAGCTGGGCGGGGTCTTCCGGATCACCGACGGCCTCCAGAAGGACTTCGGCGAGGACCGGGTCATCGACACCCCGCTCGCCGAGTCCGGCATCGTCGGCACGGCGATCGGCCTGGCCCTGCGCGGCTACCGGCCCGTCGTGGAGATCCAGTTCGACGGCTTCGTCTTCCCCGCCTACGACCAGATCGTCACGCAGCTCGCGAAGATGCACGCCCGCGCGCTCGGCAAGATCAAGCTCCCGGTCGTCGTGCGCATCCCCTACGGCGGCGGCATCGGCGCGGTCGAGCACCACAGCGAGTCGCCCGAGGCGCTGTTCGCGCACGTCGCGGGCCTCAAGGTGGTCTCCCCGTCCAACGCATCGGACGCGTACTGGATGATGCAGCAGGCCGTCCAGAGCGACGACCCGGTCATCTTCTTCGAGCCGAAGCGCCGCTACTGGGACAAGGGCGAGGTCGACACCGACTCCATCCCCGGCCGGCTGCACGCCGCGTCCGTCGCCCGCACCGGCACGGACCTCACGCTCGCCGCGTACGGCCCGATGGTGAAGGTCTGCCTGGAGGCCGCCGCGGCCGCCCAGGAGGAGGGCAAGTCGATCGAGGTCGTGGACCTGCGCTCGATGTCCCCCATCGACTTCGACACCATCCAGACCTCCGTCGAGAAGACCCGCCGCCTGGTCGTGGTCCACGAGGCGCCGGTCTTCTACGGCTCCGGTGCCGAGATCGCCGCCCGCATCACGGAGCGGTGCTTCTACCACCTGGAGGCGCCCGTGCTGAGGGTCGGCGGCTACCACGTCCCGTACCCGCCGGCGCGGCTGGAGGACGAGTACCTGCCGGGCCTCGACCGCGTGCTCGACGCCGTCGACCGCTCGCTGGCGTACTGAGGACAGGGGCGTGACTACGATGACCGACACTTCCAACGCTGCTCGCTTCCGTGAGTTCAAGATGCCCGACGTGGGCGAGGGACTGACCGAGGCCGAGATCCTCAAGTGGTTCGTCCAGCCCGGCGACACCGTCACCGACGGCCAGGTCGTCTGCGAGGTCGAGACGGCGAAGGCGGCCGTGGAGCTGCCGATCCCGTTCGACGGGGTCGTCCACGAGCTGCGCTTCCCCGAGGGCACCACGGTCGATGTGGGCCAGGTGATCATCGCGGTGGACGTGGCCCCGGGCTCCGCGCCCGAGGCCCCCGCCGCGACGCCCGAGCCGGCTCCGGAACCCGAGGCCGAGGAGGCGCCGAAGGGCCGCCAGCCGGTCCTGGTGGGTTACGGCGTGGCCGAGTCCTCCACGAAGCGGCGGGCCCGCAAGGGCGCCGAGACCGCACCCCCGGCCGCCGCGCCCGCCGCGGTCCAGGGCGAGCTGAACGGCCGGGGCCCCGCCGCCCCGGTCCCGGAGGCCCGCCCGCTGGCCAAGCCGCCGGTCCGCAAGCTCGCGAAGGACCTGGGCATCGACCTGGCGACGGTCACCCCGACCGGCGAGGGCGGTGTCATCACCCGCGACGACGTGCACGCGGCGGCGAAGCCGGTGGCGCCGGTGGCGCCTTCGGTTCCGGAGCCGTCCGCCGAGCCCGCGGTGCCCGTGGAGGCTCCGGTCCCGGCCGGCGCCCGCGAGACCCGTATCCCGGTCAAGGGCGTGCGCAAGGCCATCGCCCAGGCGATGGTCGGCAGCGCGTTCACCGCTCCGCACGTCACCGAGTTCGTGACCGTCGATGTGACGCGCACGATGAAGCTGGTGGCGGAGCTGAAGGAGGACAAGGACATGGCGGGGGTGCGGGTCAACCCGCTCCTCGTCATCGCCAAGGCCCTCCTGGTCGCGATCAAGCGGAACCCCGGGGTCAACGCGGTCTGGGACGAGGCGAACCAGGAGATCGTCCAGAAGCACTACGTCAACCTGGGCATCGCCGCCGCGACTCCGCGCGGTCTGATCGTCCCGAACATCAAGGACGCCCACGACCGGACGCTCCCGGAACTGGCCGCGTCCCTGGGTGAGCTGGTCGCCACGGCCCGGGACGGCAAGACGTCCCCGGCCGCGATGGCGGACGGCACGGTGACCATCACCAACGTGGGCGTCTTCGGCGTCGACACCGGTACGCCGATCCTCAACCCGGGCGAGTCCGCGATCCTCGCGGTCGGCGCGATCAAGCTCCAG
Organism: Streptomyces sp. Mut1; assembly: GCF_030719295.1. Taxonomy (NCBI): domain Bacteria; kingdom Bacillati; phylum Actinomycetota; class Actinomycetes; order Kitasatosporales; family Streptomycetaceae; genus Streptomyces; species Streptomyces castrisilvae. The sequence continues at coordinate 3,726,906 of NZ_CP120997.1, read as the reverse complement.
CCCTGGGTCCACAAGGGCAAGGTGAAGCCGCGTCAGGTGACGACGCTGGCCCTGTCGTTCGACCACCGTCTGATCGACGGCGAGCTGGGCTCCAGGTTCCTGGCGGACATCGCCGCGATCCTGGAACAGCCGAAGCGGCTGATCACCTGGGCGTAGGCGCCTTGGCGGTACGTGTGTGAGGTGGGCCCGCGCTGTGCTTGCGCGGGCCCATCGGCATGTCCGGAGGCGGGGGCGCGTGCGGTACGTGAGTGAAGCGGTTCCTGCGAATTCTGCGCGGGCGCACACCCCCGCCCCGTAGACTGACTACCGTACGGACGCGCCGAATCACTCACCGCAGTCGACCGAGGGGAACCGCCGTGCCTTCGAATTGCGACCCCCGGAACGCTCCCGCCGGCGACGTGGACGCGGCGCTCATGATGATCGACTCCCGGCTCAAGAGCGTCTACGAGGACAGATCCGAGAGCCATTCCGAACAACAGGAGCTGCTCAAGCAGTACGTCGCCTCCCTGGGCCCCGGCGGAATCGATGACCTGCTGGACGGCACGTGCACGATCATCTACATGCTCATGACCTGGCTGCGGAAGGCTCACGAAGAGCACGACAAGGACGTCATCGAGTACGTGGTGCCCGTCTTCGTCGCCTCGATGCTCAGGATGCCGCGGAGCGTTCCGCCCGAGGTCATTCCCACCATGGCCGGCATGGTCGTCGCCGCGGGCACCGGACTGAGCCCCAACCTGTGGCGCATGCAGTACGGGGACTGGACGGAGGCGGAGATGACGCCTCTGGAAGCGACCGCGTTCCTCCTCGCGGAGCAGATCAACCGCATCGCGGACGACCGTGAGTTCGCCGTCCGCATGATCGCCCAGGCTCTCAACCGCGCGGACGCCGACAAGGACTGACGCGGATCTCACCCCGCGTGCGGTGCGGAGCGCACGATCAGCATGTCCGGGTGCCGAAGGGCGAGTTCGGCGAACACGGTCTTCCCGATGGTGCGCGGCTCAACCCCCCAACGGTCGGCGATCGCGTCCACGATGAGCAGCCCGCGCCCGTAGCACTCATCGCTGTCGGCCGAGCGGATCCCGGGCAGACGCTCGCCCCGGGGATCGGTGACCTCGATACGGAGCGCGTCGGCGGTGAGGGTGAGACGCACCCGGAAGAGCCGCCCGCGCAGGCTGCCGTGCAGCAGGGCGTTGGTGGCCAACTCGCTGACCAGGAGGGCGACTTCTCCGGCCCGCCGCGGGTGCCCCCACGCGGTGACGAGTCGCGCGGCGCGCCGGCGGGCGAGGGAGACGCTGCGGGCGGTGGGCGTGTAGTCGAGCCGGTCCTCCTGGAGCGGGGTCTCGGGAACGGGCGCCTCTTCGGGGGCTGCGGTCATGGTCGCGCGCCTTTCTGGGGTCGGGTGCGGTGGGTGGTGGGGTGCGGTGGGCGGTGGGCGGCGGTGGCAGTGCCGGGCCTGCGCGCGGGTGGGGGTGCGGGTGGGCAGGGCGGTGCACTTCCGCCGGATGCTAGCGCTGCGCCAGCGGATCTGTACTGAACGTAGCGACCCTCTAGCGTTGGGGGCAAGTGAAACGGAGACAATTGTCCCCAACGGGTGAGGGGAGGTCGACGGTCGAGCCCCTGGCGCGAGAGACTGAGCCGGTGAATCGAGCGACTCAGCAAGGCAATCGGTCGTCAACTGTCCTGGGCCGCAGGCTCGGTAGCGAGCTGCTGCGTTTGCGGGACGCCTCGGGCAAGACCCAGCAGCAGGCTGCTCAGGTGATCAGTGCGACCAACTCGAAGATCGTCAAGATGGAGCGAGGTTGGGTGCCGATGCGGGACCCGGACATCCGTACGCTCTGCGAGTTCTACGGCCTTGCTGACGCGAAGCTCGTCAACCGCTTGCTGGAGGTGGCCCGGTTGGACCGGGAGCGCCGCAAGGCGAAGGGCTGGTGGAATCAGTACCCGGAGCTGCGATCGCTCGTTGAGTACGTCGCGCTCGAAGACATCGCGACGCAGATCAGAACCTGGCAAGGCGCCTTCGTACCGGGGCTGCTCCAGACACCCGACTACGCCAGGGCGCTCGCCGTCGGCAACGCGGACTGGGATGACCCGGAGGAGATCGAGCGCTTTGTCGAGGCCAAGATCGCCCGTCAGGAACGGCTGGCGGACAGCAACCCGCTTGCCTTGTGGGCGATCGTCTCGGAAGGAGCCCTTCGTCAGCTGGTCGGTGGCCGCGATGTGATGCGCGCACAGTTGGAGCGCCTGTCAGAGGCAGCGAACGAGCCAAATGTCACGGTGCAAGTTGTTCCGTTTCTCGCCGGCTCGCACCCAGGTATGACGGGCGCTTTCAGCGTCGTATCCTTCGCTGAACCAGGGGCGATGGACGTGGTTTACATGGACACCACGTCGTCTACGCTGTGGTTGGAGAGCGAGACGGACGCCGAGCGCCACAACGTCACGTTCGGTCGTATCGCCAGAAACGGACTCGCTCCTCGCGACTCCATCGCTCTGATGGGGCGTATCCGCAAGGAGTTGTAGCCGTGCCGCACTTCGAGTTCGTCAAGTCCAGCTACAGCAGTGGAAACGGCGAGTGCGTCGAAGTTGCGCGCAACGTCCCCGGCATGGTCGCCGTGCGGGACTCCAAGCGGACAGCCGGTGGTGTACTGGTGGTCGCCCCCACCGCGTGGGACGCGTTCCAGGGGATCCTGCTCCAGCCGTAGGGGCGGTCACCGCCCCGCCCGCAAAGGGTCACCGCGTAAAGGTCAGCGCACGCAGGTCCGTGTCCAGTGCGCGGATCAGTTCGCCGACGCGCCCGCCGCCCGCCGGCGCCGCCGGGAAGCGTTTGAGTACGTCGACGGCGGTCGGCGTCGCGCGTCGCACCACGTGCTCAAGGTGCCGGGCGCCCACGCTCCGGTCGTCCTCGGCGACGAGTTCCGCTGCTCGGGCCGCATGCGCACCGGCTCCGAGGATGTGCTTGACCTGGGTGGCTTTGGCCAAGGGGTGCAGATACGCGGCGGCTGCCGCAGACATCGCCGCCCAAGCCGCCTCATGGGCAGCCGCGGTGTTCGTGCCCTTCGCCGCCTTGAGGGCCGCCGACGCCGTATCGCGCAGGGCCTTTCCTCGTTCACCGCCCCGGGCGAACGCCCACGCGGTTTCGACGGCGTCGCGAGGCCGTGAATCGTCCGGCTGATCCGCCTCGAACGTCCCCAGCGCCGCTTCGGCGCACATCGCGGCGAACGCGGTGACCTCACGTAGGTCCTGCCTGCTCAGAACGATTGCGCTCGCTTCACCCGTCATCGCTTCATTTTCCATGGCGCTGCGTCCCGGGGCGTCGCCGTGACGGCTCCGTCCGTGTTTCGTCAGGGCCCTGCCGCGGAGGGCGCTTGTGTCAGACCCGGCTGAAATGCTCCACGCATGGAGATGACCGTGCAGCTGACGATCGACTGCGCCGACCCGCAGCGGATGGTGGCCTTCTGGGCCGAGGCACTGGGCTATGTGCCCGAGCCCGCGCCGGACGGGTATGCCACGTGGCGGGCCTACTGGGCGGCGATGGGGGTGCCCGACGAGGAGTTGCCGGCCGGGGCCGGGGACGTACCGGAGTCGATCATCGATCCGGCGGGGCGTGGGCCGAGGGTGTGGTTCCAGCAGGTTCCGGAGCAGAAGGCCGCCAAGAACCGGTGGCACTTCGACCTGAAGGTCGGCGGGGGCCGTGACGTTCCGCTGGATGTCCGCACGCAGCGGGTCGACGGTGCGGTGGAACGGCTGGTGACGGCGGGCGCGACCGTGCTGCGGATCAAGGACGAGCCGGCCATGGGGCTCTACGCCGCCGCCATGCAGGACCCCGAGGGCAACGAGTTCGACGTCGTGTGAGGGGGTGGGGCGGTGCCGTACCGGCGGTCGCGCCCGCCGCGTCGGGGGCGTTGCCCCTCACGCCGTGGCGGGCAGCCGTTTCTCGAACCAGTGGTGGGCGTACGGCTCGTCGTTGAAGGCCGGGATCTCGGTGTAGCCGTTGGTGCGGTAGAGGTGGATGGCGGCTGCCAGGGCCTTGTTGGTGTCGAGCCGGACCAGGTCCCGGCCGTGGCTGACGGCCTGCTGTTCGAGGGTGGTCAGGATCCGCTTGGCCAGGCCCAGACCCCGGGCGCGGGGCGAGACCCACAGGCGCTTGACCTCCGCCGGGGCGTCGGCCGGGAGCTTGAGCCCGGCGGCGCCGACCGGTTCGCCGTGCAGGCGGGCCACGAGGAAGAGGCCGCGTGGCGTGCGGAGTTCGCCCGGGTCGGGGAGCAGGCTGTTCGCGGGGTCGAAGCCGAAGAGGGCACCCAGTTCGTCGGTGAAGCCGCGCAGGCAGTGGACCGCGTCCGGGTGGTCCGGGTCGAGGACGTCCAGGGAGACCGTGGAGGCGGTCAGCAGCCGCTCGACCTCCTCCATCGCCGCGAGGAGCCGGTCCCGCTGCTTGGCGTCGAGCGGGTCGAGCAGGGACGCGGCGAGCGCGTCGCTACGGGCGTCGAGCTGGGTCCGCTCCCGCCATCCGGCCTCGGTCAGCCGCACCGTACGCACGCGCCGGTCCTCGGCGTGGGTCTCCACGGTGACGAGGCCGTCGCGCTCCAGGGCGCGCAGGAGGCGGCTCGCGTATCCGGAGTCGAGCCCGAGCCGGGCCCGTACGCTCCGGACGTCATGCGTCTCGCCGTCCCCGATCTGCCAGAGCAGCCGCGCCTGCCCGTAGGGGCGCGTGCCGTCCAGGTAGTGATCCTGTAGTACGCCTACGCGCTCCGCGACCGTCCGGTTGAAGCGTCGCACTTGCTTGATCTGGTCCGCTGCCACTCTCTGACCTTAGTCAGGTAATTACGGCGGGGGCAACGCTTCGCGACGGGATGAGCCGCCTGCCCCCGCCCTGTAGCTGGCCGCACTCCTCGCGGCGGCCGGGCACGAGGCGGTGCAGGCGCTCAGTGGGCCGGGCGGGGGCTACCGGCGGCGCAGCGCCTCCGCCCCCGCGTACCGGGCGCCGGCGCCCAACTCCTCCTCGATGCGGATCAGCTGGTTGTACTTGGCGGTGCGGTCGGAGCGGGACAGTGAGCCCGTCTTGATCTGGCCGCAGCCCGTGGCCACCGCCAGGTCCGCGATCGTGGTGTCCTCCGTCTCGCCGGAGCGGTGGGACATGACCACCGTGTAGCCCGCGCGGTGGGCCGTGGCGACCGTGGTCATCGCCTCCGTCAGGGTGCCGATCTGGTTGACCTTCACGAGGACGGAGTTGGCGACCCCGGTGGCGATGCCCTCGCGCAGGAGCGTGTCGTTCGTGCAGAACACGTCGTCCCCGGTGAGCTGGCAGCGGTCTTTGACGCGGGCGGTCAGCTCGCGCCAGCCGTTCAGGTCGTCCTCGGCCATCGCGTCCTCGATCGACACGATGGGGTAGGCGTCGATCAGCCCGACCAGGTAGTCCGCGTGCTCGGCCGGGGTGCGGCGTACGCCCTCGCCCGCGTAGTCGTAGACGCCGTCGTGGAAGAACTCCGACGTCGCGGGGTCCATGACCAGGCCGATGTCCGTGCCCGGCCGGTATCCCGTGCGTTCGACGGCGGCCACGACGAAGTCCAGCGCCTCCTCGGCGGTACGCAGGGCCGGCGCGAAGCCGCCCTCGTCGCCGACGCCCGTGGAGTGGCCGGCGGCGAGCAGGTCACGGCGCAGGGTGTGGAAGATCTCCGAGCCCATCCGGACGGCCTCGGCGAACGTCTCGGCGCCGATCGGGGCGATCATGAACTCCTGGAAGTCCAGCGGATTGTCCGCGTGCGCGCCCCCGTTGACGATGTTCATCATCGGTACGGGCAGCAGCCGGGCGTCCGACCCGCCCAGGTACCGGTACAGCGGCAGGCGATGCGCGGCCGCCGCGGCCTTGGCGGCCGCCAGGGAGACGCCCAGGATCGCGTTGGCGCCGAGCCTGGCCTTGGTGGCGGTGCCGTCCGCGGCGACGAGGGCGGCGTCGAGCCCGGCCTGATCCTCCGCTTCCCGGCCGATGACGGCTTCGGTCAGCTCCGTGTTGACGTGGTGAACGGCCTGGTCGACGCCCTTGCCGTGCCAGCGGGCCGGGTCGCCGTCGCGGAGTTCGACGGCCTCGCGGGCGCCGGTGGAGGCGCCGGAGGGGACCGCGGCCCGGCCGAGCGAGCCGTCCGCCAGCTCCACGTCCACCTCGACGGTGGGGTTGCCCCTGCTGTCGAGGACGCGGCGGCCGGTGACTGAGGTGATGGCGGTCATGGGAGTCCTTCCCGTTGTCGCGTGCCGCGGTCCGGCTGCGACGACGGTGGCGCGGGACCCGGCGGGACAACTCTACAGCAATGCTGTTCAGTAAGGCTGTTTAGTTGTGCTGAACAGCTCTGCTGCGCAGTCTGCTGTTCCGTTTCCGCCCCGGGATAAAGTGCGGTATGCCCCTCCCGGAATCCGCCTCCATCGCCGCCGAACTGCGCACAGCGATGGGCAAGCTCACCCGCCGCGTGAAGCTTGAGGACCAGATGCCGCTCGGCCAGGTGGCCGTCCTCGGCGAGCTGGACCGCAACGGCGCCATGACGACCAGCGAACTCGCCGCAGGTCAGCGGGTCCGTCCGCAGTCCATGGCGCGTGCCGTCGGGCTGCTCATGGAGCAGGGGCTCATCACGCGCCGCGCTCACCCGACCGACGGGCGCAAGAGCCTGGTCGAGCTGTCGGACGCCGGGCGCGCGCTCCTGGAGGAGGAGCGGGAGCGGCGGGCCGACTGGCTCGCCCGCGCCATCGACGCGGAATTGAGCGACGAGGAACGGGAGTTGCTGGCGGCCGCGATCGGGCTCGTCGTGCGGGTCGCCGCGCACTGAGCGCTGAGCCGGCCGGGGACGGGCGCGCCGTTCACCCCCCGCCTCCGGCCGCCCCTCACCGCTTCAGCAGGAAGCCGAAGTCGCCCGTGAGTTTGCCGGTCAGGCGGGCGGGGGAGACGAGTTTGCCCTCCGACAGCAGGCGTTCCGTCTCCGCCCGGGAGAGGCCGCAGCCGTCCGCGATCAGGCGCAGCGGCCGTACCGGTATCCGCGCCCCGAAGGTGACCGATACGTCGATCACCTCGCGGTCCGAGTGGTCCTGGCCCCGGGTGTCCAGGCGCCAGGCGCCGGTCCAGTCGAGGGCCACGCGGTTGCGCCGCCGCACGACCGGGTCCTGAAGCAGCTCGGCCGCCAGGGCCGGATCGTTGGCGTGCATACGGTCCAGCAGCTCAGGCCGTACGGAGCGGACGTGCGCCCGCTCCAGGACCGTGAGCCTCGTGGTGTCCCCGCACCCCGTGCAGAGCGCGAGGAGCCAGGCGTCGAGCAGCTTGTGGTGGGCGTTGACGCGGAATTTGCCGTTCGCGCGGAAGCTTCCGGACGCGCACGTGTGGCAGCGGCGCAGGACGACGGGCAGGCGTGTGGGCATGACGGCCCAATGGATGAGCACAGGAGTACACCGGTTTCAGTGTGAGAAATCCGCAGCGGGAAGCAGCGCGGCGCACAACAGGCGCGACGCGCGACAGATCAGCAGTGGGGAGGTCTCACGCGATGTACAACGGACGCCCTTTCATGGACGGCGGGGGCGGCGGGCCCGCATGCCACGGATGGCCGGCCCGGCAGCAAGGTAGCCGGGGGCCGCGGGGCTGTTCCACCGGTTTTTCCCCTGCCTCCGACGCGCCCGGCCGAGGAGGTCGTGGTGATCGCCAGGACTGCGAAGAGGACTGGGGTGTGGGGGAACGACGGACGGGAAGGGCGGGGCGGCTTCGGGACCGAACGGGCCCCGCACGCCGTCGCGTGCGGGGCCCGTTCTTCGTACGGCCTGGCTTGTCGGCCTACTTCTTGAAGCCGTAGTCCATCAGCTTCTTCGCGTCCGCCGTGCGGTTCGCCTCGGACGACGAGGTCAGGACCGTACCGATCACCGTCTTGCCCTTGCGGGTCGCGGCGAAGACCAGGCAGTACTTGGCCGCCGGGCCCGAACCCGTCTTCACGCCGATCGTGCCGCTGTACGAGCCGAGCAGCTTGTTCGTGTTCGCCCACGACATGTAGCGGTAGCCGCCGCTCTTCGTCGTGACCTTCTGCTTCGTCGACTTGGTCTTCACGACCGTGCGGAACGTGGAGTACTTCATCGCACTGCTCGCGAGCTTCGTCAGGTCGCGCGGGGTCGAGTAGTTGGACCCGTTCCCTATGCCGTCGAACGAGTCGAAGTGCGTGTTCTTCAGGCCGAGCGTCTTCGCGGTGCTGTTCATCTTGCCGATGAACGACTTCACCCGCGCCGCGCGCGTCTTGCCGGAGCCGAACTTGTCGGCCAGGGCGTACGCCGCGTCGCAGCCCGAGGGCAGCATCAGGCCGTACAGCAGCTGACGGACGGTGACCTTGTCGCCGACGATCAGACGGGCCGAGGACGCGCCCTTGGAGACGATGTAGTCGCTGTACGCCTTCTGGATCGTGACCTTGGAGTCCAGGTTCAGGCCCTTCTGGGCCAGCACCACACGGGCGGTCATGATCTTCGTGGTGGAACCGGTGGAGCGACGGGTGTCCGCGGCCTTGGTGAACAGGGTCTTTCCGGTGCCGTTGTTCATCACGAAGCCGCCCTTGGCGACGATCGAGGGCGCCTTCGGCGTGGCGGCCTGTGCGGTGGAGGCGAACGCGCCGCCCGCGAGGAGGGCGCCCGCCGTGAGGGCGACCGTGGCGGTCGCGGAAGCGCGCCTTATGCCCTTAATGCCGAGTTTCAACTTAAACGCTCCAAATGCCCCTGGAATGCGGCCACATGAGGGTGCCGCTGCGCTGGTAAGACGGATGACCGCACTCCTTGGTTGTGGCCCACGACGGGGTGATTTTTTACGACATCCGGACGCCGCGAGCAGGGCCGTGGCGGCCGAGCGGCGATCGGGCTCGGTGGCCAGGGGCTACCATCGGCCTCACATCCGAGGCCCTGTGCGGGAGGTCCGGCACGGGGATCGGCGAGCCGGCCCGACGCACCGCAGCGACAGGTGCGCCGAGCGCCCCAGAGGCCGGAGGTAACCGTGGACGATGTCGTGCGTGCGCAGGAGTCCGTCAGGGCGTACGGCGAGCTTCTCGCCGTCGCCGAGCGCCTGGAGGCGCTGCGGCAGCTGGGGGATGACGGGGTCGAGGCGCATACGACGGCCGCCCTGCACGCGGTGCGGTTCGCCGCGACGATCCTGTGGCGGACCGTGCCGGATGTGCCGCTGCCCGCCTACCAGCAGGACGACGAGCGCCTGCTCGAACTGGCCGCGCACTGGCGCGAGGCGGCGCTCGGACTGGGCGAGTTCGCGCCCCAGCGCCCCGTGCTCCGACTGGTGGGGGACGACACGCCGCCCGCGTAGCGGCGGGCGCCCGGGGGTCGCCCGGCCGGGGCGGCTCGGTCCGCGCCGGCTCCCGGGGTCGTACCTGCTCCCGGCTCCGCGCGGGCCCCTGAGCGGTCCCGGACCCCTGCTCGCGCGGGCCCCTGGGCGGTCCCCTGGCGGTCCCGATCCCCACCCCCGCGCCGGCTCACATCGTGGACGGGCGGACGGTTGCGTGCATGTTGTATCTATGCTGTGTGCATGCCTGCCCCCGCACCCTCCACGTCCCCCGCCCCCGCACGCCCGCCCGTGAAGCGGCCCCCGGCCGCCGAGCGCGTCTACACGCACGTCAAGGACGCGGTCCTGGACCGCCGTTACGAAGGCGGCACGCTGCTGACCGAAGGCAGTCTCGCGGAGGCCGTGGGGGTCTCGCGCACCCCGGTGCGCGAGGCGCTGCTGCGGCTGGAGGTCGAGGGGCTGATCAAGCTCTACCCCAAGAAGGGCGCCCTGGTCCTCGCCGTCTCGGCCCAGGAGATCGCGGACGTGGTGGAGACCCGGCTGCTCGTCGAGGAATTCGCCGCGCGCAAGGCCGTGCCCGCCTCCGCCCAGCTCATCAGCCGTCTGGAAGGGCTCCTGGAGGAGCAGCGGCAGCTCTCCGAGGCCGGTGATCTGGCCGCCGTCTCCGTGAAGGACCGCTGCTTCCACGCCGAGATCGTCCGCCACGCGGGCAACGAGATCCTGTCCCGCCTCTACGACCAGCTGCGCGACCGCCAGTTGCGGATGGGCGTCGCCGTCATGGAGGCCCACCCCGGCAGGATCGCCGCCAACATCGCGGAGCACAGCGAGCTGCTGGAGGCGATCAGGGCCGGTGACGCGGAAGGCGCCGCACAGGTCGTGCGCCGCCACGTCAGCCGGGTCAAGGTGCTGGTCAGGGGTGAGGACCGGTGAGTTCCGCCGCCGCGCCCACCCTGCCCGTGCCCGGCGACCCGCCCGGCGGCCGGCGTGCCGCCCGGGTCTGGGGCATCGGCGTCGCCGTCTACTTCGTCGCCATCATCTTCCGCACCAGCCTCGGCGTCGCCGGGCTCGACGCCGCCGACCGGTTCGACGTCAACGCCTCGGCGCTCTCCACCTTCTCCATCCTCCAGCTCCTGGTCTACGCGGGCATGCAGATACCCGTCGGCCTGATGGTCGACCGGCTCGGCACCAAGAAGGTCCTCGCGCTCGGGGCCGTCCTGTTCACGCTCGGCCAGCTCGGCTTCGCGCTCTCCCCCTCGTACGGCACCGCGCTCGCCTCGCGCGCGCTGCTGGGCTGCGGCGACGCGATGACGTTCATCAGCGTGCTGCGGTTGGGCACGCGCTGGTTCCCCGCCCGGCGCGGCCCCATGATCGGGCAGGTCGCCGCCCTCTTCGGCATGGCGGGCAACCTCGTCTCGACGCTGGTCATCGCCCGCGCCCTGCACGGCTTCGGCTGGACCACCACCTTCGTCGGCAGCTCGCTGGCCGGGGTCGTGGTGCTGGTGCTGCTCCTGCTCTTCCTGAAGGACCACCCCGAGGGCCACGAGCCGCCGCCGGTCCAGCACGCGGGCGGGGCGTACGTACGCAAGCAGATCGCCGCCGCCTGGCGGGAGCCCGGCACCCGGCTCGGGATGTGGGTGCACTTCACGACGCAGTTCCCGGCCATGGTGTTCCTGCTGCTGTGGGGCATGCCGTTCCTGGTCGAGGACCAGGGGCTGAGCCGGGGGACCGCCGGAGAGCTGCTGACCCTGGTGGTGCTCTCCAACATGGCGGTCGGGCTCGTCTACGGGCAGGTCATCGCCCGTCACCACGCGGCCCGCGTCCCCCTCGCGCTGGGCACGGTCGGCACGACGGCCACGCTGTGGGCGTCGGTCATCTTCCACCCGGGGCACCACGCGCCGATGTGGCTGCTGGTCGTGTTGTGCGTGGTGCTCGGCGCCTGCGGGCCCGCCTCGATGATCGGCTTCGACTTCTCCCGCCCGGCCAACCCGCCCGAGCGCCAGGGCACCGCGTCCGGCATCGTCAACATGGGCGGCTTCGTCGCCTCGATGACCACGCTGCTGGCCGTCGGCGTACTACTGGACGCGACCGGCGACAACTACCGCGTCGCGTTCGCCTCGGTCTTCGTCCTGGAGGCGCTGGGGGTCGCCCAGATCCTGCGGCTGCGCCTCAAGGCCGCGCACCGGGAGCGGGAGCACCACGTGATCAGCCGCGTGGAGGCCGTGCACGTCCCTGCCTGACCCGCCCGGATCACCCCGGACACGGCGGCGCGCCCGTCCCCCTCCGCGGGGGCGGGCGCCGCTGTTGCCGGGTACGGCTTCGTGCTACGGGGTGACCGCGAAGTGCTGGAGGATGGCGTCGGCCAGGTCCTGGTCGCCCTCGGTCTTGATCCGGTCCGCGACCGCGTTCGGCCGTACCCGCCCGCAGGCCAGCCGGACGTACGTCTCCCAGTCCATCGACAGCGTCGCGGCCGGGCCGAGCGACGGGGAGCCGTCCACCGAACCGCGGCCCTCGGCGTCGACCCGTACCGTGCGCAGGAACTCCACCGGACCGTGCACGTCCAGCACCACCGCCGAGTTGGGCGGAGCGCCGGCGCTCGCGGCCACCACCTTCGGCAGCCCCATCAGCAGGGAGTCCCGGGTGATGGCGGCACCGGGGGAGTCCAGGTTGCCGGGCTTGCCCAGCGTCGTGCGCAGGTCCTGCTCGTGCACCCAGACGTCGAACGCACGCATGCGCAGCGCCGTTTCCAGGGTCTGCTCGGCCCCCAGCGGGGCCCGCGTCATGGTCTCCGGGTCACGGGACTCGTTGCGCAGCTGCCGGGACCGGCGAATGATCGTGTACTCCAGCTCGGAGGTCATCTCCGGCGCGGTGTGGTGGCGCCTGACGTCGACCTGCATCTCCATGTAGCGGGCGAAGTCGCTCTGCACGTGGAAGAGGTCGCGCGGCAGGGTGTGGATCGGACGCGGGTCGCCGAGCTGCTCGCACTCCATACCGATGATGTGCGAGACGATGTCGCGCACCGACCAGTTGGGGCAGGGAGTACGGCCGTTCCACTCCGCCTCGGTGAGCGGGCTCACCAGCTCGGCTATCGACTCGATGGAATGGGTCCAGGCGTCGGCGTAGGTCTGGAGGCTGGGATGGACGGTCACGGGACCCCTCGTGCGGTTCTGCGGTGCATGGGCTGGAGAACTGGGCGCGGACGGTCGGGCTGCGGGCTGTGAGCGGCGATGAGCCTTGGTGGCTAAGTTACGCTGCGAGCAGGCACCCCGGCAGTGCTTTCGTGTGACGATCGTAGGCCCGTGTTGACAACTCGAATGCCAGGACGGTGGTAGTGTGCGCGCCTCCCTCATCCAGATCGCAGTAGACCCGGACGAACCCGTCGATTCCCGCCGGGAACGCGCCGCCTCCCTGGTCGCGGCGCAGCGGGGCGCGGATCTGGTGGTGCTTCCCGAGCTGTGGCCGGTGGGGGCGTTCGCCTACACGTCGTTCGAGGACCAGGCAGAACCCCTGACGGGCCCGACGCACACGGTCATGGCCGAGGCGGCCGCCGGCGCCGGGGTCTGGCTGCACGCCGGTTCCTTCGTGGAGCGGGCCGATGACGGCGTCCTCTACAACACCACGCTCGTCTTCACGCCCGAGGGCGAACGGGCCGCCGCCTACCGCAAGATCCACCGCTTCGGATTTGATCAGGGCGAGGCGGTCATGATGGGCGCCGGCGAGGACCTGGTGACCGTCGCCCTTCCACGGACCACCCTCGGCCTCGCCACCTGCTACGACCTCCGCTTCCCCGAGATGTTCCGGGGTCTGGTCGACGCGGGCGCCGAGACCCTGGTCGTCGCGGCCGGCTGGCCGGAGCGCCGCCGCGCCCACTGGAGCCTGCTCGCCCGCGCCCGCGCCGTCGAGAACCAGGCGTACGTCCTGGCCGTCGGCTCCGCCGGCACCCACGCCGGCGTCCAGCAGGCCGGGCACAGCGTCGTCGTCGACCCCTGGGGCGAGGTGCTCGCCGAGGCGGGCGCGGACGAGGAGGTGCTGACCGTGGAGTTCGACCCGGCCAAGGTCGCCGCGACCCGGGAGCAGTTCCCGGCCCTCAAGGACCGGCGCCTGGGACTGGCCGCGCCGAGGATCCAGCAGACCTGAAGGGCCGCTGTTTCACGTGAAACAGCGGCCCTTCAGGCGTGACTGCCCCGCGCGCTCAGTCGTCGTGCTCCTTCTCCGCGAGCACGATCACGCACACCGCCACCGCGATCAGCAGCGCCGGGTCGGCGTCCTCCCGCACGATGTCGATCCCGTAGGTGTCGCGGACGGTCAGCCAGCGACGGGAGATCTGGGCCAGCAGCTCCCCCTCGTAGTCCACCGCGAACTCGCGGTCCAGGATCTTGCCGCTGACGTCGAGCTCGGTGCCGTCCTTCAGGGTCACGCGGTAGTGGTTGCGCAGCAGCGACAGCCGCTTCCGCTTGATCTTGGCGAGGTGCTCGCCGTCCCGCTCGATCAGCATCGTGTCGCGCAGGCTGATCAGCTTCTGGCGGATCTCCACGACGACGCGGCCCTGCGCGTCCTTCAGCTCGAAGGTGTCGCGCAGCCGCATGGCCTTGCCGTCGACCAGGAAGACCTTGTGGCCGTCCGCGTCCTCGATCCAGTAGTCGTCGCCGATGCCGAAAATCCGCTCACGTACGAGAAGTCTCATGTCCCACAGGTTCCCCGAGGGGCCTGTGGAATGCGGGCACGCCACGGTGATGTTGACTGTTCACATGGCAACACGTGCGCGCGTCAGGGCCCCCGAACTCATCGGCAAGGGCGGCTGGCTCAATACAGGCGACCGGCAGTACACCCTCGCTGACCTGCGAGGACGCATTGTGATTTTGGATTTCGCATTGTGATTTTGGATTTCTGGATGTCCTGACCCATTGAGGGAACTCCAGATAGGGTGAACACGTGCATCACCACACCATCGCTGATCTGTATCTTCGCTTGTCGCTGGACCGGGAAGGCAAGACAGCGATCGACCGGCAAGAGGCCGACTGCCGTGCCTGGTGCGAACGGAACGGCATCACCGTTCGCAAGGTCCACATCGACCGGGGACGCTCCGGATACAAGACCGTCGCCCGCAAGGGGTTCGACGCCGCACTGACCGCTGTCACGTCTGGCATTGTCGGCGTGCTCGTGGTCTGGAAGCTCGACCGGCTCAGCAGGAAGGGCATCGGCGAAGTCGGTAAGGCGCTGGACGACATCGGCCGCGTCGGCGGGCGGCTCGTCAGCGTCATGGACGGGCTCGACACGAACAACGACAGCGCACGGGTGACTATCGCCCTGCTCGCTGAGCTTGCGCGAAACGAGTCACGGAACCTTGGTGTTCGGGTCAGCAGTGCGAAGCGGTATCTGCGGCAACGCGGACAGTGGATCGGGGGGCAGCCTCCTTACGGGCTCAAGGTGGACCCCAGCACGAAGAAGCTGACCCACGACCCTGAGACGGCTACGTACGCCCGTTTGATCGCGGATGAAGCGCTCAGCGGGAAGGCGCTTGTCCACGTCGCCCGGTTCCTGAACGAGCATGGCATCGAGTCGCCACGCGGTGGTGTCTGGAACTCATCCAGTGTTATGCAGTTGCTGCGCGCCCCTGCGTTTGCCGGCCTTATGCCGCAGACCGAATACAAGGAATCGGCGGACGGGACGCGGAAGTACAGCAGTAGGGTTGTGCCGTACCGCGACCCTGAAACGCTGGACACTGTGAGCATCGGCGAAGGGATCATCACAGTCGGGGAGCGGGAGCTGATTACCCGTCAGCTCGAATCGCGCACCTTCGCCGACGCCGGCAAGCGGCGCGGGCAAAAACAAGGCAACAACCTGCTCGTCGGTATTGCGCACTGTGGTCTGTGCGGGGCCCGCATGAGTCGGGCCGGTACCTCTTACGTTTGCAGTAACAATCGCATGGGGCGGGGCTGCGTAGGAGTTTCAGCGCGGGTGGAAGCCCTCGATGCATGGGTCGCTGGAGCGTTCCTGAGCCGGTTGCCCGCGCTTGAGCCGGAAGATCCGTTGCTGGCGGCCATTGCCGACCGATGGGTCAAGCGAGAGGACCCGGAAGTCTTCGCCAAGCGGGACGCCATGGAAGCGGAGATCAGTGACGAGGAAACCAGGCTCGCGGATCTAGAGGAAGCCCGCTACGTGCGCGGCGAGTTCAGTGGGCCGGGTGCTGTCGATCGGTACAACCGGCTGGCAGGGCGGCTTCAAGGGCGTATCGACGGCTTGCGCGGTGATCTGCGAAAGCTCCCCATGCCGGCCGTGGACATCAGCCCCCTGCTCGACGGGGGGCTACTGCGCGAAGCGTGGAGCAGCGGTGACGTGCCCGGTAGGCGCGAACGGCTCAAGCTTGCCATCGACAGCGTGACCGTCAGCAAAGGGAGGCGAGGGGTGCGCTTCGTCGGGCACGAACGATGCGTGATCAGGTGGGCGGACGCCGACAGGTCCTAGAGGCGGCAGCGCGTGAAGGCCACCGAGAGCAACCCGCACCGCCTTCTGGCCGCTGAGGTGCTCTACCTGACAGCCAGGCTCGAAGAGGCGTACGAAGCGCAGTACATGGGCGATGAGACCTTCCTGACGCGACAGCGCATCGCACGCCTGGAGGGTCTCCTTGCGGCGCTCCAGGGCTTCCCCGAGGTCATGAACAGTTAGCGGCGCCACACGGGCCCCCGGTCCAACTCGCGAACCAGTGGGAAGGGTCGGGGGACCCGACTCGACGCGGCACCGGCCGATGTGCGCCTTCTGTTACTACATGTTCGATCGGCTTGACCGCCGAGGTGTGACGGCGGCCGAGCACGAAGCAGCGATCCGGAAGGCGCAGAGACGCCGACCTTGACGCACTGATCGCCAAGGCGCTGGACGTGACCGACGACACGTAGCGGCCGCATGAAGTGGGCCGTGTGTGACGCCGCATCAGGACTTGCCGACCGGATCACCCGCAGCGGAGGGAACCCGGCCGCCCACCCGCTCTACCCGCTGTGGTGTGCCGCCTTCCGCCGCGACATCGGCTGTGCGCCGGGGGTGGACGAGACACCGTGGGGGGACATCCCTGACCTGCATCGCTGTACTCGCGCCCCGGACGCCTTCTGAGCGCCCCGCGGCACCCTCGAAGCCCTGTAGCTTCCCCGTGCTGGGGGCCAGTACGGGGCTTTTGCGCGCTGCCGGTTTCCCGTTCCCGAAAGTCAGGCCCCTTGCCTTGCCGGCACTCTCCCGGAACGATCGGGTGAACTGCCCGCTGACGAATGAGGGGAACACCTCGTGAAGGTAACCACACTCGCAACGACGTGCGACAAGAAGGATTGTCCCACGATCTACCAAACGGACCGTGGAACGATTCTCGTCCAGGGCGAGACGCCGGTCGATCACGGGCTCACGATCCCAGCGCACGAAACCCTTGTTGAAATCCCTGTCGAGCTGATCCGCGAAGCGTTCGGGGACAAGCTCAGTGGCTAAGACCCTGGGGGACATGTTCGACAACTTCCGGCGTGAGGCGTTCAGGCTGGAAACGCTCAGTGATTACAGCCGGTCGGGCAGTGTGGACGCGTACCGGATGTTCCTGGACGGGCGGCGGAAACCAGCGGACTACAACGCTGATTGGCTGGACGAGGTGCGAGGGCATGTCGCGGCCGGGCGCAGGGTTTACCGAGTGCATGTGCTTACGCGCCCGCTGACCCCGTATCTGCGGTTCGAGCTGGGGTGGGGGTACCAGACGAACGCGACAGCCGGCGAAGAGTTCTTCATTCTCGACACGACCGAACTGTGCAGCCCGGTAGCAGACGTTGGCGACTTCTGGTTGTTCGACTCAGTCGCGGCGGCGCCCATGTACTACAGCGATGATGGCAAGTTCCTCGGGGCTGATGTGCTACCGGATGAGCGGAGTGGGCAATACGTGACGCACAGAGACGTGGCGCTGTCCCGCGCTGTGCCGTTCGCGGACTGGTGGGCAAAGTACGCAGAGTGAACAGATCAGAGCTTGGGGCCGCGCTGCGGGTACTGCGGAACGCTTCCGGGAGGGAAGCCAAAGTGGTAGCCCGCAGCTCTGTTATGTCAGCAAGCAAGCTGAGCAAGATCGAGACGGGAAAGCTGCCCCCCAGCGCGGACGACGTCGACCGTATCCTGACCGCTATCGGCGTCTCGGACGACGTGAAAGCCGAATATCTGGATGCGGCCCGCGCGGTTGCGACGGAGACCACCGCATGGCGGCTGATTCAGCGTGCGGGACTCCACAAGGCTCAACAGCGTTTGCGAGGCGTAGAGGCACGCATGAGCCTCCTACGGCTGTTTCAGCCCGCGCTGGTTCCGGGTCTGCTTCAGACTCCGGAGTACACGCGTGCAATCCTGTCCCGTCACGATGATCTGTCGGAAGAAACCGTTCGCAGGACTGTGAGCGCGAGGCTCGAACGGCAGGAAGCCCTGTACGACGAGAACAAGCGCTTCTGCTTCGTGATCACAGAACCTGTCCTTCGGTGGCTCATCGTCCCGCCTATGGTCATGGTCGGTCAGCTTGACCGGATTGTCTCTGTATCCCGGCTGCCGAACATAGACGTTCGAGTGGTACCCCTGGCCGGGAGGAAGCACGACATTGCCAACCATGCGTTTGTGATCAGGGACGACCGAGCCGTCAGTGTTGAGACCGTGCATGCGGAAGTCGTGGTGACTGACCCCCGGGACGTCGCGCAGTACGTCACCAAGTTCGACGGATTTGCTCAAGCTGCCTT
This sequence comes from Streptomyces sp. Mut1, assembly GCF_030719295.1. Lineage (NCBI taxonomy): Bacteria > Bacillati > Actinomycetota > Actinomycetes > Kitasatosporales > Streptomycetaceae > Streptomyces > Streptomyces castrisilvae. The sequence continues at coordinate 3,708,891 of NZ_CP120997.1, read as the reverse complement.
GGAGGGAGCTGCGTTGCGAAAGCTTCTGGTGTCCATCCGCGACGACCTGTTGCAGCAACGGGAAAGTGGCTAGGAAGCCCCCGGTTCGAGTCCCACGATGGCTCAAAAGACCACGAGTGGCGGGGAGTACCCATGGCGACCAACGCAACACAGGCACCCACAACGCACCCGAGTGCTCCCGCTGAGTTGCCGCTCGGCCCGCTGCCCGACCCCGCCCCAGTGGAAGGCTGTGCCCTGTGCGCCAACCAGGCGCACCAGCGGGAAGGGGCGCGAGCCAATGGGGATGCGAGCAAGGCGACGGACCTGAATGTCCGGATGTGGCGCCACCTGAAGGCGGACCACTCGTGAGGGCCGTGTTGCGTGATGTGCCCCACGCGATCCGCCATGCACCCGAGGGCGGAATGACGTTCGAGGTGTTCTGTACGGCCTACGGGTGTGGCGCTGAGTCCGGCCGCCAGGATCAGCAGGAAGCCGCGCAGGATTGGGCGCTGCGGCACACCGGGCGGACGGGGCACGATCTGTTCCGGCGCGTCGTCACCGACCATGCCCGGGTGACTTCGGCCGGCTGAGCGACAGCAGACAATGCGGCTCAGCCGACCGGGACCGGCCCCGCTTGTGTGTCGCGACGTGGCGCATGGACGGGGCCTTCTGCGTGCCTGGCACCATTGAAAGCATGACGAAGCGACCTCGCGTACGTGCCCCTGAGCTGCAAGGACGGGCGTGGCTCAACACGGGCGGCAAGCACCTGACCCTGGCGGACCTACGAGGTCGCGCATTGGTGCTGGATTTCTGGACCTTCTGCTGTGTGAACTGTCTGCATGTCCTGGACGAGCTGCGCGAGCTGGAGGAGAAGCACCGCGACACCGTCGTGATCATCGGCGTGCACTCCCCGAAGTTCGTCCACGAGGCGGAGCACCAGGCCGTCGTGGACGCCGTCGAGCGGTACGGGGTCCACCACCCGGTGCTCGACGACCCGGAGCTGGCCACCTGGAAGCAGTACGCCGTACGCGCCTGGCCCACGCTCGTCGTCATCGACCCCGAGGGCTATGTCGTCGCCCAGCACGCCGGTGAGGGCCACGCCCACGCCATCGAGAAGCTGGTCGAGGAGCTGGAGGCGGAGCACGCGGCCAAGGGGACCCTGCGGCGCGGCGACGGGCCGTACGTGGCGCCGGAGCCGGTGGCCACGCATCTGCGATTCCCCGGCAAGGCGCTGCTGCTGCCGGACGGCGGCTTCCTGGTCTCCGACACCACCCGGCACCGGCTGGTCGAGCTGGACGCGGACGGCGAGAGCGTGCGCCGGCACTTCGGGACCGGTGAGCGCGGATTCACCGACGGCGGGCCCGACGAGGTCGCCTTCAGCGAGCCGCAGGGGCTCGCCACGCTGCCCGACGGGCGGATCGCCGTCGCCGACACGGTCAACCACGCCATCCGCGCGCTCGACCTGACGACCGGGACGACCACCACCCTCGCCGGCACCGGCCGCCAGTGGTGGCAGGGGGCGGCCACCAGTGGCGCGGCCCGCGAGGTCGACCTGTCCTCGCCGTGGGACGTCGCCTGGTTCGACGGCCGGCTCTGGATCGCCATGGCCGGTGTCCACCAGCTGTGGACGTACGACCCCGAGGACGGCACCGTACGGGTCGCGGCCGGGACCACCAACGAGGGCCTGGTCGACGGGCCGGGCGCGGAGGCGTGGTTCGCCCAGCCGTCCGGGCTCGCGGCCACCGACGAGCGGCTGTGGGTCGCCGACTCGGAGACCTCCGCGCTGCGCTACGTCGACCGGGAGGGCGCCGTTCACACCGCCGTCGGCACCGGACTCTTCGACTTCGGCCACCGCGACGGCGCCGCCGCGCAGGCCCTGCTCCAGCACCCGCTGGGCGTCACCGCGCTGCCCGACGGGTCCGTCGCCGTCTGCGACACCTACAACCACGCCCTGCGCCGCTACGACCCGGCGAGCGGTGAGGTCAGCACGCTGGCCACGGATCTGCGGGAACCCAGCGACGCCGTGCTGGTCGACGGAGACCTGGTGGTCGTGGAATCGGCACGGCACCGGCTGACCCGGCTGCGGCTGCCCGAAGAGGCGGTACGCGTCGCCGAGCAGGCCCACCGCACCCAGCGTGCGGCCACCGAGATCGCCCCCGGCGCCCTCCGGCTCGACATCGTCTTCCAGGCGCCCGCAGGTCAGAAGCTCGACACCCGCTACGGGCCCTCGACCCGGCTGCTGGTCTCCTCGACCCCGCCCGAACTGCTGGCCGGCGGCGAGGGCGCGGGCACCGACCTCTTCCGCGACCTGGTCCTCGCCGACGGCGTCACCGAGGGCGTCCTGCACGTCTCCGCGATGGCCGCGTCCTGCGACGACGACCCGGCGAACGAATACCCGGCCTGCCATGTCCACCAGCAGGACTGGGGCGTCCCCGTCCGCGTCGCGCCCGGCGGGGCCGCCCGGCTGCCGCTGGTGCTCGCCGGTATGGACGACGAGGCCGCGCAGGGCTGAGGCACCGGGCGTGGGCGGGGCAGCGGCGCTTCCCTCCCGCAGGGCTGAGGCACCGGGCGCGGGCGGGGCAGCGGGGCTTCCCGCGCGCAGGGCTGAGACACCGGACGCGGGCGGGGCAGCGGCGCTCCCCTCCCGCGTCAGTCGTCGTCGGCGAGGCGGCGGACCGCCTCCTCGCGGCGCCGCACGTAGTCCGGGGCCGCCGTCACCCGCAGCAGTGCCTCCAGGGCCCGCACCGCGCCCTCGTCGTAACCCGCCTGCTCCGCCTCGGCGGCCGCCCGGTCCAGGAGCCGTATCCCCTCGTCCTCCGCGCCGAGGGCGAGGCGGGCCTCGCCGCTGACCGTCAGCAGCAGCACCCGGCGCGCCGCCTCCTCGTGCTCGGGCCCCAGATCGAAGGCGGTGCGGGCGGAGTCCAGGGCGTCCTGCGGGCGCCCGGCCGCGAGCTGCATCCGGGCCAGGTGCTGGAGGGCGAGCATCTCCGTATGGGCGTCGGCCTCCTCGCGGGCCAGCTCCAGGGCCTGGGCGCAGCCCTCCATCGCCAGATCCAGGCCGCCCTGTTCGGCGTGCACGATGGCCAGGTTGATCAGCGCGGTCGCCTCGCCGAGCCGGTCCGCCGCCTGCCGGGCCAGGCCGGGCGACGGCTCCAGGAGGGCGACGGCCTCGCCGGTGCGGCCCTCCTCCGACAGGACCCAGCCCAGCAGATTGCGGACCCGGGACTCGGCGTACGGGTCCGCGAGCGCGACGGCTGCCGCGAGGGCCAGTTCCAGCATCGGGGCCCAGCCGTCCCGCACCCGCCACACCACGTGCGGCCATTGCAGCAGGATGATCCGCCACACACGGTCGTCGAGACCGGCGGCCCGTCCGGCCGCGGCGGCCAGGGTCAGGTCCTCGCGCTCCGCCGCCAGCCAGCTCATGGCCGCGGCCCGGTCCGTGAAGTCCCGTGTCGCGGCCGGTCGGCGGTAGCCGTCGGGCAGCACGAAGCAGGGCTCGCCGCCCGGCTCGGCCGTGTCGGCGGCGGCGAGCGCGGTCGCGATGTAGTGGTCGAGCACACCGAGGAGCGCGTCCGGGCCGGCCGCCGGGTCGAGCCCGCGTGCGTAAAGCCGTACCAGGTCGTGCAGCATCCAGCGCCCGGGGCCCGCCTCCGTGACCAGATGGGCGGCGGCGAGCCGTTCCAGCGCGGCCCCCGCGGTCACCGGGTCGCTGCCGGCGAGCGCGGCCGCGGTGTACGGGTCGAAGTGGTTGCCCGGGTGGTGGCCCAGCCGGGTGAAGTGGTGGACGGCGTCCGGCGGGAGCTGCTGCACGGTGAGCCGCAGCGCCGCCGAGACACCGGTGTCCTCCACGTCCAGGAAGGAGAGCCGGCTGTGCTCGGCGTCGAGTTCGCCGGCCATGGCGGCCAGCGTCCACTGCGGGCGGCCCGCCAGCCGGGCCGCCGTGACCCGCAGGGCGAGCGGCAGTCCGCCGCAGAGTTCGGCGAGCCGGCGGGCGGCCACCGGTTCGGCGAGGACCCGTTCCTCACCGAGGACCCCGGCCAGCAGCGCGGTGCCGTCCGGCGGTTCGAGTATGTCCACCGGGACCGGGACGGCGGCGTCCGACGCGATGAGCCCTTCGAGCCGGTTCCTGCTGGTGATCAGCGTGACGCAGTCCGCGCCGCCCGGCAGCAGCGGCCTGACCTGGGCGGAGTCGCGGGCGTTGTCGAGGACGACGAGAAGGCTCAGCCGGTCGGTCAGCGAACGGAACAGGGCCGCCGCGCCCGTCACCGACTCCGGCACCCGGCGGGGCGCGACGCCGAGCGCGAGCAGGAACTCGCGCAGCACTTCGAGCGGGGTCGGCTCGGAGGTGTCGCCGAACCCGCGCAGATCGGCGAAGAGCCGCCCGTCCGGGAAGGCCGCCGGGGACCGCCGCGCCCAGTGCACGGCCAGCGCCGTCTTGCCCACCCCGGCCGGACCCGTGACCAGACACATGGGGGCCTCACCGGCCGCCGCCCGGGAGAGCGCGGTCAGCTCGGCCGCGCGCCCGTGGAAGCCGCGCGGGGCGCGGGGCAGCAGATCGGCGGGTTGCGGATCGCCTCCGGCGTAGGGGGAGGGCACGGCGTGCGCCCGCGCCGGCGGGACCACCGGCGCGGCGGCGCCGAAGCGTGCCGGGGCGGCGAACGCCCGCGGCCCGCCGGAGGCGGCGGCCACCGCCCCGAGCGCATCGGGTGCGTCGGGCGCCGTGCCGGGCGGCTCCGAACCGCCGGGGCCGGGCGCACCGGCCGGCACCCGGGCCGGTGACGCGCCGGTCCCGGCCCGCCCGCCGACGCCCGCGTACGGGCCGGGCGCCTGGGCGCCGCCGCCGGGTCGGCCGGGGCGCCCGTGCGCGTCCGGGACGTGGGCCGGTCCCCCGAGGTCCCCCCGCGCCCCCGGCGGGACCTCCGGCTCGCCGCGCAGGATCTGCGCGTACGCGTCGGCCAGTTCGCGGCCCGGGTCGATGCCCAGTTCGTCGGCGAGCAGCCGGCGGGTGCGGTGGAACCAGTCCAGCGCCTCCGACTGGCGCCCCGAGCGGTACAGCGCCGTCATCAGACCCGCCGCCAGGGACTCCCGCATCGGGTGGGCGACGGCCTCGGTGCGCAGCACGGCCGCCGCCCGGTGGTGTTCGCCCAGGAGGCCGTAGGCGCGCGCCAGGTGCTCGACCGTGGAGAGCCGGGACTCCTCCAGCGCGTGCGCGGCCGCCTGGAGCGGGGCGCTCGCGTAGGTGCCGGTGAGGGCGGGCCCCTGCCACAGCGACAGGGCCTCCTTCAGCATCAGCACCGTGTCGGCGGGGCTGCGCTGCTCCCGGGCCAGCATGAGCAGTTCCTCGAAGCGCTGGGAGTCCAGCAGCGTTTCCGGTGCCCGCAGCACGTACGCGTCCCCGAGCGTCGCCAGCTCGACCCCGTACGCCTGCGCGTCCGCGCCCATCAGCAGGGCGCGCAGCCGGGAGACATGGCCCTGGATGACCGTGCGGGCGTGCAGCGGTGGGGCGTCGTCCCACAGGCAGTCCGTCAGGCGTGCCATGGAGACCGGGGTGTTGGCGTGCAGCAGGAGCGCCGCGAGCAGGCTGCGGCGTTTGGCGGGGCCGAGGGGCAGCGGCCCGGTCAGCGTGTCGACGCAGACGGTGCCGAGCAGCCGGAACTCCACGAGCGGCTCCCCTTCCGGGTCTGACGCGCCCGGTGCCGGGTCACGGACAAGCGCCCAGAATATCGGGGATCCGGTGGGAGTGTCTCCGGGGTGCGGCCGGATCGTGCCCGGTCACAGGTGCCGTTCGTCGTCCGATACGACGGTGGTGGCCGGCGGTACGAGCATGCGGCGGCGCCGTATGACGCTCGCGTAGACGAAGACGCCGATGATGCCGACGATCATCATGATCCAGCCGACCAGGTCGACGTTGACACTGTCCAGTTCCCAGTCGGTCGCGAAAGCGAGGATCGCTCCCGCGCCGATGAGGATGATGCATCCTCCGAGTCCCATGAGTTCCGCCTCCTCGACGGCCCGGAGGCTCCGGGCCGTGTACGGAGCGCGTACCCGGCCCGGCAACGAGCATGCGCGGGCGGGAGGTTGGGCGAAGGCGCCCCCGGAGGCGTCAGCCCTCCCCGGAGGCACCCCACGAGGCGTCAGCCGGCCAGGAAGGCCACCAGAGCGTTCGCCAGCAGATACGGGTCGTCCGCGCCGCACAGCTCGCGCGCGCTGTGCATGGACAGGATGGCGACGCCGATGTCGACGGTCCGGATGCCGTGCCGGGCCGCGGTGATCGGGCCGATCGTCGTGCCGCAGGGCATCGCGTTGTTGGAGACGAACGTCTGCCACGGCACGCCCGCCTTGTCGCAGGCGGCCGCGAACACGGAACGGCCACTGCCGTCGGTCGCGTACCGCATGTTGACGTTGACCTTGAGGATGGGTCCGCCGTTGACGACCGGGTGGTGCGTGGGGTCGTGGCGCTCGGCGTAGTTGGGGTGGACCGCGTGGCCGGTGTCGGAGGAGAGGCAGACCGTGCCGGCGAAGGCGCGGGCGCGGTCCTCGTAACCGCCGCCGCGGGCGAAGACCGAGCGCTCCAGGACCGTGCCGAGCAGCGGTCCGTCCGCGCCGGTGTCGGACTGCGAGCCGTTCTCCTCGTGGTCGAAGGCGGCCATGACCGGGATGTACGGCAGCTCGGCGTCGGGCTGCCCGGCGACGGCGGCGAGCGCGGCGGTCGCCGCGTGCACCGAGAGCAGGTTGTCCATGCGCGGACCGGCCACGAGTTCGCGGTCGCGGCCCAGGTAGGACGGCGGTTCGACCGGGTGCGGCATCAGGTCCCAGCCGGTGATGTCCTCGGCGTCGACGCCCGCCTCGTCGGCGACGAACCGGATGAGGTCGCCCTCCTCGACGTCCCCGAGCCCCCAGATGGGCTGCATGTGCTTCTGCCGGTCCAGCTTCAGCCCGTCGGTGTTGGCCGACCGGTCCAGGTGCACGGCGAGCTGCGGGACGCGCAGCAGCGGGCGGTCGATCGAGACCAGCCGGTCGCTGCCATCGCGCAGCGAGATCCGGCCGGCGAGGCCGAGGTCGCGATCCAGCCAGGTGTTGAGCAGGGTGCCGCCGTAGACCTCCACGGCGATCTGCCGCCAGCCGTACGCGCCGGAGTCCGGCAGCGGCTTCACGCGGAGGTTGGGGGAGTCGGTGTGTGCGCCGACGATCCGGAACGGGGTGTGCGCCCCGGCGCCCTCCGGCACGTACCAGGCGACGATCGCGCCCCCGCGCAGGACGTACTTGCCGCCCGCGGTCCCGTCCCAGGCCGCGGTCTCCTCCACCTGCCGGAACCCGGCCTTCTCCAGCCGCGCCGCGGCGGCTGCCACGGCGTGGTACGGGGAGGGGGCGGCCATCAGGAAGGCCATCAGATCGTCGGTGTGGCCGCGGTCGAAGCGGGGGGAGGAACTCATGTTCTTCACTGTAGCCAGGCTTGGCCGAAAGGATTCACCGTCGCCCCCGGGCTCCTGCGGCCATTGTCCGGTGAGCCCGGAATTCCGGGGTCGACGGTGTCTGTCAGGACATGGACGCGGTCGGTTTCGCGCCACTCACAGCCGGTCGATGGCCGTCAGGCCGATGCCGATGCCGTACGGGCCGGAGAGCTCGGGCCGGTCGTGGGCGTAGGACCACACCACGGGCCGGCCGTACGACAGCGCCGCCCCCCGGAAGCGTGTCCGGGTGGCGGCGCCGTTGACGAGGGGGCTGCGGCGTCCTAGAACGCGGCCTCGTCCAGGTCCATCAGGGAGTTGTCGACGGACTCGGCGAGGGCGCGCTCGGCGCCGACGCCCGGGAGGATGTTCGCGGAGAAGAACTTCGCGGCGGCGATCTTGCCCTGGTAGAAGGCGACGTCCTTCGCGGAGGCCGTCGGCAGCTTCTCGGCGGCCACGGCCGCGCCCTTGAGCAGCAGGTAGCCGACGACGACATCGCCGGAGGCCAGCAGCAGGCGGGTGGTGTTCAGGCCCACCTTGTAGATGTTCTTGACGTCCTCGCCGGTGGCGGTGAGGTCGGTGATCATCGTGCCGACGATCGCCTCCAGGTCCACCGCGGCCTTCGCGAGGCTGTCCAGCGCACCGGCCAGCTCCTCGTTGCCCTGGGCGCCCGCGAGGAACTTCTTGATCTCCTCGGAGAGCGTGTTGAGCGAGGCGCCCTGGTCGCGGACGATCTTCCGGAAGAAGAAGTCCTGGCCCTGGATGGCCGTCGTGCCCTCGTACAGCGTGTCGATCTTGGCGTCACGGATGTACTGCTCGATCGGGTACTCCTGGAGGTACCCGGAGCCGCCGAACGTCTGGAGCGACTGCGCCAGCTGCTCGTAGGACTTCTCGGAGCCGTAGCCCTTCACGATCGGGAGCAGCAGGTCGTTCAGGCCGTGCAGGGCCTTCGCGTCCTCGCCCGCGGCCTCCTTCTCCTGGATCGCGTCCTGGACGGAGGCGGTGTAGAGGACGAGGGCGCGCATGCCCTCGGCGTACGCCTTCTGCGTCATGAGCGAGCGGCGCACGTCGGGGTGGTGCGTGATGGTGACCTTGGGCGCCGTCTTGTTCATGAACTCCGACAGGTCGGTGCCCTGGACGCGCTCCTTGGCGTACTCCAGCGCGTTGAGGTAGCCGGTGGAGAGCGTGGCGATGGCCTTCGTGCCGACCATCATGCGGGCGAACTCGATGATGCGGAACATCTGGCGGATGCCGTCGTGCTTGTCGCCGATGAGCCAGCCCTTGGCGGGGTGGCGGTCGCCGAACGTCATCTCGCAGGTGTTGGACGCCTTGAGGCCCATCTTGTGCTCGACGTTCGTCGCGTACACGCCGTTGCGCTCGCCCAGCTCGCCGGTGGTCCAGTCGAAGTGGTACTTCGGGACCAGGAAGAGGGAGAGGCCCTTCGTGCCGGGTCCCGCGCCCTCGGGGCGGGCCAGCACGTAGTGGAGGATGTTCTCGGACATGTCGTGCTCGCCCGAGGTGATGAAGCGCTTCACGCCCTCGATGTGCCAGGAGCCGTCCTCCTGCTCGACGGCCTTCGTGCGGCCCGCGCCGACGTCGGAGCCGGCGTCCGGCTCGGTCAGCACCATCGTCGAGCCCCACTGCTTCTCGACGGCGATCTCGGCGACCTTCTTCTGCGCCTCGTTGCCCTCCTCGAAGAGGATGCCGGCGAACGCCGGACCCGAGGAGTACATCCAGACGGCCGGGTTGGCGCCGAGCAGCAGCTCCGCGTAGCCCCAGATCAGGGAGCGGGGCGAGGTGGTGCCGCCGATCTCCTCGGGCAGGCCCAGGCGCCAGTACTCGGAGTCCATGAAGGCCTGGTACGACTTCTTGAACGTGTCGGGGACCGGTGCGGTGTTGGTCTCCGGGTCGAAGACCGGCGGGTTGCGGTCGGCGTCGGCGTAGGAGTCGGCGAGCTCGTTCTCCGCGAGGCGGGCGACCTCGTCGAGGATGCTCTTCGCCGTCTCGACGTCCATCTCCGCGAACGGTCCGGTGCCGTACAGCTTGTCGCGCCCGAGCACCTCGAAGAGGTTGAACTCGATGTCGCGGAGATTCGACTTGTAGTGCCCCATGGGAAGGCTCCGTAATCAATAGCAGTGGCGCGCAGCGCCCCGTGGAGGGGTGGCCCGGACGTATCAGCTGACCTCTACGATGATGCTACCCGTCAGTAATAAGGCGCAACCCCCCGAGTCGCAGATGTGGCCGATTACTCTTTGCACCATGTACGGCTACGACCAGAACCAGGGCGCGCAGCAGCCGATGGGGGGCGGCTACGGCGAGCAGCCGCTGTACCCCGAACCCTCGCCGCCCTCGCTGGGCGACGCGGTACGGGCGTTCACGACCGGCTCGCTGGCCGCCGAGGACTTCCAGCAGATCTTCGCGACGTCGAAGGTCTACTGCCCGCGCGGCGACAATCCCGGCTTCCTCGCGCTCCACAACACCCAGCAGCCCGTGATCCCGATGTTCACCACGCTCAAGGAGCTGCGGCTGTACGCGGGCAAGGAGTCCAAGTACTTCGTGATCACCGGCGCCGAGGTGATCGACCTGCTGCCCACCGGCTACGGCTTCGTCCTGGACATGGAGGGCGAGCACCGCATGGTCTTCGACGCCAAGGCCGTCGAGCAGATGGTCGACTTCGCGATGCGCCGTATGTACGGCTGACCGGCCCGGCCGAGGTCTTCCGGAAGGGGCCCGTACCGCTCTCGGTACGGGCCCCTTCCGGCTGCCGGGACACGGTGCGGGAATGGCCGGAGCCTTGCAGGATGTTCACCATTCAACTAAATTGGTTCCAGAACAGTCCCCCGGAGGTGGCTCCCATGCCCGCAGTGACCGTCGAGAATCCGCTGACCCTGCCCAAGGTGGCCGCTTCCGGTGACGCCGCGGCCCGTCCCGTGCTCGCCGTGACCACGGCGCCGAGCGGGTTCGAGGGCGAGGGCTTCCCGGTCCGCCGCGCCTTCGCGGGGATCAACTACAAGCACCTCGACCCGTTCATCATGATGGACCAGATGGGTGAGGTGGAGTACGCGGCGGGCGAGCCCAAGGGCACCCCCTGGCACCCGCACCGCGGCTTCGAGACCGTGACGTACCTGATCGACGGCTCCTTCATCCACCAGGACTCCAACGGCGGCGGCGGCACCATCGGCAACGGCGACACCCAGTGGATGACCGCCGGCTCCGGGCTGCTGCACATCGAGGCACCGCCGGAGTCGCTCGTCATGTCGGGCGGCCTCTTCCACGGCCTCCAGCTCTGGGTGAACCTGCCCAAGGCCGACAAGATGATGGCCCCGCGCTACCAGGACATCCGCGGCGGCCAGGTCCAGCTGCTCGCCTCCCCGGACGGCGGCGCGCTGCTCCGGGTCATCGCCGGTGAGCTCGACGGCCACGAGGGCCCCGGCATCACCCACACCCCGATCACGATGATCCACGCCACCGTGCGCCCCGGCGCCGAGGTGACGCTCCCCTGGCGCGAGGACTTCAACGGCCTCGCGTACGTCCTCGCCGGGCGCGGCACCGCCGGGGCCGAGCGCCGGCCCGTCCACCTGGGCCAGACCGCCGTCTTCGGCGCAGGTTCCTCGCTGACCGTGCGCGCGGACGAGAAGCAGGACGGGAACACCCCCGACCTGGAGGTCGTCCTGCTCGGCGGGCGCCCCATCCGGGAGCCGATGGCGCACTACGGGCCGTTCGTGATGAACAGCCAGGCCGAACTGAAGCAGGCCTTCGAGGACTTCCAGGCCGGCCGCCTCGGCACCGTGCCCGCCGTCCACGGCATGTGACCGCCTCCCGCCCCGCCGCCGTCGCGCGACACCCCGTCGCTCGTACGGCGGCACGGGCGGGACAGCGCTCCCCGGGCGTGATCGGCTGAGAGGGTGCAGACCCCGAAGCCCCTCCTGCCCGACGGCGCCCGGCGGACGGCCGCCTGGTGCGGCGTCCTCCTGCTGGTCGCCGGTGTCGCCGCCGTCGCCGTCTGGGTGTGCATCGCCCTCAAGACCGCGGTCACACCCGTACTGCTCGCGCTGCTCGGTACGGCGCTGCTCGGCCCGGTCCACCGCCGGATGACCACCCACGGCGTGAACCGCTCGCTGGCCGCCTTCGTCACCTGCGCGCTGCTCGTCGCCGTCGTCGGCGGCGCGGGCTACATCGTCGTCTCCGCGCTCGTGGAGACCGGTGACCAGATCGTCCGGTCGCTGAAGGACGCCGGGCAGTGGGTCGTCGACCACTTCGACGTCGCGGACGGCACCAACGTGGACGACCTGGAGGCGAACGCCCGCCAGCTGGTCTCGAAGTTCGGCGCGAGCGCCGCGGGCGGGCTCCTCACCGGCATCAGCCTGATCGGCTCCCTCATCGCCACCAGCGTCCTCGCCCTGCTTCTGACCTTCTTCTTCCTCCGCGACTCCGACCGGGCGGCACGTCTCGCCCACGCCGTCGCCCCGCGCGGCACCGGGGCCATGGTCGAGGCGATGGGCCGGCGCGCCTTCGAAGCCGTCGAGGGCTTCATGCGCGGAACGACACTCATCGCCCTGATCGACGCCGTCTGCATCACGGTCGGGCTGCTGATCCTGCGGGTGCCCGGCGCGGTGGGGCTCGGCGCGCTGGTGCTCGTCGGCGCCTACATCCCGTACCTCGGCGCTTTCATCTCCGGAACGGTCGCGGTCCTGGTGGCGCTCGCGGACCGGGGGTTCGTCATCGCGCTGTGGGCGCTCGGTGTCGTCCTCGCCGTGCAGGTGCTGGAGGGCCACATCCTTCAGCCGATGATCCAGAGCCGTACGGTCCAGATGCACCCCGCGATGATCCTCATCGCGCTGACGGCGGGCGCGAGCGTGGCGGGCATCCTCGGCATGCTGCTCGCCGTGCCGCTGTGCGCGGCGGCCTTCGGCATCCTGGGGGAGCTGCGCAAGGGCGGCGGCCACCCGGACGCCCCCGAAAGCTAGGCCCTGGCCGGCGGGTCAGAGATCGGGCAGGGCGTCCAGGTCCGGCAGGGCGGGCTCCTCCGCCTCGTCCAGCTCGAACCAGATCGACTTGCCCGCCCCGCGCGGGTCGACCCCCCACCGGTGGGCGAGCATCTCCATCAGCACCAGGCCCCGGCCGCTGGAGGCCATCTCCCCCGGGCTCCGCTTGTGCGGCAGCTCGTCGCTGCCGTCGGACATGTCCACGCGCAGACACCGCTCCCCCGGCACCCCGCCGGCCTGCGCGACCATCAGCGCGTCGCCGTCCGTGTGCACCAGGACATTCGTGGCCATCTCGGAGAGCAGCAGCACGGCCGCGTCGACCTGGTCCGGGTCCGCCCAGTCGTGCAGCAGCTCCCGCAGTTGCTGCCGGGCCACCGAGATCCGCTCCGGCTCGGCCTGGGCGATGGTCAGCGCGGTCCGCCGGGGCGCGGGCGGGTGCGTGACGGGCCCCTCGCGGCGCAGCAGCAGCACCGCGACGTCGTCCTCGCGCCGGTCGGGGAGCGGCCCGGTCGTGTAGTGCGAGCCGGGGCCGTGCACGGCCTGCACCAGCGCGTCCGCGAGCTTCTCCAGGTCGTCGGTGTGCCGCTCCAGGATGGGCCGCAGCCGCACCCAGCCGGTGACGAGGTCATGGCCGCCGGTCTCGATCAGCCCGTCCGTGCAGAGCATGATCGTCTGCCCGGCCTCCAGGACGACCTGCGTCGTCGGGTAGTCCGTGTCCGCCTCGATGCCGAGCGGCAGCCCGCCCTCGGTCTGCCGGATGACGGCGGTCCCGTCGGCCGTCATCACCACGGGGTCGGGGTGGCCGGCCCGTGCGATGTCCAGGACGCCGGTCTCCGGGTCGGCCTCCGCGTACAGGCAGGTCGCGAAGCGCGCAGCCGTGGCCTCGTCGCCCTCGTGGGGGTCGGTGAGCCCGCAGAGGAAACGGGAGGCGCGGGAGAGCACCGCGTCGGGGCGGTGCCCCTCGGAGGCGTACGCGCGCAGGGCGATCCGCAGCTGGCCCATGATCCCCGCCGCCCGTACGTCGTGCCCCTGGACGTCGCCGATGACGAGGGCGATGCGGCCGTTGGGGAGCGGGATCAGGTCGTACCAGTCGCCGCCGACCTGGAGACCGCCCCCGGTCGGGACGTAGCGCGCGGCCACGGTCATCCCCGGGATGCCGGGGCCCAGCGAGGGCATCATCGAGCGCTGGAGACCGAGTGACAGCTCCCGCTCGGTGTCGGCGACGCCGGCCCGGTCCAGCGCCTGGGCGAGCATCCGGGCCACGGTCGTCAGCACGGACCGCTCGTCCGGCGAGAAGGACACCGGGTGCCGGAAGCCCGCCATCCAGGTGCCCATCGTGCGCCCGGACACGATGAGCGGCAGGAACGCCCAGGAGCGGCGCCCGAACCGCCGGACCAGCGGCCAGGTGGCGGGGTAGCGGCTGCGGTAGTCGTCCGGGGTGGGCAGATAGATGGCCCGGCCGGTCCGGATGACCTCGGTGGCCGGGTAGTCCGTCTCCAGCGGCATGTCGGTGAACGGGCCCTCGTCGCCCAGGGTGTGCCCGTGCTGCCCGACGATGGTCAGCCGCTCGCCCTCGACGCCGAAGACCGCGAGACCGTCCGGCGAGAACCCGGGCATGGAGAGCGAGTAGGCGACCCGCAGCACCTCCGTGGTCGAGCCCGCCTCGGCCAGCGCCCGGCCGGCGTCCAGCAGGAACGCCTCGCGGGAGCGCCGCCAGTCACCGGTGATCGCGGCCTGCGCCCCGGCGGTGCCCGGTGGGGGCTCGACGGTCTCCTGGAGGGTGCCGATGAGCGCGTAGTCCCTGCCGTCGTCGCCGCCGGGGACCGGCTTGGACCGGCTGCGTACGGTGCGCAGGACCCGGCCGTCCCCGTCCACGATCCGCAGCCGGGCCTCGGCGAGGGTGCCCTCGGCGACGGCGAGGGAGATCACGCCCATGATCTCGTTCCAGTCGACGGGGTGGAAGCGGGCGCGAACCTCGGACTCGCGGAAGACACCGGGCTCGGCGGGCAGCTCCAGCAGGCGGGCGGCCTCCGCGTCCAGCGTGACCGTCCCGGCTTCGTTGTCCCAGCGCCACAGCCCGGTCGCGGTCGCGGCCAGCACATCCTCGGTGCGCATTGCCCCACTTTAAACCTGCATGTACGCGGAGGGCAGCGGTGCGGGAGTGCGGACGATCTTGGTACGGGCAAAGGCAATGAAACGCCCCGGTCGCGGGCGGTAGCCTGGGGAGGCTGATTCCTCCCCCAACCGCGAAGACTGGATGAACGACGATGCATCGGTACAGGTCCCACACCTGCGGCGAGCTCCGCGCCTCTGACGTCGGCACCGACGTCCGGCTGAGCGGCTGGCTGCACAATCGCCGAGACCTGGGCGGCATCCTCTTCATCGATCTGCGCGACCACTACGGTCTGGTGCAGCTCGTCGCCCGCCCCGGCACCCCCGGCAACGACGCCCTGGCGAAGCTCACCAAGGAGACCGTCGTACGGATCGACGGCAAGGTCTCCGCACGCGGCGCCGACAACGTGAACCCGGACCTGCCGACCGGTGAGATCGAGATCGAGGTCTCCGAGGTCGAGGTGCTGGGCGAGGCCGGCCCGCTGCCCTTCACGATCAACGCCGAGGACGGGGTCAACGAGGAGCGGCGCCTGGAGTACCGCTTCCTGGACCTGCGCCGCGAGCGCATGCACCGCAACATCATGCTGCGCTCCGCCGTGATCGCCGCGATCCGGTCCAAGATGGTGGCCCTCGGCTTCAACGAGATGGCGACGCCGATCCTCACCGCGACCTCCCCCGAGGGCGCCCGTGACTTCGTCGTCCCGTCCCGGCTGAACCCCGGCAAGTTCTACGCGCTGCCGCAGGCCCCGCAGCAGTTCAAGCAGCTGCTGATGATCTCCGGCTTCGACCGCTACTTCCAGATCGCGCCGTGCTTCCGCGACGAGGACGCCCGCGCCGACCGCTCGCCGGGCGAGTTCTACCAGCTCGACGTCGAGATGTCCTTCGTGGAGCAGGAAGACGTCTTCCAGCCGATCGAGAAGCTGATGACCGAGCTCTTCGAGGAGTTCGGCAACGGCCGCCACGTCACCTCGCCGTTCCCGCGCATCCCGTTCCGCGAGTCGATGCTGAAGTACGGCAACGACAAGCCGGACCTGCGCGCCAAGCTGGAGCTGGTCGACATCACCGACGTCTTCGCGGACTCGGGGTTCAAGGCCTTCGCCGGCAAGCACGTCCGCGCCCTTCCGGTGCCGGACACCGCGGGCCAGTCCCGCAAGTTCTTCGACGGCCTCGGCGAGTACGCCGTGGAGCACGGCGCCAAGGGCCTGGCCTGGGTCCGCGTCGGCGAGGACGGCACACTGGCCGGCCCGATCGCCAAATTCCTCACCGAGACCGACGTCAAGACGCTCACCGAGCGGCTCTCCCTCGTCCCGGGCCACGCCGTCTTCTTCGGCGCCGGCGAGTTCGACGAGGTCTCCAAGATCATGTCCGCCGTCCGCGTCGAGGCCGCCAAGCGGGCCGGTCACTTCGAGGAGGGCGTCTTCCGGTTCTGCTGGGTCGTCGACTTCCCGATGTACGAGAAGGACGAGGAGACCGGCAAGATCGACTTCTCGCACAACCCCTTCTCGATGCCCCAGGGCGGCCTGAAGGACCTGGAGGAGAAGGACCCGCTGGACATCCTCGCCTGGCAGTACGACATCGTCTGCAACGGCATCGAGCTGTCCTCCGGAGCCATCCGGAACCACGAGCCCGAGCTGATGATCAAGGCCTTCGAGATCGCCGGCTACGACCGCGAGACCGTGGAGCACGAGTTCGCGGGCATGCTCAAGGCATTCCGCCTCGGCGCCCCGCCGCACGGCGGCATCGCCCCGGGCGTCGACCGCATCGTGATGCTGCTGGCCGACGAGCCGAACATCCGCGAGACGATCGCCTTCCCGCTCAACGGCAACGCCCAGGACCTGATGATGGGCGCGCCGACCGTGCTGGACGAGACCCGGCTGCGCGAGCTGAACATCCAGCTCCGCAAGCCGGCCGCGCCGGCGAAGGACGCGCAGAAGTAGCCGTCCCACCCGCGCGCCCCGCACCGGGGTTTCACGTGAAACAGCCCTCGGCCCTCACCGGCCGGGGGCTGTTTCACGGTTGGGGCCTGTCCGGCGGATCCTCGTGGGCCCGCGAAGATCCGCCGGACAGGCCCCCGGGGCGCGTCCGGTTCCATACAAGTACACGAATCACCTGAACGGCTACGGCCGGATGGGCTCCGCGGCGGATTGGGCGGCTGCGCGGGCGGCAATGACTGGCTGGGCCGACACCGGCGTGCCGACCGCTGAGGAGCCCTCCGTGCCCGCGTCCCCTTCGCACGCACCCCTGCGCCTGCCCCACGTCGCCTGCGCCCTCGTCCTTCTCGTGCTGCTCGCCGGATGCGGGGCGGGTGGCATCGCCGGTACGGACCTGGGCGGTGCCACGGAGCGCGCGCACGTCGACGGCGTACCGGGGCCGCCCGGGGCGGCGGCGTCCCCGTCTCCGTCCGCGCCGGAGCCGTCGCCGGTGCCGGCGGAGATCCCGGGGCTCGGTCCGCAGACCCGGGCGGCGATCCCGGCCGGGGCGCGGCAGGCATTCGTCGTCACCGGGGAGTCACCCGACTCCCACACATCGACCGCCGTCCTCTACACCCGGGACGGCCCCACCGGCCCCGGCTGGCGGGCCGCGCTGCCGCCCTGGCCCGCGCACAACGCGCTCAACGGCTGGACCGACGAGCACCAGGAGGGCGATCTGCGCTCACCCGTCGGCGTCTTCACCCTGACCGCGGCCGGCGGCCGTCTCGCGCCCCCGGACACCGCCTTCCCGTACGACCTGAGCCCCGACTTCGCCGTGACCGGCGAAGGGTTCCAGGGGGAGCCGCTGGAGGGCTCCTTCGACTACGTCGTCGCCATCGACTACAACCGGGTCCCCGGCACCTCCCCGCTCGATCACACCCGCCCCCTCGGCGAGGAACGCGGCGGCGGCATCTGGATCCACGTCGACCACGGCGGGCCCACGCAGGGCTGCGTCTCGGTCACCGAGGACCGGATGAAGCAGCTCCTCGGCGTCCTCGACCCGGCCCTCCAACCCGTCATCGTGATGGGGGACGCCCGGTCGCTGCGCCGCTGAGCCGCCCGCGGCGCGGTCCCCGTCGCGGGACGGAGAGCTTTGCGAAACGTGTCCTGCCGTATCGGAGAGCTTTGCGAAACCTCCCTTCCCGTATTAAGGACGCATCCTGGGAGGGAGTGGACACGCATGCACGAGGCGAGGGACATCACGATGCGGGTACTGGTCGCCGAGGACGAGGAAATCCTTGCGGAACTGGTCGCCACCGGGCTGCGGCGGGCCGGATTCGCCGTCGACACGGTGTACAGCGGTGATGCCGCCCAGGCCTACCTTGGGCTGCACGACTACGACGTGGTCGTGCTGGACCGCGACCTGCCCCGGGTGCACGGCGACGACGTGGCGCGCGGACTCGTCGCCTCGGGCTCCCGCACCAGGATCCTGATGCTGACGGCCGCCGGGACCATGGAGGACCGGGTCGCCGGGCTCGACCTGGGCGCCGACGATTACCTCGGCAAGCCCTTCGAGTTCCCGGAGCTCGTTTCGCGGGTGCGTGCCCTGCGGCGGCGCAGCGCCCGCCCCGTACCGCCGCAGCTGGAGCGGTACGGCATCCGGCTCGACTCCGTACGCCGGTCCGCGACCCGGGACGGGCGGGACCTGGACCTGTCGCCGAAGGAGTTCACCGTGCTCCAGCTGCTGCTGGAGGCGGACGGCGGCACGGTCAGCGCCGAGGAACTGCTGGAGCGGGCCTGGGACGCCAACGCCGACCCCTTCACGGGCGCCGTCCGCGTCTGCATGAGCAAGCTGCGCGGCAAGCTCGGTGAGCCGGCCCTGATCCGCACCGTGCAGGGCGTGGGGTACGCCCTGTGAAGCGTCCGGCGCTGCTGCCGCACTCCACGATCAGAACCCGCATCGCCCTCGTCTACGGCGGGGTCTTCCTCGTCCTCGGCACGGCCCTGCTCGCCACGGTCAACCTGGCCTCCCGCGCCGGTACGGACTCGCAGGCCCGCGCCATCGCCGAGACGGCCGCCGTGGTCCAGCCCGGCTACGCGGTCAACGGGCCGCTCGTCAGCCGCCACCGTCTCGGCCCGCCGACCGTCTACGACCTCACCGACCACGTCAGCGACGCGGCCGGCCATCAGCTGCTCATCTGGTCGACGGCCGCGCTGCTCGTGATGACCGCGTGCGCGGTGGGCGTCGGCTGGTGGACCGCGGGGCGGGTCCTGCGGCCCGTCCACGCCATGACGGCCAAGGCGCGCCGGCTCTCCGCGCACACGCTCCACGAGCGGATCGCCTCCAGCGGTCCCGATGACGAGCTCAAGGAGCTGGGCGACACGCTCGACGCGCTGCTCGCCCGGCTGGAGAAGGCCTTCGACAGCCAGCGGCGGTTCATCGCCAACGCCTCGCACGAGCTGCGGACCCCGCTGGCCACCCAGCGTGCCGCGATCCAGGTCGGTCTCGACGACCCGACCCCCGACGACCTCGTACGGACCCGGCAGACGCTGCTGGACAACAACCGCCGCAGCGAACGGCTCATCGAGGGACTGCTCGTGCTGGCGCGCAGCGAGCGCGGTCTCGGGGTGAGCGAGCGGGAGCCGGTGGACCTGGCCCGGGTGGTCACCGAGGAGGCTTCCCGGCATCCGGGCGTACGGCTCGACGCACGGCCCTGTCCGGTGCGCGGCAACCGGCTGCTGCTGGCTCAGCTGGTGGCGAACCTGCTGGCCAACGCGGTGACGTACAACGTCCCCGACGGAAGCGTGGAGGTGGCGGTGCTGCCGGCCGGGTCCGGGGTGCTGCTGGAGGTCCGCAACACCGGCCCGGTGGTGGAAGCGGCGGACATCCCCGGCCTGTTCGAGCCGTTCCGCCGGGGCGAGGGCAGGGACCGGATGGGGCCGGGCTCGGGGCTCGGCCTGTCGATCGTGCGGTCCATCGCGATGGCCCACGACGGTACGGTCACGGCGGTGCCGGGCCCGGAGGGCGGGCTCGCCGTGACCGTACGTCTGCCGGCGGCTCAGGAGCCGGCGGCCGTCTCGCGCCCGGCGACCCACGCGGGGAGCGCGGCGAGCAGCTCGCGGTAGAACGTGGTGTCCGCGACCTCGCGGGGGGCGGGGCCCGCGTGGAAGAAGCCGGCGTTCGGGGCGTCCAGCTTCCGCAGGAAGTCGAAGCCCTTCGCGTCCTTCTCGCCGAACGCGACGAACTGGAAGAACAGCGGCAGCCGGGCCGCCGCGTCCAGCGCCTGACGGGCGGCCTGGCGGACGTCAGGCGGCCCGTCCGTCTGGAAGACCACCAGCGCCGGTCCGCTCGCCCCGGACTCCTCGTAGTGCGCGACGACCTCCTCGACCGCGCGGTGGTAGTTCGTCCGGCCGAGCCGGCCGAGGCCCGCGTTCAGCTCGTCGATGCGGCCCTCGTGGCCGTCCAGCTCCACCGTGCCGGTGCCGTCGATCTCGGTCGAGAAGAACACGACGCGCACGGTGGCGCTCTCGTCCAGGTGCGCGGCGAGAGCGAGCGTGCGGTCGCCCAGGTGCTGGGCGCTGCCGTCCTTGTAGAACGGCCGCATCGAGCCGGAGCGGTCCAGGACCAGGTAGACGGTGGCGCGCAGCCCGGTCAGCCCGTGCGCCTTCAGTCCGGCCTGCGCCGCCTTGTACGCCCCGACAAGCTCGGGCGCCCGCGCCTTGACCTTGGCGAGCGGGAGGGCGGGCTTGCCGGCGGGGGCCGCGGGGGCGGCCTTGAGGGGCTCCGGTTCCGGCTCCGGGTCCATGTCGATGGTGATCGGTGCGGGGCCGGCCTCGGCGACGGGCTCGGTCTCCGGGGCCGGGGCCTCAGCCGCGGCGGCCGGCTCGGGCTCGGCGACGGGCTGCAGGGCCACGACGGGCTCGGGCTCGGCGACCGGCTCGGGCTCGGGCGTCGCGGTGGCCGCGACCGGCTCGGGCTCCGGGGTCTCGGTCGCGGTGACGGGCGCCGGCTCGGCGACCGGCTCGGGTGCGGCGACGGGTGCGGCCGGCTCAGGGGCCTGGACCTCGGCCTCCGGCTCGGCGACGGGGGCGGCCGGCTCAGGGGCCTCGGCCTCGGCCTCCGGCTTGGCTTCTGCCTCGGCCTCCGGCTCCGGCTTGGCTTCTGCCTCGGCCTCCGGCTTGGTCTCGGTCTCCGCCGGCTCGGTGCGGGGGCCGGTGTTCTGGGACGGGACCGTGGGCGTCGCCGGCTTGTCGAAGGCCGCCGCCACCAGGTCGGCCGCCGCCCGGTCGCCGTCGTCCGCCGTGGACGAGGACGTGGACCGGGGCGTGTCCGAGGACGTGGGGGCCGGCACCGAGATCTTGACGGGCGGGGCGGGTTCGGACGCCGACTCGTCCTCCGCGACCGGCCCGTCCACCGCCACCGACTCCGACTCCGCGGCCCGCGAGCGGTCGCCCTGGGGCGGGACCGTGGCCGTCGTCGGCTCGTCCTGTTCCGTGCGGTCACGGCCGAACACCTTGCGCAGCAAGCTCCGAATGCCCATGGGCGAGGCCTTTCGCGTGAGTTGGGTGCGATGAATGTCCGTACTGCGGGAATTGATCCCTGGCCAGGGCGGATACGTAAGGTTAGCGGCCGGATCAGGCCCTTCGGCGGCACGGCCCGCCTGTGGGACAACTGAGCCGCAACCGAGCCCGGACCGAGTCCTGGGCAGCCGCGCCGCCGACCCCGCGCCCGCCGTTCACCTGCGCGGCAGAGGCGACGAGTTGACGTCAGGGCGTACCGCCCGGTCCTACGCTCTACAGTCGGACCCATGGTTTCCGGTGAGGCTCCGCAGGCGACGGGCAGCGTTCGGGTCGATGTCTGGATCTGGTCGGTCCGGCTGACGAAGACCCGTGCGCAGGCCGCTGCCGCCTGCCGTGCGGGTCATGTGAAGGTCGCCGGCGAACGCGCCAAGCCCGCCCAGGCGGTGCGTGTCGGTGACGAGGTGCGGCTGAGGCACGCGGGCCGGGACCGGGTCGTCGTCGTGTCGAAGATCGTGAAGAAGCGGGTCGGGGCGCCCGTCGCCGCCGACTGCTTCATCGACAACAGCCCGCCCCCGCCGCCGCGTGAGGCCGCGATCCAGGTTCCGGTACGGGACAGGGGCGCGGGCCGGCCGACGAAGCGGGACCGGCGCGAGATGGACCGCCTGCGCGGAATGGGACCCGGCCCCACCGAGTGAACACGCCTCAGGGCCCGTCCGGCGATCGTCCGGGTACGGCCTAGCAGTGCCCGGGGTGGTGCAGGACGATGACCGTCTTGCCGCGCGCCCCGCCCTCCCGGTTGCGTTCCAGGGCCTCGGGGGCCTTCTCCAGGGGGAGTTCGATGTCGATGGGCACGCGCAGGACGCCGTCCGCCGCGCCCGCCGCCAGCACGTCCAGCAGGACTGGGCTCGGGGCGAGACGGAAGTCGACGCCCCGCACGCCCCCGGGGAGTTGGGCACCGGCCGCCGCACCGCGCGTCGAGAGCGCGATGCCGCCCGGACGTACCGCGGAGGCGTGCGCGGCGAACGCCTCCGGCGCCGCCGATGCCAGGTCGGCCAGCGCGTCGATGCCGTCCGGGCAGGCCCCGCGCAGCGCGTCGGCCGGCACACCCCGAGTCAGGTCGATCGTGGCGGCGGCGCCCAACGACCCCATTCCGGCCCGCTCGTCACCGCGCACCGCCGCGATCACGCGGACGTCCCGGGCGCGGGCGAGCTGGGTCAGGCAGCAGCCGACGCCGCCCGCCGCGCCGACGACGAGCAGCGTCTCGTGGCCGCGCAGCGCCACCGCCTCCAGGATCTGCGCGGCGGCCATCCCGGCGGACGGCAGGGCCGCGGCGGTCCGGGAGTCGAGGCCGGGCGGGACGAGCGCGATGGCGGAGTCCTGCGGCACGCACACGTACTCGCCGTACGTCCCGCACCCGCCCGGCGTGCCGTCGGTGCCGCCCGCGCGGCCGAACACCGGGTCGCCGACGCGGAAGCGGTTGTCCCCCGCGCCGATCATGTCGACCCGCCCCGCGTAGTCCACGCCCACGACGAACGGGAAGGAGCCGGGGGCCGGGGCCGGACCGTCCACGGCCTGCCAGTCCTGAGGGTTCAGCGAGGCGTACTCGACCCGTACCCGGACCTCGCCCGGCCGGGGTTCCGGCTTGGGCAGCTCGGCCAGGACCGGCTCGGCCCCCGACGCGCTGACAGCGATGGCTCGCATGCGCAGACCTCCCAGTCGCCCCGGCAGTCACGTCACGCCCCACTCTTCCCCGGCCCGCGCGCCCCCGCACGCCGGCGGCCCTCACTCCCCGGCCGGCACCGGCAGCACCCGCTGCGCCCAGATCCGGGCCGCCGCGGCGCACACCGCGACGGCCAGGCCCAGACCGAAGACGATCCACACCGTGGTGTGCAACGAGTGCGTCAGCGCGTCGTAGACCGCCGCCGCCGCGCCCGTGTCGCTGGACGGCACCTCGGCCAGCACCCGGTCGCGGGCCAGGGCGATCACCCCGCGCAGCGCCAGCGCCCCCAGCGCGAACCCGGTGCCGGTCACCGCCGTGGCCGCCAGCGCGGCCAGGGCCTGGCTCCGGCGGCCGGGACCGCCGCGCACCCAGGCCAGGGCGATGGCGAGCAGGGCGAAAGCGAGCGTGCCGACGGCGGGCCACACGCTGGCGGCTCGCAGCCACCGGAAGCTCTGCCGCAGCTGGTCCGCGCGGTCGGCGGAGACCAGCTGGATGTCGGTGTGCTGGACGGGGACCTGATCGGCGAACGGCACCCCGTTCTCCACCAGGTTCCGCTTCACCTTCTCCGTGACGGGCGCCAGATCGATGGTGACGCTCTCGCCGCTCTTCCCGTCCAGCGCGTCGGTGACCGTCTCGTGCGCCGTGCGGTTGGCGGCGGTCCAGGCGTCGCGGAAGGTCCCGGTCGTGGTGAACGACTGAACGGCCTGGTGCAGGAAGTCGCGGACGGTGCTCTGGAGCGGGCCGACGTCGATCTGCTTCATCGCGCTGTCGGTGATCAGATCGGCGACGGTGTTCTGCACGTCGGAGTCGTCGGCGAGCGGCGCGACGGCCGCCACGTAACGGTCCGTGTCGTCGATCTCCAGGTCGACCCAGGCGGACAGCGCGCTCAGCGGCACCAGGACGGCCAGCAGCACCAGCAGTACCGCCGAGAGAGCCACCGAGATGTACGTCCGCACTCCTCAAGGGAATCCCGGATGGCGGCGGCGCGCCCCGGGCCGTAGCCCATCCGAGTTGCCGGACGGCATGACCAGGTGTGCCCTTGGAGGAGGAGCGGGGGCGACGAGAGGAGCTTGCTGCCATGGCCGCACACGCTTCGGTGCAGGCGCGCGGGAGGCGGCGCGCGCCCTCCCGGCACCACCCCGTCCGCAGCTGGGCCGTTCCCGTCACGCTCGGCGTGATCCTCGGCTGCTACGCGACGGCCATCGTCCGCGGCGGCGGGGTCCTCACCGGCACCCGGCTGGCCCTCGGCCTGGTCTCCGGCGCCGTGCTCGCGGTGCTCTGCTTCGGCCTGGGCCGGATACAGAACCGGCTGCCGCGCGAGCTGAGGGCCGCCGCGTACGGGGTACTGGCCGGCGGTTCGGTCGGCTTCCTCTACAGCCTGTCCGGCGCGAGCATCCTGGCGGCGTCCATAATCGGTCTGATCATCGGCCTCAGTGGGCTGCTTGCCGCGTTCTACTACTTCTACACCCGGGAGTGACTCCCGCTCCGCGCGTCGCGGCGCCCGTCATCGGTCCTTGACCTTTCCCACGGGGGAAGGCCAAGGATCGAGTGTGCCGGGGCGGGAGAGCCCGCCCGGTATGAGGAGGCGCGCGGTGACGACGGACGACGGGCAGGGGCGGGGTCCCGGCGCGGCACTGGTGACGATCGGGGCGTTCGCCCGGCTGTCCCGGCTGTCCGCCAAGGCGCTGCGCCGCTACGACGAGCTCGGTCTGCTCCCGCCGGCCCTGGTCGACCCGGTGAACGGCTACCGGTACTACGACCCGGCGCAGGTGCGGGCGGCCCGGCTGGTGGCCTGGCTCCGCCGGATCGGGATGCCGCTCGCCCGGATCAGGGAGGTGATCGCGCTGGACCCCGGCGCGGCCGCCGCCGCGATCCGGGTGTACTGGGCGCAGATCGAGGCGGAGACGGCGGCCCGCCGTGACCTCGCGGCCTTCCTCATCGACCAGCTGTCGACGGAGGACGTCATGACATCGGTAGGCACGCTCGGAATCCGCTACGCGGCCCGCACCGACACGGGTGCGGTACGGGAGACCAACCAGGACGCGGCGTACGCCGGTGCCCGGCTGCTCGCGGTCGCCGACGGGTTCGGCGAGGGCGGGGCGGGGGCCAGCACGGCGGCGATCGACGCGCTGAAACCGCTCGCACCGGGCGCGGTGCCGGCGGCGGAGCTGCTGAACATCCTGCACGACGCGGCGGAGCGGGTGGTGCACGCGGTGCGGGACGCGGTCGCGGGGAGCGGTGGGGGCGGGGCGCCGGAGGAGTCCGGGACGACGCTGACCGCGATGGTGTGGACGGGCTCGCAGCTGGGCCTCGTGCACATCGGGGACTCGCGGGCGTATCTGCTGCGCGGGGGCGAGCTGTTCCGGATCACGCACGACCACAGCCTCGTCCAGTCGATGATCGACGACGGTTCGCTGACCGAGGAGGAGGCGTTCTCGCACCCGCAGCGGGCGATGCTGCTCAAGGTGCTCTCCGGCGACGGGTCGTACGGCTTCGGGCCCGATGTGGACGTCCGGGACGCCCGGCCCGGCGACCGCTATCTGCTCTGCTCGGACGGGCTCTCGGCCGTCGTCGACGGCGGGGAGCTGGCGCGGGTGCTGGCCGAGGCGGACGGGCCCGGCACGGCCGTGCGCGGCTTGATGGAGCTGGCGGGGGCGGCCGGCGCGCCCGACAACGTGGCCTGCGCGGTGGCGGACGTCGTGGAGCTGTGACGTACGGGAGGGGGCCCGCACCACGCGTGGTGCGGGCCCCCTCCCCGCTCTCAGTTGCGGACGACCGTCACCGGGCACGACGCGTGCTGGGTGACGTGCAGGCTGACCGAGCCGAGCAGGGTCGCCTTGAAGCCGCTGTAGCCGCGTGCGCCCACGACCAGCAGGTTCGCGCCCTCCGCGCGGTCGAGCAGCGCCTGCGCCGGATTGCCGATCACCACGACCTTGCTGACGGCGGCGGCGCCCTCGGCGCCCAGCGCCTCCTCCAGCGTCTCCGTGAGCGACACGGTGGCCAGCGCCTGCGGGTCGAAGTCCTCCGGCAGGCCCGGCATCATCGATGCCCAGCTGGTCGCGGGGTACTCCCAGCTGTTGACCGCCTCCACCGTGTCGCCGGTCAGCTGCGCCTGGCGTACGGCCCAGTGCAGTGCCTTGACCGACGACTCGGAGCCGTCGACGCCCACCACGATCCTGCCCATCTCTGCCTCCAGCTGGGTTCTGCTGTTGTGCTTGGCCTTCGGGATACGCCTTCCCGTACGACTCTAGTCAAAACGGGCGAAAGAGCGATCCCCGGGGTCGGTCAGGCCGGGCGCAGCGCGGCGAGCTGCTGCGCGAACGGGACCACCTCGTCGTCCGGGCCCGGCGCCCTGGAGGCGCCCGAGACCGTGCCGCCGCCCGTGACCGCGTGGGCCAGCTCGCCGCCCGCGCGCCGGATGCGGACCGGCAGGCCGTCCGCGTACGCGTCGCCCGCCGCGCCCCAGTCCTCCGATGCCGCGTACACCGACGTCGGCAGCGTGACCGCCCGCAGGTAGGCGAAGAGCGGGCGCATCGCGTGCTCCAGCACCAGCGAGTGCCGGGCGGTGCCGCCGGTCGCCGCGATGAGCACGGGCTTGCCGGTCAGGGCGGTGTTCTCGACCAGGTCGAAGAACGACTTGAACAGCCCGCTGTACGAGGCGGTGAAGACCGGTGTGACGGCGATCAGGCCGTCCGCCCCGGTCACCGCGGCGAGCGCGTCCTCCAGGGCGGCCGGCGGGAAGCCGGACACCAGGTGGCCCGCGATGTCCACGGCCAGGTCCCGCAGCTCGATCACCCGGACCTCGACCGGGCGGTCCTGCCCGGTCTCCAGCTGCTCCCGCGTCGCGGCGGCCAGCCGGTCGGCCAGCAGCCGGGTGGACGAGGGGTTGCTGAGCCCGGCCGATACGGCGACGATCCTCAGCGGTTCGGTGGCGAACACGGTCAGTTCTCCTTCGTGATCGTGGCGGCGACGGCCGGGTGCAGCGGCGCGGTCTCGGGGACTCCGGCCGGCCGCAGCGCGGCGAACTCCTTGCGCAGTACGGGGACGACCTCCTCGCCGAGGATGTCCAGCTGCTCCAGCACCGTCTTCAGCGGCAGCCCCGCGTGGTCCATCAGGAACAGCTGGCGCTGGTAGTCACCGACCGCGTCCCGGAAGGTCAGCGTCCGCTCGATGACCTCCTGCGGGGAGCCCACGGTCAGCGGCGTCTGCTGCGTGAAGTCCTCCATCGACGGCCCGTGCCCGTAGACCGGGGCGTTGTCGAAGTACGGGCGGAACTCGCGTACCGCGTCCTGCGAGTTCTTCCGCATGAACACCTGGCCGCCGAGGCCGACGATCGCCTGCTCGGCGGTGCCGTGGCCGTAGTGCGCGTACCGCTGCCGGTACAGGTTCACCATCTTCCTCGTGTGCTCGATGGGCCAGAAGATGTTGTTGTGGAAGAAGCCGTCGCCGTAGTACGCGGCCTGCTCGGCGATCTCCGGGGACCGGATCGAGCCGTGCCAGACGAACGGCGGTACGCCGTCCAGCGGGCGCGGTGTCGCCGTGAACGACTGGAGCGGCGTCCGGAACTTGCCCTCCCAGTCCACGACGTCCTCCCGCCACAGCTTGTGCAGCAGGGCGTAGTTCTCCACCGCGAGCGGGATGCCCTGGCGGATGTCCTTGCCGAACCACGGGTACACCGGGCCGGTGTTCCCGCGCCCCATCATCAGGTCCACGCGGCCGTCGGCCAGGTGCTGGAGCGTCGCGTAGTCCTCGGCGATCTTCACCGGGTCGTTGGTCGTGATCAGCGTGGTCGAGGTCGACAGGATGATGCGGTTCGTCTGCGCCGCGATGAAGCCCAGCGTGGTGGTCGGTGAGGAGGGGACGAACGGCGGGTTGTGGTGCTCGCCCGTCGCGAACACGTCGAGCCCGACCTCCTCGGCCTTCCGTGCGATGGCGACGGTCGCCTTGATCCGCGCGTGCTCGCTCGGTGTCGTGCCGGTGGTGGGGTCGGTGGTGACGTCCCCGACGGTGAAGATCCCGAACTGCATGGCGTCCGCCTCCTGGCCGAGTGGCTTGTTTGGTTGAACGTTGAACTATTCTTGCACACGGTACAACGGGGGGCTGGGGGGTTGTATTCCTCGGACATGAGCGCGGGGTCCGGTCCCTGAGGACCAGGACCGTTGGCCGATGTGCCTGGCCCGTGCCGGTGCGTACGCTGCGGGCTCCGGTGCGTGGCCGTGCGTGCCGCTCGATGAAGGAGGGCCGTCTGTGTCATTCACCGGAGAGACCCACGTCCGGCTGGCCCGACCGTCCCTGGATCTCGCCGCCGCCGAGCGCTTCTGGGTTGCCGGGCTCGGGCTGACGGTCCTCTTCCGCGCGGATGCGGGGCGGGCGCCTGGTGCGCATGACCTTCTCATGGTGGGGCATCCGGACGCGTCCTGGCATCTGGAGCTGACGTCCGGCGGCGACCACCCTGTGCGGCCTCGCCCCACCGACGACGACCTGCTCGTGCTGTACCTGGACGGGGCCGTGCCGGATGAGCTGGTGGCACGGCTGCTGGCGTCCGGCGGTACGCGGGTCACCTCGCCGAACCCGTACTGGAACGAGTGGGGCGTCACGGTGGAGGACCCGGACGGGTACCGGGTTGTGCTGTGCCGGCGGGGGTGGGGGTGAGGGGGCGGGGGTGAGGGGTGCGGGGGTGCGGGGTTCCGTCCTCAATCGCCGGACGGGCTGGGGGTGGCCCTCCTCCGTGGGGTGCGGGTCGCCCACCGTCCGGTGGGTGGGGGCGGGGTCCCTCCGGGCAGACTCCTCAAAAATGGCGTGTTCACCCAACGACGCGGAGGACCCGGGTCGTACGCCATTTTCTGCGGGGACTCCCCTGCACGCCCCCACCCACGTCCACCTGCGTCTGCACGCCAGTGGTACGTCTACCGCAGACGCACGACGGCCGGTCCGGGGGCGTGCAGGGGAGTCCCCGCAGGACGACGAACGGATACCCGGGTACGGCTGCGTACCGGCGGAACGTTCGTCGTCTGAGGAGACGCCCCGGAGGGACCCCGGACCCCACCCAGGGCGCGCAGGCGTGCTCTTCAGCCCGTCCGGCGATTGAGGACGGAACCGGTCGGCCCGGACCGGGGCAAAGCCCGCGGGGGCCGGCGCCGCATTCAAGCCGGTCCGGCGATTGAGGACAAAGACTCGCGCCCCGGACCGGGGCAACCGAACCTCAGCGCCGCGTCAGCGCCCGCCGCCCCAAAAGCTCCGCCAAACCGCGGCGGGTCGCGGCGACCACCACGCGGTCCGTGGGGCGCAGGACGTAGCCGGGGTGGAGGTTCCAGACCAGGCCGCTCTGCTCCGCCGGGGCGCCCGGCGCGCCCGGCGGTGCGGGCGGGGCCACGTCCAGGGCCAGGACACGCCACGCGCCCGCGCGAAACGCCTGCTCCACCGTGCGCCCCTCCAGCTGCGGATGGCCCGCCACCTCGATCGCGGCGAAGAGCATCACCTTGCGCTCGACCGGGATCGCGCCCAGGATCTGCCGGCCCATCATGGCGACCGCGAAGGAGGGTCCGGCCAGGTGGGAGACGGAGCGGGAACGGGTCAGGGCCTGCGGGTGGGCCGTGCGCAGGGTGCGGTAGACCGCGGTGGCGAACTCGTCGTCGAACAGGCGCACCGTCACCCGCAGGTTCGGCTTGAGCGAGCGGGCGTAGAGCGCGGCCTCCAGGTTCGTCGTGTCGACGCTGGTCAGGGCGAGGAGGCCGCGGGAGCGGGTGATCTTCGCGGCCTCCAGCACCCCTTCGTGGGTGACGTCACCGAGGACGACCGGCACGTGCAGGCGGCGGGCCACCGCGATGCCGCGCGCGTCGGGGTCGTCCTCCACGCAGACGACCGGGATGCCCAGCTCCCGCAGGTGGACCAGGACGCGGGTGCCGATCTTGCCGAGGCCCAGCAGCACCACATGGCCGGACAGGCCGCGCGGCGGGCGGCGCAGGGAGGAGGCCGTCCGCAGGGAGCCGAAGGCCTCCAGGACGCCGGCCACCAGGAGGGGGAGCAGCATCAGGCCGGCGATGCCGGAGAGGATCTGGATGATCTGGCGGGGCGTGGGGTCGCCGATCGCCGGGTCGCCCATCGCGAACAGGTCGAGGAGGGTGAGGTAGACGGCGTGCAGGGGGTGGTCGCCCGTGGTGACCGAGGAGGCCACCGCGAGGCCGAGGACGGCCAGCCCGACGCCCAGTGCCGACCACCGCAGCCGGCGCGAGAAGAACTGGCTCAGCGGGGCGCTCCGGCCGCTCATCCGGGGCTTGGGCGCGGCCGGGCCCGACTGGGTGACGGCCTCCAGGACCACCGTGCCGCGTCCGGCGGCGGCCGCCACCTGGTTCTGGTCGGGGAGGAGCTGGGGGCCCTCCGCGCCGCTGCTGTCGGAGCCCTCCGCGCCGGCCGGGTCGTGGGTGGTGGAGGAGAGCAGGGCCAGTGTGCACAGGGCGGGCTCGGCGACCTGGCCCGGCCGGGGCGGGGTGCGTTCGGCCGCGCGAAGGAACAGGCCCTCCGCCCGGATCACCCGGGTCGAACCGGCGAGCGCGGTGGCCGCGAGGGCGGGGGCGGCGGTGTCGGCGTCGGACAGGACCGTGGTGGAGGCGTCCAGCGCGGCCTGGTCGATGCCGGGGGACGCGAGGGCGGCCGCCTGGTCGAGCAGGGTCTCCAGATGCAGGCCGAGCTTGCGGTTGTAGAGCCGGATCACCAGCCGGACACGGGGGTTGAGCCGGCGGGCGGTCAGCGCGGCCCGGATGTTGCGCTCGTCGTCGTCGTAGACGAGCGCCACCGCCGACGCCGTGTCGATGCCCGCCTCCTCCAGCGACTCGTCGGAGGGTTCCGCCGCCTGGAGGATGCGCACCGCCTCGACCCCGGCGTTGGTGTCCCCGTCCGAGCCGTGGGGCAGCCCGCCCCCGTTGCGGTTCATCGCGGACGCCATCCGGCCGAACAGCGCGGCCGCCCGGCCGCGCCCGCTCAGCGGCGACTCCGGTCTGGCCGCGCCCGGCTCCGGGGGCACGACGAGGGTGACCCGTTCCCCGTAGACGTAACGCAGCTCCACGGCGAGCCGCTGGGCGAGCGCGTCGTCGCCGCAGACCACCATGTGGCCGGAGAACGGGGAGGGTTGGGGTTGCTGGGGGAATGAGGACACGGAACCCAGCATGCCTTGCTCCCTTCCGCGGATCAGTAGGGTCAGCCGTTCTCCTGGCTTCCGGCCGGCGGCCTGGACAGCAGGTGGCGCGGGTCCGCCGCGCGGCCGATCGCCGTCTCGACCGCCGCGATCCGGTCCGCGAGCAGGCCGAGCGCGGCCACCGCGCGGGTCATCGGGTCGCCCTCGGGCCCGCCGAGCGCCTGGGTGCGGACGTACGAGGAGCAGAGCGCGGCCCAGCGTTCGGCCTGCCGGCCGGTGAGCGTGCCGCGCAGCGCGGCCAGCTTCAGCAGGGCCGCCTCGGCGCCGTTGGTCAGGGTCTGCGCCTCGCCCGCGTAGTGGTCGTCCACCACGGCGGACAGCTCGGCGTCGTTCATCACGGGCGAGATCCGCTCCGCGATCCGGTTCATGTTGCGGTACGAGCCCTGGAGCCGGAACGGCGGTTCGGTGCGCGTGGCGTCCGTCTGCGCGGCCGACGCGATGTACGCGGCGTTGACCGCGAGCACCGTGTCGCGGGCCCGCAGCAGATGGCGCAGCACGGCGGTGATCCGGTCCACCTCGGCCGGGGCATAGGGGTGTTCGAGCTGTTCGGGGCGGGCCGTGGGGTCGGCGGCGGCCAGCCGCAGCAGCAGCGTCAGGTCGTCGCGGGAACGGCCGGCGAGCGGGGCGAGGACCGGGTTGGCGGTGAGCGCGTTCTCGACGAAGCTCAGCGCGAAGACGTCCTCGCGGCCGCTCAGCACCTCGCCCAGGTTCCACACGTCGGCCCGGTTGGCGAGCATGTCGGGGACCTGGAAGCGCTCGCCGGACTCGGTGTACGGGTTGCCCGCCATGCACACCGCGAACCGCTTGCCCCGCAGGTCGTAGCTGCGCGGCTCGCCGTCCCGTACGCCCTCGACGCGGCGGGTGGCGTCGCACAGCGGGATGAACTTCTGGAGGAGTTCCGGCGAGGTGTGCTGGATGTCGTCCAGGTAGAGCAGCGTGTTGTTGCCCGCCTCCAGTGCGAAGTTGATCTTCTCGATCTCCTGGCGCGCGGTGGCGCTGCCCCCCTGCGCCGGGTCGAGCGAGGTCACGTCGTGGCCGAGATTGGGGCCGCTGATCTTGACGAGGACCAGGCCGAGCCGGTCGGCGACGTACTCCATGAGCGTCGTCTTGCCGTAGCCGGGCGGGGAGACGAGCAGCAGCAGGCCCTGCGAGTCGGTACGGCGGTCGGCGTCGGCGGTGCCGAGCTGCTTGGCCAGGCTGTCGCCGATCAGCGGCAGGTACACCTCGTCCAGCAGCCGGTTGCGCACGAACGCGGACATGACGCGCGGGCGGTGGTCGTCCAGCCGCAGCCGGGTCCGCTCGGCCGAGACCAGGGTGGTGCGCCTGCGCTGGTACGCGCGGAAGCCGGGGACCGTTTCGATGCGGAACCGCTCGGTACGGGCGAGGAGTTCGTCGATACGTACGGTGAGCCGGCCGCGGTCGACGCGGGGGTGGACGCCCAGGAGGCCGTCCACGGTCTCGGTGAGCGGCGCGTCCGCCTCGTAGCGGGCGAGCAGCGGCTCGGGGCACAGCTCCACGGCGACGGCCTCCGCGAGGTCGCCCGGGTCGATGTCCGTGCCGCTCGCCCCGGCGTACGAGGTGAGCCAGCCCTCCACGAGCTGGCGGCGGGCCGGCAGGTCGTCCGCGAGGGCGGCGAGGTCCTCGTCGTACGCCGAAGTGCCGGTGGCGTGGCGGAACTTGTCCAGGAAGGCGCGGACGGCGGCGCCCGTCACGAAGCCCTCGGGGCCGCCGGTCAGCTCCTCGAAGAGGTACGCGGCGACGCCCCCGGAGCCCTCGCCCGGGATCACCGACGCCCACTCCTCCTGGAGCGCGGCGATGGCCGGGGCGAGCCCGAAGGTCTCCCGGGCGCGGGCCAGCGAGCGGGCGCGGCGGGTCCAGGAGGTGCGGCGGGCGTCGTCCGCCTCATGGGTCCAGAACAGCTGGGCGGCGGCCCGGACGGCGGGCGTGAAGCGCAGCAGGCCGGCGTCCGCGTGCAGCCGCAGCAGCGCGCCCAGGATCGCGGTCGCGTCCTCGTCGTGGACGCCGCGCTGGTACCCCTCGTCGTACGCGGCCTGCGCCGACTCCCGGACCCGGGTCGCGAGTTCGGTCTCCCCCAGGGCGGCGAGCCGGTCCGCGCCCTGCTCGGCGAGGAGCCGGGCCGCCAGGTGCTCGCCCCGGTAGACGGACGGCGACTCGGAGGGCAGCGACTGCTCCCAGTACGGACGGGTCGCGGCGAACTCCGGGTCGGTGACCGGCATCCGGTAGTCGGTCCCGGTGACCGCGAACGCGAGGCGGTCGTCCTGGGGCACCAGCGTCAGCTCGAACGGCTGGGTGTTCACCGCGAACCGGTGCCGGCCCAGCCGGATCACCGCCCCGCCGTCCGCGTACAGCTCACTGCGGTCGCGCAGCGCCCGGCCCGCCTCCTGGCGGGCGGCGAGCAGCCGGCCGTCCAGCTCCTCGGCGCGCACGGTGTCGCCCAGGCCGCGCAGCTCCTCGGCGGTGCGGCGGATCTTGGCGACCATCGGGTCGGAGGCGAAGTACGTGTGGACGGCGTCCGGGTCCGGCAGCGCGGCGCTGCGGCGGGCGACCGTCTCCAAGACGCGGGCGGCGGAGTCCGCGAGGCGTTCGGTGCGGCGGGCGAGGGCGTCCTGAAGGCTCTGCCTGCGCGCCGAGAACGCCTCGTACACCTCCGTCCGGCGCTCGCCGAGCTCCGCCAGGAAGTCGTCGAACTCCGCGAACCGCGCCTCCAGGTTCTCCAGCTGGAGCAGCAGCCTCGCCAGCTGCTCGTCGCAGGAGTCCGGCGTGTCGGCGGCGGCCAGCGCGGCCGTGACGGCCTGCCCGAGCAGCGCGGCCTCGGCGGCGAACTCGGCCCGGCCCTCGTGGTCCAGCAGCGTGCGGCGGCGGGCGTCGAGCGTGGCGCGGGCCCGGTTGACGGCGCCGAGGACCTCCGCGATCCGCTCCAGGATCGACGTACGGACCACCCCGTCGCCGATGTCGAGCCCGGCGACGACGTCCGTGACCGTGCTCAGGCCGTCGGTCATGCCGGCCAGCCGGTCCCCGAGCGCGGAGGCGTCGGAGACCGAGGCGATCTCGCCCGCCTCCTCGGTGAGGCGGGCGATGTCCTCGTGGTAGCCGGCGAACGCGTCGTCCCTGGCCAGGAACGCCACCGCGCGCCGGCCCGCCGCTTCGATGTCGTCGTTCGTGGTGGCGGTGAGTTGCGCGATGCGCTCGGTGTCCGCGTACCGCATCTCGGCGAGCGTCGCCAAGTGGCCGTGTGCGCCGCGTAGTTCGGTCAGCCTCTCGACCCACTCGGCGGCCGTGCGCGGGGCCTCGCCGCGGACCCGGCGGACCATGGTGGTGATGCGGTCGGCCGTCTCGGTGAGCGCGTCCGCGGCCTGCCGGGTCAGCTCCTGGACGGCCTCGAACTCCGCCACGACCTGGCGGGCGGTCTCCCGCAGCTCCCCCAACGGGTCGGCGAGGTCGCCGAGTTCGGTGTCGCCCAGCCAGTGGTAGCGGTCGCCCGCGCGGACGCAGTCGGTGACCAGCCGGTCGTACACGGCGGCCGTCGGCGTCGTCTCGGACGCGGCGTGCGCGAGTGCCAGGCAGTCGGAGATCCCGCGCACGAGGTCGGCGTTGCCGACCCGGGCCAGCGGACCGTCCCCGACGGGGCGGGAGGCGGCATAGGTGTCGGAGACGTACGGGGTCTGCCAGCGCTGCAACGGGTGGACGCGGGCCGCGCCGCCGTCGCCGCCCTCCACCGGGTCGCGCAGGACGACGAGCGTGCCGTCGTCCAGCAGCGCGTGGCCCCGGCCCTGGAGCGGGGTGGCCACCTCCTGGCGGATCACGTTGTACGGCAGCAGCAGGCTCCGCCCGTCCCGGCGGGAGCGGAAGACGTAGAGCACGTCCTCGCCGTTGGGGGAGCGGACGGCGTCCTCGAAGACGGGGTCGGTGAGCGGCTGCGCGATGTCGAAGGTCCTGGCCTCGCCCGTGGTCAGGTAGAAGCCGCCGGGGAAGATGATCCCCTGGTCCTCGGGGAGCCGTTGGCAGGCCGGTCCGATGCCGTCCAGCCGGGTGACGGTGGAGAGCAGCGCGTTGAAGACGAGGTAGCGCCTCGCCTCCTCCTTGTACGGGCGGACCCGCAGCAGGACCAGCGGGCCGAGCTCCGCGTACTCGACCTCGGCGTCGGCGAGCGACTGGAGCGGTTCGGTGACCGGCTCCTCGTAGATGCCGTCCGGGGTGTCCGTGTCGTTGACCGTCTTGACGGTGAGGCTGCCGCCGAGCGTGTCGACGTACAGCTCCGCCTCGCAGCCGATGGCGATGTGCGGGTGGCGGCCCGCGATGTGGGACTCGCGGCCGGCGGTGGTCCAGGTGAAGTCGTGCGACGGCGGGAACACGTGGTCGCGCTCGCCGCGCGCGTCGAGGAACGCGCCGGCGGAGCCGTCTGCGTTCAGCGCCCAGCGCAGGACCCTGATGTCCTCGGCGGTCTCGCCGGTACGGAACACCGCGAGCAGCCGGCCCTCCGTCCGGCGCAGCCGCAGCAGGCGGGCGTCGCGGAAGTAGCGGTGCAGCCCGTCGAATTCGCGGACGAAGGACGTGTCGGCCAGAAGGCCGTCGGTGCCGGGCGTGAGGTCGGCGTCGTGCAGCGCGAGTACGTCGTCCACGGCCGGCTCCCCGCGGTGGCCCGCGCCCCGCTCGAAGCCGAAGAGGAGGCGGCCGCCGACCGCGACGAGGTCGCGGGGGACGGAGGGGCGCTGGGTGTGGATCTGCTCGCTGCCCAGCAGCCGCAGGCCGGTGGAGCCGAACTCCTCGGTGCGGCGGGTGTTGAGCGATTCCGCCCGGCGGGCGAGTTCGGTGGCGTGGGTGCTCAGGCGGCGGCGCAGGACGTCGTAGTCCCCGGCGGTCGGTGGGGTCACGGTGTCCATGGGGTGCGCTCCTTTGGGCGGGGTGCGGGTGCGGGTGTCGGTGGGGCGGTGCGGGTGGTGGTCCGCCGGGCTTGTTGTCCTCAATCGCCGGACGGGCTTGAACTTGCCGTTCGGGCGTCCTCAATCGCCGGACGGGCTTGGTTTTGATCTGCGGGTTGGCTTGAACGTGCGGTTCAGGCGTCCTCAATCGCCGGACGGGCTTGGTTTTGATCTGCGGGTTGGCTTGAACGTGCCGTTCAGACGTCCTCAATCGCCGGACGGGCTTGGTTTTGATCTGCGGGTTGGCTTGAACGTGCCGTTCAGACGTCCTCAATCGCCGGACGGGCTTGAGATGCCCGCCAGGCGGGCCCGGAAGGAGCCGGGTGGGCCTGGGAGAGGCCGGCGGGGCTCGACGGGGCCCTGGCGGGTTTCGACGGGGCCGGTTCGGCTTGGGAGGGGCGGGCCCACCCAGCCCGTCCGGCGATCGATGACGGACGGGCTGGGGTCGGGCGTTCGGGCGACGGACTCCGGTCAGCCGACCGGCTTGCCGTTCAGGCCCGCGGCCGTCACGGTGGACACCGGGACGTCCGCCAGACCCAGCGACTTCGCGTGGTCGAGCAGCGCGCGGACCTGGTCCGTACCGACCCCCGACGACGGCGCGGCCATCATCCGCATCAGCAGCGCCGACACCGTCATGTTCTGCACATCACCCGTGGACACCGACGACAGCACCCGCGTCAGGTCGTCCGTGAACGAGGACTCGCCGTTCAGCCACGGACCGGCCAGCGCCTTCGCCGTGTCGGAGTTGCCGACGAAACCGTCCAGGCTCTTGCCCATCGAGATGGACGAGACCAGCCGGTCGAAGAAGACCGAATCGCCGCCGACGATGTCGATGTCGGCGTTCTCCAGGCCGGTGGCCAGCACCGTCGCCTGCGCCTCGGCGACCTGCCGCTGCACATCGAGTCCGGCGAGCCGGATCTCCTTCTCGGCGGCCAGCCGCAGCCGGTACTCCTCGTGGCCGCGCGAGGCGTCGTCCAGCGCCGCCATCGCGGCCGCCTTCTCGGTGAGGCCCGCGGCCTCCGCCTTCAGCTTCTCGCCGATCATCGCCGCGTCGGCCACGGCCTGGGCCTGCGTGCCCTCCGCGTCCGCGAGGGCCTTGAGACGGGCGCCCTCCGCCTCGGCCCTGAGCCGCGCGGACGTCGCCTCGGCCTCGGCGAGGCCCGTCTTCTCGATCACCTCGGCCGCCGCGTCCCGTACCTGCACGTCCGCCAGGCCGGGCGCGGCCGACTCCGCCTGCACACCCTCGGCGAGCCGCAGCTTCGCCTGGGCGTCCAGGTCCGCGGTCCTGAGCCGGGCCTCGGCGAGCGTGAGCTGCTCGGCGGCGCGGTGGGTGGCGGCGGCCTCCGCCGCCTCCGCGGCCTTGATGTCCTTGACCAGCCGCTCCTGCGCCTCCGCCTCGGCGGCGATGATGACCGACTTGCGGGTGCGCTCGGACTCCTCGACCGATCGCAGCGTCTTGATGGACTCCTCCTGCTCGGCGACCGTACGGTCCACCGCGATGCGCTCGCGGATCACGTCGGCGACCTCGCGGCGCTCCGCCTCGACCTCCTTCGTCGCGGCGATCCGGTTCAGCTCGGTCTCGCGCTCGCGCCCGATGACCTCCAGCATCCGGTCCTTCTCGATGCGCTCGTTCTCCACGGCGATGACCCGCTCGCGGTTCTTCTGCGCGACGGCGATCTCGCGGGCCTGGTTCTCCCGCTGGATGCCGAGCTGCTCCTCGGTCCTGATGAACGCGGCCTGCGCGCCCAGGCGCTCCTCCTCCTGGACCCGGGAGGTCACGGACTCCTCGCGGGCCCGCAGGGTCTCGACCTCGCGGCGCTGCTTGATCTCGGCCTCGGCCTGCCGGCGCTCCAGCTCCAGGATGGTCTCCCGGGCGTCGACGTCCTGCCGGGTGATCTCCTTCTGCTCGGTGCGCTGGAACTCGTTGGTCCGCACGTGCTCGATCGCCGTCAACTCGGTGATCTTGCGGATGCCCTGCGCGTCGAGGATGTTGGCGCCGTCGAGCTGCGCCATCGGCGTCTGCTCGAGGAAGTCGATCGCCGCGTCGTCCAGGTGGTAGCCGTTGAGGTCGGTGCCGATGACCCGGATGATCCGGTCCCGGAACTCCTCGCGCTTGGTGTAGAGGTCGACGAAGTCCAGCTGCTTGCCGACGGTCTTGAGCGCCTCGGAGAACTTGGCCGCGAAGAACTCCTGGATGGCGACCTTGTCGCTGGCCCGCTCGGTGCCGATCGCCTGGGCGACCTTGATGACGTCCTCGACGGTCTTGTTGACCCGGACGAAGAACGTGATGTGGATGTCGGCGCGGATGTTGTCCTGGCAGATCAGGCCCTCGCGCCCGGTGCGGCGGATCTCGATGGTCTTCACCGAGATGTCCATGGACTCGGCCTTGTGCAGCACCGGCAGGACGACGGCACCGGTGAAGGTCACGTCGACCTTCTTGGTCTTGGAGATGATCAGGGCCTTGCCCTGCTCCACCTTGCGGAAGAGGCGGGTGATGATCAGAAGGAGGGCTACGGCGATGAGCAGGACCACGGCGATGAGCAGGCCGAGGCCCAAGGAGATGGCTTCCATGACAGTCCTTGGCGGCTGGTGTTACGGAATTGAGCGGTTCTGGGGGTGTGGTGGCGCGGCGGCGCACAGCCCGGCGGGCCGGGCGGGCACATCGCGCCGGTGAGGAGGACGGCTCAGGCGGTGGAGCCGGGAGCCGTACGGCCCTTGCGGGGCAGCTCGGCGGGCGGTGGGCCCGGGTCGAGCGCCTTGTCGTAGGACGAGACCCAGAAGAACTCCCCGGCCTCGTCGTACGCGTACAGCAGGCCCGTGTCGCCCGAGGCGAGCTCCGCGTCGGCGGACGGCAGCCGGCGCACCTGGACGATGGCGGTCGACCCGTCGGCCGCGGCGACCTCGGCCTGGCCGAAGTCGGCGCCGACCGAGCCGGTGCGGATCGTGCAGACCCGGCCCAGGAAGTCCTGGCGCGATGGCGGGGGCTGGTCGGGGAAGAAGCGGCGGAAGTGGTGGACGAGCAGCCGCACCGCGCCCCAGGCGAGCAGCAGCGCCCCGGCGAGCACCCCGGAGGCGAGCACGGCGCGCACGGCTCCGGTGGTTCCCGAGCGGTGCACCAGGACGGTGCCGGTCAGGGCGGTGAACCAGCCGACGGCGACCATCAGGGACACCGAGACGGTGACCGGTACGCCGCCGACGCCCGCGAGATCGGTGTCGACGTCCGTGTCGAAGGAGTGGTGGTCGGCCGCGCCGGCCAGGACGAGCAGCCAGAAGGCGATGACGACGACCAGCGCCGCGGCGAAGAGTACGGCCGGGAAGGACAGTGCCGCGTCCAGGAATTCCCGCATCGTTTTCCACCCCCTGCCGTCCCGCCGGCAGCACTGCCGGCGCTTGCGCGGGCCGGGCGGTGACCTCGGCGCCGCCGCGGCGCCTGTCGACGCCGCCGCGGCGGCCGGGCCTTCCCCCGATCCCCCGTGCACCTCCGTGATCCCCCGTGATTCCCCCGTGGTCCCCCCGGTTGGTGCTGACAGGATCGTGTCATCCGGGGGTCTCCGGTCGCATTGCCGGATCACGGCAATGTTTTTCGTTCCCCGGTGCCGGGCACCGGCACCGGCCTTCGTACGTTGGGCAATTGTCGATGCTGTAGCGGAACGGAGACGAACGCGTGGCGGAACCGGAGATTCCCGAGAGTTTTCTGGAGGGTTACGCCCAGATGCTGGGCGAGACGGCCGTCTCGGGGCGGCGGCCCACCCGCGAGGAGCTGGACATCCGCCGGGATCTCGGCCGGCAGGCCGCCGAGGCCGGGCACCAGCTCCGCGCCCTGGTCCGCATGCACCTCTCCGAGACCCGAACGGCCTGGCCCGCCGCCGCCCCCGGCGCCTCCCCGGCCTCCATAGCCGCGTCCACCGACAGTGTGCTGGCCGCGGTCGAGCAGGCGGTCGATGCCTTCGCGGACGGCTTCGAGCGGGCCCAGCGCCTGACCGTGCGCCGGGAGGAGGCCGCCCGGCGGGAGTTCATCGACGACCTCCTGTACGGACGCAGCAATCTGGGCCGGCTGGCCGAGCGGGCCACCCGGTTCGGGCTGCGGCTCTCGCGCGCCCACGCCGTCGCGGTGGCGACGGGCGCCGAGGCGTACACCGAGACCGACGCCGTGCCGCGGCAGGTGGAGTCGGCGCTGCTGGCCCGGTTCAGCGGGCGCAAGATCCTGCTCACGACGAAGGACGGGCGGATGGTCTGCATCGCGCCCGGCAGCCAGCCCGACGTCCTGCGGTACTTCGCGAAGCAGGCGCACGCCGCGACGGACGGCGGCCGGGTCGCGGTCGGCCGCGCCCACCGGGGCCCCGGCGGGGTGGTCCAGTCGTACGACGAGGCGCTCGACGCGCTGGACCTGGCGGACCGGATGGACCTGGACGACCCCGTGCTGTACGCCGCCGATCTGCTGGTTTACCCGGTGCTGACCCGGGACCGGCAGGCGATGGCCGATCTCGTGCGCAGCGAGCTGGGCCCGCTCCAGAAGGCCAGGGGAGGGGCCGAGCCGCTGCTCAGGACGCTCTCGGTGTACTTCGACGCGGGCTGTGTCGCCGCCGAGACGGCCCGCCGGCTGTCGCTGAGCGTGCGCGCCCTCACCTACCGGCTCGAACGCATCCACCAGCTGACCGGCTCCGACCCGACCGACCCCACGCACCGCTACACGCTCCAGACCGCGGTGATCGGGGCCCGGCTGCTTGACTGGCCGGCCAAGGAGCTCTGAGCCGCTGAGCCGCCCCTCGCTGCCGGGTCCCGGCAGGGCGGGCGGGCCCCCGTTTCTCCACATGCGGGGACGGCGGCGTCCGCCTAGCGTGATCAGCCGGGGGGTTTCCGGTGACGCGCGCAGCGAGGAGACCGCCCCATGGTCCGTGAACCAGGTCCGTCCCACCGCTGGTGGGTGCTCGGGGTGATCGGTCTGGCCCAGCTGATGGTGGTGCTCGACGCGACGATCGTGAACATCGCCCTGCCCTCCGCCCAGCAGGACCTCGGTTTCAGTGACGGAAACCGGCAGTGGATCGTGACGGCGTACGCCCTCGCCTTCGGCTCGCTGCTGCTGCTCGGCGGCCGTATCGCGGACCTGGTGGGCCGGCGGGTGGTCTTCCTGACCGGTCTCGTCGGCTTCGCGGTCGCCTCCGCGATCGGCGGCGCGGCCCCCAGCTTCGAGATCCTGGTGCTGGCACGGGCGTTGCAGGGGGTGTTCGGCGCGCTGCTGGCCCCGGCGGCGCTCTCCCTGCTGACCACGACGTTCACCGTGCCGAAGGAACGGGCCAAGGCCTTCGGGATCTACGGTGCCATCGCGGGGGCGGGCGGCGCGGTCGGGCTGCTGCTCGGCGGGGTGCTCACCGAGTACCTGGACTGGCGCTGGTGCCTCTACGTCAACCTGATCTTCGCGTTCGTGGCGTTCACCGGGGGCTGGCGGCTGCTGACGGCCGGTGCGCCGACCGACCGGCCGAGGCTGGACATCCCGGGGACGGTGCTCGTGTCGGCCGGCCTCTTCTGCATCGTGTACGGCTTCTCCAACGCCGAGTCGCACGCCTGGGGTTCGCCGCTGACCTGGGGGTTCCTGGCGGCGGGCGGGCTGCTCCTGATGGCGTTCGCGTGGTGGCAGACCAGGGCGCCGCACCCGCTGCTGCCGATGCGGGTGGTGCTGCACCGGGACCGGGCGGCGTCGTACCTCGCGATGTTCATCTCCGGCGGCGGCATGTTCGGCGTCTTCCTGTTCCTCACGTACTACTTGCAGAAGAGCCTGTTCTACTCGCCGGTCTCCACGGGTCTGGCCTTCCTGCCGATGGTCGCCGTCATGATCGTGTCGTCCGTGACGACGACGAACGTGCTGGTGCCGCGGTTCGGCGCGAAACCGGTGGTGCCGCTCGGCATGGGCATCGCGGCGGCGTCGATGGTGTGGCTGACCGGCCTCGACCTGACCAGCAGTTACGCCGCCCATGTGCTGCCGCCGACGCTCTGCCTGGGGCTCGGCCTCGGCATGGTCTTCGCCACCGCGATGAACCTGGCCACGGCGGGGGTGGGGGCGCGGGACGCCGGGGTGGCCTCGGCCATGGTCAACACCAGTCAGCAGGTCGGGGGTTCCATCGGTACGGCGCTGCTGAACACCCTGGCCACCAGCGCGGCCACCAACTACCTGGTGGGCCGCAGGCCGACCCCGGCCGTCGTCGCCCAGGCGCAGCTGGAGAGCTACGACACCGCGTACTGGTGGTCGGCGGGCTTCTTCGCCCTCGGCCTGCTGGTCACGCTGATCCTCTACCGGCGTGGCGCGCCCCGCCCCCATCTCGCGGAGGAGCCCGAGCCGGCGCGGGTGTGAGCGGCCGTCAGCGCTCCGGCCGGGCAGGGGGTGCGGCGCCCTCGGTCAGCCGGACGAACGGAATGGACTCGCCGACCCGCCGGTAGTCCTCCGCGCTGCCGTCCACCGTGAACCCCATGTAGGCGCAGAGCCTGCGGGCGACCCTGGGGTGGCGGGGCGCGTACCGCGCCATCAGCTCGCCGCCCTCCTCGGCGGTCAGGACCTGCGCGGTCACCGCGTGGAACCTGCGGCCGACCTGCACGGTGGCCTGCGGGGTGTGTTCCAGATTGCGGTACCAGTCGGCGCCGGGGCCGAAGCCGGACGCCACGGTCCAGCTCGGCCGGTCCGCGTGCGGGGCGGCCTCGACGACCTCGATGGCGGTCCGGCGGGAGAGGCCCGAGACACGGCCGGTGTGGACGAGCAGCAGCAGCCGGCCCCCGAAGAGCGGCCCGAGCCCCATGCGGAACATGTGGACGGGCAGCCGGAAGGCGGTGCGCCGCCAGCCGGTCGGCGGGGCCGGGCGCCGGGGAGCGGGCGAAGCCGCGGGTTCGTGCGTCACTGTGCAAACGTTGCACGATCCAATGGTCGGTGCCACCGTCGCACGCGGACGGTCCGATACCGGTTGGGCACCATTTCGGCATCGGACCACCGCGGGTTCGAGTAAGAAGCCCGCGCGCGGTAAAAAGGGGCATGGCCGCGCACGGACAGGCACCCGATGACCCCCCGAACGCTCCCGACCGGGATGACGTCGACGCGGTGACGCGCGCGGTGCTGACCGCGTCGCGGCTGTTGGTGGCCGTATCGGCCCGGTCGCTCGCGGCGGTCGAGGACCGGGTGACGCTGCCCCAGTTCCGGCTGCTCGTGGTGCTCGCCACGCACGGGGACGCCAAGCTCGTCTCGCTCGCCGAGCGGCTCGGCGTCAACCCGTCGACCGCGATGCGCATGGTGGACCGGCTGATCGCGGCGGGCCTGGCGGAGCGTCAGGTCAACCCGGGCAACCGCCGTGAGACGGTGCTGCGGGTGACCCCCGAGGGGCTCAGGCTCGTCGAGGAGGTGACGGCCGGCCGCCGCCGGGAGGTCGCTTCGATCGTCCAGCGCCTCGCCCCCGGGCAGCGCGCCGCGCTGATCGACGCGCTGCGGGCGTTCACGGACGCGGGCGGCGAGGCGGCCGCCCCCGCCGAGGGCACCGACGCCTACCCGCTGGGCTGGCCCCCCGACCTCCCGGCCCCGCAGGGCACCTGAGCCGGAGCGCGGCGGCCAACTCCTCCGAAGAAACGATTGCTCAGAGGTGGTCGTCCCGCGAAGGCAGTCGTCACCCCGGGGCGGAAGGCGCTGAGCGGCCCCGCCATCGCTCCGGCGGGCCCGTCACTCCGAGGAGGCCGAGACTTCCTCCTGCGCGGGCGTACGCGCCGCGGGGATCGAGGCGCCGCTCGCGGTGGCCGGAGTCTCGCCCTTGCCGCGCCGCTTCTGGATGAGCGCGACGACCGGCTGCGTCCAGCGGGCGGTGAGCGGGCCGATGATGACC
Organism: Streptomyces sp. Mut1; assembly: GCF_030719295.1. Lineage (NCBI taxonomy): Bacteria > Bacillati > Actinomycetota > Actinomycetes > Kitasatosporales > Streptomycetaceae > Streptomyces > Streptomyces castrisilvae. The sequence continues at coordinate 3,665,235 of NZ_CP120997.1, read as the reverse complement.
AGGATCATGACGTACGCGGTGGCGAGGGGCCCGATCCGGGGCTCCGTCGCCACGGCGAGACCGGCGATGACGATGGAGAACTCGCCGCGCGCCACGAGCGTGCCGCCCGCCCGCCAGCGGCCGGGCGCACCCACGCCGGCGCGCCGGGCCGCGTACCAGCCGGTGCCGATCTTGGTGAAGACGGTGATGACGGCCAGCAGCGCGGCCGGCAGCAGGACCGGCGGGATGTCGGAGGGAATGGTGGAGAGCCCGAAGAACACGAAGAAGACGGCGGCGAACAGGTCCCGCAGCGGGGACAGCAGCTTGCGCGCGCCCTCCGCGACCTCGCCCGAGAGCGCGATGCCGACGAGGAAGGCGCCGACGGCGGCGGACACCTGGAGCTGCTGGGCCACCCCGGCGACCAAAACGGTCAGCCCGAGCACCACGAGCAGCAGCATCTCCGGATTGTCGGAGGAGACCGCGCGGCTGATCAGCCGGCCGTGCCGCAGCGCGAGGTAGAGCACCAGACCGACCGTGCCGAGCGCGATCAGCAGTGCGATGCTGCCGCCGGCGAGGCCGACGCCCGCGAGCATCGCGGTGAGCAGCGGCAGGTAGACGGCCATCGACAGGTCCTCGATGACCAGCACCCCGAGGATGACGGGGGTTTCGCGGTTGCCGAGGCGTCCGAGGTCCGCGAGGACTTTGGCGATCACACCGGACGACGAGATCCAGGTGACACCGGCCAGGGCGACGGCTCCGACCGGGCCCCAGCCGAGCAGCAGCGCCGCGACGGCGCCGGGGGTCGCGTTGAGCACGAAGTCCACGGCGCCGGACGGGTACTGCGTCTTGAGGCTGGTGACGAGTTCGGACGCGCTGTATTCGAGTCCGAGCAGGAGCAGGAGCAGGATGACGCCGATCTCGGCGCCGACGGCGGTGAACTCCTCACTGGCCTGGAGCGGCAGCAGACCGCCTTTGCCGAAGGCCAGCCCGGCCAGCAGATAGAGGGGGATCGGCGAGAGTCCTATCCGCCCGGCGAACCGTCCGATGATGCCGAGCCCCAGGATGACGGAGCCCAGCTCCACCAGTAGTGCGGTCGTGTCGTGCACTGTCAGCCCTCCGCAATGATCTCGGAGAGCGTGTCGACGCCCTCGCGTGTTCCGACGGCGACGAGCGTGTCGCCGATGGCCAGCCGGAAGTCCGGCCCGGGTGACGGATGCGCGCTGTGGGTGCGCAGCACCGCCACGATCGAGGCGCCGGTCCGGGTCCGCGCCTTGGTGTCGCCGAGCAGCCGGCCGCCGTAGGGCGAGCGGCTGCCGAGCGGGATGTGCTCGGTGACCAGATCGATGCCATCGGTCCGTACGGCGTCGATCGGGGCGGAGTCGATGAGGTGGGCCAGCCCGGTGGCCTCCTGTGGTGTCAGGGGTACGGAGAGCCGGCACGAATCAGGGTCGTCCTGGTCGTAGAAGCCGATGAACCGGCGCCCGTCGTGGTGGACCACGACGGAGATGTGCTGACCCGACTCGGTCGTGTAGTCGTACTGGACGCCGACTCCGGGCAGCGTGGTGCGGTGGGTTCCCATGGCTTCCTCCCGAGGGGCGCGCGGCACGCGCGGAACACTTGGCGATGTCTTTAGACCCGCATTACCTTATCCGGAGCCATCGGCCGTCCGGGAGCGACGATTTTCGGCCACCCCGTTCCGGGGTTTCCGGGCCCGCACATGCGGGTGCCCGGCCGGTCGCACGACCAGCCGGGCACCTGGGGCACCGCGTGGGGATCAGTCGCTGATCTCGATCTTTCCGTCCGCCGCCCCGGCGGTCCCGGCGGCGGCCTCGGCCGCCACCGGCTTCGGGCCCGCGCCCTTGAGGTTCTTCAGCAGGGCGGCGAGGTCGACCCCGGTGGTGGAGCTGAGCAGCTCCATGCCCTGGGCGACGTTGTCCGTGACCGTACGGGAGAGCTGGCTCGCCCCGTCCGTCGAGATGACGGTCATCTTGTCGATCGCGCTCATCGGCTCGGCCGCCTTGGCGACGACCTGCGGCAGCACCTCGACGAGCATCTGGAGGACGGCCGCGTCACCGTACTGCGCGAAGGCGTCGGCCTTCTTCTGCATGGCCTCGGCCTCGGCCGAACCGCGGGCGGCGATGGCGGCGGCCTCCGACTCACCCTCGATGCGTACGGCCTCGGCGAGCGCGGAACGGTGCAGCTTCTCACCCTCACCGGTCAGCCGGGAGCGCTCGGCCTCCGCCTCGGCCTCCTTGACCTGGGCGATACGACGCGCCTCGGCCTCCTGCTCGGCCTGGTAGCGGGCTGCGTCGGCGGGCTTGCGGACCTTGGTGTCCAGCTCGCGGTCGGTCAGCGCGGCCTGGCGCTCGGCGACCTTCTCCTGCTCGCTCAGGACCTCCTGCCGGCGCGCGGCCTCGGCGAGCGGACCGGCGGCGTCGGCCTGGGCGGCGGCCGCCTCGGTCTCCGCCTTGATCTCGGCCTGCTTGAGGTAGAAGGTCCGCTCGGCGATGGCGATCTCCTCGGCGGCCTTCAGCCGGGCCTGCTCCGAGGCGCGGCGGGCGTTCGCCTCGGCGATGTCCGCCTCCTGCTTGGCGCGCGCCGCCTCCGGGCGTCCGAGGTCCTCCAGGTAGGAGCCCTCGGTGGTGATGTCCTGGATCTGGAAGGCGTCCAGAATCAGGCCCTGGCCGGACAGGCTCGCCTCGGCCTCCTCCGCCACCTGGCCGGCGAACGCGGCACGGTCGCGGATGATGTCCTCGACCGACATCCGGCCGACGATGGCGCGCAGCGCGCCGGAGAGCACTTCCTGGGTGAAGCCGACGATGCCGTCCTGCTGGCGCAGGAAGCGCTGGGCGGCGGCCCGGATGGCGTCCTCGCTGCCGCCGACCTTGACGATCGCGACGCCTTCGAGGTTGGACTTGACGCCGCGCAGGGTGACGGCGCCGCGCACCGCGACCGGGATGTGCCGGCTGGACAGGTCCAGGGTGAACTTCTGCTGGACGAACGGGACGACGAAGACGCCGCCGCCGACGACGACCTTCTGGCCGCTGTTGTCGATGCTGGCCCGGCCCGTCACCGGGTCGACCGACTTCTTGCCGCGGCGGCCGGTGATGATGAACGCCTGGCTGGGGCCGGCCACCTTGTAACGGGTGATGACGGCGAGGGCGAGCAGGAACAGGAGTACGACGACTCCGACGACGGCGATCATTACTGGACTCATCAGGGTGTCCCCCTCTGCCTCCTGGTGGGGGCAGTTGTATGGCGTGCGGTGATGGAACGGCGGGCGTACCGGGTCAGCGTTCGACCGGACGGACCGAGACGGCGGTGCTGGAGAGGGCCGCCTCGACCCAGACCTCGGCGCCGCGTGCGACCGGCACCGGGCTCTTCGCGGACAGCTTGACCAGCTGTCCGCCGAGCCGCAGCAGAACCTCGCCGTACCCGTCGGCCGGGATGGCCGTGACCACCGAGCCGGACGTGCCGACGAGATCCTGGTTGCGCGGGGTCGCGTCGGTCTGGTCCCGCATCAGGGCGCGGCTGAACTTCCAGGTCAGCACTGCGGCGACCAGCCCGGCCAGGACGCCCGCCACGGTGGCGGCGAGCGTGCCGGCGCCGGTCGTGCCGAGCACGATGGCGCCGCCGAAGCCGAGCATCGAGAGGAATCCGGCGATCACCGGAAGGGAGACCAGCCCGCCGAACAGACCCTCCAGCAGGCCTCCGAAGAGCCCTTCGAGAATCCCGTCGAAGACCAGGGACAGCGCGAGCAGCACGACCCCCGCGATGCCGAGACCGAGAAACAAGGTCACGTGATCACCCCTCCCGGTTCCGGCATCCCCCGAACATTTCCGTCGAACTGGCTGGATGATCCCATACGCGCCCCCATGAAGACACTGCCGGAACCCGGCAATCTTTTACTTGGTCTTGATGCCGGACAATTGGTCGGCCAGGGTGTCCGCCGACTGGAACGTGGCCCCCAGAAGGGCCACATGCTTCCACCGCAGCACCCCGTCCGCGTCGATCAGGAAGACGGCACGCCGTACGCCGATCCCGGGCGCGGCGACCCCGAACAGCCGGGCGGTCTCCCGGCCCGGGTCCGCCAGCAGCGGCATGCGCAGCCCATGGGCGCGGGCGAAGGACTCGTGGCTGTCCACACCCTGTGGACTGATCCCCCAGACCTCGGCGTCCAGCGCCTCGAAGGTCTCCAGGCCCGAGGAGTACGAGCACAGCTGCTTGGTGCACACGGCCGTGTTGTCGCCCGGGTAGAAGGCGAGCACCAGGGACCGCCCGCGCGCCTCGGCGAGCGCGTAGTCGCGCCGCTCGAAGGCGTCCCCGTCGAGGACGCCCCCGGCGAGGGTGAACTCCGGTACGCGTGAGCCGATGTGCGGTGACGATCCCATGGCGTGGCCCTTCGGTACTGGGCGCTGCGGCGGTTACCGGCGCCCGTGTCCGTACAGCATGCCTTCGCCAGGGGGGACGGTCAGTCGCCCGGCAGCGGTTCCGGTTCCGTGAGGAAGAGTCCGAGCACCAGGGCGAGCACGGGGATCGCGCACAGGATGGTGAACACGCCCTGCGGTCCGTACGTCTGGGCGGCCGCGCCGAGCGCCGGGGCGATCAGGCCGCCGACGCTGACGGCCAGGCCGAGCGTGACACCGGCCGCCGTGCCGGGGCGCCCCGGCAGGTAGTCCTGGCCGAGCTTGACCAGGACGGCGAACGGGACGTTCAGCGCGAGGCCCGCCAGGACCGCGAACAGCAGCGGCAACAGTGTTCCGGGGGTCACCCGCAGCGCGATCAGGGCCGGTACGGCGGCGACGCCGCCCAGCTGGACCGTACGGACCATGCCGACGCGGTCCGCGATCCGGCCGCCGAGCAGCGTGCCGGCCACTCCGCCGACGAGGAAGCAGGCGAGCGCCACGCCCGCGATGCCCCGGCCGGAGTGCAGATGGCGGATCCAGAACAGCTCGATGAAGGTGATGGCCCCGAAGAACGCCACGGAGCGCACCACTTCGATGCCGGTGAGGAAGAGGAACGGCCGCCACCGGTCCTGTCCCGCCCGCGCGCCCTTGCGCGTGGGGGCCGCCGCCGGGCGGTGCCTGAGCAGCACGAACGCCATGAGGACGGCCGGCGGGATGAAGAGGGCCGTCGCGCCCACCCCCATCGCGACCAGCGCCGGGGTCGCGAGCACCGGGGCCAGGAAGAAGCCGACGCTGCCGCCCGCCGCGAAGACGCTCATCGCGGACGCGCTGTCCCCGGCGGCCTCCCGGGCCGCCTTGCCCGCCGCCGGGTGGAACATCGCGACGCCGAGCCCGGACAGCAGGATCAGCAGCCAGACGGCCGCGTACGGCTGGACGAGCCCGGACAGGCCGAGTCCGATGCCCGCGACGGCGAGTCCGGCGGGGGCCAGCCGGGGCAGCCGGTAACGGTCCACCGCGAGGCCGATGAAGGGCTGCGGCACCGAACTGCCGAGGGCGGCGGCGAGGGTGAGCCCGGACGCGGCGACATAGCTGTAGCCCCGGTCCAGCACGAAGTACGGGACACAGGCGGGCACCAGGCCCTGGTAGAGGTCGTCCACGGCGTGCGCGGCGCCCCACATCCGCATCCGGCGCCAGGCCGAGGGGCCCTGGGCGGACGGGGAGCCGGAAGCGGAAGCGGAAGCGGGCGGGGAGTCGGAAGCGGGCGGGGAGGCGGACGCGGTTTCGGATGCGGACGCGGCCGGCGGGTTGTCGGCGGGCGGGGTCTGCCGGGCGGCTGGACCGGTCATGAGGGCGGCTCCTTGCTGAGATCCCTTCGAGGATTCCGGCCGGGCTCATCGGCGGGCTAGCGATAACCTGCCTACTTATGTCGCCAACCTGCCGCACCCTGCACGGTCCGGCCCGGGTGCCGCTCGCCCACCAGGAGCGCATCGAGAGCCACCACCATCTGGAGCACCAGCTCGTCTGCCCCTCGCGCGGGGTCCTGGAGGTGGCCACCCCGCTCGGGGTGTGGGCCGTGCCGCCGCACCGGGCGGTGTGGATTCCGGCCGGTGTGGTCCACGCCCACCTGGCGTACGGGCCGACCGAGCTGCGGGCGCTCAGCTTCGCCCCGCAGGACAATCCGCTGCGGCTCGACCGGCCGACCGTGCTGGCCGTCACCCCGCTGCTCAGGGAGGTCGTGGCCTGCCTGACCGACGACACGGAGCTGATCGGCGACCGGCGCAGGCGGCGGAATCTGGAGCGGGTCGCGCTCGATCAGCTGCGCCGGGTCGAGCCGCTCGGGGTCTGCCTGCCGTCACCGGCCGACGCCCGGCTGCGGGACATCGCCCGCATCCTCCAGGAGGACCCGGCGGACGGGCGGACCCTCACCGAGCTGGGGGCGGCCGTCGGCGCCTCGGCGCGCACCCTGAGCCGGCTGTTCCGCGGGGAGACCGGGATGTCGTTCCCGCAGTGGCGCACCCAGCTCCGGCTGCACCACGCGCTGACCCTGCTGGCGTCCGGCGGCTCGGTCACCGCGGTGGCCGCCGCCTGCGGCTACAGCGGGCCGAGCGCGTTCATCCAGTCGTTCCGGCACGCCTTCGGCACCACCCCGGGGTCCTACGCGGCGGGCGGTGCGGGCGGGGCGTAGTAGCCCAGGAACATGTCGACGCCGTGGGTGACCAGCCGGTCCGTGGCGTCGTCGTCCAGAGTCGTGCCGTACGAGCCGAAGACCAGGTGCGGGAAGACCAGCAGCGCGTAGAGCTGGACGATCGCGGTCTCCAGGTCGGGGATCACCAGCCGCCCCCGCCCGGCCAGCTCCCGCAGCGCGTCGGCGACCGCCGGGTGGTGGCCCTCGGGCCCATGTCCCCGCCAGGCGTCCGCGAGCCCCGGGAAGCGGTGCATCTCGGCGGCCACGAGATTGCGCAGGGCGATCACATCGGCGTTGCCCCGGACGGCGGCCACCCAGGCGCGAGCCGCCTCGGTGAGGGCGGCGCGCAGGTCGGGGGCGTCGGCGAGGCCGGCCAGCGCGGTGGTGGAGGCGCCGCCGAGCGGTTCGTCCAGCGCGCCCGCGATGACCGCGGTGAACAGCGCTTCCTTGCTGCCGAAGTGGTTGTAGACGGTCACCTTCGAGACGCCCGCGTCGGCGGCGATCACGTCCATGCCGACGCCGAACCCGTCCCGGAGGAACGCGGCGCGGGCCGCCCGCACGATGGCCCGGCGCTTGGCCTCGGCGCGGGGTCCGCTGGGGCGTGGCCTTTCGTCCATGGGCCGATGCTAGCAGCGACCTGAACTGAACTGTTGAGTTCAACTGAACTGAGCCGTACAGTTCAGTTCATGACCCATGACATCTCATCGTCCCCGCACGCGGCCCACCCGCACGCGGCCACCCGGAACGGCTCGGGGCTGATGCTCGCGCTGCTGTGCGCGGCCCAGTTCATGCTGGTCCTCGACGTCACCGTGGTGAATGTCGCGCTGCCCGACATGGCCGCCGATCTGCACCTGGACCGCACCGCGCTGACCTGGGTGGTCACCGCGTACACCCTCTGCTTCGGCGGTCTGATGCTGCTCGGCGGGCGCCTCGCCGACGCACTGGGCGCCCGGCGCACCCTGCTCGCCGGACTGGCCCTCTTCACCGCCGCCTCGCTGGCCTGCGGCCTGGCCGGCAGCGCCCCGGTCCTGATCGCCGGCCGTATCGCGCAGGGCGTGGGCGCGGCCCTGCTGTCCCCGGCCGCGCTGGCTCTGCTCACCACGTCGTTCCACGGCCCCGCGCGCGCCAGAGCGCTCGGGGTGTGGGCCGCGATCGGCGGCACCGGATCGGCGGTCGGCGTCCTCGCGGGCGGCGCGCTGACCGGGGGACCCGGCTGGGCCTGGATCTTCTACGTCAACGTGCCCGTCGGCCTCGCCCTGCTGGCCGCGCTCCCCGCCGTCGTGCCCCCGCGCGCCCCGCGGCGCTCGGGCGGGCTCGACCTGCCGGGCGCCGTGCTCGTGACCGCCGGCACCGGGGCGCTGATCTACGGGCTGGTCGAGGCCGGGGACGGCGGCTGGGCCGGGACCGGCACCCTGCTGCCCCTCGCCGCCGCCGCGGTCCTGTACGCGGTGTTCGCGGGCGTCGAGCGGGCGGCCCGAAAACCGCTGATGGACCTGCGGATGTTCACCCGGCGGCCGGTGCTCGCCGGGGCGTTCCTGATGCTCGTCGCCACCGGGCTGCTGATCGCGTTCTTCTTCCTCGGCTCGGTCTACCTCCAGCACGCGCGCGGTCTCGGGGCGATGCGGACCGGCCTGGTCTTCCTGCCGGTCGCGGTGGCCGTCGGGGCCGGCGCGCACCTCGGCTCGCGGCTCGTCACCACGGCCGGCAGCCGGGCCACCGCCGTCGGCGGCATGGTGATCGCCACCGCCGCCTGCGCCCCACTGGCCGGCCTCGGCGCGCACAGCAGCGTGTACGGGGTGCTGATGCCGGGTCTCGCGGTGGCCGCCTTCGGGCTGGGCGCGGTGTTCGTCACCGCGACCACCACCGCGCTCGGCATGGTCGCCCACGAGGAGGCGGGACTCGCGTCGGGCGTGGTCAACACCTTCCACGAGGTGGGCGGCTCGGTCGGCGTCGCGGTCGTCTCCACGGTGGCCGCGGCCGGTATCGAGGGCGCCCCGGGCACCTCCGCCGGATTCGGGGACGCCTTCCTGGTGTGCGCGGTGGCGGCGGCCGGGTGCGCGGCCCTCTCCGCGGTGCTCGTACCCCGGGGGAAGCCGGAGACCGGGGGAACGATGCCGCTGCACTGAGGGGGTCCGGAAGGCCCCGGTGTACGCCCGCGGACCGGGCGGGACTTTCCGGGCACGGTCCGGGTGACACCGGTCGGCGGTGCTGCGGATGCGGGAGCGGGCCGGGCGTTCGAGTATGAAGGGCCGGGCAGTGTGGCGGCCCGCGCCCTGCCCCAGGAGGTACGCCTTGCCGGTCCACGCCGACCATCCGCCGTCGATCGATGTCACGGCGCTCGCCGCCGTGCTCGACGGCACGACGGCGGGCGTGGCCGTGTTCGACACCGAGCTGCGCTACATGTACGTCAACCCGGCGCTCGTCCGCCACAACGGCCTCCCGCCCGCCGCCCACCTGGGCCGCCGCCCCAGCGAGGTCATGCCGGACATCGACGCCCGCGAGGACCTGATGCACGCCGTGCTCGCCGACGGGCGGGCCCGCGAGATCACCTCCAGCGGCCGACTCCCCGCCGCGTCCGGCACCGCCCGCTGCTACTGGCACGGGGCCTACCACCGGCTGGAGATCAGCGAGCGGGTCGTCGGCGTGGTCGGGATCGTGCTGGAGGTCGTGGCCTCCGACGACGAACAGCGCCGGCTCGCCCAGGCCCAGCGCCACCTGAGCCTCCTGGACAGCGCCAACACCCGCATCGGCACCACGCTCGACATGGACACCACCTGCGCCGAGCTGGCCGACCTCGTCGTCCCCGGGATCGCCGACGTCGCCATCGTGGAGGTCTTCCCCAGGGACGTCGCCCCGCCGGTGCGCCCGGCACCGCCCGGCGTGGTCCGGCTGCGGCGCGCGGCGATGTCGGCCGTGCGGGGGCTGAGCCCGGGTGCCGAGCGGTTCGGGGTGGCCGGTGACTACATCGACCACCAGGAGGACGCCGCCGTACCGCGCTGTCTGGCCACCGACCTGCCGATCGTCGAGAACCTCACCGACGAAGAGCAGCTGAACCGCTCCGCCCCCAGCCCCGAGTGGGCCGATGCCTACCGGGACCTCGGGCTGCACTCGGCCGTCGTGGTGCCCGTCTCCGTACGCGGCGCCCCGATCGGGATCCTCGGCCTGATGAGGGGCGGCGGCTCGCCCGTCTTCTCGGACGACGACGTGGTGGTGGCCCGGGAACTCGCCGGGCGGGCCGCCGTCCACCTCGACCACGCGCGCCGCTTCACCCACGAGCACACCATCGCCCTGGAGCTCCAGCGCTCCCTGCTCTCCGAGCCCCGGCCGCCCCACCCGCACATCGAGGTCGCCACCCGCTATCTGCCGGCCGACCGCAGCGTCCTGGTGGGCGGCGACTGGTTCGATGTCATCCCGCTGCCGGACGGGCGGCACCTCAAGGCCATGGGCGACGTCATGGGCCACGGCGTCGAGGCGGCCGTCGCGATGAGCCACTACCGCTCGCTGCTGCGGCTCCTGGCCGACGAGGAGCTGCCCCCGCACCGCATCCTCCAGCAGCTGGACCGGATGGTGGAGCGGTCCGGGATCGACCGGGCGGCGACCTGCCTGCTCGCCGTGGTGGACCGGGACGGCGAGATGTGCGAGGTGGCCAGCGCGGGCCACCTGCCGCCGGTCTTCATCGACCCGGGCGCGGCCGGCACCCGGATCTGCGACGTACCGGCGGGCCCGCCGCTCGGCACCGGGTTCGGCGGCTACCGGTCGGCCAAGATGGAGTGCGGGCCCGGGACGGTGCTGTTCATGTACACCGACGGGCTGGTGGAGCGGCGCGACGAGGACATCGACGCGTGCGTCGCCCGGCTCAGGGAGCTGACCCTGCCGGAGGACGGCGATCTGGAGACGCTGCTGGACCGGGTGCTCGAACGCTTCGGCCCGGGCGCCGAGGACGACATCGCGGTGATGGCCTCGCGGACCCGGGTCGAGCCGGTCTGAGGCCTCACCCCAGTTCGAGGCTGGTGATGCCGTAGAGGCCGGGGAGGTCGATGTCCGGGACCGGGCCCGTGTACATGCGGGCCGTCTCGAACGTCGGGGTGAGTCCGAGGCGTTCGGCCAGCCGCAGCGCCGCCGGGTTGGCGTCGGGCACGTCCACCGCGACCGGGGTGGCCGGGTCGGTGGCCGCGAGCGCGCTCACCAGGGCCTCGGCGATGCCCGGCGTGGCCGCGTACAGCGGTCCCACACGCGAGGACGTACGGCCGGCGCGCAGCACCCCGAGCCCCCGCACCTCGCCCTCGTACAGTGCGGCGTACGCGGTGCGTCCCGGGGTGGTGGTCCAGGCGGCCAGGAAGCCGTCGCGCCCGGCCGGGAAGAAGCGGCGGTCGTACGCGGACACCTGGCCGAACGGCAGCGTCCGCACGTCCACGAGGGTGACGCCCGGCGGCGGTACCACGTCCAGCGGGGCCAGGCCCTCGTGGCGCAGGTTCGTCCAGGCCGGACGGAAGCCGGACTTCCGGTAGTTCGGCTGCTGCTTCACCACCCCGTCGAGCCCGGTGTTGCGCCCCGCGAGCCGTGCCGTACCGGCGGCCCACAGCCGGCTCCCGTAGCCCTGGCCGCGCAGCTGAGGGCGGGTCAGGTAGAAGCCGAGGAAGCCGAAGCCGGGGTCGTAGCGGACCACCGAGACGCAGGAGACGGGCGTGCCGTCGAGCCTGCCGATCAGGAAGCCGCACGGGTCGGCGGCGAAGAACGCCGGAGCGTCGGTCAGGCCCGGGTTCCAGTTCTCGGCGTGGGCCCAGTCCGCCATCATCCGGAGGTCGTCCGCGCTCGCTGTGGTGATCTCGAAGTTCGGCACGCCCCCACCTTGGACTGCCCGCCGGGTCCGTTCAACGACGCGCGGCCCCGCTCATACGAACAGGAACGCGCACGCCGTCGTCGCCCCGAGCGCCGTCCCGGCCGTCACCTGGCCGACCGTGTGGTAGCCGAGCGCCACCCGCGACCAGGCCACGGCGGCCGTCATCACATAACCGAACAGCCACCACGGTGAGTGGACGGCGGCGAGCAGGGCGACGACGGCCGAGGCCACGGAGGCGTCCACGGAGATCTTCCACACCGTGTTGACCGTCAGCAGCACGACCGTCATCGCCCACAGCGCGAGCATCGCGGCCAGGATGCCGGCGGGCGCCCCGCCCAGCACCATGACCGCCGAACCGGCGCCGATGGAACCGAGGATGACGAAGAAGATCGGCGCCCGCTTGGTGCGGTCGACCACATGGCGGTCGCCCCAGGTGCCGCGCCCGCGCTCCCACTCGATGTACCCGGCGGGCACGATCCCGGCGCAGAGGGCGCCAAGGAGACCCCAGAGCAGCCCGGTCCAGTGCCCGGCCGCCGCGTAGCCGAGGGAGAGCATGCCGACGAGCAGCAGGTTGCGCGGCTGGAGGATGTCGGTCACCGTGCGCGCGACGCGGTGGTCGGGCACGGCGTCCGGTGCGGTGCCCGTGGTGTCGGTGGTGCTCATGCCGGCTGCTCCTTGCTCGCCGCGGAAGCGGATTCCAGGATTTGACGGGCCCGTTCCGGGGTCACCGTGCGGTACGCCGCCGCGACCCGGACCAGCCAGGCGACCTCGCCGTCCTGGTCGGTGGCGTGCTGGGTGCCGACGGCCGCCGCCTCGCCCGCCGGTGCCCCGGCGTCGCGGGCGATGAGGGCCGCCTTGATCCAGTACGCGTCGGCGAGCGGTCCGGCCTGCTCCCGGCCGCCGGTCCCGGCGGCGGCCTCCGCGGCGGGGAACAGCGCGTCGGGCACGTAGTGGCGCAGTTTCTCCACCGCGTCCGCGATGTCCGCGGCCCAGCGGTCGACGCGCAGGTCGGCCGGGGTGTCGAAGCGGGTCAGCTCGCGCGCCAGCGGGGCCGGGGGCTCGAAGGGCTGGTCGGGGAAGGCCGCCATCAGCTCGAACCAGAGGCCGTGCAGCCGCACCTGAGACCGCCAGAGCTTGGCGCGGCGGCGGACGTTGCTCAGGGCGGGGACGGAGGCGCCGACCGCGAAGAAGGCGAACAGGACGACCTGGGCGGCCTCGGTGACCTCGTCGAAGCGCAGCGCGAAGGTCTCGCTCGGGTGGTCGACGACGCTGACCCAGAGGAACAGCGTCCGGCTGACGGTGTAGCCGACGCCGATGAACATCGCGAACGTCATCATCCCGAGCCCCACCCGCAGATGGCGCGCCCGCGCGCTCGCGGTGGCCAGAGCCCACTGGTAGGCGCAGACGGCGGACGCCGCGCCGAGGTAGAGGTAGAACACGCTCATGTACAGCGTCGCGCCCCACTGCCCGGCGTGGTCGGCGACGAAGCGGTCCGAGGGGACGGAGCGGTCGACCACGGTGAAGAACAGCACGGTCAGCAGGACGAGGGTGGCGGCGGACGCCTTGGCCGCCACCTGCTGGATGAGCCGCGCGAACCGTACGTGCCGGGGGACGGCCCCCTCGTCCGCGTACTGGCCGTAGATGGCCACGATGTAGCTGAGAATGGCCAGAATCGCGATGGTCGCCGTGTAGTGCTTGATGAGGACGGCGAGATCGGTGACCGGGCTGTCGTTGAGCCCGACGCGCACGACCCGCGTCTTGGTCCACAGCGCGACGGCGAATCCCGCGTAACAGCCCCACAGGGCCCGGCGTCTGCGGTCCTCCTCGTCGCCCCACAGGGCGGCCGGCATGCGCCACAGGGCGACGGCTGTCATCAGGCCGGCTACCAGATAGCCGGCGAGGTCGAGCGGGGTCACGGCGGAAGTCCTCGTGGGTGGGGGGCAACAGGGGCGGGCGTTACGGGCGTTACGGGCGGCGGAACAGGCCCCCGCGGCGGTGCGCGACCGGGCGCGAGAGCGAGTTGGCGAGCCGCCCCACCATGTCATCGCTCGTCACGTCGCGGGCCATCCGGGGGATGAGTGAGGCGCCGAATTCGGCCATGCGTTCGTCGTGGGTGTCGTACTGCGCGCGTGCCTGTACGACGTCCGGGGTCAGCGTTCCGCCGGGACCGACGACCCGGGAGATCAGGGAGGCGTCGAAGACGGGCAGCAGCCGCTGGAGCTGTTCCGCGTCGAGCGAGGTGCCGTGGTCGAACCACTCGTGGCACAGCTCGTGCAGGATGACGTGCTGGGTCTGGTACTCGGTGGGGCGTCTGCGGTAGAGCACGAAGCTGGTCCCGCCGGTCTTCAGCCGCAGCCCGCAGGCGGCGTTGACACGCGCCAGCCGGTCGGGCATCTCGTGCAGCACGATGGTGCGGCCGCGGGCCGCCTCCATGTTGGCGACCAGGCCGGGTATGGAGAACGGGGAGGGCAGCGGCAGCTCCGCGAGGCCCTCCTCGCACTCCCTGCGCAGCTTCCGCATGGACACGGGTCAGCCCCGCTGTCCGCCGCCGGCGGCGGACCCGCGGTCCTCGGCGTCCCGGAGCAGGGCCAGGGCGAACTGGAGCAGCTCCGGCGGGAGTCCGTCCTCGTCGAGCCCGCGCCCGGCCAGTCCGCTGATCTCGCCGGTCCGCCGCTTGGCCAGGAACTGGAGCCCGGCGACGACGTCGTCGACGACCTCGGACTCCTCCTTGAAGAAGCGCCAGTCCACGCCGAAGCCGAGACCGAGCGCCTTGAGGATCTCCTCGGACGGCTGGGTGACCTTGCCGGCCAGGATGTTGGAGAAGTAGCTGTGGGAGAGGGAGCCGCCCCGCTCCTTGACCAGGTCGGCGAAGACCCGGCCCGAGATCTTGCGGCCGGGGAAGGTCTTCTCGACCATGTACTCGACCTTCTGGCGCAGCGTCCGCAGCTCCGGCGCGCGCTCTTCGCCGTTGTCCATCCGGCCCCCACGTTCACGTCCGCCGCAGGCCCCTGTCCGGTCCCGGGCGGCGCTCGATTCGGTCAACGGGCTCGTACTGTAACCAACCCCCGGGCCCCGGCCCGGGGGCGGGACACCCGGGGTTGCGCGAGGGGGAGCTTTCCGATCCAGTGCCCGGAGCGGGCTTGCGCAAACACTCTAAGTCACTGTTAACTCAAAAAAACACGGGCAGGGGGCCACGAGGGGAGTCCCTTGCCCGTGAAGACCCCGGCGGGTCGCGGGCGGGGCGGCCCGCGCGCCGCCGGGGGAGCGCACAGGGGTGTAGCCCTTCACGACGGGGGATGCGTGAAGGGCTACCCGTGCATTATGGACCCTGCCAACGGAAGTCATCAACTGACCGGCCGGTCAGTGTCCTTGTGTCCTCGGTGCCGGTGCGCCGCCCGTTGCCGGTTTCCGGCAGCCGCCCGCCCCGACCGTGGGGCGCTCCGGTCAGCGGGTGTCCGAGCCCAGGGCCCTGTCTTCAAACTGCCGTCTGCCGGGCGACGACGGCAGTTTGAAGACAGGGGCCTAGCGCGGCGCCGCCGTGCTGCCCCGTTCGATGAGCCGGGGCAGCGGCACCCGTACGGTGCGGGCCGGGCCGCCGTCGAGCAGTGCCGTCAGCTCCCGCGCCGCGAGCCGGCCGAACGCCACCGTGTCCCGGGAGAGCGCGGTCAGCCACGGGGCGGTCAGCCGGCACAGCGCGGAGTCCTCCCACGAGACCACCGACAGATCGCCGGGCACCTGGACGTCCAGGCCCGCCGCCACGGCCACCCCGGCCGCCGCCATCACGTCGTTGTCGTAGATCAGCGCGGTCGGCGGGTCGTCCCGCTCCAGGACCCGGCGGGTCACCGCGGCGCCCTCGGTGTCCGAGTAGTCCGTGGTCACCGAGTGCGCCCCGGTCAGGCCGCGCCGGTCGGCCTCCACGCGCAGGGAGCGGATGCGGCGGTCGGTGTGCGCGAGTGAGGGCAGTCCGGCGATGTGGACGATGCGGCGGTGTCCCAGCTCGTGCAGCCGGCCCACGACGGCGGCCATCGCGCCCGCGTCGTCGGCGCGGACCTGCGAGAGGCCCGGGTGGGGTCCGGTGTCGGTACCGGGCAGGGCGCCGATGACGACGCCGGGCAGGCTCAGTTCGTCCAGGAGGGCGACGCGGGGGTCGTCGGTGCGCGGGTCGACGACGAGCACGCCGTCGACCCGGTGCTCGGCCCACCAGCGGCGGTAGACCCCGCACTCGGCGGCCACGTCGTCCACCACCTGGAAGAGCAGCCCGAGCCGGCGCTCCGCCAGGACCTCCTGGATGCCGGAGATCAGCTGGAGGAAGAAGGAGTCCACGCCCAGATTCGCGGCCGGCCGGGCCACGACGAGGCCGACGGTGGCCGAGCCCTCGCCGGACAGGGCGCGGGCGGCGGTGCTCGGGTGCCAGCCCAGCTGTTCGGCGACGCGCCGCACCCGGGCGCGGGTGACCTCCGAGACGCCCGGCCGGTCGTTGAGCGCGAAGGAGACCGCGCTCTCGGAGACCCCGGCGCGCTGCGCTATGTCCTTCATGGTCGGCCGCTTCGGTGCCACCGGTGCCTCATTTCCTGCGTTCCCCGTGGTGCTGACTGATCGTCGGGTCCGCTCGCCCCCGGGGCATCGTAAGGCGTCCCCGGCTCTTTGGTCGAGTGAAGAGGCCCGGACAACTAAAGCGCTTGAGCAATCTCCATCTAAAGCGCATTAGTAAGCAGCCGTCAATAGCCTACTGCGCGGCCCTGACCTGTATGTATGCCATAACTAAAGATTACGTTCCGGTGAATGTATTGACTTTGGGTCCACGTGCATTGCAGGGTCTGTCGGGCGAACGCGGCCCGCCGGGCCGGGGGCCCCGGGCAGCGTCCGCACGCCTGGTCCGAGCAAAGGAGCCGTTCACCGTGCGCATCTCCCGCAGGGCAGTCGCCACTGCCGCCGTCCTCGCCACCGTCCTGCCGTTGAGCGCGTGCGGCGGTGGGTCCGGCTCGGACTCGTCCGACGCCTCCGGCAAGGTCGAAGGGAAGATCACCTTCCAGACCTGGAACCTCCAGGCGAACTTCAAGGACTACTTCAACGGGGTGATCGCGGACTTCGAGAAGAAGTACCCGGACACCGAGGTCAAGTGGGTCGACCGCCCCGGTGAGGGCTACGCGGACAAGATCAGCGCGGACGCGGCCGGCGGCACCCTGCCCGACGTCGTCAACGTCTCGCCCGACCTGGTGGCCCCGCTGGCCAAGGCGGGCATCGCGCTCGACCTGGACAAGGCGGCGCCGCAGTATCGCAAGGAGTACCTGGACGGCGCCTGGAAGAGCCATCAGATACCCGGCACGGACGGCACGTTCGCCTTCCCCTGGTATCTCAACACCGGCCCGATGTTCTACAACAAGCGCCTCTTCAAGGACGCCGGGCTCGACCCGCAGCAGCCGCCGGCCACGTACGACGAGGTCTTCGCCGCCGGGCTGAAGCTCGCCGGGAAGAGCCACGGCAAGGTCGCCACCCTCGCCAACGTCCCCACCATCGAGGACTTCGGCCGTTACGGCGGACAGCTGATGAACAAGGAGGGCACCGGCTTCGCCTTCAACGACGCCAAGGGCATCGAACTCCTCACGCACTACAAGGAGCTGTACGACGCCAAGGCGCTCGACCCGCAGGCGCTGACCGCGACCCCCGAGTCCTCGGGCCACAAGTTCCTCACCGAGTCGGTGGCGATGAACCCGGGCAGCGCGCTGGACCTCGCCAACTTCAAGAAGCAGGCCCCGAGCCTCTACAAGAACATCGGCATCACCGACCAGGTCAGCAGCACCGGCAAGGCCAACATGTACGTCATGGGCGTCATGGTGAACGCGCAGACCAAGCGCAAGCCCGCCGCCGTGGCCTTCGCCCACTACGTGACCGACGCGACCCGGCAGATGGAGTTCGCCAAGCAGGTCGCCATCTTCCCGAGCACCGAGGGCTCGCTCGACGACCCGTACTTCACGAAGGAGGACGGCACGGACGAGACCCGCGTCCGGGTCGCCGCCGCCAAGTCCCTGAAGACGGCCGTCAACTACACACCGGTGCTGTTCAGCGAGCAGATGAAGACCGAGCTGCGCAACCAGATCGCCAAGGCCCTGCAAGGAAAGCAGAGTCCCAAGGAAGCTCTTGACAACGCTGTCAAGGCCTGTGACCGGCTGTTGCAGCAGAGCTGAGCCCCCTCGTGAACTCCCCCGCCCCCACCGGCACGGCCTCCCGGAGCACCCGCTCCGGGAGCCGGCCCGGCGCCCGGATCAGGCGCCATCTGCCCCTCAGCCCCTGGCTGTTCGCCGCCCCCGGCCTGATCGTGGTCGGCGCCTTCAGCCTCTTCCCGTTCTTCAGCACGCTGGTCAACTCCTTCACCGACCGGCGCACCCTGGTCCCGGGCTCGTACGTCGGCCTGGCGAACTTCCGTGAGCTGCTGCACGACGAGATGTTCTGGACCGGCCTGCGCAACAGCGTCCTGTACGTGCTCGGCGTCGTCCCCGCGCTCGTCATCCTGCCGCTGCTGCTGGCGATGCTCGTCCAGCGGCACATCCCCGGCATCACGTTCTTCCGCTCGGCCTTCTACACCCCGGTCGTCGCCTCCATCGTGGTCGTCGGCCTGATCTGGGTCTGGATGCTGGACGACCGGGGACTGATCAACGCGGTCCTGGAGGCCGTCGGCATCGGCAAGGTCGGCTTCCTGAGCGACCAGTGGCTGCTGCTGGGCAGCGCGATGACGGTCACGGTCTGGAAGGGCCTCGGCTACTACATGATCATCTACCTGGCCGCCCTCGCGAACGTGCCCAAGGAGCTGCACGAGGCCGCGTCCGTGGACGGCGCCGGAGCCGTACGCCGCTTCTTCACGGTCACCGTGCCCGCCATCCGCTCCACGATGGTGCTGGTCGCGGCCCTCTCCTCGGTCTCCGCCTTCAAGGTGTTCTCCGAGGTCTACCTGATGGCCGGACCCTCCGGCGGACCGGCGGGCGAGGACACCACCCTGGTGATGCTCGTCCAGCGGGTCGGCACCGGACTGAGCGGGCGGGTCGGTTACGCCTCCGCCATCTCGGTCGTCATCTTCGTCGTCACCGTCGGCCTGATGCTCCTGGTGCTGCGCGCCGACCGCAAGGAGGACGCGTGAGCTTCCTGAAGACCACCGACGCCGACGGCCGGCGCGTCCCGCCCTGGCAGCTCGTCCTGCGCTACGTACTGCTGCTCGCCGTCCTGGCGCTGACCGTCGGGCCGTTCCTGTGGCAGCTGTCGACCTCGCTGAAGGGCCCGAACGAGGACATCTTCAGCTCGCCGCCGAAGTTCTTCCCCAGCGACCCGACCCTGGACAACTACAGCCGGGTCGCCGACACGATTCCCGTCTGGGACTACGCGCTGAACTCCCTCAAGGTCGCCTCCGCCAACGTGGTGACCAACTGCGTCGGCTCGGCGCTCGCCGGGTACGCCCTGGCGAGGCTCCGCTACCGGGGGCGCAGGGCCGCCACGCTGGCGTTCATCCTCGCCATGCTGGTGCCCGTGGAGGGCATCATCATCGCCCAGTTCACCACCATGCGGGACCTCGGGCTGAACAACACCCTGCTCGGTGTGCTGCTGCCGGGCTCGGTCGGCGCGATGAACGTCCTGCTGATGCGCAACGCGTTCCTCAACCTCCCCGTGGAGATCGAGGAGGCGGCCTTCGTGGACGGCGCCAACGTCTGGCAGCGCTTCCTGCGGATCGCGCTGCCCTCGGTCAAGGGCACCCTCGCCGTCGTCGCGATCTTCGCGTTCATGGGCTCCTGGGACGACTTCCTGTGGCCGCTGATCGTCCTCAGCGACCCGGACAACTTCACACTGACCATCGGCCTGAACTACCTGCACGGAACCTTCGCCAACGACGAACGGCTCGTCGCGGCGGGCACGATCATCGCCGTGCTCCCGCTCATCGTCCTCTTCGCCGGGCTCCAGCGCTTCTTCTTCCGGGGCGTCGGCGAAGGCGCCGTCAAGGGCTGACCCCCACCGCCCCACCCCCGCACCACAGAACCAGGACCCCTGTTCCGTATGAGCACCTCCCCCTTGCGTTTCGGCGCCAACTACACGCCCAGCCAGGGCTGGTTCCACCACTGGCTGGACTTCGACCTCGACGCCGTACGCGCCGACCTGGACTCGATCGCCGGGCTCGGCCTCGACCACATCCGGGTCTTCCCGCTCTGGCCGCTCTTCCAGCCCAACCGCACCCTGATCCGCCCGCGCGCCGTCGAACAGCTCGTCCAGCTCGCCGACGCCGCCGCCGAACGCGGCCTGGACACCTCCGTGGACGGGCTCCAGGGCCACCTGTCGAGCTTCGACTTCCTGCCCGCCTGGACCGGCACCTGGCACCGGCGCAACCTCTTCACCGACCCGGACGTGCTCTCCGGACAGGCCGCGTACCTGCGCACCCTGGCCGCCGCCCTCGCCGACCGGCCGCACTTCATCGGGATGACCCTCGGCAACGAGATCAACCAGTTCTCGGGCGACCCGCACCCCGACCCGGACCGCGTCACGCCCGAGCAGGCAGGGGCCTGGCTGACCCGGATGCTCGACGCCTGCGAGGAGGGGGCGCCCGGCAAGCTCCACCTGCACGCCGAGTACGACGCCGCCTGGTACCAGGACGACCACGCCTTCACCCCGGCGCACGCGGCGCGCGAGGGCGCCGTCACCGCCGTGCACTCCTGGGTCTTCAACGGCACCGCCCAGCGCCACGGCCGCACCGGCACCGCCACCGAGCACCACGCCGCCTACCTGATCGAACTCTCCAAGGCCTGGGCGCTCGACCCGCACCGGCCGGTGTGGCTCCAGGAGGTCGGCGCGCCCGCCCCGCTCATCCCCGCCGAGCACGCCGCCGCCTTCACCGAGGCGACCGTGGCCAACGCCCTGGACTGCGAGGACGTGTGGGGCGTTACCTGGTGGTGCTCCCACGACGTGTCCCGCTCGCTGGCCGACTTCCCGGAGCTGGAGTACAGCCTCGGGCTGCTCACCAACGACCGCCGGGTCAAGCCGGCCGGCCGGGCCATCGCCGAGCTCGTGCGGGAGCAGCGCGGCAGGACCCGGAAGCCCGCGCCCCGGACCACGGCCCTCGTGGTCGACACCGGGGACGAGGTGACCGCGCCCCGCCGCTCCGTCTGCGCCCCCGGCGGCGCGGTCTTCGAGGCGTTCGCCCGGCTCACCGCGGACGGCGTACGCCCCACCACCGTCCTCGCGAGCAAGGCACTCGACCCGGGCCACCTCGCCGCCCGGGGCATCACCGAGGTCGTCACGCCCGACGAGGTCCGCTGACCCCCACGCACGAACCACCCCGCACCGCACCGGAATCACATCCCGCCTGATACGGAGCACCCCATGTCCCAGTCCCAGCCCGCGTCCGGGCCGCGCCCGGCCGCCCCCAGCCGCCGCACCGTGGTCCTCGCCGGAGCCGGAACGGCCGCCGCCCTCCTGACGCCCGGCCTCGCCGCGCCCGCCGGGGCCGCCACCCGCACCGCCCCCTCGGCCCGGGACGCGCGGCAGCCGTACGCCTCGTACTGGTTCCCCGACTCGCTGCCCGACGGCACCCCCGGCGACGGCATCACCTGGCGCAGCCTGAAGGCATGGCACCCCGGCAGCGACCCCGACCTGCCGTTCAACACCGCGTCCGTGCCGCTCGCCGACCGCTTCACCCCGGTCCCGGCGAACACCACGGCCCGGACCGACCAGGCGCGGATCACCTCCCTGGTGGCCTTCGGGAACACCGCGGGCAACCCCTCCCAGGGCTCCGCCACCGCCGACTACTACGCCCTGAACCACTGGGCGTACATCGACGAGCTGGTCTTCTGGGGCGGCTCGGCGGGCGAGGGCCTGATCCTGGCGCCGAACGCCCCCGTCGTGGACGCGGCGCACCGCAACGGTGTCCCCGTCCTCGGCACGGTGTTCCTGCCGCCCGTGCACCACGGCGGCGACCTGCGGTGGACCCGCGACCTCGTGCAGCGGGACGCGGCCGGGCGCTTCCCGCTGGCCGCGAAGCTGGTGGAGGCGGCCGTCGCGCACGGCTTCGACGGCTGGTTCATCAACGCGGAGACCGAGGGCGGGGACGCCGCGCTCGGCGCCGAGATGCTCGCCTTCGTCACCGACCTGCGGGCCCGCAGCGACCGGGCGGGGCTGCGCATCACCTGGTACGACGCGATGACCGTGCGCGGCGAGGTCGGCTGGCAGGGCGCGCTGAACGACGAGAACACGGCCCTGTTCCGGGAAGCGGACTCGATGTTCGTGGACTTCCGCTGGACGCCGGAGACGCTCGCCGCCTCCGCGAGGACCGCCGAGGCCGCCGGCCGCAGCCGCTACGACCTGTGGGCCGGCGTCGACGTCGAGTCCAACGGCTGGAACGCGCCCGTCGACTGGGACGCGATCATCCCGGCCGACCGCCCGCACACCGTCGGCTACGGCTTCTACCGGCCGGAGTGGACCCGCAGTCAGCTGGCCGACGACGCCCGCACCCCGGACCGGTTCCACGCCGCCGACCAGCGGTTCTGGACCGGACAGTCGCTGGACCCGGCCCGGCCGGACCGTACGGACAGCTGGCGCGCCCCCGCCACGGCGGTGGCCGACCGCTCGACCGTGGCCGGGCTGCCGTTCGCCACCGCCTTCAACACCGGCCACGGGCTGCGCTGGTACGAGAACGGCAGGGTGACCTCCGACGCGGAGTGGAACCACCTCGGGGTCCAGGACCGGCTGCCGGGCCGCCGCTGGGTCGTGCGCACCGAGGGCCGCCGCCCGTCCGTCGGCTTCGACTTCGACGACGCCTGGCACGGGGGCAGCAGCCTCCTGGTGGACGGGGAGCCGGGCGCCCCGGTGACCGTCGAGCTGTACGCCACGCGGCTGCCGCTGACCCGGCGCACCGTGGTCGAGCTGACCCACCGCACCGACCCGGGCTCGGGACCGGTCACCGTCGAGCTGGCCGTGGCCCTGCGCGAGCCGGAACGGCCGGGCGACCCCGTCCCGTACACCTTCGTCCCGGCGGGGGAGCTTCGGGCGGGCGGCACGGGCTGGAGCACCGCCACCCTCCGGCTGAACCCGCTCTCCGGGACCGTCCACGCGCTCGGGGTGCGGCTCACGGCGTCCGGCCCGGTGCGCTGGCGTCTCGGCGCCCTGGCCGTACGGGACCGGGCCGAGACCCCCGCCGCGCCGGCCGGGCTGCGGATCACCGCGGCCTCCGCCGGTCCCGACGGCACCGACCTGCGCCTGAACTGGCACCGGGCACCCGGCGCCCCGCGCCACTACGAGCTGCACCGCGTCCTGCCCGACGGCACCCGGCGCTTCCTCGGTGCCACCGCGGGCACCGCGTTCTTCGTCCCGGGACTGCGCCGGGAACCGGGCGAGAAGACCGCCCGTTTCCAGGTCAGGGCCGTCGGCGAGCTGTACACGACCTCCGGCGCCGCCAACGCCGCGCACCGCTGGTAACCACCCCCCACCCGACCCACTCACAACGGAGCCACCCTCATGCACGACGACCGCAGCCTGGTCGAGGCCCGACTCAAGCGCGTCCTGGACGAGCGCATCCGGCCGGCCGTATACCCGCAGTCCGTCCCGCTGGACGTCGCCGTCTGGAACGCGCCGGGTGAGCCCGTCCCGGTCGCCGAGGGCCTGGCCGGGCCCACCGAGAAGATCGCGGTCGGCGACCGGTGGGGCGCTCCGTGGGGCACCTCCTGGTTCAAGGTCTCCGGCACGGTGCCGGAGGAATGGGCGGGCCGGACGGTGGAGGCGCTGCTCGACCTCGGCTTCGACGAGAACATGCCGGGCTTCCAGTGCGAGGGCCTCGTCTACCGCCCCGACGGCACCCCGGTGAAGGGCCTCAACCCGCGCAACCAGTGGGTGCGGGTGGGCGCCCCGGTCGCGGGCGGCGAGGAGGTGCTGCTGCACATCGAGGCCGCCTCCAACCCGGTGATCCTCGACTACCACCCCTTCCTGCCGACCCGGCTGGGCGACAAGGAGACGGCCGGCAGCGAGCCGCAGTACACCCTGGCCCGGATGGACCTCGCCGTCTTCGACGAGGACGTGTGGAACCTGGTGCAGGACCTGGAGGTGCTGGGCGAGCTGATGGGGGAGCTGCCCGTGGAGGGCGCCCGCCGCTGGGACATCCTGCGCGCGGTCGGCCGGGCGCTGGACGCGGTCGACCTCCAGGACGTGGGCGGGACGGCCGCCGCCGCGCGCGAGGAGCTGGCCGGGGTCCTTGTGACGCCCGCCGCGCCCTCCGCGCACCGCATCAGCGCCGTCGGCCACGCGCACATCGACTCCGCCTGGCTGTGGCCGCTGCGCGAGACGGTCCGCAAGGTCGCCCGTACGACGTCCAACATGACCGCGCTCCTGGAGGACGAGCCGGACTTCGTCTTCGCGATGTCGCAGGCGCAGCAGTTCGCCTGGATCAAGGAGCACCGCCCCGAGGTCTACGCCAAGGTCAAGGCGGCCGTCGCGGACGGCCGGTTCGTCCCGTCCGGCGGCATGTGGGTCGAGTCCGACACCAACATGCCGGGCTCCGAGGCGATGGCCCGCCAGTTCGTGCACGGCAAGCGGTTCTTCCTGGACGAGTTCGGCATCGAGAACGACGAGGCGTGGCTGCCCGACACCTTCGGGTTCGCGGCCGGGCTGCCGCAGATCATCAAGGCGGCCGGCTCCAAGTGGCTGCTCACGCAGAAGATCTCCTGGAGCCAGACCAACAAGTTCCCGCACCACACCTTCCAGTGGGAGGGCATCGACGGCACCCGGATCTTCACGCACTTCCCGCCCGTCGACACGTACAACTGCTCGATGAAGGGCAGCGAGATCGCCCACGCGGCGACGAACTTCAAGGACAAGGGCGTCGCCCGGCACTCGCTGGCCCCGACCGGCTGGGGCGACGGGGGCGGCGGCACCACCCGCGAGATGATCGCCAAGGCGGCCCGGATGCGGAGCCTGGAGGGCTCGGCGACGGTGACGTGGGAGACCCCCACCGACTTCTTCACCAAGGCCGAGGCGGAGTACCCCAACGCCCCGGTCTGGGTCGGCGAGCTCTACCTGGAGCTGCACCGCGCGACCCTGACCAGCCAGGCCAAGACCAAGCAGGGCAACCGCCGCAGCGAGCACCTGCTCCGCGAGGCCGAGCTGTGGGCCGCCACCGCCGCTGTACGCACCGGCTTCTCCTACCCGTACGAGCAGCTCGACCGGATCTGGAAGACGGTGCTGCTGCACCAGTTCCACGACATCCTGCCCGGCTCCTCGATCGCCTGGGTGCACCGCGAGGCGGAGAAGACGTACGCGGCCGTCGCCGCCGAGCTGACCGGCGTCATCGACGCCGCGCAGCGCGCCCTGGCCGGTGACCCCGAGGGGGACAGGGCCCTCGTCTTCAACGCCGCCCCGCACACCCGCGGCGGTGTCCCCGCCGGAGCGGCGGCCGCCGTCGCGACGGCCGACGCCACCCCGCCCGCCCCGCGCGAGGGCGGCGGCTACGTGCTGGACAACGGCCTGCTCCGGGTGGAGATCGACGGCCGGGGCCTGGTCGTCTCCGCGTACGACATCGCCGCCGGCCGCGAGACCGTGGCGCCGGGCGCCGCCGCGAACCTGCTCCAGATCCACCCCGACTTCCCGAACATGTGGGACGCCTGGGACGTCGACGCGTTCTACCGCAACACCGTCACCGACCTGACCGCCCTGGACGAACTGACCCCGGTGACGGGCGGGGTGCGGGTCGTCCGCAGCTTCGGCGACTCGAAGGTGACCCAGCTGCTCACCCTGGAACCGGGCGCCAAGCGGCTCGACATCGACACCGAGGTCGACTGGCACGAGACGGAGAAGTTCCTCAAGGCCGCGTTCCCGCTGGACGTGCACGCCGAGCGGTACGCCTCCGAGACGCAGTTCGGCCACTTCTACCGGGCCACCCACACCAACACCAGCTGGGAGGCCGCCAAGTTCGAGGCGTGCAACCACCGCTTCGTCCACCTGGAGGAGCCGGGCTGGGGCGTCGCGCTCGTCAACGACTCGACGTACGGGCACGACGTGACGCGCACCGTGCGGGACGCGGACGCGGGGACGACCACCACCGTCCGGGTCTCGCTGCTGCGCGCCCCGCGCTTCCCCGACCCGGAGACCGACCAGGGCGTGCACCGCTTCCGGCACGCGCTCGTCCCCGGCGCCGCGATCGGCGACGCGGTCCGCGAGGGCTTCGGCGTCAACCTGCCGGAGCGCCGGGTGACGGGTGACCGGGAGGTGGCCCCGCTGGTGGCCGTCGACAACGACGCGGTCGTGGTGAGCGCCGTCAAGCTGGCGGACGACGGGAGCGGCGACCTCGTCGTACGGCTCTACGAGTCCACGGGCGGCCGGGCGAAGGTCCGCCTGGCCACCGGCTTCCCGGCCACGTCCGTCGTGGCGACGGACCTGCTGGAGCGGCCGCTGGCCGGTGTGCCGGTGCCCGAGAGCGACGAGGCGGGCGTGCGGCTGTCGCTGCGCCCCTTCGAGCTGATGACGCTGCGGCTGACGCGCGGCTGATCCGCCGGAGGGCGGGCGAAGGGAGCGCCGCCGGCCGGCGCGGGCGGCAAATATTCCCGGACACGGCCCTCCGGCACAGAATTTTACGCAATGCACACCGAGTGTTTGTGTGAGGGTTTGCGTGAGTTTTATGGCGCGCCGGGCGCGGGGAAATTACTTCCCGCGCCCGGCCGTTTTCATTGTGCTACGGTAGATACCAGTTGCAGTTGTGGTTCCCGAAGACTCCAAGTGCTCTCCTCGGCTAAGTGGCCGATGAGTGCGCTGACGTATTTTCCGGCTTGCATATCCGGATGGGGTAATCATCACGGCGACGTGGGACTGGCACAGTGCGAGTCCCCGGGCTCATCCCCAGAAGGAGAAAAAATGGCTACCGGCACCGTGAAGTGGTTCAACTCGGAAAAGGGTTTCGGCTTCATTGAGCAGGACGGCGGCGGCGCCGACGTCTTCGCCCACTACTCGAACATCGCCTCCAGCGGCTTCCGTGAGCTGCAGGAGGGCCAGAAGGTGAACTTCGACGTCACGCAGGGCCAGAAGGGCCCGCAGGCGGAGAACATCACCCCCGCGTGAATCCGATCACGTCGGCGCCTACGCGCTGACGGTGCATCCGCAGCTGGGGCCCGCACTTTGGGTGCGGGCCCCAGCTCGCTGCTTTTCCGGTCCCGCCCCGTGCCCGCCGTGCCGTACCATCGCCACGAGCCGCCGGGGGAGCGCAGACCCACCGTCTTCACCATGCGGCGGACGATCCGCCATGGCCCCCGGACCGACCAGGTCCGACGGAGCCCCTTGACGTGACCCCCACTCCATGGAGCGGCCGGGCTCGTCATCGCGAAGCACCGGACCCGGCTCAGGCCGGGCCCGTATCGGCTCAAGACCGGCCGCCGGGCTTCGTTCACGTATGCCAACGGCCCGTTCTTGCGATTCTTGTGCCGCTCGTCGACGCAATGAATTCCTCGATACGCGCCATTTTCGAGGAAAGGTTCCGCATGAACCGCGATCGCACCCCCCGTTCCAACGACCGATATTCCCGTACCCGTGGCAGTGCCCCCGCGGGCTCCGGCTCCCGTTCGGGCGGCGGGTTCCGTTCCCAGGGCTCGGGCCGCCCCGGCGGACCGGGACGTTTCGGCTCGTCCGAGCGGCGCTCCGGCGGATACGGGCGCAGGCCCGCCGCCCGGCAGGGTGAATTCGCCCTGCCGACCACCATCACCCCCGCGCTGCCGCCCGTTGAGGCCTTCGCCGACCTGGACATGCCCGCGCCCCTGCTGGCCGCGCTCGCCGCCCAGGGCGTCACGGTGCCGTTCCCGATCCAGGCCGCCACGCTGCCGAACTCGCTGGCCGGCCGTGACGTGCTGGGCCGCGGCCGCACCGGCTCGGGCAAGACGCTCGCCTTCGGCCTGGCGCTGCTGGCCCGTACGGAGGGCCGCCGTGCCGAGGCCCGGCACCCGCTCGCGCTGGTCCTGGTGCCCACCCGTGAGCTGGCCCAGCAGGTCACCGACGCGCTGACCCCGTACGCCCGTTCGCTCAGGCTGCGGCTGGCCACCGTCGTCGGCGGCATGTCGATCGGCCGCCAGGCGGCCGCGCTGCGCGGCGGCTCCGAGATCGTCGTGGCGACCCCGGGCCGGCTCAAGGACCTCATCGAGCGCGGCGACTGCAACCTCGACCGGGTGGCGATCACGGTCCTGGACGAGGCGGACCAGATGGCCGACATGGGCTTCATGCCGCAGGTCACCGAACTGCTGAACCAGGTCCAGCCGGAGGGCCAGCGCATGCTGTTCTCTGCGACCCTGGACCGCAACGTCGACCTCCTCGTCCGCCGCTACCTGCACGACCCGGTCGTCCACTCGGTGGACCCGGCCGCGGGCGCGGTGACGACGATGGAGCACCACGTCCTCTATGTGCGCGGCGCCGACAAGTACGCCACCACGACGGAGATCGCGGCCCGCGACGGCCGGGTGATCATGTTCCTCGACACCAAGCACGCCGTGGACAAGCTCACCGACCACCTGCTCAGCAGCGGGGTCCGCGCGGCGGCGCTGCACGGCGGGAAGTCCCAGCCGCAGCGCACCCGCACCCTGACCCGCTTCAAGACCGGACACGTCACGGTCCTGGTCGCGACGAATGTCGCGGCGCGCGGCATCCACGTCGACAACCTCGACCTCGTCGTCAACGTCGACCCGCCGAGCGACCACAAGGACTACCTGCACCGCGGCGGCCGTACCGCGCGGGCCGGTGAGTCCGGCAGCGTCGTCACGCTGGTGCTGCCCAACCAGCGCCGCGAGATGACCCGGCTGATGGCCGACGCCGGCATCACCCCGAAGATCGCCGAGGTCCGCTCCGGCGAGGCCGAGCTGAGCCGTATCACCGGCGCGCAGGCACCCTCGGGCGTGCCCGTCACCATCACCGCGCCGCCCTCCGAGCGCTCCACGGGCGGCTCGTCCGCGCGTGGCCGGCGCAGCCGCCCTTCCCAGGGCCGCCGTTCCTCGTCCTCGGCGTCCCCCTCCTCGTCGCGCGGCGGCGAGCGCCGTCCGTCCGGCAGCCGGGCTTCCTGACCCGGTCATCGTGTTCCCACCCGGTTCCGTCCCCGACCCCGTTGAGGCACCATGCGCTGTGTGATCGCCCGTTTTCCGTTCGACCTGTTCAAGCACGAGGTCGAGGCATCGATGAAGGGCATCAAGCCCGAACCCGTCACCGGGGAGTCGGTGATCATCGGCCGCCGGGTGTACCCGGTCAAGCAGGTGGGTGAGGTGATCACCCGGCAGGACCGGCGTGACTTCTCGGCCGCCGAGGTGACCAGGGCGCTGGGGCGTCTCGGCTTCACCTGCCGGCCGGTCGCGGCCCCCGCCGTGCCGGTGGTACCGAGCCCGCTGGAGGCCGCGTCCGCCGAACTCGGGGTGCCCGGGGCCTGACGGTCCGGGGCAACACGCACGCGCCGGAGCCCGGTCCCTTCGCGGGGCCGGGCTCCGGCGCGTTGTCGTACGTTCCCGCGCTCCGCGCGCCGGGTCAGGCCCAGAGCGCTTCGGCGAGGGTGACACCGGCGAAGGCCGCGCCGAGGCCGATGACGACGCTCGCCACCGCGTTGGCGGCCGCGTAGAGCCGGGCCCCGTCCTCGGCCAGCCGCAGCGTCTCGTAGCTGAACGTGGAGTACGTGGTCAGCGCCCCGCAGAACCCCGTCCCGACCAGCAGCTGTACGGGGGACGAGGCGGCCCCGGCCACCACCGCGCCGGTCAGCAGGCCCAGGATCAGGCAGCCGGCCATGTTCACCGTGAACGTCCCCCACGGGAAGACCGTGTCATGGCGGGACTGCACGGCCCGGTCGGTCAGATAGCGCAGCGGGGCGCCGACCGCCGCGCCGACGATCACCAGCAGCCAGTTCACTCCCGCTCTCCCCGTATGCCGGGACCGGCCGGGCCCTCCTGGGCCCCGGGGTTCTCCCGGCGGACGATCTCGCAGGCGTCGAGGGTCACCCGGCAGCCGTCGGCCAGCTCGGCGACCTGTGGCAGGAACGCGCGCACCGCGGGCTCCGCGTCCACGATGATCACGGCCACCGGCAGGTCCTCGCTCAGCGACAGCAGCCGCTGGGTGTGGATCATCGAGGAGGCTCCGAAGCCCTCGATGCCCCGGAAGACGCTCGCCCCGGAGAGACCGGCCGCGTGCGCCCGGTGCACGATCTCCGTGTAGACGGGCCGGTGGTGCCAGGTGTCGGACTCGCCGACCAGCACGGTCAGGCGCAGGCCGGGTTCGGTCACGGGTGTCGTCATGACTGCCTCCACGCCAGTGCGCGGCGCGTCAGCCACACCGCGCTCCACACCGCCGCGAGGGCCGCGAGCAGTGTCGTTCCCAGATAGGCGAGCCCGGTGCCGGCCCGCCCCTTCGCCACGAGGCGTTCGATGTCGACCGCGTACGTGGAGAAGGTGGTGAACCCGCCGAGCACCCCGGTGCCGAAGAACGGCCGCACCAGCCGGTGCGCCGCCCACACCTCGCTGATCACCACCATGAACACACCGATGACCGCGCAGCCGATGACGTTGACGACGAGGGTCGTCCAGGGGAAGCCGCCGGCCGCGGTGGGCCACAGGAGCGAGGCGCCGTAGCGGGCGGACGCCCCGGTGGCCCCGCCGATGGCGACCACGGCGACGACGGCGCTCTGCGGGTGCTGCCCGAGGCTCCTGAGGGCCCCGGGTCCGGTGCCGGGCATACGTCTCCTACCTGCCGGGGCGCCCACCTGATGTGGGCGCGCGTCTCGCAAGTAGGGACCGTTGGCGGCGTTCGACCGGCCGCGGTTCGGGTACGGCGGGCCCCACCGCCGCGCTTCGGCCGTCACCGGCCTCCGCTGCCCCCAGGATATCGCCGAAGCGCGGCCCTTCGCTCCCGAGGCCGATTTCACCCGATCGGCCACCTCATCTGCGGGTCCGGGGGAGAAGCCGCAGGGTGGAGCCATGTGGCCCCATCGAATATGGCTGGGCGTCGCGGTCCTCCCGCTGGTCCTGCTGGTTCCACGGGACGCCCCGGTGCGTCAGGTGCTGGCCGAGCGTCCGCCCGGCTCCTCCCGGGAGCGGGCCGGGACCGTGCCGCAGCCGGTGATCGTGAGCCGGGCGGCCTGGCACGCGAACGAGTCCATCGTCCGGGAGCGGGCCGTCTACACGGGCGCCGTGCGGGCGGTCTTCATCCACCACACGGGCGAGTCGAACGACTACGACTGCGTGGACGCCCCCGACCTGGTGCGTGCGGTCGAGCAGTCCCACATCGAGGGCAACGGCTGGGACGACATCGGCTACAACTTCCTCGTCGACCGGTGCGGAACGATCTACGAGGGCCGCGCGGGCGGCGTCACGCGCTCGGTGCGCGGGGCGCACACCACGGGCTTCAACGCCGACAGCGTGGGCATCGCGGTGCTGGGCGACTACCGCAACGGCGAGAAGGTGCCGGCGGCCGTGGTGCGGGCGCTGGCGGAGGTGGCGGCGTGGAAGCTGCGGCCGGGCGTCGACCCCGAGGGCAAGGTGCGCCTGGTGTCGACCAACGACGAGAGCAGGTACCCGAAGGGGAAGGCCGCGGTGCTGAACGTCATCTCCGGCCACCGGGACACCTATGA
Source organism: Streptomyces sp. Mut1 (assembly GCF_030719295.1). Taxonomy (NCBI): domain Bacteria; kingdom Bacillati; phylum Actinomycetota; class Actinomycetes; order Kitasatosporales; family Streptomycetaceae; genus Streptomyces; species Streptomyces castrisilvae. The sequence goes on along the minus strand of NZ_CP120997.1, from coordinate 3,634,237 downwards.
GACGACCTGCCCCGGCCAGGCGCTGTACGACGCTCTGCCAGCGATTCGGGCGGCGGCGGCCGCCCTGCGCGAGGGCCGGGGGACGGGGGAGGGCCGGCCGGACACGGAGGACGCGGGCTCCACCCACCATCCTTTGAACTAGTGCATAGTGCGTTTGTGGCTAGTGCGAATGCGGGTATGGTTCCCCCATGTCAGCTACGCACCCGCTCCCCGTGACCCTGACCGGCGACCACGTCCGCGTCGAACCGCTCGCCCTCCACCACTTGGACGACCTCTTCGCCGCCGGCGGCGACGACGACGAGGTCTGGCGCTGGCTGGGCAGCCCGACGCCCCGCACCCCGCAGGAGCTGGAGACCAGGCTCACCGCCCTGCTCGCGGAGGAGTCCTGCGTCCCCTTCGCCGTCATCCACCTGGCGAGCGGCCGGGCGGTCGGCTGGACCACCTACCTGGACATCGACGTGAAGCACGAGCGCCTGGAGATCGGCTCCACCTGGTACGGCCGCGCCCACTGGCGCTCGGCGGTCAACACCGAGACGAAGCTGCTCCTGCTCACCCACGCCTTCGAGGAACTGGGCATGGGCCGCGTCCAGCTGAAGACCGACCACCTCAACGAGCGCTCCCAGAAGGCGATATCCCGCCTCGGCGCCCACCACGAGGGCATCCTGCGCCGCCACCGCCGCCGCCCGGACGGCACCTGGCGCGACACGGTCTACTTCTCCCTGCTCGCCGACGAGTGGCCGGAGACGAAGGCGCGCCTGGAGGGGTGGCTCTGACGCCCCGGCAGGACCAACTGCGAGAAGCCGTACGGGGGCCATCCCCCCCCACCCCTTGTCCACCGACCGGTGGACGCCCGGTTCCACCTGCCGGGGCTGCCGGGCGGGGTGCCCCGCGAAACAGCATGGAGGACATGAGACTTCGACCCGTACACATGGCCCGGTGGAGCGCCCGCCACCCGTGGCGCGCGAGCAGTCCGGCGGCGCCGAGCTGGAGATCACCGACGACGGGCGGGGCTTCGTCGTCGCGGACTCCCGGGGCTTCGGCCTGGACGGCATGCGCAAGCGCCTCGCGGAGTTCGGCGGCGGGCTCACCGTCACCAGCTCGGTCGGTGACGGCACCCGCATCCACGCCACCATCCCTCTGAACGACAGGCCCCAGGTGCCATGACGCCCATCTCCGCGGCGGGAGCCGCCCCCCTGCGCATCGTCCTGGCCGACGACCACACCGTGATGCGGGCCGGTCTGGTCGCCCTGCTGGGCTGCGAGCCGACGTTCGACATCGTCGGGGAGGCGAGCAACGGCCGCGAGGCGGTCGCCCTGGTCGAGCGGCTGAGCCCGGACGTCGCGCTGCTCGACCTGCGCATGCCGGTCCTCGACGGCGTCGGCGCCACCACCGAGATCGTCGCGGGCCCCTCCCCGACCCGGGTCCTGATCCTCACCACGTACGACACCGACGCGGACATCGAACGGGGCGTGGAGGCGGGCGCCACCGGCTACCTGCTCAAGGACGCCACCAGGGAGCAGCTGGTGGAGGCCATCCACGCGGCCTCACGCGGCGAGACGGTCCTGGCCCCCCGGGTCGCCCAGCGGCTGGTGGCCAGGATGCGCGGGCCCGCGCCCGTCACTCTGACCGCCCGTGAGTCGGACGTGCTCGAAGCGGTCGCGGACGGGCTGTCGAACGGGGAGATCGGCCGCCGGCTGTTCATCGGCGAGGCCACGGTGAAGACGCATCTGCTGCGCGTCTTCGCCAAGCTCGACGTCAATGACCGCACCCGCGCGGTGGTGGTCGCGATGAACACCGGCCTGCTGAAACGCCGTTAGGGCCCGTCTCCGGCGGTGTGCCGGCCCGTTGAACTAGGCTGCGCGATCATGAAGACCGGGACGGCCTCGTGCCACACACGGATCGGTGACCCGGTGCTCCGCTGAGCGCCGGACGGGCCGCTGCCGCCGGCCAGGTGTCCGACCGCGCGGCCGGGGCCCCCGCCGCGCGGGCTCCGCCTCCGTCGTGTTGGCCGGCAGGGACGACACCTCAACCACGACAGGAGCACTCATGACCGTCAACACGCTGCACATCCCCACCGAGGACGGGCAGGCCGACGCGATCGCCGCCTTCCCCGACGACGGGGAGCGGCACCCCGGAGTCCTGATGTACGCGGACGCCTTCGGCATCCGGCCGGTGATCCGGGAGATGGCGCGCGAGCTGGCCGGGCACGGCTACTACGTGCTCGTCCCCAACTTCTTCTACCGGGAGGGCCCCACCCCCGTGGTCGAGCTTCCCGAGTACATCGGGGAGGAGGCCCGGCCCGCGCTCATCGGCCGGCTGATGCCGCTGATCCAGGCGCACACCGCCGAACGCACGGTGCGCGACGCCGACGCCTACCTCTCGTCCCTGACCGCCCGGCCCGAGGTGGCCGATGGTCCCGTCGGGGTGACGGGCTACTGCATCGGCGGTCTGCTGGCGATGCGCACCGCCGCCGCCCATCCCGGCCGGGTGGCCGCGGCCGCCGCCTTCCACGGGCCGGTGGGCGCGGACGGGCCGGGGCTGTTCGACGGGCTCACCGCGCGGGTCCACCTCGGCCACGCCGCGAGCGACCTGACCCCCGAGGCCCTTGCCGAGCTCAACAAGGAGCTGGACGCCGCCGGTGTCGACCACACCTCGGAGATCTATCCCGGCACCGTGCACGGCTTCACCATGTCCGACACCGACGCCTACAGCGCCGCCGGGCTGAAGCTCCACTGGGACCGCCTGCTCCCGCTCCTGGACGGCGCCCTGCACCACGGCTGAGGTCCCGGGCGCCGGTCAGCAGCCTCCGCTGAAGCGGCCCGGCCCGTACGCCGAGTCCAGCCGGTAGGTCCCGCCCTCCGGCACGGTCAGCCTCGTCCACTCGCCGTCCTGCCGCAGACAGCCCCCGGCCCCGCCGCCGGCGGCCCGCACGCGCAGCCACGGCGAGTAGGCGATGCGTACGGTCACCGAGCCGGCGCGCGGCATTCGTACGACCAGCGACGCGTCGTCGCCGCTGACGACCGTGGCGGGGGGTGGCGCCAGCGGTATGGCGTCCCGGACCCGGTAGATGGTCCAGCCGTCGTCCCGCCAGACCTGCTCCAGCCAGGGGAGGCCGCCCCTGACCAGCGACGCCTCGGCCTCGGCCGGGCCGTCCGGCTGCCCGTCGTGGAGTACGACATGGCTCACGGCCCACCGGTCCAGCCAGGTCCGGTAGCGGTCCGGGGTGAGGGTGCCCTCGTAGAAGAGCCGGCCGCGCTCGACGTCGAGCTGGCGGTTCCAGCCCCGGGCCATGCTGACGTGCGGGGCGAGGACGGCCGCTTCGCGGTGGTTGCGCGCGGGGACGACCTCGACGCGGCCCAGGCGGGCGCCGAGGCGGTCGAGTTCGGTGACGACGCCGTCCGTGTGGGAGGCCCAGGCCGGTACGGGGGTGGAGACCCGCAGGTCGTCCACGGTCTTGTCGATGAGCCAGAGCCCGGACAGCACGAGGGCGGCGGACAGCACCCCCGTACGCACCCACGCCCTGGCCCGGACGGTGTCGAGGACCGCCGCGCACAGCACGGGCACGGCGACGAGACCGAGCAGCCGCTCGACGTTCGTGCCGATCGGGGAGGCGACGAGGAAGGTGAGGCACACGCCGACGGCGTAGACGGCGGCGCCGAAACGCGTCACCCGCCACTCCCGCGTCCGGGGCGCCGCGGCCACGAGCACCGCGCAGATCAGGACCGGCATCCACAACCGGTTCGCGTGCATGGGCTGCTCGCCCCGGAACGGGAAGAGCAGCGTGGTCGCCCCGACGACCGCGAAGAACGGCACCATCAGCACGGCCCCCCTCCGCCACCGGCGGTCGAGGAGGTGGGCCGCACCCGTCACGACGAGGAACAGCCCCGCCACCGGACTCGCCATCGTCGCCAGCGCCCCCGCCACCACGGGGGTGACGACCCGGTCCGCGTACAGGCAGGCGACGAGCCCGATGGCGACGCCGAGCGCGAAGGTCGTACGCCCCGACGCGACGTTGCACCACAGGGCGAAGGCGGCGAGCAGCGCGGGGGTGAGCGCGTGCCGCATGCCCGTACGGACGAGGAGGCGGGCCATGAGCCAGGTGGCCGCGAGCCCGGCGACGACGGAGACCGTGCGGACGCCGAGGAGCGCCATGACGTACGAGGAGAAGACGCTGTAGTTGGCGGTGTGCGTGCCCCCGTACCAGAACAGGTTGTACGCCGAGCCCGGGTGCCGCTCGGTGAACCCGGTCCAGGCCAGCTGGGCGGCGAGGTCACCGCCCCCGGTGGCCAGCAGCGCGGCCCACACGGCGTACAGCGGCAGGACGGCCGCCACGGCGACGAGCGGCACGCGGTGGACCCGCCACCACGGCTGCCGTCCCGCCCCGCGCTCCGGCTCCGCCCGCGTCTGCTCCGGCCGCTCCGGCTCCGGTCGCGTCTGCTCCGGCCGTGCCTGCCCCTGCTCACGTCGCCGCTCGCGGTCTCGCCGCGACCGGTCGTCCGAGCCCGTCCGTACCTCTCCACCGACCACCACCGGACAAACCCTAGAGGGCTCCGGGCGGCGGACAGACCGGGTTCAACGGCCCGAACCCGGCGTGTCCCGCGGGGTGCTGTGCCATCTTTCGATCAAGGGATGAAGATCGCGCGGCTGTTGACGGCGAAAGGTGGGAGCGGCATGACCAGCAGAGGTCCCCGGCTGTACGAACTCCTGGACGACCGGTTCCGCGCGGGCCGGTGCATGAACGGTGACGAGAGCCTGGAAGTGTTGTACACGGGCTGCCGGTGGGCCGAGGGCCCGCTGTACGTGCCGGCCTGGCGGCAGGTGGTGTGGAGCGACATCCCCAATGACCGGATGCTGCGGTGGGACGAGGAGACCGGGGCGGTCAGCGTCTTCCGCCGCTCGGCCGGACACCCGAACGGCAACACCCTCGACCGCGAGGGCCGGCTCATCACCTGTGAGCAGGGCAACCGGCGGGTGACGCGGACCGAGCACGACGGCACGGTCACGGTCCTGGCGGACCGCTGGCAGGGCAAGCGGCTGAACAGTCCGAACGACGCGGCGGTGAAGTCCGACGGCTCGATCTGGTTCTCGGACCCGGATTTCGGCATCACCAGCGACTACGAGGGCTACCGCGCCCGGAGCGAGATCGGCGCCGGCAACGTCTACCGCGTCGACCCCTCCACCGGGGAGGTCCGGCTCGTCGCGGACGGCTTCGACGCGCCCAACGGCCTGGTCTTCTCGGCCGACGAGCGGCGGCTCTTCGTCTCCGACACCCGGGCCGGCCTCATCCGCGTCTTCGGCGTCCGGGACGGTGGCACGCTCACGGAGGGCGGCGTCTTCGTCGAGGCGGGGCTCCGCCTGGGGGCCCGCTTCGACAACCTCCGCTTCGACGACGACGGCCGGCTCTGGGCCGCCGCGACGAACGACGGCGTGCACTGCTACGACCCCGACGGCACGCTCATCGGCCGGCTCAACGTGCCGGAGGCGGTGGCCAACATCTCCTGGGGCGGAGCAAAGCGGAATCGTCTCTTCATCACGGCGGAGACGAGCCTCTACTCGGTGGTCATGGGTGTCACGGGAACGCACCCGACGGGTCCGGGCCGCCGCCCCTGGCAGCTCCCGGAAGAGCCCGTGCCAACGCCTCCTCCGTGGGCCTGACCGACCCCGCACCACGCTCCGAAACATTCGAAACGGGGGTCGCGAAGGCTTCGAAACGCGATCGGTCCCGCGCCAATTCCGGTGCCCCTACTCGCCGGAAGGATGCCGCTGACCTGCTGGGTATATCAACTCCCTTGCGACATAGGGCAGTCGAAGCTTTCGCAACTCGTGCCGAAACTATTGACACCCCCTGGGGCCGGTCCAACACTGAGCGCCGTCGGCAGGCCCCCGCCGACGCCGACCTGGTCACGACGACGAGGAGGAGCTCCGCACATGTACGCCACACCCGCACATTCGACGAGCCACCCGCGAGGCCGCACCAGACCGACGAGCGGCCTCAGGCTGTTCATCCGCAGCGCCTTCGCCATGGTGATGGCCGCCGTCGCCGCGATCGCGCTGCCCGGCACGGCCACCGCCGACACGACCGTCACCTCGAACCAGACGGGCACCAACAACGGCTACTACTACTCGTTCTGGACCGACAGCCCCGGTTCCGTTTCGATGAACCTCGGTTCCGGCGGCAGCTACGGCACGTCCTGGAGCAACACCGGGAACTTCGTCGCCGGCAAGGGCTGGAGCACCGGCGGACGCCGCAGCGTGACCTACTCCGGCTCCTTCAACCCGTCGGGCAACGCCTACCTGGCCCTCTACGGCTGGTCGCAGAACCCGCTCGTGGAGTACTACATCGTCGACAACTGGGGCACCTACCGGCCCACCGGGACCTTCAAGGGGACGGTCACCAGCGACGGCGGCACGTACGACATCTACGAGACGACGCGGACCAACGCGCCCTCCATCGAAGGCACCAAGACCTTCCAGCAGTACTGGAGCGTCCGGCAGTCCAAGCGGACCGGCGGCACCATCACCACCGGCAACCACTTCGACGCCTGGGCCCAGCACGGCATGAACCTCGGCTCCTTCAACTACATGATCATGGCCACCGAGGGCTACCAGAGCAGCGGCAGCTCCAGCATCACGCTCGGCAGCGGCTCCGGCGGCGGCGACAACGGAGGCGGCGACAACGGCGGAGGCGGCAACAACGGGGGTGGCGGCTGCACCGCGACCCTGTCCGCCGGTCAGCAGTGGGACGACCGGTACAACCTGAACGTCGCGGTCTCCGGCTCCAGCAACTGGACCGTGACGATGAACGTCCCGTCCCCCGAGAAGATCCTCTCCACCTGGAACATCAGCGCCAGTTACCCCAGCGCCCAAGTGCTGACCGCCAAACCGAACGGCAGCGGCAACAACTTCGGCGTCACCATCCAGACCAACGGCACCTGGACCTGGCCCACGGTCTCCTGCAGCGCGAGCTGACCGCCCGCGCACCCCTCACCCACCGGCACGACCGGGGCGGCGGCCACCCACCGCCGCCCCACCCCCCTTCCCCCGCCCCCTCCCCCTCCCCCTCCCTTGTCCCCTTCCCTCCTTCGCCCGTCCGCCCGTCCGCCCGTCAGAGGATGGGCGGGCGCCCCAGGCGGGTCATCCGCCATACCGTCCGCCACCGCATCGGCGCCCGCTCCCCGGCCGGTGTCCTGACCCCCTCCGCGAACCCGCCCCACCACGCCTTCAGCCCGGTCAGCGAGCGCATCCGCACCATGGCGAGGGTGATCCAGACACCGAGGTAGACCGGGATCAGCGGAGCCGGGAGCCGCCTGCGGGCCAGCCACACCCGGTTCCGCGCGGTGTTCCGGTAGTACACCGCGTGCCTGGCGGGCGACGTCCTCGGATGCTGGAGCACCAGACCGGGCTCGTAGCGGATGTCCCACCCTCCGTCGAGCGCCCGCCACGCGAGGTCCGTCTCCTCGTGACCGAAGAAGAACTCCCCCGGCCACAGCCCGATCTGCCGGAGCATGGGCACCGAGAAGGCGTGCCCACCGCCGAGGAACGCGGTCACCGGGCCCCCGCGCATCGGATCGCCCGCCCGCAGCCTGGGCACCCAGCGCCGCTCGGTCCGCCCCTGCTCGTCCGCGACCCGGAACCCGACGATCCCCAGCCCGGGGTCCTGTGCGAAGAGCCGCCGCACCTCGCGGAACACGTCGTCCGCGATGAGCAGCCCGTCGTCGTCCAGCTCGACCACGACATCGACCTCGCCCGACTCGCACAGCCTCTCCAGCCCGACGTTGCGCCCACCGGGACAGCCCAGATTCTCGACGAGCGGCACCTTGGTCACGCGGGGCGCCCCTGGCGTGGTCCGGTCCGGGGCACCCACCGCTCCGGCCATGCTCAGGAGATCGGTCGCGACGTCGTCCAGGGAGGTCGCGTTGCCCACGAGGACCACGCGCTCGGCCGCGACGTCCTGCTTCGCCACCGAGGCGAGGAGCGCGTCCAGTTCGCGGGGGCGGGTCCCCATGGTCACGATGACGACCCCGATACGCGGCAACGACATGGCGGCACACTCCACTGATCGACAAGGCGCAACGGGCCGGCACACATGGCCCGGACCGGCCCGGCACGGACCGCCCCGATGCTAGGCCGTATCGGTATGCGTATCGGTATGCGTATCCGTATCCGTATCGGCATTCGTATCCGCCGGGGGTGTGGTCGGCGGGCCGGTCACGCGCCCCGTCATGCCGACGCTCCGCTGTCGATGACCAGGTCGGTGCCGACCACCGCGCCCGCCGAGGGTGAGGCGAGGTACAGCACGGCGGCCGCCACCTCCTCGGCCTCCGCCAGCCGGCCGAGCGGGTTCTGCGTCTTCACCCGCTCCGTCCGCTCGGCTTCCGTCTCGCCGGGGCGCAGGGACATGGGCGCGGCGGAGGCTCCCGGGCTGACCGCGTTGATCCGGACGCCCTGGTGGATGTGGTCGAGCGCGGCGGCGCGGGTCAGCGCGGAGACGGCCGCCTTCGAGGCGATGTAGGCGGCGGCATGGGGTATGCGCTGATGGGCGCCGAGGTTGGAGGCGATATTGACGATGACCCCGCCGCCGTGGTCCCGCATGTGCGCGATCTCGTGCTTCATGGCCAGCCAGACGCCGGTGACGTTGGTCCGTAGCACCGCGTCCCAGTCCTCCTCGCTCATGTCTGCGATCGGGCCCGCGCCCCGGAGTATCCCGGCGTTGTTGACGGCGATGTGGAGCCCGCCGAAGCGTGTAACGGTCTCCTGTACGAGGTGGTGGACCTGGTCCGATTCGGTGACGTCGGCGGTGACGGCGGTCGCCGTGCCCCCGGCCGCCCCGATGAGGTCCACCGTCTCGTCCAGGGTCGCCCGGGTGCGTCCCGCGACCACCACGGAGGCGCCTTCGGCGGCGAAGGCGAGCGCGGTGGCGCGGCCGAGGCCGGAGCCGCCACCCGTGACGAGCACGGTCCTGCCGATGAAGCGGTTCACTGGTCCAACTCCTCTGTGCGTGCATGCGTGCATGCGTGTGGCATGTGCGGAGCGATATTGGATCGATCAGTCCAATATGAGGGGATGAGTGATCGCCGGGATTCCGGCGGAGGTCGTTCAGTCCAGCAGGCTCAGCGCCTGCTCCGTGGCGTCCCGCACTCTGGCGGGATCGCTCGACGCCTTGCCGACGACCCGCACGCCCTGGAGCAGCACGAGCAGCATCCGGGCCAGTGCGCGCGGCTCGCGGTGCTCGGGCAACTCGCCCTGGGCCTGGGCCCGTATGAGCGCGGAGTGGAGCGGGGTTTCGAGGTGCTCCCAGCTGAGCTCGACCCGGCGGGCGGCCGCGGGATCGTGCGGGGCCAGCTCGGTGGCCGTGTTGGTGATCAGGCAGCCGCTCAGCCGGCCCTCGACGGTCGACGCCTCCTCGGCGTAACGGCGCACCACGGCCCGGATCGCGGGGAGGGCGGGCCCCGGCTGGGACAGCTCGGAGAGGAGGAGCGGATCGCGCTCCTCCGCGTACCTGTCCATGGCCTTCAGGTACAGGTCGTGCTTGTTCCCGAAGGTGGCGTAGATGCTGGCCCGGCCGATGCCGAGGTGCTCGACGAGGTCGGCCATCGACGTCGCTTCGTAACCCCGCTGCCAGAACAGCTCAAGGGCTGACTGCAGCGCGGCTTCCGGATCGAATTCCTTGGTCCTGGCCACATCCAAGAGCGTAAGCCGATTTGGAACGATCGGTCAATTAACTCTTTGGAGTGATCGTATCGACGCGCATCCTCCGCACTTCCGTCACGACTTCGTCACTTCCGGAGGATTATCTTCCAGTGCGTCAGGGCGTCCCGATACGGTCATGCCCTCACGAAACGCACTTGGGGGACGAATGAGTTGGAACGACGGCACTCAGCCGCCTTGGGGTCAACCGGCGCCGCAGCCGAAGACACCGCCGTCGGGGCTGCCCGGCTGGGCACGCAAGCGCGTCGTGATTCCCTGCGCAGCCGGTCTGTTCCTCATCGGTGCCGTCGCCGGCAGCGCCGGAAGCGGCGGGACCGAGAACGCCAACAGCTCAACGCCCGTCCCCACCGCCACGGTTACCGTCACGGCCCGGCCCGCGGCCACCACCGCGTCCGACGACGAGCCGCCCGCTCCGAAGGGGACCACCAGGCCCGCCGACGACAACGCGGGCGGCGAGGTCCCCGTGCCGGACTTCGTCGGCATGGGGCTCCAGTCCGCGCAGGACGCGGCCCAGGCCCAGGGCTTCCATGTGCTGTCGTCCCACGACAGCCTCGGGCGGGACCGGATGCAGGTGCTCGACCGGAACTGGAAGGTCTGCTTCCAGAGCGTCAAGGCCGGCGAACCCGTCGCCACGGACACCGAGTTGGACTTCGGCGCGGTGAAGACCGAGGAGAACTGCCCGGCCCGCGACGAGAAGCCGCCGACGGTCGAGGGCGGCAGGATGCCGGACCTCGCGGGCAAGTCGGTGAAGGCCGCACGCGGCGCACTCGACTCGGGGACCTCGCTCACGGTGACGGACGCGGCCGAGGACCGCATGGTGCTGATGGAGAGCAACTGGAAGGTCTGCACCCAGGTGCCCGGCGCGGGAACGAAGCTGAACGGGCAGCCGGTCGAGATCACCGCGGTGAAGTTCGAGGAGAGCTGCCCGTAGCGTGCGGGGCCCGGCCGTCATCCACCGGACCACCGCCCGGCCGGGCCCGACTCGCTCCAGACAGTTCCGGTCAGCCGGTCACCCGGTCACCCGGTCAGCCAGTCAGCCAGTCAGTCGGTCACCCGGTCACCCGGTCACGGAGGAAGTCCAGCAGCACCCGGTTGAAGCGGTCTGGCTGCTCGGCTCCGGGCAGGTGGCCGGCACCCTCGATGACGTGCAGTGCCGCGTGCGGGGCGAGGCGGGTGATGGTCTCGGCGTCGGCGACCGGTGTGTAGGCGTCGTCGGCGCCGACGACGACCAGCACGGGGCACGAGGCGGCGGCCAGCGTGTCGCGGTAGTCGGCGCGTTCGGCGCGGCCGCGGAGAGCCGCCGCCGCTCCACGGGGGTCGGTGGCGCGCATCATGCCGAGGACGTGCGCGGCGACCTCCGGAAGCGCGGTGACGTTGTAGGAGGCGAGCATCTTGCCGATGACCTCGTCCGCGTACCCGCCCATGCCCTCGGCGAGCAGCCGGTCGGCCAGCTGGTTGCGGAACGCCCGTCCCTCGGGCGTCTCGGCGGGAGCCGAGGTGTCCGACAGGACGAGTGCGCGGACGCGGGAGGCGTGGCGGCGCTGGACCTCCATAGCGATCTGGCCGCCCATGGAGACCCCGCCGACGACGGCCCGGTCGATGCCGAGCAGGTCCAGGAGGCCGACGAGGTCGTCGGCGAAGTCCGACAGGTACACCTGGCCCGGGGTGACATCGCTGGCGCCGTATCCGCGCAGGTCCGGCGTGATGACGCGGTGGCCCGCCGCGGTGAGCGCGGCGCTCTGCGGTGTCCACAGGGTGCGGTTGAAGGGGTGCCCGTGGATCAGGAGCACCGGCAGCCCGGTCGAGGGGCCGAGGTCGTCGTGGTGCAGCGTCGCGCCGTTCACCGTCGCGTGGCTCATGTTCCGTCCCTGGCAGCCGGGTTGAATCGGACCTGTCGTGTGTGGTGGCTCGGTGGGCGTCCGATGCCGTCCCTGCCGGGCCGGTGGAGGGCGCCACCCGGCGTACGCGCCCCCGGGGCCCTGGCGGAACCGGGATCGGGAGGTCTCCAGCGTATCGGCCCGTGCGGTCGCGTCCGCCGCGACGCCGTCCACGCGTGCTCCGCAAGGCTGTGGTGCACGCCGGGAGTTCACGGCTCAGTCCCCGCCGCCGCCGTCCCCGCCGTCGCTGCCGCCGTCGCCGTTGAAGATCCAGCTCAAGGGGTTCCAGCCCGTGCCCTCGGCGATCGGTTCGGCCCCGCCCCGGGGGCGCGGGGCCGGCCCCCGGGCCTCGTTGACCAGGTCGCGCACGGTGCGGGCTATCGGGTCCCGTCGGGCAACGAGGGCCAACTCGCCTCTCAGCCGGTGGTGTTCGTCTCCCGGCAGCAGGGCGTCGGCCAGCCCGGTCGCACCGGCGAACGCCGCCAGCAACTGGTCCCGCCCGTCGCCCGACGCGCCGTTCACCACGGCGGTCACCCGCTCCCGCGCGGGAGACGTCCGGTCGTCCGGGCCCGCGGGGTGGCGGCGCTGCGCGACGATCCCCAGCGCCCGGCTGCGCTCCTCGTGCAGGGCGCCACGCGCGATCAGCCGGTGCCGCCACACCTCGTCGCTCCGGCCGTCGGTGGTCTTCACGGCCGCCGTGTCGCGTATCCAGCGCGGCAGCTTCTGGCCCTTGCGACGCTTGGCCAGCCCCGTCAGTGCCACGTCCAGCAGGGCGTCACCGACCGGCGGGGTCCCCAGCGCGGTGATCCGGTCGTTGTCCACGGCCACCCGCCCCGCGAGCACCAACTCGGCGGCGAGCGCTCCCGCGAGGCCGATGCGCAGCAGGTGGGGCCGGCACAGGGCCCGGCCCTCGACGGGGTCGTACGCGAGCAGCAGTAGCTCCTCGGGAAGTGTGAAGTGCTGCACGGACACGACGGCGGATCCTCCCCGGAACGCAACGGACGAGGCCCCATATTCGCACGCACTCGCGAACGCCCCCTGAGGGGAAGGCCGGGGACCGGCGGCCCGCGCTCGCCCGCCCGTGATGCCGTTCCGCTCAGAGGTCGTCGGCCGTTCCGTCGATGGCGGGGCCGGTTCCCTCCGGGAGGTTGGCGACGATCAGTTCAACGGCCTCCTCCACCGTTTCGGGCTCGCCGAGCACGGTGCGGTCGGAATTACGGATCACCATGAATCCACCACCGGCACGGCGGAACAGGGCGCCCACATCCTTGGTCCAGGGGAAGCGAATGCACCGGTGGAGGTACAGGGCGCCGTGGCTGACCATCGGGGACAGCTCCCGCAGACGGGGGTGGGCGTAGGCGGCCCGGGGCATGGCCGGGTCGATCAGCCCTTCGTCGGATTCGAGGATGTCCTTCCATTTCGCCGCGACAATGTCCGCGGCTCGCATACGGTCCTCTTCGTCGCTCATGCGGTGCTTCATCTCTTTCCGGGCTTGGGCGGCTGGATCTCGGGAATATCCGGCTTCGGGACCTTGATTTCCTCATTGCCCGAGTACCAACGTATTTCCTCCCAGGGGCGCCCGAGCGGCGGGTCGTCGCCGTACTCCATGCTGGACTCGTACATCCGCACATTGCGTGCCACGATGTTCATCTCCCAGGCCGTCCCGAAACCTTCCTCGGGATAGGTCCCCGGGTTGGTGCCGTACTGCTGTCCGTTCCGGACGGCGGTCCGGAAGGCGTCCACGATGGTCTCCGGGGTGTTCCAGTTGCCGCGCTCGCCATTGCTGTTGGGCATCCCGTCGAGGGTGATGGACAAGTCGGTGTCACGGTCGCCCACCGCGGCCATCACGTTCGTCATCCACACGGGCCCGGACGGCTCGATCCCGGCGTAGTCGTCCCCGTTGTACGTATGGGCTCCCGGATCACCGTTGGCGCGCAGGTGCTCGGCCAGCGAGTTCGAGGCGTTGGTGGGTTTTTGGTTCACCCCCAGCACCACGCTGTGGCGGTGCTCCCCACTGCGGTGCGGGCAGCCGGCGAGCCCCAGCGGGTCGATCGAACCGGTGGGGTTGTCGACGTAGGTGACCGCGTTCGGGGCCGGGGCCAGGCCGAGGGGGTCGGGGGAGAGGTAGCGGCCGGACTCGGGGTCGTAATGGCGGTGGCGGTTGTAGTGGAGGCCCGATTCGGGGTCGAAGTACTGGCCCGGGAAGCGCAGTGGGGTGTACGCGCCGGCGTCACGGTTCCACGAGGTGGTGCCCCACAGCGTGGTGCGGGTGCGCCACGCCACGGCCCCGTGCTCGTCCAGGAGTTCACGGGGCGTGCCCACCAGGTCGGTGACGATCGCGAAGAAACGGCGGTCGGTCTCCGCCCGGTCCATGAGCCGCCGTTCCACCTGGCTCACCGGCTGTACGCCGTTGTGGTCCCAGGTGAGGGCGACGGACTCCGAGGAGCCCGCCACGGAGGTGGCCTGTTCGCAGAGGACGTCGCCGTCCCAGGTGAAGGCCACCTCCTCGACGACCGTCGCCCCGTCGCCCGCCAGGCGCTGCTTGGCGGTACGGCGCCCCAGCGCGTCGTAGCGGTAGCGCCAGCGCGTGCCGTCCGGTGTGGTGACCGAGACCAGGCGGTCCTCGGCGTCCCAGCCGTAGCGCCAGGTGTCGGGCTTGCGGGAGAGGCGGGCCTTCTGCCGCAGCACCACCCGGCCCTGGGCGTCGTACTCGTAACGGCAGCGGCCCGCCCGGGTCATGCGCGTGCCGGTGTACTCGCGCTCCCCGGTGGCGTCGTCCGCACCGGGCCAGGAGGCACTGGTCTGGTTCCCGGCCTCGTCGTACGCGTACCGCTCCGACCAGTTCTCCGCGGTGACACCGCTGACCCGGCCGTCGCCGGTGACGTCCAGCCGCTTGCGGCCGGCGCCCGGCTCCTCGACGGCGGTGAGGTGCCCGTCGGCGCGGTACGCGTACGAGCGGCGCTGGAGCGTCCGGTCGTCCCGGGTGCGGACCCGCTGGTCCACCAGGCGGCCCACCGGGTCGTACGCCGACTCGACGGTCAGCGCGTCGCCGATACGGCGTGACGTCTCGCGGCCCGTCCCGTCGAAGGCGAAGGCCACCCGGTGACCGGAGGCGTTCAGCTCGGCGCCGAGGCCGTCCGGGAAGGACCAGGTGCTGACCGCCCCGGAAGGGGTGACCCGGCGGACCCGGCGCCCGGCCGCGTCGTAGGTGTTGCCCAGCTCGCGGCCGTCGCAGACCTCGCTGAGCACCCGGCCCGAGCCGTCGCGGACGAAGGACAGCGCGCTGCCGGGGGCGGTCGCCGAGGCGAGGCGGCCGTGGACGTCGTAGGTGAAGCGGGTGACGGTGCCGTCGGCGTCCTTGGCGACGACCCGTCCCGCCCGGTCGCGCTCGTAGCGGACGGTCTGGCCGAGGCCGTTCGTACGGGAGACGAGCCGGCCGCAGGCGTCGTGCGCGTAGCGGAGGGTACGGCCGTCGTAGTCGGTCTCCGCGCTGGTGCGGCCGGCCGCGTCGTAGGTGTAGTCCCAGGTGAGGCCCTGCGGGTTGGTGACGCGGGTCAGGCGCAGCTCGGTGTCGTGGGCGAACTCCTGCCGGGCGCCGTCCGGGGTGGTGCGGGCGGAGACCAGCCCGAAGTGCGTGTACTCGAAGCGGGTCTCGCCGCCCGCCGCGTCGGTGTGGACGAGGCAGTTGCCCTCGCCGTCGTACGTCCACGACTGCCGCGCGCCGTCGGGGTCGGTCTGCCGGGCGAGCTTGCCCTCGACGGTCCATTCCAGTTCGGTGGTGCGGCCCTCGGGGTCGATGATCCGCACCACGCGCCCGAACGCGTCGCGGACGTACCGGGTGACCGTCCCGAGCGGTCCGCGGACCGCGAGCGGCAGTCCGGCCGGGTCGCAGCGCAGCCGGTCCAGGGCGCCGAGGGTGTCGTCGACCCCGGTGAGCCGGCCCTTCGGGTCGTGGGTGAGGCGGGTCGTCGTGCCGTTCGGCCGGGTGAAGAGGGTCGGGTTGCCCCGGTCGTCGTACTCCTGGCGCGAGATCTCGCCGTCGGGGCCGGTGACGACGGTGATCTGGTGCAGCTCGTCGTACTCGATCCCGGCGGTGCTGCCGTCGGGGTGCTCGATCCGGACCAGGTTCCCGTGGTCGTCGTAGCCGTGGGTGGTGGTCCGGCCGAGCCGGTCGGTCAGGGTGAGCAGCCGGTCGTGGCGGTCGAAGGTGCGGCGGGTGATCCCGCCGGCCGCGTCGGTCTCCGCGACCGCCTGGAGCCGGGCGTTGAAGTAGTGGGTCCTGGTGGCGCCGACGGAGTTCGTGTACCGGGTGACGCGGTCGCCGGTCTGCGGATGCGTGCCGTACGTGAACGTGGACGACTGGTAGCCGTCCGGGCCGACCGTGCGGACCACCCGGCCGGCGTCGTCGTACACATAGCGGAACGTGGAGTCGTTGCGGTCGGTCCACGTCGTGATCCGGGCGTCCTCGTCGTACGTGAAACGCAGCGGCAGCCCGGAGGAGTCGACGACGCCGACGAGGTTTCCCGGCCCGTCGTAGAGGTAGCGCGTCACCGTGACCGGGCCGTCGGGCGTACGCAGGGACAGCTCGCGGACCCGGCCGGCTTCGACGGCCAGGTCGATCCGGTAGCCGCCGGAGTGGGCGACCGTCGCCGGACTGCCGTCGCTGCCGCGCTCGAAGGAGATCCGGTTGAGGTTGCGGTCCTCGACGGAGCTGAGCCAGTAGGCCGGCGACTCGCGGTACGGGCCGCCGCGGAACGTACGCGTCAGACCGGTGACCGGGTCGGTGACGTGATAGGCGGTCTCCCCGTTGTCCTGTCCGCCGTGCGTCAGGGGGATCCTGGCCCCCTCGACGGGCAGGACACCGTCGTCGTCCCCGGGCAGCGGCAGCCGGGGATAGACGAGGAGCGAACCGTCCTCCCGCGCCCACACCGCGCCCGCGCCGACCGGGTCCAGCTCGATCCGCTCGTCCAGCGTGGACGCCCAGCTGCGGCCGAACCAGTGCCCGAAGCGGTAGCCGGAGAGGTGGGTGCGGCGCAGGGCGAGCGGAAGGACACCGGGCAGGGCCACATCGGTCTGCGACAGGGTCATCTCCCCGGTGGCGACGTCCACCGGGTCGTTCTCGCAGACCTTCTTGTCCAGCGAGATGCTGTGCCGGCGCGGCTCGTCCTTGGCGTCCCTCAGCGCGTCGCCCTTGGAGTGACCGGACTCCCGGCGCGACCGGGGGTGCGGGACGGTGTCGCTCCCGCGGTCGTCCTTGGGGCGCACCTTGTCGAGCCCGTCCTTGATGTCCAGGTCGATCTTCTTCTGCGCCTCGGATATCTCCTTGACCGCCTTCGGCAGCTCCTCGCCGAGGTGGGAGCCCATCGCCTTGTTGGCCTTGCCGAGCGCCTTCATCGCCTTGTCGATCACGGGGTCCAGCGCGCCGGCGATGTCGTCCCTGCCACGGGTCCGGCCGTGGTGCGTCCTGGCCTTGGTCAGCTTGCCCGCGGTCTTCCCGTGTACGTCGACACTGACCAGCCTCAGGCTGGTGCCGGCCCGGTCATGCTCTCCGTGCTCGATGTGCACGCCCTTGCCCGGCGGGGTCCCGGCACCGCCGCCACCACCGGCCGAGTCGAGCTGGAAGGAGTCCTTGGCCCCCTGCACCCCTTCCTTGAAGCCCTCCTTGCCCGAATCGCCGACCTGGCTCATGTCGACGCCGTCCTGCAACCCGAGCACGTTGGCGCCGAGCTGGACCGCCAGGTCGGCGGCCATGTTCTCCAGCGCGGCGACGGCCGGTTCGGTGAGCGCGGAGACGATGTAGCTGACGACCTCCTCCAGGCACTCCTTGATGACCCGGCGGACGGCCTGCTGCGCGATGGCGATGGCCCCGCCGCCGATGAGCATCGACAGCCCCCCGGTCACGGGGATCAGGGCCAGCGAGATGCCCGCCTTGCCGGCCAGCACGCCGAGGTGGACCAGCGCCGCGTACTTCATGGCCTCGATCGCCGCGGCCGCGTTGTCCAGGGCGCCGGCGATGGTACGGGCCCCGCTCGCGAGGTCCTTTACGTGCTTGTCCTTGACCTTGCCCCAGTGCCCGCCGAACGCGTCGAGAGCTTCGCCGTACCCGGACGAGAGCAAACGTTGCACATGCTGGTTGGCAAGGTAACCATCGTCCTCCACGTCCTCGGCGAACTCCCGGAGGGCGTCGGCCATGTCCCGGTACGCGTCCTCATCGACGTTCGGCCAGCTGACTCCGATGACGTCAAGCAGGGTGTCGGCCCAATCGGGCACGGTTACAGACACAGCGCGAAATCCCCCCGTGCGCAACAGTGTTCACTGAGTGCGTGTGCGAACAGGATCTCATCTTCGGGGGGCTGGCGCCTTGGAGTAGTGCGGCGGGTCGGTGCGTTGGTGGGTCGGTGGGTCGGTGGGCAGATGGTCGGGCGGGCCGGCGGGCCGGCGGGCCGGCGGTCAGGCGGGCCGGTGGGTCGGGGCCTCGGGGCCGGCTGGTCGGGCGGTCGGGCGGTCGGGCGGTCGGGCCTCAGGGGTTCTCGGAGCGCGCCATGGACTTCCTTACGCCGTCGCGCAGTTCCTGGTCCGAGAGGTCGGTGGGGTCCTTGAGCGCGGGGTCGATGGAGTAGTCCTCCAGCAGGAGGAAGACCTGCTGGAACGCGCTGAGGAGCGGTTCGCGGAGCCTTTCCCCGCTCTCCTGGGCCGCGCGGCGGGCATTCAGCCAGCCACGAGCGAAGTCCGCCCCGCCGATGACCCCGGCCGTGAAGTCCCGTACGAGGCGGACCTGCTGGGACGTGGCGGTCCCGTCGGGAACGTTCCGCGCGTGCGCCCACGCGATGTGGCGGGGCCCGAAGTCACGTGCGACCGCCTGCAACTCCGGCCACCGATCGGCCACGGCCCGCGCATAGCGCGCGAAGCGGGCCCGCCCCCCGTCCACACCTTCCGGGACAGCCCCCCTGAGGAACGGCGCGGTGCCCGCCACCAGTGCGTAGCCGGGCCGGTCGAACAGGACCGCGCCCTGGAGGTCCGAGGCCACCAGAAGCACGCGGGGGGCGCTTCCGATGAGGTCCGGAGCTGTGGTGATCGGTGCGGTGGTTATTGATGCGGTGGTGATCGGTGCGGTGGTTATTGATGCGGTGGTGATCGGTGCGGTGAGGCGGGATGGGGTGAGGCCGGAGGCGGTGCCGCCGGATGCGGTAATGGCCGGTGCCACTTGCCGCCAGGCCCGGCCGGAGGCCGCCGGTCCGTCCGCCGTCATCACCAGCACCTCACCCGCGCCTCCCGCCCGGCAGCCGTCAGCCGTACGCCGGACGAGCGCGCGGTCCACGTGGGTGCCGGCGGGGACGGGGACGACGAGCTTGGGGCCTTCGGAGAGCCAGGAGGCGGCGAAGGCGCCGGAACGAGGCTCGGCCAGGACGGCGGGGCTCCCGGGTTCGCCGACGATGATGTCCGGCCCTTCGGGAGCGCCCCCCAGCGGCGGGTGGTTGCCGGTCACCGGATGAACCCCTCGTCTGAGAGGCGGAAGCAGTCGCCCACGGAGAACTCCGCGACCGCCGCGCCCTTCACGCTCCCCAGGTCCGAGATGTAGGGGAGGACGTCGGGCCGGGGCGTACAGAAGGTGACGTTGGAGGTGAGGAGGGCCTCCGGAGTGTCGGCGTGGGAGCACGAGACGTACGCCCGCACCGCAGCGTCGCCGAAGTACTCCTGCGCGCCGTACAGGCAGGCGGACACGTAGGCCAGGCACCTCCGTACGAGGAGGGGCGTACGTTCCTCCGTCGCGGCGGGCAGGTCGTAGTCCGTCATCCCGCGCCCGTTGACCGTGGCCTCCTCGGCGAGCCGGTCGAGGCGGCCCGGGAGTCCCACCGGCACGAGTGCGGCCAGCACCCGCCCTCCCGCCGGCGTCAAGGACCAGCCGCGCGCCACGACTTCACGGAACCCGGGAGGGATGTCCCCGGGACCCAGCCCGGTCGTATCCGTTTCCCGAAGCAGCGCCCGCATCTCCGCATTGCTTCGCATCTCCCACCTTTCCCGAGCGCGACCAACGTCTCCGTGCCGCTCCACCGGCCTTCCGGGGAGGCCGGGCTGCCCGTCCCGCGCATCATGGGCTGATCCACTCGACTCCCCAACGCGCCTCGGCGAAGTAGTCGTCCAGCCCTTCCCGGTTCTCCACCCAGTCGTCCCCGCAGCCATCAAGGAACGCGGGGTCCCGGGCGAGAAGGACCAAATAGCTGGGCGGGGTATCCGGAAGCTCATCGATTCTGACGAACCTCCCGGTGTCGTCGCCCGCTGTGATCCGGCCGACCTTGCCGATCTCGATCATCGCGCATACCCGTTCGCGTCGTTGGGGCGCAGGACATGGGCCAAGCATGCTGGGTGCGGTTCGAGATCGCGGCCTGCGCGAACGTTGCCCCGAACCAGCGGAGGCGTCGGCCGTCCACGGGGATGTGATCCAGAACACAGCGCGATATGCGGTGACTCCGCTCCCCGCCGCCGGTCATACAGGTGACACCACCGAGGCGAGGAAGGCCCGCCATGACCGACACGCTCACCGCACCCCGCCACATCTCTTCCGCCGTGCCCGCCTCGCAACCCTCGGCGCGGTGGGCCCTGGCCGGCGGTGTGGTGGCGGGGCCACTCTTCCTGGCGGCCGGACTCGCCCAGGGCGTCGCGAGGGACGGGTTCGGCTTCACCCGGAACGCGCTCAGCCAGCTCGCCCTCGGCGAGCACGGCTGGGTCCAGACGGTGAGCTTCCTCCTCACCGGCGCGCTGCTGATCGCCGGTGCGACCGGGCTGCGGCGGGCGCTGCGCGGTGCACCCGGCGGTACGTGGGGGCCGGCTCTGGTCGGGGTGTTCGGCGCCTCCTTCTGGGCAGCGGCGGCGTTTCCGGCCGACGCCGGGGCGGGCTTTCCCGTGGGGGCGCCCGAGACGACGACGATGAGCGGGCACGGGGCGGCCCACATGGCCGCCGGCATGATCGGCTACCTCGCCCTGTGCGGGGCGTTCGTCGCCCTGGCCCGTCCGCTCGCCGCCCGGGGCCCGCGCGGCTGGGCCGTCGCGTCCCGCGTCGTACCCGTGGCCGTCCTCGCCGGGTTCATGGCCTCGGCCACCTCCGTCCTCGCCTTCACGGCCGGCGCCGGCCTCGGCCTGCTGTGGCTGAGCGCGGTGACGGCCCGGCTGGCCGGCGGGCCGGAGGACCGCTGACCGGTCGCCAACTGCCGTATCCCCCAGGCAACATCGTCACCACGCACACCATTCCGACATGAAACGGAGACACCGATGACCGGTGCAGTGAAGGGTCCTGCCAGCTACTTCCCGTCCATCGAGAAGAAGTACGGCCGTCCGATCGCCGAATGGAAGGACCTCATCCGCTCCTCCCCCCTGACGAAGCACATGGAGCTGGTCAACTGGCTCAAGTCCGAGCACGGCCTCGGCCACGGCCACGCGAACGCCCTCGTCGCCCACACCCTCGCCGAGGGCAGCGGTGAGTGATCGGGGCGGTCTGTAGAGACGTACGCGAAACGTCCGGGCGCAGCCACGAGCCGCGGCCGTCCCGATGCCTCCGGGGCCGCGGTGTCCGATTCCCTGTGCAGCCCCAAGTCCGGCGGCGTACCGGTCACGGAACCCCTCCCTCCTCGCCCGGGTTCCAGTACGGTGACCATGAGCCGGAGATCCCCGAGAGGCGGTGCTTCATGAGCGCGCAGGATGGTGCGGAACGCCCGGTGCCTGCGGGTATCGCGAACAACCTCTCCGGGAATGTGGACGGCCAGTTCGTCCAAGCCGGTGTCGTGTACGGGGGGATCACCTTCCAGTACCAGGAAGGGCCGGCGCCGGCGGACGGGCGGCGCCCGGACCAGGTGCCGCGGCCCCCGCGAGGGTTCGTGGACCGCCGGGAGCCGCTGGCCGCGTTGGACGAGTTACTCGCAGCCGGTGAACTCCTGGGCTGCCCGATCGGCGTCTTCAGCGGGCTCCCCGGGATCGGCAAGACTGCCGCGGCCTGCCAGTGGGCCCACAACAATCAGCTTCGTTTCCCCGGAGGCCAGCTCTTCATCGATTTCGCCGGGCTGCGTGCCGGCGCCGGCGGGGATGTCTCCGAAGCGCTCGCCGGCTGCCTGCGGGCCATGGGCGTACGCGATCAGTACCTGCCGGTGGGCCTCGCCGACCGGACCGCTCTCTACCGGGACCTGTCGGCCGAGCGGCAGCTGCTGGTGGTGCTGGACGGTGTGACGCGTCCCGCGCAGGTCACGGCACTCCTGCCGCAGGGCCCCGGGAGTGCGATGGTGGCGACCAGCACGTGGCGGATGGGCGAGCTCGTCCTCGACGGTGCGGCACTGCTTCAGCTGGACGTCCTCGATACCGACAGCGCCCTGGCACTGTTGTCGAACATCTGCGGTCCCGGGCGGATCGCGGACGAACCGGAAGGTGCGGCCCGGCTCGTCGAACTGTGCGGCGGCCTGCCGCTCGCCCTGCGTATCTGTGCCGCGCGGCTGCTGACCCATCGGCGGCTCACCATCAACGCGCTGGTTGCCGCGCTGTCCGACGAACAGAACCGTCTCAGCCACATTTCCGTGTCCTCAGCCCACGAGGAGCGCACCGTGTCCGCAGCCCTTGAACTCGCCTACCAGGACCTCCCCGAAGCCGCCGCCCGTATGTACCGGACCTTGGGGCATCTGCCCGGCCTGAGCTTCGACACCGCCGTCGCGGCGGTCGCCGCGGGGCTGACGACGACGGCCGAGGCCCAAGAGGCACTGGACGTGCTGGAGACGGCCAGTCTGCTGTCGGTGACGGACGATCGCAGGTACGTCCTGCACGGCCTGGTCCGGCTGCATGCCAGAGATGTCGCCCATGCGGTCGATCCCCCCGGTGCGGAAGGGGAGAGGGTACGCCGGGTGACCGGCCACTACCTCCTGCTGACTGTCGCGGCGGACCTCGCTGTCCGCGCCGACCGGCTCCGGATCGCCCAACTGTCCCTTACGACGGGCGCCTTCGGACCGGATGGCGGCCCCGGACCGTTCGCCGGGGCGGCTGATCCCGGACGTGACGCGATCAGCTGGCTGGAGGCCGAGCGGGCCAATATCCTCGCCGTGCTCCGGACCGCGTCCGGCTTCGGCCTGGACCGGTCCGTGTGGCAGATGGCCGAGGCGTTCACCGTTCTCTTCTTCCGCCACCGGCACCTCGCGGACTGGCGGGAGTCCCTCGTGCTGGGCGCCGACGCGGCCCGGCGCGACGGCGATCCGGCTGCCGAGGCCCGGCTGCGCAGCCTCCTGTCCCGACCGCTGCTCGGCCTGGGACAGGACGCCCGGGCGAAGGCGGAACTGGACAGTGCCGAGCAGCTTGCCGTGGAGTCGGGGCATCTGACCCTTCAGGCGTCTGTGCAGGAGTTCCTCGGACGGTACTGGGACGCGCGGCAGGACCCGGCGCGGGCGGTCGACGCGTACCGCGCCTCGTTGGCGCTCAACACCGAGGCGGGGGAGGAGCGCGGCGAGGCCCTGGCGCGCTATTTCCTCGGCTGCGCGCAGAGCGCGGACGGAGACCACACCACGGCCCTCCTCGCGCTGACCCGGGCCAGGGAGGAGTTCCTCGCCCTGGCCGACGCGCCGTTGGCCGCGCGGACACTCGCCGACACCGGCCGCGTGCTTCTGCGTACCGGCGCTCGCGGAGAGGCCGCGACCGCCCTCTCCCAGGCCGTGGACGAACTGCGCCGGTGCGACACCTCGCACTACGAGGCCCAGGCACTGGAGGACCTGGCAGATCTGCTGGAGGACCCCCAAGCCGCCAAGGACTGTCTGCGTCGGGCCCTCGTGATCTACGAGGAGGGCGGCAGCCCCCGGGCGGCCGCGGTCCTGGCCCGGCTCGGCACCGACTGATCCGTGGGCGGCGGTACGGGGCCGAGCAGCAGCCTCTGGTGACGCGTGCCGTGGACGACGGTCATCGCGGTGCCGTCCAGGGGCATGCCGAGCCGCAGACACACGTAGACCGCGGCCGCGGCTGAGCCGGGATCGGGACCCGGTTCCTCCGCCGTACCGACACGCACGGCCCGTCCGTCGCGCACCCCGACGACGCAGTGGCCGTCCTCCCCGGGCACCGCGGCGATCCGGGCCCCGGGAAAGTCGGCCAACAGGGCGGACACGCGCTGCCGCGCAGCCGCGGGCGAGAGGACTTCCGAACCGGCACAGATGACGGTGGCGCTCTCGGTGAGGCGGGTGTCCGGTTCGTCGATGTCACACGCCAGGTGCCAGAAGGCGGCCTCGCCCTCCGCCGTCTCAGTGGCGAGCGCGGCGGGAAAACGACGCACGTCCACCCGCGGTTCGCCGTCAGGATCTCGCACCACGGAGGTGTGCACCATCAGCGACCGCGTCCTGGCGGTGTCCAGGGACGGTAGCGGGAAGGCGCGTGCGCCACGCCCCGGCTGCTTCGGCCGGGGGAGGTCCAGAAGGTCGTAGACCAGCTCCCGCAGCCTCGGCAGGGCCTGGCCGGGCTCGGCGAAGGCCGCGGCGCCGACCGACGCGAACCGGTCCCGCACGTGGCCGGCCACGGCCGCCCCCACCTGCGGTCCCAGCGGGCGGCCCGGCTCCAGCCGTCCGGCCGCCGAGCGGAGCGCGTACCCGGCCGTACCGGGAACGGCCTCCGATCCGAACGCACCCAGCAGTACGGGGCGGCCGAGCGCCGCTCCGTACAGCGTCACGGATCCGTGATCCCCGATCACCAGGTCCGAGGCGACCAGGGCCTGCTGCCAGCCGTCCGTCGGGTCGACGGCGATCAGGCCCGCCTCCAGCGCGGTCCGCTGCATGACCCGGACCTGCCAGTCCCCGTGCCCGGACCAGACGTTCGGATGCAGTACGAGTGCCACCCGGTACTCGTCGGTGGGCAACTGAGCCAGCAGATCCGCCGGAAGCCCCGGCCACGCCCCGGCCAGCGACTCCTCGCCCCAGGTCGAGCTGACCAGAACCAGCCGCGTACCGGGGGCGACTCCGAGGGCGGCCCGGTACCGCTCCCGCCATCGGGCGCTCGCCCGGAGCCGGTCCAGGCAGGGGTCGCCCACCAGTACCGTCCTGCCGACCGTGCCGGGGTGGGCCGCCGCCAGCTGCGCCTCCTGGTCGGGGTGGGAGACCGCGAGCCAGGCACGCCGGGCGGCCAGCAGGTCGTCGTGGACCAGACCGGAGAGACGGGTGCCCGGTCCGGCCGAGTCGGGGACCTGTTTCTGAAAGCCGACCCCGTGCGGAAGGACCACCACCGGATAGTCGCCGGGCGGCACCTTGACGTTCTCGGAGGCGGAGATCAACAGGTCGGGGGCGATCTCAGGGAGCTGGGACCACGGCAGCGTGCGGCAGCCACGCGAGCGGAGCAGATCGAGCACTCCGTTGTTGAACGCCGACGTCGGGTCGTACGCGAACACCACGGCGATACGCGGATCGTCGTGCACGATCTCGGGCATCACGTCCAGCACACGGACCAGCGACGTCACCGTCCGCGCGGCGGCCACCACCGTGCGCTCGGCACCGAAAGTACGCCAGCGCGCGGCGTCGGCGCCCACGGGGACGAGAATGCGCCCGTCCGACTCCATCGCGTACCTCCGCCCGAGGGCAGGATCGCACACAACCCGGCTCCCGGCTCCCGGCTCCCGGCTCCCGGCTCCCGGCTCCCGGCTCCCGGCTCCCGGCTCCCGGCTCCCGGCTCCCGGCTCCCGGCTCCCGGCTCCCGGCTCCCGGCTCCCGGCTCCCGGCTCCCGGCTCCCGGCTCCCGGCTCCCGGCTCCCGGCTCCCGGCTCCCGGCTCCCGGCTCCCGGCTCCCGGCTCCCGGCTCCCGGCTCCCGGCTCCCGGCTCCCGGCTCCCGGCTCCCGGCTCCCGGCTCCCGGCTCCCGGCTCCCGGCTCCCGGCTCCCGGCTCCCGGCTCCCGGCTCCCGGCTCCATTCTGCTAGCGCATGTGTCGCCGTGAGGCAACCGTCTCACCGATTCTCCCTGGATGGCTTGGCTGCCAGGTGGGGGTGGGCACCTGAAACTGTCGGCAGCGGGTGCCGCGGTGAGAACGAGCCAATCACACGTATCCGGGTCGTCAGGAATGCCTGCGGCGGCAGCCTCTGCCGGAGTTCGGCGGGGACGGCGGGGAGGGCTCGGCTACTCGGGGTCCGGGTTCCTCGTGCCGCGACTCATGTTGAAGGTGAGCTTGGAGAAGTCGCGGCCTTGGAGCACCGCACCGTCTGAGACGTTCCCCGAGACGTTGTTGCTGACCTGACTGCGGCCGGCGACCTGTGTCTCCCGCCACCACTCATCCAGGCGTACGCGGAACTCCTCGTCCAGAGCCGCTCGTACGTGAAGGGCCGTCACCAGTGCCTGCGCCCGGTTCGGGTCGGTGCTGTCGTCCCGGAGGGCGGTCAGCTCCAGCTCCCCGGAGCTGACCCGGGGGCTCCCTTCCCCGGTGGGCTCCGGAATCGTTCCGCGCCGGAACGGGCGCCTCACCAGATCCGTCAGCCCGGACCACGCCTGGCGGCCGGCCTCGCTGCCCGCACTCCCCGCCATTGCCGCGAGGGCCGCTGCTGTGATCGGGTCCATACCGGGTTCCCTTCCTCGGCGTCCTGGTCCTCTCACCCTAGGTCGCAGAAGTGAGGGAGGAGGCTCTTCCGCCATATGGGAGGTTTCCAACACCGACTTCCTACAGGCCGCCCCTGATGGCAACGGCTGCCTGGCTGGTTGGTACTGGTGCGGTGTGTCCGGCGAGCGGTACGGCGGCTGGACGGAGACCGGGTTCAGCCACGACCTCCCCGAAGTAGAGGCGATCGAGGCGGCCACCGGCAAGGCGGTCGTGACCGAGGACGGGTATCCCACAGCGGATGTGGTGGACGACGGCGACGAAGACGGAATGCCGGCCGGGGCCGTGGCGGCATCCTTTCCGAGCCTTGTCAACGACTCGCTGATCGGGCCTTCCCCACCGTCAGCCGCGGTCGATGCGCGGTCGATGCGCGGACGCAGCCGGTCACGGCCAAGCCGGCCGCGGGTGTCGATGAAGTCGTCGTCAGGCGGGCGGAGTGTCGGGGCGGGCGTCGTACGCGGCGCGGGCGGCGTCGATGTGAGTCAGGTGGCTGATGCTCCACTCCAACAGGGGCGCGGTGGCTTCGCGGAGGGTCCTGCCCATCGGAGTGAGTTCGTAACTGACGTGCGGTGGCATGACATTGCGGACGGTCCGGGTGAGGATCCCATCGCGTTCCAGGCCGCGCAGGGTGACGGTGAGCATGCGCTGGCTGATCCCGTCGACGGCCCGCTTGAGTTCGGTGAAGCGGCGTGGCCCCTCGCTGAGGTTGCGCACGATCAGCAGTGACCACTTGTCGCCGACGATGCCGAGCACCTCACGCGCCTGGCACGGGTCCGCCGGCCGCGCCGCCCGCGACTCGCCGCCCGCTGTGCCGTTCATGGTTACCTCCAGAGAACCAGGGCACGTAAATGTGCCTTATTGATCGGGATGTGGCAGGTGCCGCACGATGATGACGGTTCCCAAAGAGTACCGAGGCGCAAACAGGAACCGTAATGTCTCCGTGCCTCTTCACACCCCGATGAGGAAGAGAATCCCCTGATGTCGACATTTCTGCTGGTGCACGGTGCCTGGCACAGCGGCCGGTGCTGGGAGCGGGTGGTCCCGCTGCTGGAGTCGGCGGGACACCGCGTGTTCGCGCCCTCGCTGACCGGCTACGGCGACAAGGCGCACCTGCTCGGCCCCGAGGTGGGGCTCGACACGCACGTCGAGGAGCTCGTAAAGCTGATCCACGAGGAGGACCTGCGCGAGGTGGTGCTCGTGGGGCACAGCTACGCGGGGCTGGTCGTCTCGTCCGTGGCCAACGAGGTGCCGGAACGGATCGCGCATCTGGTGTACCTGGACGCGATGGTCCCGGAGCACGGAGAGACCGCCGTCGACGTGCAGCCCATGTCCCAGAACCTGATCGACCTGGCCGCCGAGTCCGGGACCAGCTGGCGCATCCCGCCGCTGCCCGAGATGCCTCCGCCCCTCGGGCTGTTCGGGGTCACCGACCCGGTGGACGTCGCGTGGCTGCGTACGACACTCTCCGACCAGCCGGTGCGCTGCCTTCAGCAGCCGGCCCGGCTGGACAACCCCGCCTTGGACTCGGTTCCGCGTACGCACATCCACTGCGTCGGCGCAGAACCGGAAGGCATCGTGCGGCGGCCCGTCCCCGCGACACAGCCCAACGGCTCCCCGGCACGGATACGGCAACTCCCGACCGGCCACGACTGCATGATCACCATGCCGTCGGCCCTGAGCGAACTGCTGCTCGAACCCACTCTTCGCTAGCGCCCGTCCTGTGCCTCCGGTCGCGAGTGGCGTATCGGCACCTGTGCCGACCGTTGGTTGCCGCCGTTACCGGCACGTCGTGGCAGGGCCACAGCAGTGTGGTCCGCGGGATCACCGCCTGACGGGTGAGGCAGGACTCAGGCTCCGTACCGGCTACGCAGATCACCGGTGATCCGCGACATGAGCGCTGTCGAGTCCTGTGGCGCCATGTCCGCGACCGGAAGCTCCATCTGCGGGTCGTAGGGAGACAGCCCGGTCTCCTTCTCCACGATCGCCGAGAGAGCGAAGACATTGCCCAGCACAGCGGCGGCAGCGTCCCCAGTGTGCCAATACGGCACAGTGATGCTGACTTCGTCGCCGAAGAACGACAGGCCGATACCGGTGCCTGAGTGGCTCAGATCGCGCGACTCCTGCTCGTACGCCGTGATGTCCACGTCACCCAGCAGAGTCCGGGCTTGCGGCACTATGCGCTGCCAGGCTTCGAGCGACTTCGCAGGGATCGGTGCGTTGTCCTCGGCGGCGTCCTGCATCGTGTCCAGGACCTCTTCCCACGACTGACCGTCGCGCCGGCTCAGGAAGTAGATGTCGTAGCTCATCACCTGAGGATAGAAGTCGCCTTGTCCGCAGCCAGGGACTTGGTGGTCGGTCCCGAGACGTGAAACAGGATGAGGGATCCGAGCTCGGCAACCACCGGGCAGAACGAGGAGACGGACGCCGAGACCTGCGGAATGTGGAACTCGGCCGGTCGCCGGATGCCCTCTGTCGCGACCGTCGATGCTGGGGCATCCGAATTGTTTCACCACGAGTCCGGCACGGCCTCACTCCCCATCACAGCGCTCCAGGACCAGGCCCGTCGATCCGGCTTGGAGGCCGTTGCTCTCCTCCAGATGCAGATGAGTTCCGTCCGGAGTGCCGTCCTGGGCGAGCGTGAGCAGGTGGCCGGCCAGAGTACGTAGCCCTGCCGCGTTGGCCTCGATGACAATCTCGGCGCCGAGGTTACGCACCTCGATACGTGCGCCGTCCTCCCACACGAAAGCTCTCGTGACTCCGTCGGTGACCACGTTGACGTGGGTGGTTTCTGCTCGGGGATTGCTCGGCTCGGTGGACATGACGCCATCATGAATTGCCGCCGAGTGACATGGCTCCAGGCCACTCCAGAATCGCACTCGCGGTCTGACGTTGGGAAGCAACGGTGCTTGGGTTGCGAAATAGACCCTGACCTGTGTTTTTGCGTGGGGCAGATGGATGGCCCCAGCCTCGCAGGGCCCGGCTTCGCCGTTGACCTGGTCGCGTCGTTGTCCACGGACACGGCCCTGCATGTGTGCCGGGTCGGGGACACATCCGGTTCCGCTTCCGCTCTGAAGATGGCCTTTGCCAGTTACCAGAAGGCCGCTCGTACGCTCGCCGGCGTCGCGCACGCGCTCGCCGGCGCCCATGGGGTCGGCGAGCAGCTGACTGCCGAAGCGGAGGTCATGGTCTCCGCGATCCTCTCCGATCCGGGGTACTTGCCGAGCGTGGCGGCTCGGGCCTGGCGCTGGGCACCTGAGATGGAGGAGGTCGCCGATACTCTCCGCGCGGCTGACCTGCCCACGGACTTGGCGGAGGCCACCGCTGGTGTGCTCACCTACTGGGAGAAGGACAGGGGCCAGTACGACTTGCCGGTTGCGCATGTCCTCTCCCAGCTCCGGTCGGAGAGGAACTGATTCGTTCACGCCGAGGTCGGTCACCTCCGCCACAGGCGCCGACGGAGGCCCGGGGCATGCGGAGGGTGCGGAGCCCTCTGGTTGGTCTGGACAGCAAATAAGGCCCTGGTCATCGACCAGGGCCTCAATTCAAAGAGCGGGTGACGAGAATCGAACTCGCGCTCTGAGCTTGGGAATCTGCGGTTCTTGGGCCGCCGAAGCGGTTCTGGCCTGCGCTTTCGAGTCGGATCGTCTCCATGGGCACGGTCCCTGGAAGCTGTTCTTGACCGCTGTTGTCCGCTCCGCTGGGCACGGGTGGGGCACGAGGTCCGAAGAGAAAGCGGGAGCCTGCCAGGGCGCGTGCTCCGGGGCGGCCTGGTGGGTCAGAGAGGGATGCTGCGGACCTGGTTGCCGCAGAGCTTGGACATGTCGTCGCCTCCATGACGCATTTCGCCCCGGTGGCCAGGCCGGTTCCCTGAGGGTGCGTGAAAAGGAAACAGAAAGCTGACCCGGCCAATATTGTCTGGGCTGGGCTATTGGTGCTTCCCTTCCTCTGAGTTGATGAATTCCTCAAGGGATGTCAGCAGGGCGACCACGGCAGTGGCTTCTTCCTCGGGGGTGCGGGGGGCGTTCGGATCCCACAGTGAGTTTTTTCCCGGAAAGGCCCTTTTTAGTACGAGCCAGACCCAGCTCATATTCGAGCCGGCCTCGAAATCTTTATTGAGCCATGCGTGAAACTTCTGGAGTTCCCCTCGCGGATCGCCAGCAGAGTACCCGTAGAGGAACGAAACGTGAGTGGCGAACGTTCCGTCCACCCCGAACATGAGCGGCCTTTTGCGGAGGTGGGGTAGGATTTCGTGAAGCATCAATCGAGTGGCCTCCAATGCAGGATATCGAGATAGTTGGGATCCCATAGTTCGTCGTATTCTTGCTTGCGCAGGCCGGTTCGACCGGTGAAGCCGTCGTAGACGCGCCCGTTGTGCATGACTACGTCATGGTGGAACCATGCCGGGTCGGTGTTCCTGTAGGGCCCCATGGCGAAGTTCTCGGCGAGCGGGTCGGGTATGGCGTTGCTTATTCTGTAGCGGGTTCCACCGCCCAGCCGCTCCTGGATCTGCACAGCTACTTCCTCGCAACCGTTCCAGTTACTCGGGTCCTTGATGTCCAGCGGCTTCCAGTCGTCGCCGAGGTCCGGGTAGTCGGTGGGTGCCAGGAAGAATTCTATTGCGCCGGAATCAGGTACCCGGCATGGCTTGTGTTCGCAAACGGCCGTCGGCCGCACCTGGTGGGCGCGGTCGACGGTGGGTCCGGAGGCTGTCAGGTTGATGCGACGGCCTCGCGGCCCCTTCGCGTCCGGCGGTGGAGGATCTCGTCGAAGGTGGCGCGGGCGCCTGTGGGGTCGATGTAGTGCATCGCCAGGAGGGCGGCGATGACGCCGCCGCCCAGGTCGTTCTGGACCTCGGACCAGGTGTGGTCGTCGTCGCAGGTGGTGAGGCCCTTCAGGCCGTGGAGGGCGTGCATGGCTTCGCCGGCCTCTTCGGCGACCTTGCCGACCTGGAGGGCTTTGAGTTCCTCGTCGGGTAGGTGGGCGCCTGCCGCCCGGCAGACGGCGGAGAGCTTCTCGATGTTGTCCCACAGGGTGTCCACGTCGGACCTCCGATCGATGGGGTTCGGTTATTCCTGTGCGGGGCGTCCGAGCTGGCGTACGGTCCATCCGGCCATGCGCCAGGCGTCGGCGTCGATGAGGTTGCGGAGGTCGACGAGGACCGGGGTCGCGATCAGTGGGGCGAGGGCCTTGGGATCCGCCTCGCGGAAGTGGGGCCATTCCGTGGCCAGGACGATCAGTTCGGCGCCGTGGACGGAGGCGTCGAGGGTGTCGGCGTAGTCGAGTTCGGGGTTGCGGCGCAGCGCACTGGGTACGGCGTGCGGGTCGTGGACGGTGACGGTCGCTCCGCGCTGGTGCATCAGCGCGGCGATCGCCAGAGCCGGGGACTCGCGTACGTCGTTGGTGCCGGCCTTGAAGGACGCGCCCCAGACGGTGATGCGTACGCCGTCAACCGGGCGGCCGAGGGTCTGCTCGATGAGCTTCAGCGCGGCGGTGGGGCGTGATTCGTTGACCTCTTCCGCCGCGCGCAGCATGGTTGCGGCCTCAGCGGCGCCCAGGGCGCGGGCGGAAGCGGTGAATGCGCGGACGTCCTTGGGGAGGCAGCCGCCGCCGTACCCGGGGCCGACGTTCAGGCCGCCGCGGCCGATGCGAGGGTCCACGCCGATGGCTTCGGTGAGTTGCTGGACGTCGGCTCCGGCTGCGGCGCACATGTCGGCGACGCCGTTGATGAAGGAGATCTTCATGCCGAGGTACGCGTTCGCCGCGCCCTTGATCAGTTCGGCGGTGGCCGGGTCCGTGACGAACAGGGGGATGCCGTCGGCGAGGAGCGGCGCGTACACCTCGCGTACGACGTCCTCGGCGCGGGCCGAGGGGACGCCGACCACGATCCGGTCGGGTCGCAGCGTGTCGTCGATGGCGTGGCCCTCGCGCAGGAATTCCGGGTTCCAGACGACCTCCACGTTCTCCCCGGCCGGAGAGAGCCGGGCCAGAAGTGCGCCGAGATCTCGGGATGTCCCGACCGTGACCGTTGACTTGCCGATGATCACCGTCGGGCGAGTCAGGTGCGGGGCCAGCGCGCGGGCGGCGCCGAAGACCTGCCCGGTGTCGTAACTCCGCCCGTCCGCGTCGATCGGCGTGCCCACCGCGAGGAAGTGGACGTCCGCGAACTCGCCCGCCTCGGCGAGGCTGGTGGTGAACCGCAGCCGCCCGGACGTGGTGTGCGTAGCCAGGAGTTCCGGCAGGCCCTCCTCGTAGATCGGGCACTCGCCGGTGTTGAGGCGGTCGATCTTCGACTGGTCCAGGTCCACGCCGATGACCTCGTGGCCGATCTCGGCCATGGCGGCGGCGTGGGGGATGCCCAGGTGACCGCAGCCGATGACGGATACCCGCATGGGTCGACGCTCCTTTCCTTGCCTTTCGACCGCCCGGTGAGTCCGGGCCGGCCGGGTGCGTCACGCTAGCGTCACCACCCGGCGCGGCCCTCTTCGTGCAGGTGAATCAACCAGCGTGCTGATTCAGGAGATTGACGAGTGCGGGCAGCGCCTCAGCGGCGGTTGCCTGGCATACCAGATCACCGTCCTGGGGCCCCTCCAGCGGGTACGGCATGAACTGGCCGTCGTGCCAGAAGCCCTCCGGGTCCAGGTAGACGATCCCCATGCGGCCGGAGGAGCAGGCCGCCCTCAGGCGCCCAGACGTCACGCTCGAACCTCTCGCGGTCAAGATCCGGGACGCTGCACCCGAACTGACCACCGGGCGTCGCGTCGAAGGCGACACCAAGTCGGCCGCGGGAAGGCGAACCGTCTTCCTGCCCGCCTTCCTGTACATCGAGGTGAAGCGTCACCTCGACTGGTACGCCGAGAAGGAACCCGACGGGCTCCTGTTCGTCGGGGAGAGGGGCGCCCCCTTCCGCCGGTCCACCTTCGGCCGCAAGTGGCGCAGGGCTCGGACCAAGGCCGGCCTGCTGGAGGACTTCCGCTTCTACGACCTCCGGCACACCGGCCACACCTTGTCCACCCAGTCGGGCGCCACGCTCAAGGACACGATGGTCCGCGCCGGCCAGTCCTCGGAGAGGGCGGTGCTGATCTATCAGCACTCCGACGGCGAGCGGCAGCAGGAGGTCGCGGACGGCATCAATGACCTGGGCCGTGCCCAACGGATCAAGGCAGCGGAAGTCGTTGGGTCGCAGAGCGCTCGCGAAGCCTAACGAGCAGACCGGCTCGGGGCTGTCCGAACACAGCCCTGAGCTCGATACGTATCGGAGTTCGGCCGACGTGCCGCGTGCTTCCACAGCGGCGGACGTGGATACGCCTCCGGAGTAGCCATCTTCGGTCTTGCTGTCAGGCGTTGCATCTACGCTGCCTCTCACCGAGGACACAGGGGGAACGGTGAGTGGTGCAGGATCGCCGCAGCGATGGCATCCAGTTCAGAGAGTGCACAATCGGCAGGTTGAGAAACATGTGGGGCGGGCGGAAAAGGCTGCCGCTGATCTGGCCGTCGCCTTCGATACGCACAGTGTCCGTAAGGCACTTGCATTTCGATGGGCCCCCTATCTGCTGAGACTGCGGCGAGTGCTGATCTTCTTCGTGGTGCTGGGCGTTACAGCCGTTGTTACCTACCGCCCGGCTTGTCGACCTGGCGGGATCCTCGACGTTGGTCCCACGTCTTGCGGGTCCTACTCTGCTTACGTTCTCGGACCCGAGGGCGACCCGCGGGCGACTGGGGTCTTCGTCTGCGCCTCGTTGGTCCTCGTTTTCCTGTGGTCGACATGGCGCGCGGAGCACATCGCGCGGTGCTACGAGCCGCTCTACCCACTCCTCAGCTTGCTCTCGGCCAGTGGGGATCTGGTCGGTATGGCGGAAAGCCATTACACGGATGCAGGGCGACTCCGAAAGAAAGTCTGGAGAGTTGGTCTCCCTCTGCGGGAGGTCGCCGGAGACGCTGCATCTGCGTTCGGGGTTAGCCGGGCAATCCGAAAGGAACTCGTGAGCCACGTACGGCTGGTGGAGGCGACGTTTACGCAGGCGGCGGACGAACTTCTGCGGGATCGCGAGGGCGCGGCGCGGAAGCTTGGTCTGCTTGCCGCAACTGCCGCGAGCAGCATCGCCGCCGATCGCTTTCAGGAAATCCTCCCGGAGGCGCTGCTCCCGAGCGGGGAATCTGGAGAGGGCTCGTTGGCACCTGACCGGGTGGACGGCCTCCGCTTGGCGAAGGCGTGCACGTGGTCGGTACTCTGCGTAACGCTCTTCTCGCTGCTCCTCGCGGGGCTAGGTGTGCCGGCGGAGCTGATGGTGCCATTGGCGATACTGGCCTTCCCTGTGGCCGTATACGTGCTTTTGGCGGCGCGGCATGGGCTCAACGAGGCGTCACGTCTGACCCGAAGCATCAGCACGTTCTTCTCTTCGGGACCTCCGCTCTGACGCTGGCTGCTCGTACACGGCTGCGAACCGCTGTCCATGTCGAGTGGAGAGTTCCCGCTTGACCGCCCGAACGGTGACCCAGGTCACAAGGATTATGTCTCGTGATCCGAGATGCCTGGATCAGTCTTTCCTGGAGTGGGCCGCGAACGGCTCGCGAAACAGCGTCCCAATGGCGACTTAGGGCACGGGGAGGGCGCGGAGCACCCTGGGCGGTCTAGACAACAAACAAGGCCCTGGTCTCTGACCAGGGCCTCAATTCAAAGAGCGGGTGACGAGAATCGAACTCGCGCTCTGAGCTTGGGAAGCTCATGTTCTACCATTAAACTACACCCGCGTAACGCCATCGCTGATCAGCGATGCATCGTTCCACACTGTACCCCATCGCCGACCGGGTGAGGGTGACGTGGGTGTCGGGGGCGGGAGTTGGGGGCGTAGCGTGGGTGGTCGGAGTGCCGCGTGGAGTGGGGTCCTGTTCATCCCCTAATGTGGCGGTCTCGTCCACGGCTTGATGGGGAAGGGACTTGATGGACTCCATGGAGCGCACCGTCGTCCGCTGTGCCGAAGGGCACGTTTTCGCTACCAGTTCGTTTCCGATGCAGCAGCTCGGGGCCGGGCGGATCGGGCCCGGGCGGCTGATCCGTTGTCCTCGTTGTGCTCGGTTGCGGCATGCCGTGCCTGTGGTGTTCGAGCAGCGGTAGCGGGCGGGTGACAGGCGCGCGGGCGGCCCGATGGGGGCGGGCCCGCGCGTTCTGCGTATCCTCGGTGGGTGCTTCTCTCAGACAAGGACATCCGGGCCGAGATCGACGCCGGACGCGTACGTATTGATCCATTCGATGCGTCGATGGTGCAGCCGTCGAGTATCGATGTGCGTCTCGACCGCTACTTCCGGGTGTTCGAGAACCACCGTTATCCGCATATTGATCCGGCTGTCGAGCAGGTCGATCTGACGCGTACCGTCGAGCCGGACGGGGACGAGGCGTTCATCCTGCACCCCGGGGAGTTCGTGCTCGCGTCGACGTATGAGGTCATCTCGCTGCCGGACGATCTCGCGTCGCGGCTGGAGGGGAAGAGTTCGCTCGGCCGGCTCGGGCTGGTCACGCATTCCACGGCCGGGTTCATCGACCCGGGCTTCTCCGGGCACGTGACCCTGGAGCTGTCGAATCTGGCGACGCTGCCGATAAAGCTGTGGCCGGGGATGAAGATCGGTCAGCTGTGCATGTTCCGGCTGAGTTCTCCTTCGGAGTTTCCTTACGGCTCCGAGCGGTACGGATCTCGTTATCAGGGGCAGCGGGGGCCGACCGCGTCGCGCTCCTTCCTGAATTTCCACCGGACGCAGGTGTGACGGTCGATGGGTGACGACGTGCGGGAGAACCTGACGTACGACGGCTTCGGGCTTGCCGTGCGGGAGCTGGCGCAGGCGGTGGCCGACGACGGGTACGAGCCGGATGTGGTGCTGAGCATCGCGCGGGGCGGGGTGTTCGTCGCGGGTGGTCTCGCGTACGCGCTGGACTGCAAGAACATTCACCTGGTGAACGTGGAGTTCTATACGGGTGTGGGCACCACGTTGGAAATGCCGGTGATGCTGGCGCCCGTGCCCAACGCCATCGACTTCTCGGCCAAGAAGGTCCTGATCGCCGACGATGTCGCCGATACCGGGAAGACGCTGAAGCTGGTGCGTGATTTCTGCGTCGATCACGTTGCCGAGGTGCGGTCCGCGGTCATCTACGAGAAGCCCCAGTCGCTCGTGAAATGCGAGTACGTCTGGAAGAAGACCGATCGCTGGATCAACTTCCCGTGGAGTGTGGAGAAGCCCGTCGTGCGGCGCGGTGGGCAGGTTCTCGACGCCTGAGTGGGTACGCGATGAGCGAGTAAGCGGGTGGAAATGGGTGGGCCCGGTGGTGGATTTCTCCGTCACCGGGCCCTTTTTGGTCTTTCGGTGTGCCTCGGGTCCTCAGATCGTGCCGAGTTTCAGGATCGACACCAGCGCCAGCAGCTGGATCGCCGACGCGCCCAGTGCCTTCGGCCACGGCAGGTCGTGCGACTTGCTCACCATGGAGGTGAGGAGCGCCGCCGCGGCCAGCCAGGTGATCCAGCCGAGGATCACGACCAGGGAGTTCTCGCCGCCCAGGAACATCGCGAACACCAGGCGCGGGACGTCCGTGAGGGACATGATCAGCATGGACAGGCCCACCGTCGGCTGCCACGAGCCGTCGCCGCCGAGCTGGCGGGCGAGCGTGTGGGTGACCGCGCCCAGGACCAGGCCGCCGAGCACGAAGCAGACGCCCGTGATGAGGACGTACGGGACGGCGCTGGAGACAGGGGCGCGGATCGCGTCTTCGCGGGCCTCGTCGAAGCCGAAGAGGGCCAGCAGGCCGTAGAGGAACGTCACGATCAGGGCGGGACCCCAGACCGGGTAGTCCCGCATCTGCCAGAACGTCGGGCCGGGGCGCGTCACTATGCCGCTGAGCAGCTGCTTCCAGTGCAGGCGCGGGCCCACGGGCGGGGCGGGGGCGTGGCCGGCGCGGTAGGCGTTGCCGTCGTTGTACGGCTCCTCGCCGATGCTGAACGCCTGCGTGTGGCCGGGGTTGTTCGCGTACGGATCGCCGTGGTGCGGGCCGCCCTGCTGGGGGTACGGGTCACCGAAGTACTCGGGTTCGTCGGGGCCGCCGCCCTGGTAGCCGCCGTCGCCCGGGTAGCCGCCGGGGTGGTGCGGGCCGCCGGGGTGGTTGTAGCCGTTGCCGGCGGGGTAGGCACCGCCGTCGTTGTAGCCCGGTGCGGCGTGGTGCGGGGCGTTGTTCCCTCCCGTCGGCGGCCATTGCTGCTGTCCGTACGGCGGCGGGGGTGCCTGATTGCCGTACGGCTGCTGCCGCGGTTGCTGTTGCCCTTGCTGCGGGGTGCGGTTGTCCCGGCCGCGTCCGATCCTGAATCCAGCCACCCATCGAACGTACCTGCTCCATCGGGGGCGGGTGCCGGGGCGGCGGAACTGGCCGGCCTTTGACGCTCAGCTGTGACATCCCCTAGGGGGTCCCCGAGGGGCTGCCACCAGCACGCCGCGGGGGAAAGCAGAAGCGGGAAAAGCGGAAGCGGCCGGTCCTGCCCCCGAGGCAGGTCCGACCGCTTCGCTCCGCCGTGGCGCGGGCCCGGCTACTTCGCCGGTTCCGGCTCCGGTGCGTCGGCCGATTCCGGCTCGCCCGCCGGGTCGGCCGGGGTCTTCACGGAGTCGAGCAGCAACTGCGACACGTCGACCACCTGGATGGACTCCTTCGCCTTGCCGTCGTTCTTCTTGCCGTTGACCGAGTCGGTCAGCATGACCAGGCAGAACGGGCAGGCCGTGGAGACGATGTCCGGGTTGAGGGAGAGGGCCTCGTCGACGCGCTCGTTGTTGACGCGCTTGCCGATCCGCTCCTCCATCCACATCCGGGCACCACCGGCGCCGCAGCAGAAGCCGCGCTCCTTGTGGCGGTGCATCTCCTCGTTCCGCAGTCCCGGGACCTTGGCGATGATCTCGCGCGGGGGCGTGTAGATCTTGTTGTGACGGCCCAGGTAGCAGGGGTCGTGGTACGTGATCAGGCCCTCGACCGGGGTCACCGGGATCAGCTTGCCCTCGTCGATGAGGTGCTGGAGCAGCTGCGTGTGGTGGATGACCTCGTACTCGCCGCCGAGCTGCGGGTACTCGTTGGCGATGGTGTTGAAGCAGTGCGGGCAGGTCGCGACGATCTTCTTCGTCGCCCTGGCCTTCTTGGTGGAGTCATCCTCGTCGTCCTCGCCGAACGCCATATTCAGCATCGCGACGTTCTCCTGACCGAGCTGCTGGAACAGCGGCTCGTTGCCCAGGCGGCGAGCCGAGTCACCCGTGCACTTCTCGTCGCCGCCCATGATCGCGAACTTGACGCCCGCGATGTGCAGGAGCTCGGCGAAGGCCTTGGTGGTCTTCTTCGCGCGGTCCTCCAGGGCGCCGGCGCAGCCGACCCAGTAGAGGTAGTCGACCTCGGTGAGGTCCTCGATGTCCTTGCCGACGATCGGGACGTCGAAGTCGACCTCCTTGGTCCACTCGACGCGCTGCTTCTTGGCGAGCCCCCAGGGGTTGCCCTTCTTCTCCAGGTTCTTGAGCATGGTCCCCGCCTCGGACGGGAATGCGGACTCGATCATCACCTGGTAGCGGCGCATGTCGACGATGTGGTCGACGTGCTCGATGTCGACCGGGCACTGCTCCACGCACGCACCGCAGGTGGTGCAGGACCAGAGGACGTCCGGGTCGATGACGCCGTTCTCCTCCAGCGTGCCGATCAGGGGGCGCTCGGCCTCCGCGAGGGCGGCCGCGGGGACGTCCTTCAGCTGCTCGGCCGAGGCCTTCTCCTCGCCCTCCATGTCCTTGCCGCCGCCGGCCAGCAGGTACGGGGCCTTGGCGTGCGCGTGGTCGCGCAGGGACATGATCAGGAGCTTCGGGGAGAGCGGCTTGCCGGTGTTCCAGGCGGGGCACTGCGACTGGCAGCGGCCGCACTCGGTGCACGTGGAGAAGTCGAGGATGCCCTTCCAGGAGAACTGCTCGACCTGGGAGACCCCGAAGACGGCGTCCTCGGCCGGGTCCTCCCAGTCGATCTCCTCGCCGCCCGAGGTCATCGGCTGGAGCGCGCCGAGCGCGACCTCGCCGTCGGCGTTCCGCTTGAACCAGATGTTCGGGAAGCCGAGGAAGCGGTGCCAGGCGACACCCATGTTGGTGTTGAGCGACACCGTGATCATCCAGATCAGCGAGGTGCCGATCTTGATCATCGCGACGAAGTAGATGAGGTTCTGAAGGGTGCCGAGTGCCAGTCCCTTGAAGGCGAGGACCAGCGGGTACGAGACGAAGTACGCGGCCTCGTAGCCGCCGACGTGGTGGATCGCGCCCTCAAGACCGCGCAGGGTCAGGATCGCCAGGCCGATGACGAGGATGACGTACTCGACGAAGTACGCCTGCCAGGCCTTCGAGCCCGCGAAGCGGGACTTGCGGCCCGCCCGGGACGGGAGGTTCAGCAGGCGGATGGCGATCAGCACGAGGATGCCGACCGTCGTCATCAGGCCGATGAACTCGATGTACAGCTCGAAGGGCAGCCATTCACCGATGATCGGCAGGACCCAGTCGGCCTTGAACAGCTGCCCGTACGCCTGGAGCAGCGTCGGCGGCAGGGTCAGGAAGCCGATGGCGACGAACCAGTGCGCGAAGCCGACGATCCCCCACCGGTTCATCCGGGTGTGGCCGAGGAATTCCTTGACCAGGGTGAGGGTGCGCTGCTTCGGGTTGTCGGTGCGACTGCCGGCCGGGACCGGCTGTCCGAGCGTGACGAACCGGTAGATCTGCGCGACGGCTCGGGCGATGAGCGCAACGCCGACCACGGTCAGCACCAGCGACACGATGATCGCGGCGAGTTGCATTGGGGGCTCCTCGGGCCTGCGAGGTGGGGATCGATCCAGCGTCTACTAGCGGGTACCGCGTGTTCCAGTGGGCACGGAGGTGATCACTGGGATTACGAGTATCGCTACTACTAAGCAGTAACTTAATCAGTCTGTGCTGACACTATCCACTTATTCCGCCGTCCTGTAGCCGGGCAGGCGGTGATCTGTGTCGCTCAGGTGTGCCTTGCCGCGCCACCGCGGGGCGCGGGCCGCCCGGCGCAGGGGGGCGCGGACCGCCTCGGCCAGGATCGCCAGGTCCAGCCGCAGTCCCTGGTGCTCCGCGTAGTGCTGGTCGAGGAGCGCCGCCTCGTCCCACGGCATTCCCGAGCGGTGGCGCACCTGGGCCAGGCCGGTCAGGCCCGGTTTCAGCTCCTGCCGCCAGTGCCGCGCGCCGCCGGAGCCGTTCCGTACGTCGCCCGGGGCCAGCGGCGCCGGGCCCACGAGGGAGAGCTCACCCCGTACGACGTGGTGCAGCCGGGAGGTGACGTCCAGTTTCAGACGGCGGGTGCGCAGTGAGCGCAGGACGAAGGGGCGGCCGTGCAACCCGGTGCGCGGGGAGTGCGTCAGTACGTCTGCCGACCGGTGCCGGACGGCGAGCGCCAGGGCGGCGGCGGCCAGCAGCGGGGAGGCCAGGAGCAGCAGGGCCGAGCCGAGGAGCACGTCGAGGGTGCGTTTGGCGGTGGGGCGGGGGAGGGGCGCGGGGGTCAGGGTGCGCAGGGTCTCGCGCGCGGTCGTCAGGCGGGATGCCCGGGGCGGCTGCCAGGGGCGCGGCCCGCGGCCCCGCTGCCCTCTCCTCTGCGTACGCATCGTTCGCACCTGCCTGGTTTCGGCGGATCGGATGCCGGTTTTGCACTGCTCGCGGCATTTTGTGACAGAACGATCCCATGCGGCCATGATGGGGAGGGTTGTATGGCCCGTCGGGCGGGCAGGTGTCGCCGGTGGCGCGGGGTGTGTGCACGTAAGTTGAGTCCACTCGACTCAGGTCTGTTGACTCCAGGACGGGAGTCATGCATCCTTGAGTCAGATCCACTCAAGTAGTCATGTTGGAGGAATCGAAATGGCACGTGCGGTCGGCATCGACCTGGGCACGACTAACTCCGTCGTCAGCGTTCTCGAAGGCGGCGAGCCCACCGTCATCACCAACGCAGAGGGCGCCAGGACCACGCCGTCCGTCGTCGCCTTCGCGAAGAACGGCGAGGTGCTGGTCGGCGAGGTCGCCAAGCGCCAGGCAGTGACCAACGTCGACAGGACCATCCGCTCCGTCAAGCGCCAC
The DNA here is from genome assembly GCF_030719295.1 of Streptomyces sp. Mut1. Taxonomy (NCBI): domain Bacteria; kingdom Bacillati; phylum Actinomycetota; class Actinomycetes; order Kitasatosporales; family Streptomycetaceae; genus Streptomyces; species Streptomyces castrisilvae. The sequence continues at coordinate 3,592,957 of NZ_CP120997.1, read as the reverse complement.
ATGGGCACTGACTGGAAGGTCGACCTGGACGGCAAGAGCTTCAACCCGCAGCAGATGAGCGCCTTCATCCTGCAGAAGCTCAAGCGTGACGCCGAGTCGTACCTGGGCGAGAAGGTCACCGACGCGGTGATCACCGTCCCGGCGTACTTCAACGACTCCGAGCGCCAGGCGACGAAGGAGGCCGGCGAGATCGCGGGCCTGAACGTCCTGCGTATCGTCAACGAGCCGACCGCCGCCGCGCTGGCGTACGGGCTCGACAAGGACGACCAGACGATCCTCGTCTTCGACCTCGGTGGCGGCACCTTCGACGTGTCCCTCCTGGAGATCGGCGACGGCGTCGTCGAGGTGAAGGCCACCAACGGTGACAACCAGCTCGGTGGTGACGACTGGGATCAGCGCGTCGTCGACTACCTGGTGAAGCAGTTCGCCAACGGGCACGGCGTGGACCTGTCCAAGGACAAGATGGCTCTCCAGCGTCTCCGCGAGGCCGCGGAGAAGGCGAAGATCGAGCTGTCGTCCTCGACGGAGACCACGATCAACCTGCCGTACATCACGGCGTCGGCCGAGGGCCCGCTGCACCTGGACGAGAAGCTCACGCGCTCGCAGTTCCAGCAGCTCACCGCGGACCTCCTGGACCGTTGCAAGACCCCGTTCCACAACGTCATCAAGGACGCGGGCATCCAGCTCTCCGAGATCGACCACGTCGTTCTCGTCGGTGGCTCGACCCGTATGCCGGCCGTCACCGAGCTCGTCAAGGAGCTGACCGGTGGCCAGGAGGCCAACAAGAGCGTGAACCCGGACGAGGTCGTCGCCATCGGCGCCTCGCTCCAGGCCGGTGTCCTCAAGGGCGAGGTCAAGGACGTCCTGCTCCTCGACGTCACCCCGCTGTCCCTCGGTATCGAGACCAAGGGCGGCATCATGACGAAGCTCATCGAGCGCAACACCACGATCCCGACCAAGCGCTCCGAGATCTTCACGACGGCCGAGGACAACCAGCCGTCCGTGCAGATCCAGGTCTACCAGGGCGAGCGCGAGATCGCGGCGTACAACAAGAAGCTCGGGATGTTCGAGCTGACCGGTCTGCCGCCGGCGCCGCGCGGCGTCCCGCAGATCGAGGTCGCGTTCGACATCGACGCCAACGGCATCATGCACGTCGCCGCGAAGGACCTCGGCACCGGCAAGGAGCAGAAGATGACCGTCACCGGCGGCTCCTCGCTGCCGAAGGACGAGGTCAACCGGATGCGTGAGGAGGCCGAGAAGTACGCGGAGGAGGACCACGCCCGCCGCGAGGCCGCCGAGTCGCGCAACCAGGGCGAGCAGCTCGTCTACCAGACCGAGAAGTTCCTCAAGGACAACGAGGACAAGGTCCCCGGTGACGTGAAGACGGAGGTGGAGACCGCGCTCACCGAGCTGAAGGAGAAGCTCAAGGGCGAGGACACCGCCGAGATCCGCACGGCCACCGAGAAGGTCGCGGCCGTCTCCCAGAAGCTGGGCCAGGCGATGTACGCCAACGCCCAGGCCGAGGGCGGCCCGCAGGGTGACGCGCAGCCGGGTGCCGAGCAGGCGCAGGGCGACGCCCAGGACGATGTGGTCGACGCGGAGATCGTCGACGACGAGAAGGACTCCAAGGGCGGTGCGGCGTGACCGAGGAGACTCCGGGCTTCGAGGAGAAGCCCGACGTCCCCTCCGGCGCCACCCCTGACGACGCCGAGCCGAAGGCCGCCGCCCCCTCGGACGAGGAGGCCGCGGCCCCGGCCGGGGACGCGAACCAGATCACGGCACTCACCGCGCAGCTGGACCAGGCCCGCAGTGCGCTCACCGAGCGCACCGGCGACCTCCAGCGGCTCCAGGCCGAGTACCAGAACTACCGCCGCCGCGTGGAGCGGGACCGGGTCACGGTCAAGGAGATCGCTTCGGCGAACCTCCTGTCCGAGCTCCTGCCCGTGCTCGACGACGTCGGCCGGGCCCGGGAGCACGGAGAGCTCGTGGGCGGGTTCAAGTCGGTGGCCGAATCGCTGGAGACGGTCGTCGCGAAGCTCGGCCTGCAGCAGTTCGGCAAGGAGGGCGAGCCCTTCGACCCGACGATCCACGAGGCCCTGATGCACAGCTACGCGCCGGACGTCACGGAGACGACCTGCGTAGCGATCCTGCAGCCCGGGTACCGGATCGGCGAGCGCACCATCCGTCCCGCGCGGGTCGCGGTGGCCGAGCCCCAGCCGGGCGCGGCTCCCGCGGCGGCGAAGGAAGAGAAGACAGACGACGAGGAGAGCGGTGGCGGCGAGGAGGTCTGACATTCCGTCCGATCACCTGGCAGCACACCGCCCGGCCATCAGGACCTTCCGTCCGGTCGGTGCCAGGGCCTTCGGGCCCGGCGCCGGCCGGACGGGGGGCTCCCGGCCGGTCGTCCGGAAGGAGGGACGTCGATGAGTACGAAGGACTTCGTCGAGAAGGACTACTACAAGGTTCTCGGCGTCCCCAAGGACGCCACCGACGCCGAGATCAAGAAGGCGTACCGGAAGCTCGCCCGCGAGTTCCACCCGGACGCCAACAAGGGCGACGACAAGGCGGAGGAGCGCTTCAAGGAGATCTCCGAGGCGAATGACGTCCTCGGCGACACCAAGAAGCGCAAGGAGTACGACGACGCGCGCGCCCTCTTCGGCAACGGCGGCTTCCGCGCCGGGCCCGGCGGCGCCCAGGGCAACTTCAACTTCGACCTGGGGGACCTCTTCGGAGGCGCCCAGGGCGGCGGGGGCCAGGGCGGCGCCGGCGGATTCGGCGGCGGCGGCGGGCTCGGCGACGTGTTCGGCGGCCTGTTCAACCGCGGCGGCGGCACCGGTACGCGGGTGCAGCCGCGGCGCGGCCAGGACATCGAGTCCGAGGTGACGCTCAGCTTCACCGAGGCGGTCGACGGGGCCACGGTCCCGCTGCGGATGTCCAGCCAGGCCCCCTGCAAGGCGTGCTCCGGCACCGGCGACAAGAACGGCACCCCGAGGGTGTGTCCGACCTGCGTCGGCACCGGACAGGTCTCGCGCGGCAGCGGCGGCGGCTTCTCGCTGACCGACCCGTGCGTGGACTGCAAGGGCCGCGGTCTCATCGCTCAGGACCCCTGCGACATCTGCAAGGGCAGCGGCCGGGCGCGTTCCTCGCGGACCATGCAGGTGCGGATCCCGGCGGGCGTCTCCGACGGCCAGCGCATCCGGCTGCGCGGCAAGGGCGCGCCGGGCGAGCGCGGCGGCCCGGCCGGCGACCTGTACGTCGTGGTCCATGTCGACGCCCACCCGGTCTTCGGCCGCAGGGGCGACAACCTCACCGTCACGGTGCCCGTCACCTTCACGGAGGCGGCGCTCGGCGGCGAGGTGAAGGTCCCCACGCTCGGCGGGCCGCCCGTCACGCTGAAGCTTCCGGCCGGCACCCCGAATGGGCGTACGATGCGGGCCCGCGGCAAGGGCGCGGTCCGTAAGGACGGCACCCGGGGCGACCTCCTGGTCACCGTCGAGGTGACCGTGCCCACCGACCTCGGCACCGAGGCCAGGGACGCGCTGGAGGCCTACCGGAAGGCGACCGCGGGCCAGGACCCGCGGGCGGAGCTGTTCCAGGCGGCGAAGGGAGCTTGAGGTGGACGGCCGACGGCGTAATCCGTACGAACTGACCGACGAGTCCCCGGTGTACGTGATCTCGATCGCGGCCCAGCTCTCGGGCCTGCATCCGCAGACGCTGCGCCAGTACGACCGCCTCGGCCTGGTCTCCCCCGACCGTACGGCCGGACGCGGCCGGCGCTACTCGGCCCGTGACATCGAGCTGCTGCGCACCGTGCAGCAGCTGTCGCAGGACGAGGGCATCAACCTCGCCGGCATCAAGCGCATCATCGAGCTGGAGAACCAGGTCGCGGCCCTTCAGCAGCGCGTCGCCGAACTCTCGGCGGCCGTGGACGGCGCCGCGGTGGCGATGCAGCAGCGCGAGGCCCAGGTCCACGCCTCGTACCGGCGCGACCTGGTCCCGTACCAGGATGTGCAGCAGACCAGCGCGCTGGTGGTCTGGCGGCCCAAGCGGCCGAAGGACTGAGCGGCCCCGCGCGTACGCGGCCCGTCATCCCGGTGTTCCGGGCATGGCGGGCCGCGTCGTCATGTGCGGGGTCTGTGCGACGCCTGTACGGACGAGGAGGACGCCGAGGTGGGTGCGGCTGGTGGCCCCGAGGGTCCGCATGAGCTTGGCGATGTGCGCGCGGCAGGTGCGGACGCTGATGCCGAGGGTGCGGGCGACGGCCTCGTCCTGGTTTCCCTCGACGAGCAGGCGCGCGATGCTCTGCTGGACGGCGGTGACGGGTGCGCCGGGCACCGCGGTGGGCAGCGGCTCGCTGAACGGTGTGGCGCGGGCCCAGAGGACGTCGTACAGCTGCGCCAGGTAGCGGACGAGCGCGGGGTGGCGGATCTCCAGGGCGGCGCTGCGGTCGGGGGTGGCGGGCAGGTAGGCGACCTTGCGGTCGAAGATCATGAGGCGGTCGACCGCCTGCTCCACCGTGCGGACCTGGAGGAGGTCGCCGGGCAGCCGTTCCAGATACGCCTTGAGCCCCGGGCCGTAGCGCGCCGAGTGCTGGTAGATGTGGCGCAGCCGGACGTTCCGCTCGACGGTGGGCAGGGTGCTGGACAGCGCCACCCGGAGCATCTCGGGTGAGCGGGTGCTGCCGGGCTGGAGGGTGAGGATCTCGTCGTTCGCCTCCTCCAGGGCGGCGCTGATGGCCGCCTGGATGGTGGACTGCCCGGCGATGACGCTGATGGCGAGGTCCGGGGGCCGGTCGGTGAGCGCGTCGAGCGCCCCCAGCGTCCGGGCCAGGCGGCCGGCGGTCCGTACCTGCTCCAGGATGTCCCGGGCCAGGGGGTGCAGCAGCTGTGCCAGGGCCGCCGACGGCGGTACGGGGCGCAGCCACTGGCCGTCGCCGGGGTCGGGCGCGAGCAGGGCGTTGTCGGTGAGGCAGGGCACGTGGGCGGCGGCGGAGCGGGCGACGCGGCCGTGGGACAGGGCCTGGGTGTAGAGGCCGACGGCCTCGTCGCACAGTGCGTGGCCGCTGTGGCCGTGTCCGGGTGACGGGGGCATTACCGGGCGGGCTCCGCGAGATCGGAGCGGACGAGGAGGGCGCCGAGGTGGGTGCGGCTGGTGGCGCCGAGGGTCCGCATCAGCCGGGAGATGTGGGCGCGGCAGGTGCGGACGCTGATGCCGAGTTTCTCGGCGACCGCCTGGTCCGCGTACCCCTCGACGAGGAGGCGGGCGATGCTGAGCTGGACGGCGGTGGCCGGGGCTCCGGGGACCGCGGTCGGCAGGCTCTCGGTGAAGGGTGTGGCCCCGGCCCAGAGCGTCTCGTAGACGTCCGCCAGGTAGCGGACGAGGGCGGGGTGGCGGATCTCCAGGGCGGTACTGCTGTCGGGGTCGGCGGGGATGTAGGCGGTCTCGCGGTCGAAGATGAGGAGGCGGCCGACGCTCTGCTCCATCGTGCGGATCTGGAGGCGGCCGGAGGGGATCTCCGTCAGGTACTCCCTGAGCCGGGGGCTGTAGCGCGCCGGGTGCTGGTAGAGGTGTCTGAGCCGTCCTCCCGCCGCGATGACGTACTCGGCGTTCGCCAGGCCCTGCCGCATGTTGGCGGCCATGCGGTTGCCGCCGGGCTGGGCGGTCAGCACTTCCTCCCGGGCCGACCGCGAGGCGTTGCGGAGCGCCGCGCGGATCCTGTCCCGCCCTTCGAGCACGGTGATCGAGCGGCTGGGGTCGTCACCGGCCGTCGCGGCCAGCGGCATCAGCGACCGGGTCAGCGCGGTGGCCAGCCGCAGGCGCGCGTCGATCTCCCGGCTGAGGGGGTCCAGCAGCCGGGCCAGGGCCGCGGACGGTGGTACGGGGCGCAGCCACGCGGCGTCCCGCGGATCGGGCAGGAGCAGGGCGAGGCCGACGAGGCAGGGGGCCTGTCCGAGGGCGCTGCGGGCGATGCGGCCGGCGGTGAGGGCCTCCGCGTAGAGGGTGAGGCCGGGCTCGCACAGCTCCCGCTCGCCGTGGGGGTGCGGCGCCGGTCCGGTCATTTCCCGGCGCCTTCCACGATGCCGGACTGGACGAGGAGGGCGCCGAGGTGGGTGCGGCTGGTGGCGCCGAGGGTCTGCATGAGCTTGGAGATGTGGGCGCGGCAGGTGCGGACGCTGATGCCGAGCTTGCGGGCCACGATCTGGTCGGTGTTCCCCTCGGCGAGGAGGCGGGCGACGCTCAGCTGGGCGGTGGTGACCGAGGTGTGGGGCGCGGTGGCCTGCTGGAGGGGGGCCGAGAGCGGTTTGGCCTGGGCCCAGAGCACTTCGTACACCTGGATCAGGTAGCGGACGAGCGCGGGGTGGCGGATCTCCAGGGCGACGTCGCGGTCGGCGCTGGCGGGGATGAAGGCGACGGTGCGGTCGAAGACGAAGAGGCGCTCGACGGTCTGCTCGATGGTGCGGACCTGGATGTGGCCGGCCGGCACCTCTTGCAGGTACGCCTTGATGGCCGGGCTGTAGCGGGCCGGGTGCTGGTAGATGTGGCGCAGCGTCACCCCCCGGTCGGCCATGGCCTGGGCGCGGCCCAGCGCCTTCTTGAGCTGGTCGACGGGCCGGCTGCCGCTGGGCTGGAGGGTCAGGACCTCCGTCCGCGCGCCGTCCGTGGCGTTCTGGATGGCCGCGTCGATCAGCGGGATGCCTTCGAGGACGGTGATGGCGAGGTTGGGGTCGGTGCTGGCGACGGAGGCCAGGGGGGCCAGGGAGTCGGCCAGGGCTGCGGAGAGCCTGATGCGCTCGTGGATCTCCCGGGTGACGGGTTGCAGCAGGTGGGCGAGGGCCGCGGCGGGCGGCACCGGGCGCATCCAGTCGTTGTCCTGCGGGTCGGGGTGGACGAGCGCCAACTCGGTGAGGCAGGGAGCGGGTTCCAGCGCGGTCCGGGGTATGCGTCCCGCGCTGAGCGCCTCGGTGTAGATCCTGACCGCCGCTGCGCACAGTTCGAGGTCTCCGTGCGGGTGGTGCGCTATGTCCTCGTCCTTGCCCATTCGTGACCCCCCACTTTTGGCAGTGCAGCAAGATGAAGGTGGTGGAAGCGTAATCCCCGGGGCAGTGTGGACGTGCCGGGGGAGCCGGGAACTTCCCCGGCTGATCCAGGGCGTGGCCACGCTTCTCCCCCGTTGGGTGGCCGTGCCTTGCCGGCCCGGGGGGTGGGGATCTTTGGGGTCCGGCCCGGTCAGGAGTCCTGTTCCAGGATTCCTGACCGGGCGATCAAGTAGCCGAGCTGGGCTCGGCTGTTGCTGCCGAGCGCGGCGGCGAGTTTGGCGACGTGCGCCCGGCAGGTGCGGACGTTCATACCGAGGCGGCGGGCGATCGAGTCGTCCACATGGCCCTCGATGAGGAGCTGGGCGATGGAGTACTGGACTCCGCTGATGCCCAGTGGGATCGGCTCGTACTTGATCTCCTCGCGCAGCGGAGCGGCCCGGTTCCAGAGTTGCTCGAACACGTTGGCCAGGTACTCGACGAGTCCGGGATGGCGCAGTTCCAGGGCGACCTGACGGTCGTCCTGGGCGGGGATGAAGGCCACCGTCCGGTCGAACACGATCAGGCGCTCGACGAGTTCCTCGAGTGTGCGGATCTCCACGTTGCTGTCGGCCATGCGTTCCGCGTACGCGAGTGTGCTGGGACTGTGCCGCACGGTGTGCTGGTAGAGGGTGCGCATCCGGACGCCTCGCTGGACGACGGAGAGGCCGCGGTCCAGCGACTTGCTCAGGCGGTCCTCGATGCGGCCGCCGCCCGGCTGGACGGTGAGGACCTCGGTACGGCACTCCGCCGTGGCCTGGTCGAGCGCGGCGTTGATGCGGTTGACACCCTCCAGCACGGTGATCGCGTGGGTGACCGGAGGGCCCTGTGTGCTGATGTCCATGAATGGCTCGAACGATTCGGTCAGCTGAACCGAATGCTTGCGGCGTTCCAGGATCTCCCGCTCCAGCGGATGGAGGTGCTGAGCCAGGGCAACCGAAGGGGGGACTGGTCGGAGCCATGCCGCGTCGTCCGGATCGGGGTGCAGGAGGGCGAAATCTATGAGGCAGGGTGCCGCTTCGATGTCGGCCCGCGCTATACGCCCCAGACGCAACGCACTGGCGTAAAGACGCGCCCCGGCCTGGCAAAGTTCGGTGATCCCATGAGGATGTGCCGGATTGGTGCTTTTTGTGGCCATATCTTCACCCCCCAGGTTCCTGAACATACAGGAACATGATGCATCTCCTCAGTGGTGCTTGCGTGCCCCTGTAAGACATCGTCTTTGGTGCGGGGGAGAAGAATCCACAAGTGAGGACGAAGCCGACTATGTATAAGCGAATGCTTCGCTCGGCGCTTGCCGCCTCGTTCGTTGCGGCCCTGGGTATAGGGCTGTTGGGCGGCAGCGGCTTTGGGCAGGGCGGCGATGGGGCTGTCGCTGCCGGGGACATCGGCTGGACCGCGCCGCCCGCCAAGTCGGACATCGGGTGGACCGCTTCGCCTGCCGGGTCGGACATCGGCTGGACCGTTTCGCCTGCCGGGTCGGACATCGGCTGGACCGTTTCGCCCACCGGTTCGGACATCGGCTGGACCACTGCGCCGGCCGGTTCCACCGCAGTCGCATGACCACCCCACCGGACGACCGGACCTTCCGGCGCGAGATGGCGACCGCCTACCGGTCAGGGTGGCATTTCATCGATCTCGTCACGGCGCTGCCCCGCCGTGGTGACTCGTTGATGGTCACTCTGTTCGGCGACCCGGTCGTCGTCGCCCGGGAGGACGACGGCGAGGTCCGGGCCTACCGATGCCTGCGCAAGCCGCGGGGTGCGCCGCAGCCGGTGCGCTGCGCCATCCGGTACGACATGATTTTTGTGAACCTCGCACAGCGTGACCACCAGCTGTTCGAACCCGAAGCCATTTCCGCCACCCCCCGCAGTGCCTGAGCGATCCCCCGTCGTTCCACGTCGCTCAGTCACTCCCCCACACAGCGGCGCCACCGTGACCTGAACACGGTGGCGCCGTTGTGCTGTGTCCGGACGCGCTCAGCCGCGGCCGAGCGCCCGGTCGAGGGTGATCTCGATGACGACCCGGTCGGGGTTGGGCGAGGGCACCCGGTCGTAGCGTTCGGTGTGACGGCGTACCGCCTCCGCGACCCGCTCCGGGTCGGTGCTGATCCGGGCCACGCCCTCCAGAGTCGCCCAGCGGCGGCGGTGCACCTGGCACGCCGCGACGCGGGCGCCGTCCGGGCCGGCGGCCAGGATGTTGGCGACCTTGCGGCTGTGCTGGTTGGTGATGACGCGGGCGAGGCCGGCCTCGGGGTCGTAGGTCACGCACACCGGCACCACGTGCGGGGTGCCGTCGGGGCGGACCGTGGTGAGCGTGCACACGTGGTTCTCACGCCAGAACGCGAGGTACTCGGGGCCGGGATGGTGTACGTCGACTGCCATGGGCCACAGCGTAGGCGGGGCGCGGGGCGCTGCGGTGGCGGGTCCCCGGGGCGGCGGTTTCACTCGGAGGAGGGGCGGGGCCGGGGTTTCGCCTTGAGTGGAACGGGCTCAACTCTGTGCGCGAGCAGCCTTGAGTGGAATAGACTCAACTTTGTACACGTTGACCGTGGCAGACCAGACGTGACAACGGACCCCGTCATCGCGAGGAGGAGACAGCGCACGTGGACGCCGAGCTGACCAACAGGAGCCGGGACGCCATCAACGCGGCCACCACCAGGGCCGTGAAGGACGGCCACCCCGATCTGACCCCGGGGCATCTGCTGCTCGCGCTGCTCTCGGGTGACGGCCGACAAGCAAACGAGAACCTCATCGATCTGCTGGCCGCCGTCGACGCGGACCAGATCGCCGTGCGCACCGAGACCGAACGGCTCCTCGGCGCGCAGCCCAGCGTGACCGGGTCGACCGTCGCACCGCCCCAGCCCAACCGGGAGACGCTGGCCGTCATCGCGGACGCCGCGCAGCGCGCCAAGGAGCTGGGCGACGACTACATCTCCACCGAGCACCTGCTGATCGGGATCGCCGCGAAGGGCGGCCGCGCCGGTGAGATCCTCGACGGACAGGGGGCCGGCGCGAAGAAGCTGCTGGACGCGTTCGAGAAGAGCAGGGGAGGGCGACGGGTGACCACTCCCGACCCGGAGGGCCAGTACAAGGCCCTGGAGAAATTCGGCACGGACTTCACCGCGGCGGCCCGCGAGGGCAAGCTCGACCCGGTCATCGGGCGCGACCAGGAGATCCGCCGCGTCGTCCAGGTGCTCTCGCGGCGCACCAAGAACAACCCGGTGCTCATCGGCGAGCCCGGAGTCGGCAAGACCGCCGTGGTCGAAGGGCTCGCCCAGCGCATCGTCAAGGGCGACGTGCCCGAGTCCCTGAAGAACAAGCGGCTCGTCTCGCTGGACCTGGGCGCCATGGTCGCGGGCGCGAAGTACCGCGGCGAGTTCGAGGAGCGCCTGAAGACCGTCCTGTCCGAGATCAAGGAGAGCGACGGCCAGATCATCACGTTCATCGACGAGCTGCACACCGTCGTGGGCGCGGGCGCCGGCGGCGATTCCGCCATGGACGCGGGCAACATGCTCAAGCCGATGCTGGCCCGCGGCGAGCTGCGGATGGTCGGCGCCACCACCCTGGACGAGTACCGCGAGCGGATCGAGAAGGACCCGGCCCTGGAGCGCCGCTTCCAGCAGGTGCTGGTGGCGGAGCCGTCCGTCGAGGACACCATCGCGATCCTGCGCGGACTCAAGGGACGGTACGAGGCCCACCACAAGGTGCAGATCGCGGACGCCTCGCTGGTCGCCGCCGCGACCCTGTCCGACCGCTACATCACCTCCCGCTTCCTGCCCGACAAGGCCATCGACCTCGTCGACGAGGCGGCCTCCCGGCTGCGCATGGAGATCGACTCCTCGCCCGTCGAGATCGACGAACTCCAGCGCTCCGTCGACCGGTTGCACATGGAGGAGCTGGCCCTCAGGAACGAGAGCGACGCCGCCTCCAAGCAGCGTCTGGAGAAGCTGCGCCGCGACCTCGCCGACAAGGAGGAGGAGCTGCGCGGCCTCAACGCCCGCTGGGAGAAGGAGAAGCAGGGCCTCAACCGGCTCGGTGAGCTGAAGGAACGCCTGGACGACCTGCGCGGCCAGGCCGAACGCGCCCAGCGCGACGGCGACTTCGACACCGCCTCCAAGCTTCTGTACGGCGAGATCCCCGGGCTGGAACGCGAGCTGGCCGAGGCCGCCGAGGCCGAGGAGGAAGCGGCGAAGGAGCCCAAGGAGACCCTGGTCAAGGAGGAGGTCGGCCCGGACGACATCGCCGATGTGGTGGGTGCCTGGACCGGCATCCCGGCCGGCCGCCTGCTGGAGGGCGAGACGCAGAAGCTGCTGCGCATGGAGGCGGAGCTGGGCAAGCGCCTCATCGGGCAGACCGAGGCCGTGCGGGCCGTGTCGGACGCGGTACGCCGTACGCGCGCCGGCATCGCCGACCCGGACCGCCCCACCGGCTCGTTCCTTTTCCTCGGGCCGACCGGTGTCGGCAAGACCGAGCTGGCGAAGGCCCTCGCGGACTTCCTCTTCGACGACGAGCGGGCCATGGTCCGCATCGACATGAGCGAGTACAGCGAGAAGCACAGCGTCGCCCGCCTGGTCGGCGCCCCGCCCGGATACGTCGGCTACGAGGAGGGCGGCCAGCTCACCGAGGCGGTCCGCCGCCGCCCGTACAGCGTCGTCCTGCTGGACGAGGTCGAGAAGGCCCACCCCGAGGTCTTCGACATCCTGCTCCAGGTCCTGGACGACGGCCGGCTCACCGACGGGCAGGGCCGGACGGTGGACTTCCGCAACACCATCCTGATCCTGACGTCCAACCTCGGCAGCCAGTTCCTCACCGACCCGCTGACCAAACCGGAGGAGAAGAAGCGGCAGGTCCTGGAGATCGTCCGGGCCTCCTTCAAGCCGGAGTTCCTCAACCGGCTGGACGACCTGGTGGTCTTCTCGGCCCTGTCCGGCGACGAGCTGACGCACATCGCGGGACTCCAGATCGACCGGCTCGCGGCGCGCCTCGCCGACCGCAGGCTCACCCTGGAGGTCACCCCGGAGGCCCTGGCCTGGCTGGCCGAGGAGGGCAACGACCCGGCGTACGGCGCCCGGCCGCTGCGCCGCCTCATCCAGACGGCGATCGGCGACCGGCTGGCCAAGGAGATCCTGGCGGGCGAGGTCAAGGACGGCGACACGGTCCGCGTGGACCGGTTCGAGGACGGTCTGATCGTCGGCTCGACGGCGTGAGCGGAGCGCACATGCCCGTCACCGGAACCCGCCCGCGCCCGTAACCGGAACCCGCACGGCGTAACCGGAGTGCCCGAGGCCCCTTTCCCCACCGTCCGGATATCAGCTTGTGGCGGATCGGGGCCTCGCGGGCTTGCCATGCCCCGCCCGGGATGGGAGAGGATGGCAGCCAACCGCACGAAGGGAAATTACGGTGAGCATCGATCCGTCCTCGATTCCTAACTTCGGGGGCCAGCCCGAACCGCAGGCGGCAGGACCGGAGGGCCCCGTCGTCCCTGACCAGGACCTCGTCAAGCAGCTGCTGGACCAGATGGAGCTGAAGTACGTCGTGGACGACGAGGGTGACCTCGCCGCGCCGTGGGAGGAATTCCGCACGTACTTCATGTTCCGCGGCGAGGGCGAGCAGCAGGTCTTCTCGGTCCGCACGTTCTACGACCGCCCGCACGACACGGACCAGCGCCCGGTCCTCCTCGACGCGATCGACGACTGGAACCGCCGCACCCTGTGGCCCAAGGTCTACACGCACACCCACGAGCCCGAGGAGGGCTCGGAGGAGACCGGTGCCTCGGTCCGCCTGATCGGTGAGGCGCAGATGCTCATCGGCACCGGCGTCTCCCTGGAGCACTTCGTCTCCTCGACGGTCAGCTGGGTGCGCGCCTCCATCGAGTTCGACAAGTGGCTGCTGGAGCGCCTGGGCCTGGCCCCGGCCGAGCAGAAGGCCGCCGACGGCGCGGAGGGCACGGAGTCCGCTCCGGAAGCCTGAGCGACCGCACACACGACGAGCCCGGCGCGGGGAGTCCCGCGCCGGGCTCCGTCGTGTGTCAGAGCTTCCTGAGCCGGGTGACGGCCTCCTGGAGCACCTCGGTCCGCTTGCAGAAGGCGAACCGGACGAAGGGGGCGCCCTGGTCCCGGTGGTCGTAGAAGACGGCGTTGGGGACGGCCACCACCCCGCACCGCTCGGGCAGCGCCCGGCAGAACGCGATCCCGTCGCCGGAGGCGTCGAGCGGCCGGATGTCGGTGGTGACGAAGTACGTGCCGGCCGGCCGGTAGACCGCGAACCCGGCCTCCGCGAGCCCGGCGCACAGCAGGTCCCGCTTGGCCAGCAGATCCGCGCGCAGCTCCGCGTAGAAGCGGTCGGGCAGCCGCAGCGCCTCGGCGACGGCGTACTGGAGGGGCCCGCCGGAGACGTACGTCAGGAACTGCTTCGCCGAGCGGACCGCCGTCACCAGCTCCGGGCTCCCGGTGATCCAGCCGATCTTCCAGCCGGTGTACGAGAACGTCTTGCCGGCCGAGCTGATGGTGACCGTGCGCTCGCGCATGCCGGGGAAGCCGGCCAGCGGCAGGTGCTCGCCCTCGAACACCAGGTGCTCGTAGACCTCGTCGGTGACGACCAGCAGATCGCGCTCGCACGCCAGCGCGGCGACGGCGGCCAGTTCCTCGCGGATCAGGACGGTGCCGGTGGGGTTGTGCGGGGTGTTGATCAGCAGCAGCCGGGTGCGCGGGGTGACGGCCGCGCGCAGTTCGTCGAGATCCAGCCGGTAGGTGCCCGCGGAGGTGTCGGGACGCAGGGTGACGGGAACGCGGGTGGCGCCCGCCATGGCGATGCAGGCGGCGTACGAGTCGTAGTACGGCTCCAGCGCGACGACCTCGTCACCGGGCTCCAGGAGCGCCAGGAGCGAGGCGGCGATGGCCTCGGTGGCGCCCGCGGTGACCAGGACCTCGGTGTCGGGGTCGTACGCCAGGCCGTAGCGGTGCTGCTGATGGGCGGCGATCGCGGTGCGCAGCTCGGGGATGCCGGGGCCCGGCGGGTACTGGTTCCCGTGCCCGGCGCGCAGGGCACGGACCGCGGCCTCGCGGACCTCCTCGGGGCCGTCGGTGTCCGGGAAGCCCTGGCCGAGGTTGATGGCTCCGGTGCGCACGGCCAGCGCGGACATCTCCGCGAAGATCGTCGTGCCGAACTCGGCGAGGCGGCGGTTGAGCAGCGGTCGTCCCTGTGTCATGACCGTCATCCTGCGCGCAAGCTCTGGAGTTGCTCAAGTCTGCTTTGGGCCTGTCGGGGTGCGGGCATTTGCCTTCCACGCCGGAATCGGCGCGAAGCGGGGGCCTCGCTTCGGGGGGCGGAAGGACGTGAGGTCATGAGTGGTGTGCTGGGCTGGCTGATTCTGGGCGTGGCGGTCGTCGTCCTCGTGGCGAGGCTGGCGGGGGTCGGCAGCAAGGGGCGTGCGCCGACGCGTGGCAGGCGGCGCGGGGCCGTGGGCGGTGGCGCGGGCGGGGGCAGTTGGTGGGCCGGGGGCGGCGACGGGGGCTCGTCCTGCGGCAGCGGCGGTCACTCGGGCGGTCACTCGGGCGGTCATTCCGGCGGTCATTCCTGCGGCGGGGGCTCCTCCTGTGGCGGCGGCTCCTCCTGCGGTGGCGGAGGCGGCTGCGGCGGAGGCAGCTGACACGGGGCAGCTGGTCCGCGAGGTGCCCGGCGGGACGGGTGTGACACACGCCAAGTCCCGCTGGGTTCCTTTTTGTTGGGCCCGAAGGCGGGTCTGCGGTGAACAGATGAGCGGAAGGCCCCCGGGGGGGATGGAAACCCCGGCAAGTTGGGCAAAAACGCTGTGAGTGCGGCGTAGTTCGTGATTCCCTCGGTGGAGAGAACATTCAGCCCTCGGACCCCAGTTGGACCTGATCGGGCGCTTCCTACCTCCCACGCGCACGGCGCGGGGGCGTCCCCTGTCCATGTGTCCATGCGTGTTTGCGGAGCCGACCCATGCTCACGACCCTTCATACGGCCTATTCCGATACCCGTGCCGCCGATCTCGCCTGGGCGCTGGGGCGCGAACCGCTCCCGGCGCTGGCCGTCCTCGACCTCGAACTCGCGGGCGCCACGATGCAGTTGAGGCTGCTCGGGGCGTCCCACCAGGTGCTCCTGGAGGAGGAGCGCGGCAGCTGTTCCGAAACCGTCGCCTGCATGCCCGGCAGCAGTACCCCGCTGCCCCTGGGCGTCGCCAAACGGATCGGCGACTGGGAGTACGAGTTCGCGGCCCGCGTCGAGACACTCGGCGCGGGTTCCTTCGCCGGTCGCGCCCAGGAGTTGCTGGCGCTCGTCGCCGATCATCCCCATGGCCTGGCCGGTACGTTCCCGGGCAGCCCGCACGCCTTCACCGCCATGCTCGCCCAGCGCACCGAGGGGCAGGTGCGGTGGCGCACCTGGCACGCGTACCCGCAGGAGGGGCAGCTCGTGGTGACGCGGACCCGGGTGGGCGTGCGGATGCCGGCGGCGGCGCTGTGACGGACGCCGACTGCGCCGCGGGTGCGCCGGTTGCACCCTTGTGGGTGACAAGCGGCGACGAGTCAGTGACGTAGCGTTCGCGGCATGATCGACCAGCATATGTCGCTGCGAGGGGGCGCGGCGCGGCTTCCCGTCCGGCCGAGGACCGGTCGGTATCTCGTGCTGGCCGCCGTCTTCGTCTGTGCAGCCTGTGGACTGGTGTACGAGCTCGAACTGGTCGCGCTCGCCTCCTACCTGATCGGTGATTCGGTCACCCAGGCGTCCGTCGTGCTGTCCGTGATGGTGTTCGCGATGGGCATCGGCTCGCTGCTCGCGAAACGTTTACGCAACCGGGCCGCGGTGGGCTTCGGGCTGATCGAGGCGGCGCTCGCCCTGGTCGGGGGCTTCTCCGCGCTGGTGCTGTACGCGTCGTTCGCCTGGTTCGGGGAGTCGAGGTACGCGCTGGTCGGGTTCTCGCTGACGATCGGCATCCTGATCGGTGCCGAGATCCCCCTGCTGATGACGCTGATCCAGCGGGTGGACCGGCAGGACGCGGGCGGGGCCGTCGCCGATCTCTTCGCCGCGGACTACGTGGGGGCGCTCGTCGGCGGTCTCGCGTTCCCGTTCCTGCTGCTGCCGGTGCTCGGACAGCTGACCGGCGCGCTGCTGACCGGTGCGGTGAACGCGGCGGCGGGCGGGGCGCTGGTGCTGTGGGTGTTCCGGCGGGATGTGCCGCCCCGGTCCAGGTGGCTGCTGATCGCCGCCAATGTGACGGTGATCGCCGTGCTGGCCACGGCCGCGCTGCTGGCCGACGACTTCGAGCGGGCGGCGCGGCGCGCGGTGTACGGGGACCAGGTGCGGGTCGCCGTGCGGACGGACGTGCAGGAGGTCGTGCTGACCGGTGCGGGCCGCAGTTCCCTGGACCTCTATCTGGACGGGCGGCTGCGGGTCAGCGCGCGCGACGAGTACCGCTACCACGAGGCGCTGGTGCACCCGGCGATGAACGGGCCGCACGCCAGGGTGCTGATCCTGGGCGGCGGCGACGGGCTGGCGGCACGGGAGGTGCTGCGCTACCCGGGCGTGCGGGACGTGACGCTGGTGGAGCTGGACCCCACCGTCACCCGACTGGCCCGTACGGACCACGCCCTCGCCGCGCTGAACGGGCACGCGCTGGACGACCCCCGGGTGACGGCGGTGACCGGCGACGCGTTCACCTGGCTGCGCACGGCCCACGGGCGCTACGACGTGGTGATCTCCGATCTGCCGGACCCCGGGATCTCGGCGAGCACCAAGCTCTACTCGGCGGAGTTCTACGGCCTGGTCACCGAGGCCCTCGCACCGGGCGGCCGCGTGGTGGTGCACGGCGGCCCGCCCGTCGGCCGGCCGCGTACGTACTGGACGGTCGACGCGTCGATGCGGGCGGCCGGGCTGCGTCCGCGCCCCTACCGGGTCAGCGGGCGCTGCTCGGGCTTCGTGGTGGGCCCCGACCGGGCCTCGGCCGACACGGACGGGGACCACGGCTGGGGGTTCCTGCTGGCCTCGGCGGGCGCGCGGCCCGTGCTCGGCCTGGACCCGCGGGCGCCCGCGCTGCGCTCCCTGACCCTGCCGGGGCTGCGGGACGCGGGGCGCAGGGCGGAGGCCGGGCGGCTGTCCGGGCTGAAGCCGTCGACGCTGGTGCACCCCCGCTACTGGGAGGAGCGGTGAGGCGGTCCGGCGGGCGGTGCCGGGCAGTCGCGGGGTGCGGAAGCGCTGACGTGACGGCCGGGGCTGAGTAGGCTCGGTTTCCATGGAGCATGAGGTGTTCGTTCCGGTTCCGGTCCCGGCCCTGCGGCGGACGCTGGGCGATCCCGTCCGGGTCGCCCGCTGCGTCCCCGGGCTTCAGCAGGACGCCGACGCGTCGACGGGCCCCCTGGCCGGCCGGCTCAGAATCCGCGCGGGCGGCCACACCATCACCTACCGGGGCACCCTGCGCCTCACCCCGTTGCCGGGCGACCCGGACGTGGACTCCGTGTACGCCGTCCTGGTGGAGGGCGAGGGCGCGGAGGCCCGCGGCGACGGTTCGGCGCAGCTCGCGCTGACCCTCCGGCTGACGGAGGGCGACGAGGGCACGTCGATCGCCTTCGACGGCACGGTGAGCGGGGACGGGCGCCTGCGCGACCTGGACCCGGCGGCCGCGCTGTCGGCGGTCCACCGGCTGCTGGACCGGTTCGCGCAGCAGCTGGTGACGGAGTCGCTGGCCGCGCACGGGGAGGACTCCGGCGGAGAGCCGGGCGAGGGGGCCGGCGGCGAGGGGGCCGGCGGCGAGGTGGACGACCCGGGGGCGGCCGCCGTCACCGCGGACGAACTGGCCGTCGGGGAAGCGGTGGAGCAGGCGCTTGAGGAGGCCGCCGAGGAGGCGGACCAGACCGGCCCCGAGCCCTCGGCCGGATCCCCGCTCACCGGGTCGGGGCCGATGGGCGGCGCCGACGAGGTGCTGCCCACGCACGAGGCCGCCGCCGACGAGGCCCCGGGCACAGAGCCGGGGAAGCAGGGCGGGGAACAGCCGGAGGAGCCGGGCGAGGAGCAGGCGGGGGACCGGGAGTCCGTGTTCGACGCCCCGATTCCGCCGTCGTCGCTCGACCCGGTCGCCGGGATCGAGTTCACCGTTCCGGACGGGCCGCCGGCCGAGGCCGCGCACGCCCGGCGCACCATGATCGGGCGCAGCGCGGAGGAGGTCGACCACGCCCCGCCGCGTGGCCGGTACGCCCCGGTGCCCTCGCCGGAGGCGGGCGGCGCGGGTGCCACGCTGCGCTGGGTCGCCCCGGCCGCCGCGCTCGCCCTCGCATCGGCGGTGGTCGTGAGCCGGGCGCTGCGGCGCCGGAGGTAGCGGCGACAGTAGGCTCGTCCCGTGAGCAGCAGCGAGAAGGACGTCCGGCTCTCCGTCGGCGACACAGAGTTGACCGTGAACCCCGCCAACGGCTGCCGTATCAGCAGCCTGCGGATCGGCGGCACCGAACTGCTGCGGCAGGGGGAGCGGTACGGCTGCTTCCCGATGGTGCCGTGGTGCGGGCGCACCGAGAACGGGCAGTTCCGCGACGGCGGCGTCCTGCACCAACTGCCGCTGACCGCCCCGCCGCACGCCATCCACGGCACCGGCCGCGACACGGCGTGGAAGACCGCGCTGGAGAGCGGGACACAGGCGTCGTTCTACTACGACCTGGCCGACCCCTGGCCGTACCCGGGCCGGGTGACCCAGACCTTCGAACTGGCCGAGGACTCCCTCACGTTGGCCTTCGGCATCGAGACGTACGGGGACTCCTTCCCGGCGCAGGCGGGCTGGCACCCGTGGTTCCGCCGCCGCCTCGACAGCGGCGAGGAGGTCCGGATCGACTTCGACGCCGCCTGGCAGGAGGAGCGCGGCGAGAACCACCTGCCGACCGGGCGCCGGGTTCCGCCG
This sequence comes from Streptomyces sp. Mut1, assembly GCF_030719295.1. Taxonomy (NCBI): domain Bacteria; kingdom Bacillati; phylum Actinomycetota; class Actinomycetes; order Kitasatosporales; family Streptomycetaceae; genus Streptomyces; species Streptomyces castrisilvae. Next base: position 3,573,983 of record NZ_CP120997.1, on the reverse strand, counting down.
TCGGCCGGGCCGTGGGACGACTGCTTCGGGATGCCGGACGGCGTCGATGTCACCCTCACCTGGCCCGAGCGGCTGGAGCTGACCGTGAAGAGCCGGTCCGAGTGGGTCGTGATCTACGACGAGCAGGACGAGGCGGTCTGCGTGGAGCCGCAGTCCGGCCCGCCGAACGGGCTGAACACCGCCCCGCGCTACGTCACCCCGATCGAGCCGCTGGAGATCGCGACCACGTGGAGCTGGCGCCGGCTCTGAACCGAGGGCACCTCCGCCCGCTCGCCGTCGGCTCCGGCGTTGGCACCGGTTACGGCGCGGCCACCGGTTCCGGCGTGGGTACCCGCTCCGGCGCGGGCACCAGCGGGAATCGGGCGCCTTATCCTCGTAGCCATGACTGACGTACGCGCTGAGCTGCTCCAGCAGATCAAGGACAAGGCCGTGGTTCACGGCAAGGTGACGCTCTCCTCCGGCCTGGAGGCCGACTGGTACATCGATCTGCGCCGCATCACGCTGGACGGCAAGGCCGCTCCCATGGTCGGTCAGGTCATGCTCGACGCGACGGCGGAGCTGGACTACGACTGCGTGGGCGGTCTGACGCTGGGCGCCGACCCGGTCGCCACGTCGATGCTGCACGCCTCCGCGGCCCGGGGCCAGGAGCTGGACGCCTTCGTCGTCCGCAAGGCCCAGAAGGCCCATGGGATGCAGCGCCGGATCGAGGGCGCGGACGTCAAGGGCCGGCGCTGCCTCGTCGTGGAGGACACCTCGACGACCGGCGGCTCGCCGCTGACCGCCGTCGAGGCCGTGCGCGAGGCGGGCGGCGAGGTGGTCGCCGTCGCCGTGATCGTGGAGCGCGGTGCGGCCCCGGCCATCGCCGAGGCTGGCCTCCCGTACGTCCACGTGTACACGGTCCCGGATCTCGACCTGGGGTGACCTGCGGCTTTCTGCGAGGGCGGCCTGTTTCACGTGAAACAGGCCGCCTTTGTCGTACCCCTGTGAACCGGGGTCGCGAACGCTGGGGGACTCCGCCGGGTGGAGCCGGGACAGGAGTCTGGGAAGATGGGGGCGACGATGACGTCGCCCCCAGGTCAGGGACCAAGCAACGCACACCCGCACATCCCAAGGAGCGGACAGATGCCCATCGCAACCCCCGAGGTCTACGCCGAGATGCTCGACCGGGCGAAGGCAGGCAAGTTCGCCTACCCGGCCATCAACGTGACCTCGACCCAGACCCTGCACGCTGCGCTGCGCGGCTTCGCGGAGGCCGAGAGCGACGGCATCGTTCAGATCTCGACCGGCGGCGCTGAGTTCCTGGGCGGCCAGTACAACAAGGACATGGTCACGGGCGCGGTCGCGCTGGCCGAGTTCGCGCACATCGTCGCCGCCAAGTACGACATCACCGTCGCGCTGCACACCGACCACTGCCCCAAGGACAAGCTGGACGGCTACGTCCGCCCGCTGCTCGACATCTCCGCCGAGCGCGTCGCCAAGGGGCTGAACCCGCTGTTCCAGTCGCACATGTGGGACGGCTCGGCCGAGACGCTGGCCGACAACCTGGCCCTCGGCCAGGAGCTGCTGGCCAAGGCCGCCGCCGCCAAGATCATCCTTGAGGTCGAGATCACCCCGACCGGTGGCGAGGAGGACGGCGTCACCCACGAGATCAACGACGAGCTCTACACGACCGTCGACGACGCGCTGCGTACCGCCGAGGCGCTCGGCCTGGGTGAGAAGGGCCGCTACCTGCTGGCCGCCTCCTTCGGCAATGTGCACGGCGTCTACAAGCCGGGCAACGTCGTCCTGCGTCCGGAGCTGCTCAAGGACCTCCAGGAGGGTGTCGGCGCCAAGTACGGCAAGACCTCCCCGTTCGACTTCGTCTTCCACGGCGGCTCCGGCTCCACCGCCGAGGAGATCGCCACCGCGCTGGAGAACGGCGTCGTGAAGATGAACCTCGACACCGACACCCAGTACGCCTTCACGCGCCCGATCGTGGACCACATGTTCCGCAACTACGACGGTGTGCTGAAGGTCGACGGCGAGGTCGGCAACAAGAAGGTCTACGACCCGCGCAGCTGGGGCAAGTCCGCCGAGGGCGGCATGGCCAAGCGTGTCACGGAGGCCTGCGCCAGCCTGCGGTCCACCGGCACCAAGCTGAAGTAATTCGGTACGGATGTACGGCGTGGGCCCGGCGACCCCTCGGGGTTGCCGGGCCCACGGCATGTCCGTGTCCGGCACGCACGATCCGAGGGAACAGCTGTGAGCACGTCCTACGACTTCGACACCGTCATCGACCGCCGCGGAACCTGGTGCGTCCAGTGGGACGGAGTCGCGGACCGGTTCGGGGTGGACGGCCTGCTGCCGTTCACCATCTCCGACATGGACTTCGCGACGGCCCCCGAGGTCCTGGCCGCCCTGCGGGCCCGGCTCGACCACGGCGTCTTCGGCTACACGGACTGGCGGCAGGGCGACTTCCGGTCCGCCGTCGCCCACTGGTACGCGACCCGGTACGGCACCACGATCGACACGGACCGGCTGGTGTACGGGCCGTCCGTGCTCAGCCAGTTCTCCCAGCTGCTCCAGATGTGGACGGCCGAGGGCGACGGGGTGGTCCTGCACACCCCCACGTACGACGGCTTCCGCAAGGCGGTCACCGGGCTCGGGCGGGAGCTGCGGGGCGTGCCGCTGGGGGACACGGACGCGCTGGAGCGTGAGCTCGCGCGGCCGGACAGCACGGTCCTCGTGGTGTGCTCGCCGCACAACCCGTCCGGGCGGGTGTGGACGGAGGCGGAACTCGCGGAGATGGCCGCGCTCGCCGCACGGCACGGGGTGGCCGTGATCAGCGACGAGATCCACGCGGACTTCGTGCACGACGGGCGGCCGCACGTGCCGTGGACCCGGGTGGGCGGTGACGCGCGCTGGGCGGTCGTCACGTCCGCCTCGAAGTCGTTCAACTTCCCGGCGCTGACCGGTTCGTACGGCCTCATCGGACGGACCGGGGACCGGACGGAGTTCCTGCGCCGGATGGAGACGGCCGAGGGCCTGGCGTCCCCGGCGGTGCTCTCGCTGACCGCGCACATCGCCGCGTACCGGGAGGGCGGGCCGTGGCTGGACGCGGTACGCGCGTACGTCGCGGAGAACCTGGCCCTCGTCGCCGAGCGGCTGAACGGCGCGTTCCCGGCCCTGGAATGGGAGCCGCCGCAGGCCGGGTACCTGGCCTGGATCGACCTGCGGCGCGCGGGCGTCACGGACGACGAGGCGCTCCAGCGGGTGCTGATCGAGCGGGAGCGAGTCGCGGTGATGCCGGGGAGCACGTATGGGGCGGACGGCTTCGTGCGGCTGAATGTGGGGTGCGCGCGGAGCAAGGTGGAGGCGGGGGTCGCCGCGTTGATCCGGGGCGTGGAGGCGGTGCGGGGCGCCGCGTAGCGGCGGGGTGGGGCCGTTTCGGGGGCTCCGCCCCCGGGCCCCCGCTCCTCAATCGCCGGAGGGGCTTGAACGGCCGGCCCCCGGAAGGGCTTGAAGGCGGGCTTGATGGGGCCGCCGGGCCAGGCACACTTGGAGCATGTCGATCCACGAGAACCTGCTCGGGGGCCCTCCCCCGACCCACCTGCCCGACGACCCGGAGCCGCGCGAGCTGCTCGCCGCCGACACCGCGCCCGCCGACGTCGCCGCGAAGTACCCGACCTCCTCGCTGGCCTGGGCGCAGCTCGCCGACGAGGCGTTCGAGGGCGGCCGGGTCGTCGAGTCGTACGCCTACGCCCGCACCGGCTACCACCGCGGTCTCGACGCGCTGCGCCGGGCCGGCTGGAAGGGCCACGGCCCCGTACCGTTCGAGCACGAGCCGAACCGCGGCTTCCTGCGGGCCCTGCACGCCCTCGCGCGGGCCGCGCAGGCGATCGGCGAGCAGGAGGAGTACGAGCGCTGCTCGACGTTCCTGCGCGACTCCTCCCCGACCGCCGCCGAGACCCTCGGCTGACCCGCCCCCGTACCGCAGGCCCCGCGAACGCGCACCCGCGCACGCGGGGCCTGCGCGTCCCCGGGGGCGGCGTTTAGGATGCGAACAGGGGACCGGAGCTCCATCACCTCACGGAAGGGGCGGACCGCTACCCGGAAGCTCGTGTCGAGGAGACAGCGATGTCGACGATTCACCCCGACCCCGAAGCCACCGGTGCGCAGACCCCGCACCTCGACTTCGCGGGAACGACTCCGTACGAGGACTACGTCCAGGCGGATGTCCTGACCCACCTCCAGCACCTGCGCTCGGACGATCCCGGCGAGATGGTCTTCCTGGTCACCACCCAGGTCATGGAGCTGTGGTTCACCGTCATCGTCCACGAGTGGGAGACCGCGGCGCACGCGATGCGCGGGGACCGGCTCGACGTCGCGCAGGACGCGCTGAAGCGGTCCCTGCGCGAGCTGGAGGCGCTGAACGCCTCCTGGACGCCGCTCGCCCAGCTCACCCCCGCCCAGTTCAACTCCTACCGGTCCTCGCTCGGCGAGGGCTCCGGCTTCCAGTCGGCCATGTACCGGCGGATGGAATTCCTGCTCGGTGACAAGTCCGCGTCCATGCTGGTGCCGCACCGGGGCGCGCCCCGCGTCCACGCGGAGCTGGAGAAGGCCCTCGCGGAGCCCGGTCTGTACGACGAGGCGCTCGCCCTGCTCGCCCGGCGCGGGCACGCGATCCCCGGGTCCGTGCTCGGCCGGGACCTGACCCGGAAGTACGAGCCGTCGCCCGAGGTCGAGGCCGTCTGGACGGCGATCTACGCCAACCCGGACCAGAACGACGAGCTGGTCCGCCTCGGCGAGGTGCTCACCGATGTGGGCGAGCTGGTCTGGCGATGGCGCAACGACCACCTCCTGGCGACCCGGCGGGCCATGGGCTCCAAGACCGGCACCGGCGGCTCGGCAGGCGTGGCCTGGCTGGAGAAGCGCGCCACGAAGAACGTGTTCCCCGAGCTCTGGACGGCCCGCAGCCATGTCTGACCTCCAGGAGCGCGCCCAGGCGCTCGACACCGCGGACGCCCTGGCCCCGCTGCGCGAACTGTTCACCCTCGACGACACCGTCTACCTGGACGGCAACTCGCTCGGCGCGCTGCCGCGCCACGTGCCCGCCCGGGTGCAGGAGGTCCTCACCCGCGAGTGGGGCGAGCTGCGCATCCGGTCCTGGGGCGAGAGCGGCTGGTGGACGGCGCCCGAGCGGATCGGCGACCGCATCGCCCCGATCGTGGGGGCCGCAGCCGGCCAGATCGTGGTCGGCGACTCGACCAGCGTGAACGTCTTCAAGGCCCTCGTCGCGGCGACCCGGCTGGCACCGGAGGGCCGCGACGAGATCCTGGTCGACGCGCACACCTTCCCCACCGACGGCTACATCGCGTCATCGGCGGCCCGGATGACCGGGCACCGGATCGTCCCGGTCGCCCCCGCCGACGTGCCGGACGCGCTCGGTCCGCGTACCGCGGCCGTCCTGCTCAACCACGTCGACTACCGCTCGGGCCGGCTGCACGACCTGCCGGGCCTCACCGCCGCCGTGCGGGCCGCCGGCGCGGTGGCCGTCTGGGACCTGTGCCACAGCGCGGGGGCGCTCCCGGTCGGTCTGGACGAGCACGGCGTCGACCTGGCGGTGGGCTGCACGTACAAGTACCTCAACGGCGGCCCCGGTTCGCCCGCCTACCTGTACGTCGCCGAGCGGCACCAGGCGGCCTTCGACTCGCCCCTGCCGGGGTGGACGTCGCACGCGGACCCGTTCGCGATGACGCCCGGCTACAGCCCGGCCGACGGCGCGGTCCGGGGCCGGGTCGGCACCCCCGACATCCTGTCCATGCTGGCGCTCGAAGCCTCCCTCGACGTCTGGGACGGGGTCGGGATCGACGCGGTACGGGCCAAGTCCCTGGCGCTGACGGACTTCTTCCTGGAGTGCGTCCAGGCGTACGCCCCCGAGGGCCGGGTCACCTCGGTCACCCCGGCCGCCCACCGGGAGCGCGGCAGCCAGGTCGCGCTGCGCTGCGAGGACGCCGAGCCGGTGATGGCCGAGCTGATCGCACGCGGCGTCGTCGGGGACCTGCGCCGGCCCGATGTACTGCGGTTCGGTTTCACACCGCTGTACGTGGGGTTCGCCGACGCGGAACGCGCGGCACGGGTGCTTGCGGAGGTTCTGGGCGCCCCGGCGGCGTAGGCTGCCGCATCCGTCCGGTGACCGGCTCGCCCCGGTCGCCGGACGGCGCCGCGCCCCGGTTCGGTACGGGTTGTGGAGGGCGTCGGCCCCGCCTCCCGCGCGCCGGTGCCCCGCAGCGATTCCCGGTGGGCGCGCCCCGCTCCCGTACTGGTACCGTCCCCGCAGGTCAGGCCAGAGGCCGGGGGACAGGGGGGGTGGGAACAGCATGACGGATTCCGCCGCGCGCGAGCAGGACGCCGCCGAGACCGAGTCGGCCTTCTCGCATCCGGCCGTCGCCCCCGACGCGTCCGCCTCCTACGGCAGCCACCCCGACCAGGTCATCGACTTCTACGCCCCGCGCGAGGGGCGTACCGGCGCGCCCGTCGTGGTCGTCCTGCACGGCGGCGCGTGGCGGGCCCCGTACGACCGGGCCCATATGTCGCCGTTCGCGGACTTCCTGGCCCGGCGCGGGTTCGCCGTCGCCAACGTCGAGTACCGGCGCGGCAGCGAGCTTCCGCAGCAGCGCGGCTCGGGCCCGGTCGCGGGCCGCTGGCCGGAGACCTTCGACGACGTGGCCGCCGCGCTGGACGCCCTGCCGGAGCTGCTGGCGCGGGAGCTGCCCGCGGCGGACGGCCGCCGGATCGTCGTCACCGGGCACTCGGCGGGCGGGCAGCTGGCCCTGTGGGCCGCGGCCCGGCACGTCCTGCCCGAGGGCTCGCCGTGGCGGCTGCCGAGACCGCCCGCGCTGCGCGGTGTGGTGGCGCTCGCGCCGATCGCGGACTTCGCCTCCGCGGTCGGGCTCGACGTGTGCTCGGGGGCGATCGGGCAGCTCCTGGGCGCCGCGGAGGACTTCGCCGGGCGGAGCGCGTACGCCGACCCGGCCCGGCTGCTGCCCACCGGCATCGCGACGGTCGTGGTGCAGGGCACCACGGACCTCACGGTCCCGGCGGCGGTCTCCGAGGCGTTCGTGGACGCGGCGGCGAAGGAGGGCGAGACGGTGGGGCTCACGCTGCTGCCGGACGTGGGGCACTTCCCGCTGATCGACCCGGCCGCCGACGCCTGCGCCGTGGTCGCCGAGGAGATCGCCCAGCTCGCCTGGTAGGGCCGCGCGGCGCCCGCGTAGTACTTGCGACGGACGGCCGGGAATCCACATCACTGCTGACGACCCGGCCCGCCGCCCCGCCTACCGTGGAGGCGTGACCGAGACCAAGACCAGAAGCCCGGAACTCCGGCTCGCCGCAGGGGCGATCGGCGATCTGCGGCAGGACCTCCTCCAGGACCCGTTCGCCTATCGGCCGATGGCACCGATGCGGACCGACGGGCCGCTGACCAGGCGGTTGCCGACGCGGATCCGGGCCGGTTTCGCCTGGGCCCCGCACGCCATGGTGCTGCTCGCCGCGCTGATCACCTTCATGGCCGGTTTCGCCTCCACCGGTAACGCCGGCGTCCTGCTGTCCGGGCTGATTCCCGCCGGCTGTGTGGCGATGACCCTGATCAGGCCGGTCGGGGCGTTCTGGATATCGATGGCGCTGACACCGGTGACCGTGATCGTGGAGGGCGGCGACCAGCCGTGGGGGCCGAGTCTCTTCTTCTCCCACCTGGTGGTGCTGTTCGTCGTCGCGGCCAGGACCCGGCCGCGGACCGCCGCCTGGATGTGGGCGCTCACGCTGGTGCTGGGCCTCTTCGTGGAGGGCGTCATCGGTGCGGGCGGCGGGGTGGAGACCGCGGCCATGGCGGTGGTCTCGGCGTTCGCGCTGCTCGTGGTGAGCCTGGTGCAGATCCGGCGGGAGGCGCAGCGCGAGGTCACCGTGCAGCGCACCGTGACCGCCGTCGAGCGCGACCGGCGCACGCTGCTGGAGGAGCGCACCACGATCGCCCGCGAACTGCACGACGTGGTCGCCCACCACATGTCGGTCGTCGCGATCCAGGCCGAGGCCGCCCCGTACCGGGTGGAGAACCCGCCGCCGGAGCTGGAGCAGGCCTTCGTCACGATCCGGGAGAACGCCGTCGCCGCCCTCACCGAACTGCGCCGGGTGCTCGGTGTCGTACGGGCCGACGACTACGAGGCGCCGGACGCCCCGCAGCCCACCCTGGCCGATCTCGACCGGCTGCTCGCCAATGTGCGGGAAGCGGGTCTGGAGACGGAGAAGGCGGTGACCGGAGCGGTCCGCGAGCTGCCCCAGGGCGTCGAGCTGTCGGCGTACCGGATCATTCAGGAAGCGCTCAGCAACAGCCTGCGGCACGCGCCGGGCGCCATCGCCAGGGTGGAGATCGGCTACGTTCTGGGCGGGCTCGGGCTGCGCGTGGTCAACGGCCCGCCGACCGGTCCGGTGAAGCCGTCGCCGGGGGCCGGGCACGGGATCACCGGGATGCGGGAGCGGGTCGCGATGCTCAACGGCGAGATGACCGCCGAGGCCACGGCGGAGGGCGGTTACGAGGTCACGGCCTTCATCCCCGCCCAGCCGGCCGCGTCCGACGACCCCCTGGAGAAGCCATGACGACCTCGCCCGCCGCCCCGATCCGGGTCCTGATCGTGGACGACCAGATGATGGTCCGCGAGGGCTTCTCGGTCCTGCTCAACGCCATGCCGGGCATCGAGGTCGTCGGCGAGGCGGTCAACGGGCGCGAGGCCGTCACCCAGGTCGCCGCGCTCAGACCGGACGTGGTGCTGATGGACATCCGCATGCCGGAGCTCAACGGCATCGAGGCCACCCGTGAGATCGTCGCCGCCGACGCGGACGCCAAGGTGCTGGTGCTGACCACCTTCGACCTCGACGAGTACGTCTACCAGGCCCTGCGCGCCGGTGCCTCCGGCTTCCTCCTCAAGGACGCCTCGGCCCGCCGGCTCGCCGACGGCGTACGCGTGGTCGCCTCCGGCGAGGCGCTGCTCGCCCCGACGGTCACCCGGCGCCTGATCACCGAGTTCTCCAAGCTGGCCGCCGCGCCCAGGCCCCCGGCCCTGGCCCGGATCGGCGACCTCACGGAACGCGAGACGGAGGTGCTCGTCCTCATCGCCCAGGGCCTGTCGAACGCCGAGATCGCCGGGCACCTGGTGGTCGCCGAGTCCACGATCAAGACCCATGTGAGCCGCATCCTGGTCAAGCTGGGCCTGCGCGACCGCACCCAGGCCGCCGTCTTCGCCTACGAGGCCCGCCTCGTCACCCCGTCCTGACCCGGTGCCCCTGACCCGGCGCTCCGGGCGCGGCGCGGCAAGGGCTGGCCCGGGTGCCGGTGGCCGGTTAGCGTCGGTCCATGGAACAGCCCAGCGCGTCCCCCGGCCCGTTCGACCCCTGGTCGGCGGCGTTCGTCGCCGATCCGTACCCCGCCTACGCCGAGCTGCGGGCCACCGGCCGCGCACACTACTTCGCCGCCACCGACCAGTGGCTCGTCCCGCACCACGCCGATGTCTCGGCACTGCTGCGGGACCGGCGGCTGGGGCGGACGTATCTGCACCGGTTCACCCACGAGGAGTTCGGCCGGACGCCCCCGCCCCCCGAGCACGAGCCGTTCGAGACGCTCAACGGGCAGGGGCTGCTGGACCTCGAACCGCCGGACCACACCCGCATCCGGCGCCTGGTCTCCAAGGCCTTCACCCCGCGCACCGTCGAACAGCTCGTCCCGACGGTGCGGCGGCTGGCCGCCGGGCTCGTCGACGACTTCGTCGAGCAGGGCGGGGGCGATCTGCTCTCGGCCGTCGCCGAGCCGCTGCCGGTCGCCGTGATCGCCGAGATGCTGGGCATCCCGGAGTCCGACCGGGCGCCGCTGCGGCCCTGGTCGGCCGCGATCTGCGGAATGTTCGAGCTCAACCCCTCCGAGGAGACCGCCCGCGCCGCCGTCCGCGCCTCCCTGGAGTTCTCCGCGTACCTGCGCGGGCTGATCGCCGAGCGGCGTACCGACCCGGGCCCGGACCTGATCTCCGCGCTCGTCGCCGCCCATGACGAGGGCGAGCGGCTGACCGAGCAGGAGATGGTCTCCACCTGCGTCCTGCTGCTGAACGCCGGGCACGAGGCCACCGTCAACACCACGGCCAACGGCTGGTGGACCCTGCTGCGCCACCCCGAGCAGCTGGCCGCCCTGCGCGCCGACCACGGTCTCCTGCCGACGGCACTCGAAGAGCTGATGCGGTACGACACGCCGCTCCAGATGTTCGAGCGCTGGGTGCTGGACGACATCGAGGTCGGCGGCACGGTCATTCCGCGCGGCTCCGAGGTGGCCCTGCTCTTCGGCTCGGCCAACCGCGACCCGGCCCGCTTCACGGACCCGGACACGCTGGACCTCGCCCGCCGGGAGAACCCGCACGTCACCTTCGGCGCCGGCATCCACTTCTGCCTCGGCGCCCCGCTGGCCCGCGTCGAGCTGGCCGCGTCCTTCGGCGAACTGCTGCGCAAGGCCCCCGGCCTGCGGCTGGTCGCGGAACCGGAGTGGAACCCGGGCTACGTCATCCGGGGCGTGAAGGAGCTGCGGGTCGAGCTGTGAGGCCACGGGCACGGGGGCGCCGGGGCCCGGACTGCGCCGGACCGGCGCGTGAGGCCCCGGCGCCGCACGGCCGGGGCGGCTACCGCGCCGGAAGTATCAGCCCCCAGGCCCCCGCCCGCACCGTCCAGGTCCGCGTCCGCACCGGCCCGCCGACCTGTATGTCCGCCCGGTAGCGGAAATCCGCCCCCGAGACCGTGACGGCCTTGGCCCTGGTGGTGACCGGGGCGCCGTCCGGCGCGTCGATCGTCACCTCGGCCACGCCGTCGGCACCGCGCCCGGAGGTCACCGTCACCGAGGCGACCGGGCGGTCCAGATCGTTCAGCACGACACCGTCGGCCTCCACGCGCAGCCGGTGCGTCGAGGCGGCGGCGGACGGCTCCGGGGGCGCGGGACGCACCAGGGTGCGGACCAGGGAGCGGCAGCTGTCCCAGACCGCTGTGACGCCCGAGCGGCCGGTGGCGGCGCCCGGGGCGCCGTTCAGGGCGGGGATGCGCAGCGCCCCCAGGACCACGCCGTCGCTGTCGTCGACGAGCAGGTCCAGACGGCGCTCCGCCCCGTCCAGGGCTGTGCGCGCCGCCGCCACCGTGCCCGTCGGCACGCCGAGCGAATGCGCGAGTTCCAGGGTGGCCGACACGCCGACCGGTACCAGTGAGAGCGCGTTCATGGCCGGTTCCCGCTCCCGGTGCAGCAGGGACACCGCGCGCCGCAGCGCCCGGTCGTCGCCTATGACCACCGGCCGCCGGCCGCCCCGCCGGGACAGGGCCCGGACGAATTCCCCGGGGCTGTCCGGGAGGCAGATCTTGGCGTGCGAGCCGGCGCTCAGCACGTCCTTGGCGATGCGGACGGACTCGCCGTCCGTGCGGCGGGCGACCGGATCGATCACCACCAGCAGATGGGGCGCACCGTTACCGGGGGGCTGGGCAGCCGACACCTCGGTCCTTCCTCGGGTAGCATCTTGGTGCAAGAGCCCCTTGCGCTATTGCGCCAGGGGCTTCGTCTATTCCGGGGCACCCGGTTCGACGGTTCAGGCTGTGCCGTACAACGTCGTACGGCATGTACGGCGTTTTGGTACGCCCCCTGACCTTGGACATGCCCCGCCCGGAAGGGGTGTACGCCTGTGCCCGCACTTGTGCTGCTCGGTGCTCAGTGGGGTGACGAGGGCAAGGGAAAGGCCACCGACCTCCTCGGTGGATCCGTGGACTACGTGGTGCGCTACCAAGGCGGCAACAACGCCGGTCACACGGTCGTCGTCGGCGACCAGAAGTACGCACTGCATCTCCTCCCCTCCGGAATCCTGTCACCGGGATGTACCCCGGTCATCGGTAACGGTGTCGTCGTCGACCCGGCGGTCCTGCTCTCCGAGCTGAGTGGGCTGAACGACCGCGGCGTGGACACGTCGAAGCTGCTGATCAGCGGCAACGCCCATTTGATCACCCCGTACAACGTCACCGTCGACAAGGTGACGGAACGGTTCCTCGGGAAGCGCAAGATCGGCACGACCGGGCGCGGTATCGGCCCGACGTATGCCGACAAGATCAACCGCGTCGGCATCCGCGTCCAGGACCTCTACGACGAGTCGATCCTGGAGCAGAAGGTCGAGGCGGCCCTGGAGCAGAAGAACCAGCTCCTGGCCAAGGTCTTCAACCGGCGCGCCATCGAGGCCGGCAAGGTCGTCGAGGACATGCTCCAGTACGCGGAGCAGATCAAGCCCTACGTCGCCGACACGACGCTGATCCTGAACGACGCCATCGACGCGGGCAAGGTCGTCCTCTTCGAGGGCGGTCAGGGCACGCTGCTCGACGTCGACCACGGCACGTACCCCTTCGTCACCTCCTCGAACCCGACCGCAGGCGGCGCCTGCACCGGTTCCGGTGTGGGGCCGACCAAGATCAGCCGGGTCATCGGCATCCTCAAGGCCTACACCACCCGCGTCGGCGCCGGCCCGTTCCCGACGGAGCTGCTGGACGAGGACGGCGAGGCGCTGCGCCGGATCGGCGGCGAGCGCGGTGTCACCACCGGTCGCGACCGCCGCTGCGGCTGGTTCGACGCGGTCATCGCGCGGTACGCGACCCGGGTCAACGGTCTCACCGACTTCTTCCTCACCAAGCTGGACGTGCTGACCGGCTGGGAGCAGATCCCGGTGTGCGTGGCGTACGAGATCGACGGCAAGCGCGTCGAGGAGCTCCCGTACAGCCAGACCGACTTCCACCACGCGAAGCCGGTCTACGAGATGCTCCCGGGCTGGTCCGAGGACATCACGAAGGCGAAGACCTTCGCCGACCTGCCGAAGAACGCGCAGGCGTACGTGAAGGCGCTGGAGGAGATGTCCGGCGCCCCGATCTCCGCGATCGGCGTCGGCCCCGGCCGGACCGAGACCATCGAGATCAACTCGTTCCTGTAGGGAGCACCGCGGCGGCAGCCGGCAGGCACCCTGCCGGCTGCCGCCGCACACCCGCACACGCGGGCGGGATGGTGTGACTAATGTGTCCGCCATGAAGGAGCCAGGATGCTGCTGAGATTCCGGGTGGCGAACGTCCGGTCGCTGCGCGACGAGCAGGAACTGTCGTTCGTCGCGTCCGAGGGGACCGAGAGGGAGCTGGCCGCGGCTCGCGAGACGGTGCTCTCCGACGGGCAGCGCCTTCCTGTTCACACCGTGCTCGGAATCTTCGGGGCCAACGCCTCCGGCAAGTCCAACGTGATCGCCGCGCTGAAGAGCATGAAGCACGCCGTCATGCGCTCCTACGCCGACTGGACCTCCTACGACGGAATCCCCCGCGACGAGTTCGCCCTCGATCCCAAGGCAGCGGCACAAACATCCCTGTACGAGGCGGACTTCGTCCTGGATGACGGTGTCCGCTGGACGTACGGATTCGAGCTGGGCGCGCGCCGGGTCGAAGCGGAATGGCTCTACGCCTACCCCAAGGGCCGTCGCCAGGTCTGGTTCGAGCGGGACGCAGACCGTGACAAGGACTTCGACTTCCCCGGCGAGAGGCTTCACGACCGGGCCCGGCTGGCCCGTACGACGCGGCCGGACGCCCTCCTCCTGACACGGGCGGCCAACGACGGCCACGAGCAGCTGACCCCGGTCTTCGACTGGTTCAAGAACAACCTCTGGGACGTCACGCCCGAGACGGAGCGCACCCAGCGCGAGGCCTACACGGCCGGGATGCTGCTGAAGAGCGAAGACTTCAGGCGCCGGGCCGAGGAACTACTACAGGTGGCCGATCTGGGTATCGCGGGCGTGGAGGTCGAGCGGTCGCCGTCCGGCCGCCCGGTCATCCAGCTGGTCCATACCGGCGGCGGAGAACGCACCGTACTGGACTGGGCCTCCGAGTCCTGGGGCACCCGCTCCTGGTTCGCCCTGATCGGCCCGCTCCTGCTTGCTCTCGACACCGGCGCGGTCCTGCTCATCGACGAGCTGGACGCGAGCCTGCACTCGCGCTTCGCAGCAGAGGTCGTACGCCTCTTCCAGGCACCGTGGGTGAACCCCAAGGGCGCCCAGCTGATCTTCACCGGCCACGACCCCTCCCTGCTGCGGACGCCCGGTGGCGGCCGGCTCCTGGAGCCGGGGCAGCTGTGGCTCACGGAGAAGGACGGGAACGGGGCCACGGAGCTGTCGTCGGTCGCCGACTGGGAGCCGACGGACGAGGAGGACCTCATGGCGTCGTATCTCGCCGGGTCCTTCGGCGCGGTGCCGAAGGTCTCCGAGGGGCAGATCGGGCGACGGCTGGTGCGGACGGACGACTTGGCGCGGATGGAGGCGGAAGAAGGCTGATGGCGAGGCCAAGGGGAGGGGACAGCGTTTCCCGCAAGAGGGGCGGCGGGAAGGGGCGTACGAACCGCGCTCGCCAGGTGTACATCTTCACCGAGGGCGAGGTCACCGAGCCCGAGTACATCGACATCATCTTGAAGCACGGCACGCCGGTGGCTCCGGGCCGCAGTGTGGATCACCACTTCGAGAACGAGAACGCCGTCGGCAAACACCGCAAGCCGTACGCGATGGTCAAAGATGCCGTCATCACGCTGCGCAAGGTCCAGCGCGAGGCCAAGGACGCCGGGCTGACGGCCGACGACTGGAACTACCCGCAGGTGTGGGTCCTCTTCGACCGCGACGACCACCTGAACATCCTTGAGGCCAGGCAACTCGCGGACAAGCACGGCATCAAGATCGCCTACTCGCACCCCTGTTTCGAGCTCTGGCGCCTCCTGCACTACACGAACTACACCAGCAGCTTCGGCGGTGTCTGCGGCGACGCGAACAGCAGGCTCCGCTCCCGTCCCGGCTTCGCGGCGACGTACGGCCGCAACATTCGTACCGTCTCCGAGCAACAGTCCAAGCACATGCGCGAGGACCAGGTGCTGAGCACGGACAAGGAGCAGCGGCGGTACAAGGACGCCAGGAAATACGCAAAGGCGATCAACGCTCGCGTCGAAACGGCCAATCCTGAGAAGTGGGATCCGTTCACCGACGTCTGGAGTTTCGTTGAGGAAGGTCTGCTCCTCAGCGGCTACTAGGCTGCTGGGAGCAGGCCCGCGAAAGCCTCTGCCGGGCGGCTCGCCGCCCGGCGTCCCCCTTTTTTCGTCTGTACAGCGCCGGCATCACACCACCTTGGAGTCCGTCCGTGGCCAAGCTCACGCTCGATCAACTGGAGCGTCATCTCTTCGCTGCCGCAGACATCCTGCGCGGCACCATGGACGCTGCCGAGTACCGCGACTTCCTCTTGGTCCTGCTGTTCCTGAAGCGGGTGAACGACGAGTTCGAGGCCGCCTACGACCGGATCGTCGCCGAGGAGAAGGCCGGGGGCGCGAGTGAGGAGGAGGCCAGGGAGGACGCGGAGGACCACCGCCGCTACACGGCCGACCGGATCATGTACGTCCCCGAGGAGGCCCGCTGGTCCCGGCTGGCCGGAGCGGTGGACGACGTGGCCACGAGCTACCTCCAGCCCGCGCTGGACGCCCTGGAGGGCCAGAAGGGCAACGAAGGGCTCCGCGGTCTCTTCGGACAGGTCAACTTCAACCGGATCGGTGGCGGCGGAGGCACCGGAACCTCGGCGGCCAAGCTCGCGGACAAACGGCTCTCCGCACTCATCGGTCACTTCGGGAGCCTGCGGCTGAGGGGCGAGGACCTTGAGTTCCCGGACGTCATCGGCGCGGCGTACGAGTACCTGCTGAAGGACTTCGCGGACTCGGCCGGTTCCAAGGGCGGTGAGTTCTACACCCCGCGTGCGGTGGTCCGCATGATGGTCGAGCTGGCGCGCCCGCAGGCCAACCAGCATGTGTACGACCCGTGCGTCGGCTCCGGTGGAATGCTCATCCACACCAAGGAGTACATCGAGGAGCACGGCGGCGACACCGAGGACCTGGCCCTGGCCGGGCAGGACGCCAACAACGGCTCCTGGGTCATGGCCACGATGAACATGCTGTTCCACGGCGCCAGCGACTTCGACCTGCGGATCGGGGACACGCTCACCAACCCGATGCACCTCGACAAGTCGTACGACGTGGTGCTCAGCAACCCGCCCTTCTCCATGGACTACAAGGTGGCCGACCTGCCGCCCGGTCTCGAAGACCGCATGAAGTACGGCCACACCTCGGAAAAGGGCAAGGCCGACCTGATGTTCCTGCAGCACATGCTGTACATGGTGGAGGGGCGCGGTGGCTCCGTCTTCACCGTGATGCCGCACGGCGTGCTGTTCCGCAGCGGCGCTGAGGGCGACATCCGGGCCAAGCTCATCGAGGCCGACCTGCTGGAGGCCGTGATCGGCCTGCCGTCCAACATCTTCTACGGCACCGGCATCCCCGCCTGCGTGCTGGTGCTGCGCGCCAAGGGCCGGAAGCACGTGGACCGGCAGGGCAAGGTGCTCTTCATCAACGCCGACCGCGAGTACCACTCCGAGCGCGCGCAGAACGTGCTGCTGCCTGAGCATGTGGAGAAGATCGTCTCCACGTTCCACGACGCGGTGGGGGACGGCTCGGGGGTACCCCGGTTCGCCCGCTGGGTGAAGCGGGAGGAGCTGGCGGAGAACGCGTACAACCTCAACATCCGCCGCTACGTCGACAACACCCCGCCGCCCGAGCCGCAGGACGTCCGCGCGCATCTGACGGGCGGGGTGCCGACATCGGAGATCGAGGCCGAGGACAAGGCGAAGGTGCTGGAGGCGTACGGGGTCGGGGTGACCGATCTGTTCGCGGAGCGGGAGAACGACTCCGCGTACGTCGACTTCCTGCCGGAGGACGAACGGCCGGACGCCGACCGGCTGACCGCGCTGGCCGAGGGCCGGGAGCGGGAGTTGTGGGACGCGTTCGACAAGTGGTGGGCGGTGGAGACCGGACAGATCGCGTCCCTGGCCCCGCATGAGGGCGACGACCGCACGGAGTTCGAGAAGCGGTCGCAGCTCGCCCGGCTGCGTGCCGACCTGATCGCCTCGTTCCGTCAGCGGCTGCTGAACGTTGACCTGCTGGACCGCTATGCCCTCTCGGGGGCGGTCGCCGGGTGGTGGCAGGACGCCAGGAACGAGCTCAAGGCCTTGGCCAGCAATGGCTTCAAGGGTGTCGTCGAGGGCTGGGTCGACACGGTCGAGACGCTGCTCGAACCGGAGCCGAACCCGTGGACGGGCGGCGCACGCAAACGCTCGGGCGCGGAGCGCCGCCAGGCGTACGGCCACAAGGTGGTGGCCCGGATCGCCCCGGACTTCCTGCGCGAGCTGGCCGAGGCGGACAAGGTCAAGGCGAAGCTGGACGTGAAGGTGAAGGCGGCCGAGGAGGCGGAGGCCGCGCGGGCTGCTGCTGCGGCGGGCGTTGCGGGGGAGGACGGCGAGGAGCCGGGGGGCCTTGATCCGGCGGTGGCGGAGGCGCTGCTGAGCGAGCCCGAGCTGAAGAAGCTCAAGAAGGAGCGGACGGCGGCGGGCAAGGCGGTGAAGGCGCTGGAGGAGGCGTTCTATCCGTTGGATGGGATGGGGGGTGCGCTGCGGAGGCAGCGGGCGAAGGTTGTGGAGCCTGCTTCGGCCGCTGGGCAGACCGCGCTTGCGGTCATGGTCGCCCCTGAAGCCGATGAGGAGAGGTCCACGCCTGTGCTGCACAAGGTGCGGGACGCTCTGACGGAGTCGGCGGCCGGCGAGATCGTTCTCGGCATCCTCCGGGATGACCTGGCTTCGAAGTTGGAGGGTCATGTGGTGCGTCGGCGACGGGAGTTGGTCGATGTGTACTTGGGCTGGGAGCGGAAGTACCTGGTGTCGCTGCGGGATATTGAGGCGCGGCGCGAGGCTGCGGCGGAGCGGCTGGACGGGTTTCTGGAGGAGTTGGGTTATGTCAGTTGACCTCGAATGGGAGACCGCGCCCCTAAGTAGTCGACTTGTTCGCATTGATGCTGGGCATAGCCCTGACTTGCCTGATGCGCCTGCTGGAGCTGGCGATTGGGGGGTTCTGAAGGTCAGTGCCGTCCACAAGGATGGTTTTCGGCCGAGAGAGAACAAGGCTGTTGGGTTGGTCTCAGGGCTTATCGACTCTCGCTACGAAGTTCAACCTGGCGATCTGCTTTTCTCTCGCGCGAACACTCCGGAACTCGTTGGTGCGTCTTGTATTGCGATCGAGACACCTGAGCGTTTGATGCTCTCGGACAAGACGCTGCGTCTGGTACTTGATCCGGATGCAGCAGACGCCCATTTCGTGAACATTTGCCTGTCTAGTCCTTCCCTGAGACGTCAGATCGGATTGGCTTCTTCAGGTAGCAGTCGAAGCATGCAGAATATCTCGCAGCGGGCGATTAGGAATTTTCTTCTGAAGTGGCCGACGCTGAAAGTGCAGCGTCGCATCGTTGAGATTCTGGATGCGGTCAGCGAATCGGAGCGGGCAGTTCAGGCAATAATCTCCAAGCTTCGAACAGTGCGGGGTGGAATCGCGCTGCACGGAATGGAGTCGATAATGTCCAGTGAGGTACCATCTGATTGGGAGCGGGTAGCCCTTCGTGAGGTTGTGCCTTCAGTGGACTATGGGATTTCCGTTGCGCTGGACGATGACAGCCGAGGCGTCGCTACACTCCGGATGAACAACCTCTTGGACGGGCGCCCTGAGCTCGGAGATCTCCGGTACTGCCCGCAGGATGTGCAAACCAAGCCCCTTCTGCGGGTGGGGGATGTGCTCTTCAACAGAACGAACAGCATTGAGCACGTCGGAAAGTCTGCGCTCTGGGGTGGGGAGATCGAAAAGGCGACGTTTGCCTCCTATCTGGTGCGCTTGAACCCAGATTTCGCAAGGCTCAACCCTGGCTACCTTGTCGAATGGCTCCAGCACCCCGCGATCCGTCAACGTGTGCGCTCGATCGCAACAGTCGCAGTTCAGCAGGTGAATGTTAATCCCGGGAGACTCCGGGACCTACTCATCGATTTTCCGACTGACTTGCAGAAGCAGGCGGAAATTGTTGCGAGCCTGGAAGTCTGCGATCGCCAAATCTCCGTAGAGCGTGAAAGTCTGGCCAAGATTCGAGTGATGAAGCAGGGAATCTCCGATGCGTTGCTCAATGGCGGAATGGGTAAGCTCGACCGCCTGACGAAGGCCGCAGAGTCGGGTGCGCTGTAGCGGGAAGAGGACTCGTGCCGGTCAGAAAGCCACCCACCGCCCGAAAGCGCCGCCTCGGCGCGGAGCTCCGGCGGATGCGGGAGCACGTCGGGCTGTCCCTCACCGATGCCGCCGCGCTGCATCGCGTGGACAAGACGGCGATCAGTAACACCGAGTCCGCGCGGTTCGGTGTCAGTGCCGACCGTGTGCGCGTGTGGGCGTCGAACTACTCCTCCCCCGACCAGGCTTACGTGGACGCGCTCGCCGACATGGCCCGTGAGCGGGCCGGGTCGAACTGGTGGGACGAGTTCCGGGACTCGATCGCCTCGTTCATGCTGGACTTGGTGGAGTTGGAGCACCATGCCGTCTCGCTGCGGCACGTACAGATCACGCACCTGCCCGGCCTGTTGCAGCACGAGGACTACGCCCGTGCCGTCTTCGGTGAGGCCGTGCCTCCGCTGAGCTCGGAGGCGATGGACCTCCAGGTGGACTTCAGGATGCGGCGTCGGGCGCTGCTCGACAGGGAGAATCCGCCTGACTGTTCGTTCCTGCTCCACGAAGCCGCGCTGCGGATGCTCTTCGGTGACCGGGCCGTTGTGCGGGGGCAGTTGGAGGAGCTGTTGAAGTACTCGGAGCGGGACGCGGTGACGTTGCGTGTCATCCCGTTCGCTGCTGGCGGGTTCCCCAGTGCCGGCAGCTCGACCATGTACGCGAGCGGTCCGGTGCGCCAGCTGGACACCGTGCAGATCGACGTCCCGAACAGCGTCACGTTCCTCGATGCCGAGACCCATCTGACCAACTACCGTGCCGTGCTGGATCGCATGGAGACGCGCTCACTTGAACCGAAGCAGTCGCGCGACTTCATCCGCAGGGTGCTGCACGAGCTATGAAAGCCTGAGGATCGTGGAAATTCAGTGGCGCAAGTCCTCCCACTCCGAGCAGTCGGGTAACTGTCTGGAACTTGCTGTGGTCGATGGCGACGTTCTCGTCAGGGAGAGTGACGATCCTGGCGTGATCGTCAGGACGACCCCGTCCAAGCTGGCGGCGTTCCTAGCCGGGGCCAAGGCCGGCGAGTTCGACGACCTCGTGTAGCGGGAACGTCGCGTCAACGGTCGCCGAGCGCTTTCGGACGCATTTTCCAATGCGATCCACTTCGCATCAACATTGATGCATCAGCACTTTTGTCGCTAACCTTGGTTGCGGGCGGTAGTCAGCTGGTTACCGCTAGACCTGGAGTGCCCCGGCGGTGTCATCAGCACCCCGGGGCATGGCCAACGCCTCGAAGGAGCGTCAGCATGTTCCACCGTATCCGCACCCACCTCGCACGAACACTCGTGCACGTGGTTCTGCCCGTCCTGGCGCGCATCCTGCGCGCCTTCCGCTTCCCCGGACCTGTACCGCTGCCCGCACCCGTACCCCTCACCGCATCCCAACCCCCGCCCTTCCACCGCCCCCTGCGCCTCGCCCCCCGCTCCCGCCCCCACCACCCCCTCGACCCCGAACGCCGCGCCCGCCGCACCGCCCTACGGCTCGCGCTCGACGGGTTCGTGGTCACCGCCGGGGCCGCCCAGGCGTACAGCGCGGGCACCCTCGCGCTCGCGACCACGAGGAGGGCGGCCTGATGGGCGGCACGGAACAGGTACGGGTCAGCCGCGTACCCAGCAAGCCCGTGCGGCGGGAGGCGGACGGGTCGCTCGCCATCGACCTCTGGTTTCGCCGGGAAGGGGCCTTCGAGGCGGACGCCGCGCTGCGGCTGACGCCCGCCGAGGCCGAGACGCTGCACGCCCAGCTCTGCTACGCCCTCGACGACGACACAGCCGCCCTCATCAGCCCGGCCGCCAACCTTCCTGACTGCCGGAAGAGCATCCTCACCACCCGCCGCCAGGTCTGACGGCAGAAGAGCAGGTTCCCTTCCCGCCGGGCCCCGCATCTCCGCTGCGGGGCCTGGCCCGCGTGCCCGATTCACCCCTGGCGCACAATGGTCCCTCGCACGGTTTCACCAGTACGTCGGGTCGGTACGCGGGGGAGGCACGGGGATGGCTGCCGAAGTGGTCGGGGGAACGACCGAGCAGGGCGAGGCGGAGTGGCCGTTGCTGGCGCACCTCAAGGCGATGGGGTGGCAGCACATCGAGGGCGCCCGGCTGGCAGCCGCGGGTGAGCGCAACGACTTCGGGGACGTACTGCTGGAGCGGCGGCTGAGAGCAGCCGTGCGCCGGTGCTCCCCGTGGATGACCAACGACGCGCACACCAACCCCGCCGTCCTCGCCCTGCGAGCCGCCGCGCGCCACGTGTCGGCACAGTCGCTGCCGCAGGCCAACCGTGACGCGACCGATCTGATCCTGAGCGGCATCCTGCAGTCCGGGGCGGACGACAAGGACGTCAAGACGCGGTTCGTCGACTGGTCGCAGGAGGCGCTGGAGGGCAGCCGGGAGGAGGTCCTGGCCCGCAACGACTACCTCGTCGTCGATCAGCTGAGGGTCTGCGACGCGGACGGCAAGCCGGCCGTCCTGGACCTCGTGCTCTTCGTCAACGGCATCCCGCTCGTCGTCATCGAGTGCAAGTCGCCGGACGTACGGGACCCGCTGGGCAAGGCGATCCGCGATCTGCGCGCCTATACCGGGCGGCCCGTGGACGACGACACCCGCAGCGGGCCCGGTGCCCTGCGAGGCGTACCGCATCTCTTCGCGCCCGCCCAGCTGCTGGTTGCCGCCGACGGAACGGATGCCGTGCTCGGGACGTACTCCTCCTCCGAGGCGCACTACGCCCTGTGGCGCAGCATCAGCCCGGACTACGCGAAGGCGGAGCATCTCCGGCAGGAGCTGCGCGGCTGGGGGCTGCTGGATGCCAAGGCGCACCCCACGCTCCAGCACCAGCTCACCGCGATCGTCCTCAAGCCAGGCAATCTCCTCAACATCGTCCGGCACTACGTCTTCGAGAAGCCGCTCGACGACAAGTCCACCAGCGGCAGCAAGCCCCGGGGCCGTACCGCGCAGGCGCGAACGGCGAAGGTGGTCTGCCGGCATCAGCAGTACCGCGCCACCGAGAAGATCGTCGAGCGGCTCCGTAACCGGCGCAGCCGCCTCCTCACCGGTGGGGACATCGATGAGCGCGGCGGGGTCGTCTGGCACACCCAGGGCGCGGGCAAGAGTTTCACCATGCAGTTCCTCGCCCGACGGCTGCACGCCAGCCCGGACCCCGATCTGAACAGCATCACGATCATCGCCGTCACGGACCGCATCGACCTCCAGCGGCAGTTGCGCGAGGCCGTCGCGCTGAGCGAGTCCGAGGTGCGTGAGGCGAAGTCCCGGACTGATCTTGAGAGCCTGCTGGGAAGGGCAGGGCGGGACGGCGGACGTGCGGTCGTCTTCGCGACCATCCAGAAGTTCCTCGGCGACCTGGTGGCGAAGAACGGGAGCGGGGACACCGCGGGCGGCGAGGAGCGTTCGCTCGACGGAGAGTTCGAGGCCGGCCGGGCGAAGGCAGGGGCAGGCGTGAGCGCCGCCGAGGTCGCCGATCCCATGCCGGACGAGGAGACCCTGCGCAAGGCCGCACGGATCTTCCCCGAGTGCAGCGACTCCGACCGGGTTCTTGTCCTCGTCGACGAGGCTCATCGCTCCCACACCTCCGTCCTTCACGCCTGCCTGCGCAAGGCACTGCCCAACGCGGCAAGGGTCGGCTTCACCGGCACTCCACTCATGGAGGGCAGGCGCACCGACACCGGGCGCATCTTCGGGCTTGAACCGAGCACCACGCCCGGCGGAGATCTGGAGTTCCTCGACACGTACCGGATGACGGAGGCGGAACGCGACAAGGTCGTCGTGCCCGTGCGCTACTCGGGGCGTGCCACCACCGTCGAGGTGCGTGACAGGGAGCATCTGGACGACTGCTTCGAGGACCTGATCGAGCCGCTGGACGACAGTGAGAGAGCTCGTGTCCGGGCGAAGTACGGCACCCCGTCCAAGAGGGCCGTGGCGGAGTCGCCGCCGCTGATCTGGCGCAAGGCCGCCGACATGCTGGAGCATTACGTCACCGGCCCGCTGACCGGTGGTTTCAAGGCCCAGGTCGCGGTGGTCAGCCGGAAGGCGGCGGTTCTCTACCGCAACGCGTTCCAGGAGGCGCGCACCGAAATGCTGCTGCGCGTTGCGGAGTTCGACAGGAGCGGGCGGCGGGAAACCCTCCGGGGGCGGGCGCCGGAGACCTACACCCGCGAGGAATCGCTTCTCCTGCGCGCCTGGCAGTTCCAGGAGCTGCTGCGGCGGATCGACTTCGTACCCGTGATCTCGGCCGGCGCGGAGCAGAAGAGCGGGAGGTGGCGCGAGTGGACCGACGAGGACAACAGACGCGACCACGTCGCCCGGTTCCTTCAGCCGTTCCCCCAACTGCCCCCCGACAACCCCTGGGCCTACACGCCGCCCACCGAGCCCGACCCGGTCCCGGCGGGGGCCGTCGGCGGGATGAACCCGTGGAGCGACCTGGTCTGGGGCGAGGAGGCGGCCGACCCGCCGCCGATCGCGTTCCTCATCGTGAAGTCCATGCTGCTCACCGGCTTCGACGCCCCCATCGAACAGGCGCTCTACCTGGACCGCCCGATCCGCGACGCCGAGCTGCTCCAGGCGATCGCCCGCGTCAACCGGCCCGCCCGGCGCAAGACCGAGGGGCTGGTGGTCGACTACTACGGCGTGCTGAACAACCTCGCCGTGACCCTCGCGGCCTACCAGGGCAATCCACTCGCTCTCGACTCGCTGCGCGACATGTCCGAGGAGCTTCCGGAGCTGGGCAGGACGGCCGGGGAGTTCCGGGCCTTTCTGGCGGACGAGGGAATCGACGCGGACGGCCTCACGACCCGAGCGGGACTCGCGGCCGCGGTGCTCGCGCTCTCCGACCCCGCGCGGCGGGCCGACTTCGACGAGAAGCTCGGCGAGTTCCTGGGCGCGGTGGACCGCGTCCTGCCGCACGAGGATGCCCTGGAATTCATTCCGGACGCGCGTGCGTGGAGCGTGCTCCAGATGCGCGTGCGCCGCCACTACCGCGACGACACCGGAGGCGGCTTCGCGATGCGCGGCTACGGCCGCAAGGTGCGGGCGCTGATCGCCGACCATCTGGAGGCGTACGAGGTGAACGAGGCCGTACCGCCCGTGTCGATCCTCGCGCCCGACTTCGACGAGGTGGTCAGCAGGCTTCCGGTGCGCGAGGCGGCGGCCGAGCAGATCCAGGGGCTGCGCTACCACCTGGAGGAGCGGCAGGCGGTGGAGGACCGTGCGGTGTACCGGCAGCTGTCTGCGGAGCTGGAACGGGTCCTGGAGGAGTTCGCCGGACGATGGGAAGACATCGTCCGGGAGCTTGGACCGCTGGTCGAGCGGGCTGTCCGAGCGGAAGAGGCCGACCCCGCCGTCGCTGACCTCACCCCCATGGAGCAGCGGCTCTACGTCCTTATCGGCGAGAAGCTGGCGGAGAGCGAGCTGCTGGAGACCGCCGGTCCGCAGGAGCTGCGTCGGGTCGTGGCCGAGGTCTACGACGAGATCACCAGCCGGGTGGGCCTGGCTTCCTTCGGAGGTGAAACCCGGCATGTGGCGGTGCTGGAGGCACGCCTCTCCATCCGGCTCCGTGAGGCCGGCTACCGCCTGCGAGGCGAGGGACGTGAGGAAGTGAACCGGCTCGCCTCGACACTCGCGGGATACGCCGCACAGCACCTGGAAGCCTTCCGTTCGGAAGCGCGGAGAGAATAGGCGTATGCCCACGCTGCCCGACGCCGCCTCCGTCTCCGATGAGCCCTTGCTCACCGAGGACGGGGTGCTGTTCGTCGACGGGCGGGAACTGGGTGTACGCATCAGCCTCCGGCGCCGGCGCCTGGGCCTGACGGTCGAGCGGGACAGATCGCTCACGCTGCACGTGCCCAAGGGGTGCGGGGTTCGGCGGGCCGAGGACTTCGTCCGTTCCAGTGCGGGCTGGATCGATGCGAAGGCGCGGCTCAGCGAGGAGCGTCGGCAGCTCCATCCCACACGTTCTCTCAGGGACGGTGAGATCCACCGGTACCTGGGGCGGGACTACCGGCTCCTTGTCGTCGACGCCCCGCCGGACGAAGGCCAACCGGTCGCCGCCGTCCGTCTCGTCGCGGGCAGGCTCAGACTGGACAGCGGGGTCGCGGCAGACCCGGTGCTCGCGCGCAGGGCGCTGGCCGACTGGTACGGCAGGGCGGGGCAGCGCTGGATACAGGGACGCCTGCAGCCTTGGGCCGCCCGGATGGATCTTCCCGAGCCCACGGTGCGGGTGCGGGACCTGGGGCATCGCTGGGGCAGCTACCGGGCGGGTTCGACCGATGACGGGACGATCTCCCTCCACTGGGCGGTCTTCCAGCTTCCGATGCACCTCGTCGACTACGTGGTGGCCCACGAACTGGCCCATGTCCGAGTGCCGGGGCACGCCCCCGAGTACTGGCGCCTTCTGGGACGGGCGCTGCCGGAATGCCGTCGGCTGAAGACCGAGTTGGATGAGCTGGGCCGTCGCGTATGGATGGGAGACCTTGATTGACATGGTCCGCTGGTCTAGACCTTGACAGGTCCAGACCAGCAGCGGTTGGGTGTCGGGATGCCCGGACGGCCCGCCCCCGCTGAGGTGTCGCGCGGCGAGCCATGCCCGTCCTTGTCGAAGGAGTGAGCAGCGCTGAACCGCATCAAGAGCGTCCTGACCGTACTGAGCGCCGTCATCGCGACGGCTGCCTTCCTGCCCGGCGCCGCCAGCGCCGCTCCCGCCGCGCCGGCCGCCGCCGGCCCGGCCTCGTGCGCACCCCTGTGGAGCCCGTCGACCGCCTACTCGGCGGGCGGCGCGGTCTCGCACCACGGCCGCAACTGGACGGCGAAGTGGTGGACGCGGAACGAGAACCCGGGCGCCACCGCCGTCTGGGCCGACGCGGGTGCCTGTACGGGTGGGGTCTCCGACTTCGCCATCAGTGAGGCGGAGTTCGACGAGATCTTCCCCGACCGCGACCCCTTCTACACGTATCAGGGCCTGATCGACGCCCTGCACGCGTACCCGCGGTTCGCGAACACCGGTACCGAGCAGACCAGGAGCCGGGAGGCGGCGGCGTTCCTGACGCACGCCGACTTCGAGTCGGTCGGTCTCCAGTACGTGAAGGAGATCAACGAGGCCAACTACTGGATCAAGTGCGACTACAGCCAGCCGTTCGGCTGCCCGGCGGGCCAGTCCGCGTACTACGGGCGCGGGCCGATCATGTTCAGCTGGAACTTCAACTACAAGGCGGCGGGGGACGCCCTCGGTCTCGATCTGCTCAACGATCCCTGGCTGGTGGAGCGTGATCCCTCGGTCGCCTGGCAGACCGCGCTCTGGTACTGGAACACCCAGAACGGCCCCGGGACCATGACCTCGCACGACGCGATGGTCGGCGGGGCGGGCTTCGGCGAGACGATCCGTTCGCTCAACGGATCGCTGGAGTGCGACGGCGGCAACCCCGAATCGGTGCGGGCGCGGGTCGCCAAGTACGAGCACATCACCGATGTCATCGGCGTCGCCCCGGGTTCGGGCCTCACCTGCTGACGTCACTTCGGTGCCCCGGGCCCGTCCGCGATCCCGCATCGTGGACGGGCCCGGGGTTTAACCGGCGGAAGTTCCCTCATTGTTGGTCTAGACCTTGACAGGTCCAGACCAACAGCGCTTGAGTGTCGGCACCCCCACAGCGGTGCGCCGGGTCAGCGGTGCGCCGCGCCGAAGGAGTGTGCAGATGTTCCGACGCGTCATGGGCCTGCTCGCCGCGCTGGGCGCGGTCGTCGCAGGGCTCGTCGTACTCCCCGCCACGACCGCATCGGCCGCCGACTGCGCGGCCGCCTGGAACGCCTCGTCCGTCTACACGGGCAGCGACTCCGCCTCGTACAACGGGCACAACTGGACCGCCAAGTGGTGGACGCAGAACGAGACCCCCGGCAGCTCCGACGTCTGGGCCGACCAGGGCGCCTGCGGAGGCGGCGGCAGCACGGACCCGGGCGACCCCGGCTCCTCCTCCGGCTTCGTCGTCAGCGAGGCGCAGTTCAACCAGATGTTCCCCGGCCGCAACTCCTTCTACACGTACAGCGGGCTGGTCGCCGCCCTGGACGCCTACCCGGGCTTCGCCAACACCGGCAGTGACGACGTCAAGAAGCAGGAGGCCGCGGCCTTCCTCGCCAACGTCAGCCACGAGACCGGCGGCCTCGTGTACATCGTCGAGCAGAACACCGCCAACTACCCGCACTACTGCGACAGCGGCCAGCCCTACGGCTGCCCGGCCGGTCAGGCCGCGTACTACGGGCGCGGACCGATCCAGCTCAGCTGGAACTTCAACTACAAGGCCGCGGGCGACGCGCTCGGCATCGACCTGCTGGGCAACCCCTACCTGGTCGAGCAGGACGCGGCCGTGGCCTGGAAGACCGGCCTCTGGTACTGGAACACCCAGAACGGCCCCGGCACCATGACGGCCCACAACGCCATGGTGAACGGCGCCGGCTTCGGTGAGACGATCCGGTCCATCAACGGCTCGATCGAGTGCAACGGCGGCAACCCCGCCCAGGTCCAGAGCCGCATCGACAAGTACCAGGCGTTCACGCAGATCCTGGGCACCACGCCCGGCTCCAACCTCAGCTGCTGACCGCGGAATTCACACGTGTGGGGGACGCCCCCGGCCGCTCGGCCGGAGGCGTCCCCCACCTCGTTGTCAGTGGTGGCCTCTAACGTCGGAATCGTCGGGACCGCAGGCGGTCGGCGCACGAGGAGAGGCACCACGATGGAGTTCCTGATCGAACGCGGCGAGCTGACGGACGCCGTCGCCTGGGCCGCCCGTGTCCTGCCCACCAGATCGCCCGTGCCCGTCCTGGGCGGTCTGCTGCTGGAGGCGGCGGACGGCAGGCTGATCATCTCCGGCCTGGACTACGAGGCGTCCGCCCGCATCGAGGTGGCGGCCCGGACCGAACGGCCCGGGAAGGTCCTGGTCATGGGCCGCCGCCTGCTCGATGTCTGCAAGGTGCTGCCCGAGGGGCCGGTGGAGTGCGCGGTCGAGGGGTCGCGGTTCACGGTGACGGGCGGCGGCGCCGGATTCGGCCTGTCGGTCCTGCCGTTGGACGACTATCCGGCGCTGCCGCCGCTGCCGGACGTCCTCGGCGCCGTGGACGGGCAGGAGTTCGCGGCGGCCGTCGCCGATGTGTCGGTGGCCGCGGGCCGGGACGACACGCTGCCCACGCTCACCGGCGTCCGGCTGGGGCTCGACGGCGGGCGGCTGACCCTCGCGGCGACGGACCGCTACCGCTTCGCGGTCCGTACGCTCGGCTGGCAGCCTGCGGAGCCCGGCGTCACGGCCGATGTCGTCGTCTCGGCCCGCCGGCTCAGCGAGATCGCCCGGTCCGTCGGCGCCCGCCCGGGACCGGTCCGCCTCGCGCTGGACAAGGGCTCGGCGGGCTTCGAGCGGGAGGGCATGCGCACCACGGTCCGGCTGCTCGACGGCCGGCTCCCGCGCCACGACAAGCTGTTCGTGCTGAACGGCCCGGTCAAGGCGGTGACCGAGCGCGAGCCGCTGGTGGAGACGGTGAAGCGGGTCGCGGTGGTGGCGGACGGGGACAGTCCGCTCCAGTTCGCCTTCGCCGCCGGCTCCGTGCTGCTCCAGGCGGGATACGAGGACGACGTGGCCTCCCAGCGCCTGCCCGCCGAACTCCTGGGCACCGAGGAGATCACGGTCGCGTTCAACCCGTCGTACCTGATGGACGCGCTGGCCTCGTTCGACACCCCGGTCGTCCGGTTCCAGCTGATGGGCCAGGGGCAGCGCGCCATGATCACCGGGCACCGGGACCACGAGGAGGCGGCGGCCGCGGCGGACGGGTCGGGGGACACGGTCCACCAGCACCTGCTCATGTCGGTCAAGCCGCTGGTCCAGTGAGCACGGGCGCGGGGCCCGGCCCGCCGGTTTCTGGGCCCGCGGCCGGGCGGGGCCGGTCAGCCGGACTTCGTGTACGTGAGCTTCTCGCCGCTGGAGGTGTTCTCGCGGCTCAGCGTGCCGTCAGGGAGCAGGGTGAGCCTGGTCGGGCTGCCGGGGGAACAGGACGTCATGGGCTCGCCCTCCGTCACGGTGGACGGGCCGATCTCCACCGAATCGCCCTCGGCCGCCCCGGCGGACAGCGCCGCCTCGAAGACGCAGCGGTAGGTGCCGCCCGTGGCCAGCGGGCCCTCGGCGGTCAGGGTGAGGATGGTGTCGCCCACCTCGCCCTGCCGGATGACGAGTTCACGGGTGGAGTGCCCGGTGGCGTTGTCGATGCTGCCGGACCAGGACCCGAGGTAGCCCTCGGGGACGCCGCCCTCCTCGCCGTTCTGCCCGTCGTCGCTGGGGGAGGGGTCAGGGGAGACGGAGACGTCCGGGGACGGGGAGTCGCCGGTGTCCCCGGACGGGGACGGGCCGGCGGAGTGGGAGGGGCCCGCCGTGGGCTTCCCGCCCTTGTCGTTCATGAGCGCGTAGACGGAGCCCCCGGCCCCTATCGCGACCAGCACGGCGACGACGACGAGAGCGACGGTCGAGCCTCTGCGGCGGCCCGGCTCCGGCGCGGGGGCCGGGTGCGGGGCGGGGGCCGGGTAGCCGGGGCCGTACGGGGGAGTCGCGACGAGGCCGGGCTGCTGCGGGTATCCGTAGGGGTAGCCGTGGTCCTGGCCGGGCTGCTGCGGATAGCCGTAACCCGGGGCGGGGCTGGGCTGTTGCGGCGGGCCGAAGCCCTGGACCGGCTGCTGCGGGTAGCCGTAGCCGGGCGGCGCGGCGGGCGGCGGTCCGCTCGGTGGCGGTCCGCTCGGCTGCGGGGCGACGGGGCCGGGCGCGGCGATCGCGGTGGGGAGCGCGTGGACGGGCGCGGGCGGCGTGGCCGAGGGCTCGCCGGGCGTGGCGGGGAGCACGGCGGTGGGTGGCTCGGGCGGGGGGCCCGGCGCCGGCGCGGGTCCGCTCGCAGCCCCGCCAGGGGCCGGCTTGGTCAGGGAGGCCGGACCGGCCGGGACCGGGGCGGCCACCGGGACCGCGTCCTGTGGCCCCGCGCCGCCCTGCGGCCCGGCGACCGGCTGTCCCGCGACCGGCTGTCCCGCGACCGGCTGCTGTCCGGCGACCGGCGGCCGCGCGTCCCGTGGCTCCGCGTGCCCGGGGCCGCCTCCTGCCGGCCCGCTCCCTGTCGGCCCGTTGCCTGCCGCCCCGGCGTCGGACGGCCCCGCGTCCTCGGGGTCCTCCGAGTCGAGCAGTTCCACGGCGTGGCGGCCGAGTTGGGCGATGAGCGCGCCCGGCAGCCAGGGCTCCGGGCTGTTGTCGCCGTCGGCGAGCAGGGCCAGGATGTCGTCCGTGGACGGCCGGGCCTGCGGGTCCTTGTGGAGGCAGCCCCGGATCAGGTCGTCGAGGCCGGCCGTCACGCCGGTCAGGTCGGGGTCCTCCTGCGCGATGCGGAACAGCAGGGCGTGCATCTCGTTGGCCGCAGCCCCGAAGGGCAGCCGCCCGGTCAGGGCGTACGTCAGCACCGAGCCCAGGCAGAACACGTCGCTCGCCGCGCTCACGCGCTCGCCCCGCACCTGCTCGGGCGACATGAAGCCGGGCGAGCCGACCAGTGCGCCGGTGCGGGTGAGACCGCCGTCGGTGACGGTGTCCAGGGCTCTGGCTATCCCGAAGTCGATGACGCGCGGACCGTCGATCGTCAGGAGGATGTTGGACGGCTTCAGGTCCCGGTGGATGAGGCCGGCCGTGTGGATGGCCTTCAGGGCGTGTGCGAGACCGGAGCCCAGAATGCGGACGGACCGTTCAGGCAGGGGGCCGTAGGTGCCGGGGGCGGGCCCGGACGAGGCGCTGGGCCGGCCCGAGACGGTGGCATGGAGGGAGGGCCCCGCGACATAACCGGTGGCGACCCACGGCACGTCGGCGTCGGTGTCGGCGTCCAGCACCGGGGCGGTCCACGTCGAGCCCACCCGGCGGGCGGCCTGCACCTCCTGCCGGAACCGGTCGCGGAACACCTGCTGAGCGGCGAGTTCCTCGCGTACGAGCTTGAGCGCGACCGTACGGCCGCGGTCGGAACGGGCCAGATACACCTGGCCCATCCCGCCCGCGCCGAGGCGCCCCAGCAGGCGGTACGCGCCGATGCGCTGTGGATCGGTGGACCCGAGCTTTTCCATGGTGTGCGGCCTCCCCCGTACGACAACACGCCGGACGGGGACGAGAATAGCGGCGTGGATCGCCGTGCCGCGGCCCCTCCGGGGCTCGGGGCCGGTCAGGCGCCGGTCTAAGGTGACCCGGAACCGAATCGGGGAGGGGCACCATGTGCGCGAGCGGAGCCGTCACCCGCAGCACCCTGCGGCAGCAGATCGCGGACGCGCTGCGTGACGAAGTGCTCGCCGGGCGCCTGCTGCCGGGGCGGGAGTTCACCGTCAAGCAGATCGCCGAGCAGTACGGGGTCTCCGCGACGCCCGTCCGCGAGGCGCTGTTCGACCTGTCCGCGCAGGGGCTCCTCGAATCCGACCAGCACCGCGGGTTCCGGGTGCACCAGTTCTCCGTCGCGGACTACCGGGCCATGGTGGAGGCCCGTGCCCTGGTCATGGACGGGGTCATCCGGGACGTCTTCCGCGATCAGGCCCCGTCGCGGCACGGGGGCTACGGGGACGCGCTCGTCTCCGTACGCCGCCGCGCCGAGGAGGCGGCCCGCGCGGCACGCTGCGGCGACCTGGACATACTCATCGGCTACGACCTGCGCTTCTGGCGGGAGGTCGGCGGGCTCGTCGGCAACGGCTACATCAGCGACTTCCTGCACCGGCTGCGCGTCCAGGCATGGATGTTCGCCGTTCCCTACCTGCGCGGCGACGCCGATATGCGGGACTGGCTGTGGAAGGGCCACGCCGAGCTCGTCGCCGCGATCACGCACCGGGACCGCGACGCCCTGCGCGCGGTGATCGACGACTACAACGGCCACGCGCTGAGCTGGGCCGACCGGCTGGCGGATCACCCGGCCACTCCCGGGCGCCCCTGACCCGGCGCCACCGGCCCACCGCGCCCACCGCGCACCGAGCCCGTCACGAGCGACCACTGTGCGCGAGGTGCCGACCGCATTACGCTGTCCCGACCACCGCACGCCCCCGTTGGAGAGCGAGACTTCGTGGCCTGTGACCTGTGGCTGGTCCCCCTCGTCGATGTGCTGTGCCACAGCCCCGACAACCCCTTCGCCGATGAGATAGCCGTCTACGACAAGGCCCTGGGCGAGGCGGGACTGCCGCCCGTCCCGGTCTATGCCTACATGCCGGGGCTGACCGGCGACGTGGCTCCGATCGCTGGCTTCGACTACGACGCGCTGCACCTCCTGCGCAGCGCCTACCTGCTCCAGCTCAGCGGCCTCGCCGTCACGCCGGTCGACGCGCTGGGCGGGGACTACGAGCAGCTGCTGGAGATGTTCGAGCCGACGGCCCGGCAGTCGCACCTGGTGTGGCACTTCGACCACGCGGGGGCGTACGTGCCCCTGGACTTCCCCGCCCCCGTCTCCACCGACGACCTCATGGAGGCCGGCGGGCCGCTCGGCTCCGCGCACGGGCTGCTGCGTGAGCTGGAGTTCGTCGCCCCGGCGATCGGTATCGACCCGGCGAACCCGCCGGCCGCCCCGCTGCCGCCCGCCGCGCCGACCGAGCTGGAGGAGCCGGCGAGCGTCCCGTACGACGACAACCCCTTCGCCCGGGAACGGCACGTCTGGCTCGGCCTGCACGCCGCGGCCACCCGCAGCCTGGCCCAGGGGTCGATGATCGTCTTCAGCTGACGCGGCCGGGCGCCCGCCGGGGCCCCGCACTGTCCGGGACCGGTCAGCGCGGGGACTCCGGCGGACGCTGCCGCGGCATGTTCGGCCGGCCCATCGACTGGAGCGGGAAGCGGCCGGGCGACGCCCCCTGCTCCGGGCGCCCGCTCCCGGTACCGCCGGTGACCAGCGCCTGCATGCCCATCGGCGCGGGCCCGGCCCGGAACTCCACCATCCAGTCGGCGGTCTCCGACCGTACGAGCTCCGTGATGTCCTCGGAGAAGCGCCGCAGCACCCCCAGGCACCGCTCGGTCGCCTCGCTCGCCGTGCCCTCGGCCGGGCCGAGCACCTCCCGTACGCACTCCGACGACCAGTCGAAGCGGAGCACCTGGAGCCGCCGCTGCACGGCCTGCGCCGTCGCGAGATTCCTTATCCAGCCCGAGGTGAGGCCGAAGTACCGGTCGCACGCCATGCACGCGGCACCCAGCAGCAGCGACAGATACCCCCAGCCGGCCGCGTCGTGCAGCGCGCCCGTCAGGTCGAGCAGCGGCAGGGCGGCGCCCGCGACCACACCGGCGGCGGTGCCGATCCGCAGCGCCCTGGCCGCGCGCCGCTTCCACAGCCGGTCGTTCAGATACCACTCGGCGGTACGCAGCGCGTCCGCTTCCGCCCATCGGTACAGCTCGTCCAGCCGCTGGGACGGTTCGCCCCAGTCGCCCAGCGGGAACGGCTCCCCGGTCAGGTCATGGCCCCGCCCACCGCGGTCCTCGGCGCCGGAGCCCGTACCGGAGGGAGCGGCCGGACCCGCTGGACCGGGCGTGCCGGACTTGCTGGGCGGCACTTCGGGCTGCATCTCCGGCTGACTCACCGGGGTACTCCTCTGCATGCTGCGTGGCGACGCGTGCTCTCGACCGCGTACTCGTACTCGACGACGGGGCGGATCTCTGTTCCCCAGGGGGCGTCCGGCATATCCCCGCGGTGTCACGGGTACGTGTCGGACACCCTCTGGCTGCTCCATGCCCCTGGACGCGACGGGCAGTCCCCCTTGCGTAACCATGCGTGACGGGAGGGGTGCGCGTGCGTACCGGGACGCATGCCCTTCCTACCGCCGAATGGTGGGCCGCGGGGTCGAAATCGCGGTATTCCCGGGTGCGTACGGCCTCTGGTCAGGTATAGGACTCCCGGCACCACTCTCTCGATCTCACTCGAAAGAGTTGCTCGTCGGCGGGTGGGGCGCACCGCCCGGGGACCACGTAGGCTCGGCGTACCGAAACATTTGTCGTCGAAATGCCTGGAGTGACCGTGATTCCCGGTGGTGGTCAGCCCAATATGCAGCAGCTGCTGCAGCAGGCCCAGAAGATGCAGCAGGACCTCGCCCAGGCCCAGGAGGAGCTTGCCAGGACAGAGGTCGACGGCCAGGCGGGCGGTGGCCTGGTCAAGGCGACGGTCAACGGCTCGGGCGAGCTGCGAGGCCTGGTGATCGACCCGAAGGCGGTGGACCCGGAGGACACCGAGACCCTCGCGGACCTCGTCGTTGCGGCGGTGCAGGCGGCCAACGAGAACGCCCAGCAGCTCCAGCAGCAGAAGCTCGGCCCGCTGACCCAGGGTCTGGGCGGCGGCATGCCCGGCCTGCCGTTCTGACCGTCCGCATACCCATACCCAAGACCGTACGTACCCCCTACGGTACGTACCACGACCCGGCCGGCTCAGTCAGGAAGGCGTTCCGTTGTACGAAGGCGTGGTTCAGGACCTCATCGACGAACTGGGCAGGCTGCCCGGCGTCGGTCCCAAGAGCGCGCAGCGGATCGCCTTCCACATCCTCCAGTCCGAGCCCACGGATGTGCGGCGCCTCGCCCATGCCCTCCTGGAGGTCAAGGACAAGGTCCGCTTCTGCGCGGTCTGCGGCAATGTGGCGCAGCAGGAGGAGTGCGGCATCTGCCGCGACCAGCGGCGCGACCGGTCGGTCATCTGTGTGGTCGAGGAGCCGAAGGACGTCGTCGCGATCGAGCGGACCCGTGAGTTCCGGGGCCGCTACCACGTGCTGGGCGGCGCGATCAGCCCCATCGAGGGCGTCGGCCCGGACGATCTGCGCATCCGTGAACTGCTGGCCCGCCTCGCCGACGGCTCCATCACGGAACTGATCCTGGCGACCGACCCCAACCTGGAGGGCGAGGCCACCGCGACGTACCTGGCGCGGATGGTCAAGCCGATGGGCCTGCGCGTCACCAGGCTGGCCAGCGGCCTGCCGGTGGGCGGCGACCTGGAGTACGCGGACGAGGTCACCCTCGGCCGCGCCTTCGAGGGGAGGCGACTGCTGGATGTCTGACGCCCCCGCCTCTCACAGCGGTTTTACGTTCAGCGCGGTTATCTTCTACTCACCGTCTCCGACCGTGCACACGGGAGGTCTCCTCGATGTCTGACGCCACGTTGAACACCGTCACGCACGACCCCGGCGACTTCGCGGTCCAGATCGCCGACCAGATCAAGACGTTCATCGTCGCGGTCACCGAGGTGTCCGGGGTCGAGGAGCCGGAGGAGGCCGTTCCGGTCCTGCTCCTCCAGGTCTCCCAGCTCCTGCTGGCCGGTGGCCGGCTCGGCGCGTACGAGGACATCGTCCCCGACGAGCGCTACGAGCCCGACCTGGGCGCCGAGCCGGACGCGGACGGCCTGCGCGAGCGTTTCGCGGTCCTGCTGGAGCCGATCGACGTCTACTCCGAGGTCTTCGACCCGTACGAGCCCCGCAAGGCCCCCGTCGCCGCCCGCATCTCCGACGACCTGGCCGACCTCGTGACCGACCTGCGCCACGGCCTGGCCCACTACGAGGAGGGGCGCACCGTCGAGGCCCTGTGGTGGTGGCAGTTCTCGTACTTCTCCAACTGGGGCTCGACCGCCTCCGCCGCGCTGCGCGCCCTCCAGTCCCTCATCGCCCACATCCGCCTCAACCAGCCCCTCCAGGAGCTGGACGGCCTGGACACCGACCAGGACGCGGGCGACGACGACCTGGCAGAGGAGGCGGGCCGCGTCATGGTCGAGGAGATCGCGGGTCCGCTGGGCCTGCGGCCGGTGAAGTAGCGGGGCGGCTTCCGTCGCTGCGTGTGGGCTGGGCCACATACGGGAATGCGTACGGGTTCGGTGGGCAGCAGCGCGTTACGAGCAGTTCGGAGCGACACGCCGATGATCACGTGGTGAGCGGGACATCTCAGCATGTGGTATCAGCGAGGCCTTTCCGGGCTGCTCGTTAAACTGAGCCGACCGCAGTAATGGACTGAGCGAGGAGCGCACGTGGGCCTTGTCGTGCAGAAGTACGGAGGCTCCTCCGTAGCCGATGCCGAGGGCATCAAGCGGGTCGCCAAGCGAATCGTCGATGCCAAGAAGAACGGCAACCAGGTGGTTGTCGTGGTGTCAGCGATGGGCGACACGACGGACGAGCTGATCGATCTCGCCGGACAGGTATCCCCGATACCGGCCGGGCGTGAGTTCGACATGCTGCTGACCGCGGGAGAGCGGATCTCCATGGCGCTGCTGGCCATGGCGATCAAAAACCTGGGCCACGAGGCCCAGTCGTTCACCGGCAGCCAGGCAGGCGTCATCACCGACTCGGTCCACAACAAAGCGCGCATCATCGATGTGACGCCGGGCCGTATCCGTACGGCGCTGGACGAGGGGAACATCGCGATCGTCGCGGGGTTCCAGGGTGTGTCCCATGACAAGAAGGACATCACCACCCTCGGCCGCGGCGGGTCCGACACCACGGCCGTCGCGCTCGCCGCCGCGCTGGACGCCGAGGTCTGCGAGATCTACACCGACGTGGACGGCGTCTTCACCGCCGACCCGCGGGTCGTGAAGAAGGCCCGTAAGATCGACTGGATCTCCTTCGAGGACATGCTGGAGCTGGCCGCGTCCGGCTCCAAGGTGCTGCTGCACCGGTGCGTCGAGTACGCACGCCGTTACAACATCCCGATCCATGTCCGCTCGTCCTTCTCCGGACTGCGCGGCACCTGGGTCAGCAACGAGCCGCAAGGGGACCAGAAGGTGGAGCACGCGATCATCTCCGGAGTCGCCCATGACGTCTCCGAGGCCAAGATCACCGTCGTCGGCGTGCCCGACAAGCCGGGTGAGGCCGCCGCGATCTTCCGCACGATCGCGAACGCCGAGGTCAACATCGACATGGTGGTGCAGAACGTCTCCGCCGCCTCGACGGGCCTGACGGACATCTCGTTCACGCTCCCGAAGGCCGAGGGCCGCAAGGCCATCGACGCCCTGGAGCGCAACCGCGGCGTGATCGGCTTCGACTCGCTGCGCTACGACGACCAGATCGCCAAGATCTCCCTCGTCGGCGCGGGCATGAAGACCAACCCCGGCGTCACCGCCGGCTTCTTCGAGGCGCTCTCGGACGCCGGTGTGAACATCGAGCTGATCTCGACATCCGAGATCCGCATCTCGGTGGTCACCCGCGCCGACGACGTCAACGAGGCCGTGCGCGCCGTGCACACCGCCTTCGGTCTCGACAGCGACTCCGACGAGGCAGTCGTGTACGGGGGCACCGGCCGATGACCGCACGCCGCCCTTCGCTCGCGGTCGTCGGCGCGACCGGGGCGATCGGTGGCGTCATGCTCCAGATCCTCTCGCAGCACGCGGACGTCTGGGGCGAGGTCAGACTCGTCGCCTCACCGCGCTCGGCCGGCCGCAAGCTGGTCGTACGCGGTGAGGAGAGCGAGGTACTCGAACTCACCGAGGACGTCTTCGACGGCATCGACGTGGCGCTCTTCCTGGTGCCCGCCGATGTCTCCGCGCGCTGGGCCCCGCTCGCCGCGTCCAAGGGCGCCGTCGTCATCGACGACTCCACGGCGTTCCGGGCGGACGGTGACGTTCCGCTCGTCGTGCCCGAGATCAATCCGCACGCGGTACGGATCAGGCCGCGCGGCATCGTCGCGAACCCGAACTGCACCACGCTGGCGCTGATCGTCGCGGTCGGCGCCCTGCACGCCGAGTTCGGCCTGCGCGAGCTGGTCGTCTCGTCCTACCAGGCCGTCAGCGGCGCCGGACGCGACGGTATCGCCGCGCTGCGCGAACAGCTGTCGATGGTGGCCGGCACCGAACTCGGTACGAAGCCGGGGGACGTACGACGCGTCGTCGGCGACACGCACGGCGGCCCGTTCGCCGCGCCGGTCGCGCTCAACGTCGTCCCGTGGGCCGGGACGGACGCCGGGGACGGCTGGTCGTCCGAGGAACTGGCCATCCGCGACGAGTGCCGCAAGATCCTCGACCTGCCGAGCCTGCGGGTGTCGGCGACCTGCGTCTACGTACCGGTCGTCGCCACGCACTCGATGTCCGTGCACGCCCGCTTCGAGAACGAGGTGGCGGTCGACCGGGCGCACGAGATCCTGGCGACCGCTCCCGGCGTGGTGCTGTACGACAGCCCGGGTGCCGGAGACTTCCCCACCCCCTCCGACGTGGTGGGGACCGACCCGACCTGGGTCGGCCGGGTCCGGCGCTCGCTGGACGACCCCCGAGGGCTGGAACTCTTCGTCTGCGGCGACAACCTCCGCAAGGGCGCGGCGCTCAACGTGGCCCAGATCGCGGAGTCGGTGGCCGCGGAATTCCCCAGGTCCTGACCGGACGCGATCACCATGTTCCGATCGAACCTGTTTTGTACGTTCTGTGAACGACCTGTGAGCAACTCGCTGGTCTGAACCTCTTGAGCTGGGGAGTCGCCGTGACCGACGATGACCTTTCGGTTCGTTGCAACCGCGGGTCGGGCGCCAGGCGTCTAAGCGGACACTTCTTGCGCGGCGGGGCGCATGTGCGGGGCATCTGGGGAAGAGCGGGTTCGTATGAAGGCATATCGCATGGCCTCAAACGCGGTGCCGTATGCGTACAACCCTGACGGGGGGAAGCGTGTCCAACTGGCGTGGCAGAGGTTCTCGATATCACAGTGGTGGGCCCCTTGCGCGGCGCCTCGGTGCGACCGCTCCGACGGGCTCGTACAACCGGCGGTATGCCAGTGATCGCGCCCATGCCGGCCGCGCGTCGGACGGGGCTGCCGTCGCAGCGCGAGGGCGCTGAAGAGGGCGTGGCAGCCGGAACCACCGTCGACCATCTCACCGAAACCTACCGCGCCCACTACCGTTCACTGCTCGGCCTCGCGGCCCTGCTCCTGGACGACACGGCGTCCTGCGAGGACGTCGTGCAGGAGGCGTTCATCCGCGTGCACTCGGCACGCAACCGGGTCCGCGAGCCCGAGAAGACCCTCGCGTATCTGCGCCAGACCGTCGTCAACCTCTCCCGCTCCGCCCTGCGCCGCCGCATCCTCGGGCTGAAGCTGCTCTCCAAACCCATGCCGGACATGGCGAGCGCGGAGGAGGGCGCGTACGACCAGCTGGAGCGGGACGCGCTGATCAAGGCGATGCGCGGTCTGCAGCGGCGCCAGCGCGAGGTGCTTGTCCTGCGCTACTTCGCGGACATGACCGAGGCTCAGGTCGCCGAAACGCTGGGGATATCCCTGGGCTCGGTGAAGGCATACGGGTCCCGCGGCATCGCGGCACTGCGCGTGGTGATGGAGGCGCAGGCATGATCCGGCGCGGCGACCACTACGACCAGGATCATGAACAGGACCTGCGACCCGGGGGCGGAAGCGGACCGCGGCGCGGCCCCTCGCGCGGACTGCCGACCGACCGGACTGGAAGCGGACTGCCCACCGACCGGACTGGAAACGGAACTGTGAACCACGGGCCGGAGAAAGCCCCGCACGCGGGCCGCGACGAGGGACCGGACGCGCGTACCGCCGGGGACGGCGACACCGCCCGCTTCGCGACCCCGGCCGACCTCTTCGGCGGTGGTGGCCCCTTCGGCGGCGGCCCCGCGGGCGGCGGCCCGTTCGGTCTCGGTGACGGCGAGGGTGACGACGAGGACGCGCTGCGCCGGATGATGCGCGGCGTCGTGCAGGGCCTGGAGCCCAGCGAGGGCAGCCTCGACCGCCTGTACCGCGCGGTGCCCGCCAGGCGTGCCCGTCGGCGGCAGGCGCTCGTCGGCGCGGCGGCCGCCGCGCTGCTCATCGGTACGGCGGTTCCCGCCTTTGTCCACGTCGCCGGCTCGAAGGGCTCCAGCACCGCGAGCCCTGCCATCGCCGGCCACGGCGAACAGGCACAGGGCGGCAACGGCGACGCCCCCGGCGCGGACTCCGGCAACGGGAGCGGTGGCGACGGCGGCGCCGGGCAGCACAACGGCGGCCAGGGCCTCCCGCAGAGCACCGTGAGCCCGTCCGGAAGCAGCGGCCAGGGCATGGACGGCGATACGACAGGTGCCTCCGCCGATCCGGCCGTCAGCGCGGAGAACGCCATGCCCGCGTGCGATCCGGGGCAGCTGGGCGTCAAGTCGGCGCGGACCGGCGCCGCCGGTGCCGACGGCACGGTGTACGGGGCCTTCCGCATCGCCAACGTGTCCAGCACGGACTGCTCGGTGAGCAGCAGCGGGACGGTGGGCTTCGAGGCGATGGGCGCGGCCGACCCGACCCGGATCGAGGTCGTCCGGCACACCGAGGGCGACCCGGCCTCCGGCCTCCCCGACCCGGCGACCGAGGAGGGCACCGTCCTGCTCAAGCCGGACATGGTCTACGAGGTGCAGTTCGCCTGGGTCCCCAAGGACACCTGCCCGTCCACCGGCAGCTCGCCCACCCCGACACCGACGGAGGGAGCGGCCGGCAGCGGCAACGGCGGCGGCACGTCGGGATCCACCGCGGGCAGCGGTACGGGGGAGAGCGAGGCCGGTACGGAGACGCAGTTCGGCTCCGCCGAGGGCGGGGGAGCCGCGCAGGGCAGCATCTCCGTGCAGCACACCCCGGAGCCCGGGGCCCCGGTCGCCGCGACCAAGATCGAAAATGCGTGCGCGGGCACGATCTACCGGACCGGCGTCCTGGAACCTTCGTCGTAGGGGCGAGGGCTCAGAGCGTGTCCGGGCGTACGGCGAGAGTGCGTGCCAGGCGTCGCGGCGGGCCCGCGAAGACCCGCCGGACAGGCCCCGGGGGCGGAGGGCGCGACGGGCCCGGGGCCCGGAACGGGACCACCGCACACCGGCCACCCGCGCCCCGCTCGGCCCGGCTCGGCCGCCGTGTCGGCCCGGGAGGAGGCCCGGCTCACTGCCCCGCAGGGGCCTCCGCGTCGGGGACCAGGCCGAGCTTCAGGTCCCTGGCGGCCTCGGCCTCGCGCCGCAGCAGCCGGAACCACATGAAGACGACGAACGCGGCGAAGACGAACCACTCACCGGTGTAACCGAGGTTCTGGAACGCCTTCAGGTCGAGCCCGCCACCCTCGGGCGCGGTGGCCGGTACGGGGCGCAGAGCGGTCGCACCGGCCTGCCCGGCGCTGCCCGCCGAGTCGCCCGAGGTGTCCTTGGCCCCGGAGGTGCCCGAGGTGTCTGAGGTGTCCTCGGCCCCGGTGTCGCTCGTCCGGAGCGTCACCCACGCGTCGTACACGTCGTACGGCACGAGGTTGACCAGCGACGCCGCGCTGATGATGCCCACCTGTCCGTCGGGCAGCCCGCCCGACGCGTTGACCCCGGCGCTCCCCGCGCTCTCCGAGGCCTGGAGGTCGCCGGTCACCGTGACCCGGCCGGCCGGTGCGGCCGGTACGGGGGTCCGGCCCGCCTTCCCCGGCAGCCAGCCGCGCACCACCGGCAGGGCCTTGCCGCTGTCGGTCCTCAGCATGTCCAGGACGTAGAAGCCCTGCTGGTCGTCCAGCTCCCGGCCGGGGACCAGGAAGCGGTCCGCGTACCGGCCGGTCGCGGTGGCCGGCCGGCCGGAGGTCTCCGTGTCGACGGGCAGCAGCTCGGCGAGCGGCTTGGCGGCCCGGGTGCCCGGCGCGGGCTGCTTCTCGGCAGCCTCGTGCGTGTGCACGCGGTCCTCGAAGCGGCCGAGCTGCCAGGTGCCCATGAACACGCAGAACGGGATGGCCAGCACGACGAAGAGGTTGATCCCCCACCATCGCGGGGTCAGCAGGAACCGGTACACCCCTCCACGGTACGGTCCCCGCTCCGGCCGGACGGAGCGGGGGCTCCCGAAAAGCCGCCCCTTATCCGGGCCTTACGCCCTACGCCTCGCCCACCGCCTCCCCCCGACCGGGCACCCCGGCGTCCTCGTGACCGGCCGGGTCCGTCGGCTCCGCCGGGGCGACCGGGTCGCCGGGCCCGGCGGGCGAAACCCCTGCCAGATGGCGCCGCGTGAAGTCGAGCTCCAGCCGGACCTGCTTGATCCGCTCCTCCACGACCAGCGAGCCGTGCCCCGCGTCGTACCGGTAGACCTCGTGCACCGCGTCGCGCGCCTTCAGCCGGTCCACGTAGTTCTCCACCTGGCGGATCGGGCAGCGCGGGTCGTTGACGCCCGCCGAGATGTAGACCGGCGCGCGCACGGCATCGACGTACGTCAGGGGCGACGAGGCCTCGAACCGCTCGGGCACCTCCTCCGGCGTCCCGCCCAGCAGCGTGCGGTCCATCGCCTTCAGCGCCTCCATCTCGTCGTGGTACGCCGTGACGTAGTCCGCGACGGGGACCGCCGCCAGCCCGAGGGCCCAGTCGCCGGGCTGCGTACCGAGACCGAGCAGAGTGAGATAGCCGCCCCAGGAGCCACCGGCCAGGACGAGCTTCGCCGGGTCCGAGAGGCCGGACTTCACCGCCCACTCCCGCACCGCCGCGATGTCCTCCAGCTCGATCAGCCCGACCCGGTGCTTCAGCGCGTCCGTCCACGCCCGCCCGTAGCCGGTCGAGCCGCGGTAGTTGACCCGGACGACCGCGTACCCGTGGTCCACCCAGGCGGCCGGCCCGGCCGCGAAGGCGTCGCTGTCGTGCCAGGTGGGGCCCCCGTGGATCTCGAAGACCGTGGGGAACGGCCCCTCGGCCGGGGCCGCCGGACGCTGGACGAGCGCGTGGATCCGGCCGCCGGGACCGTCCACCCAGACGTCTTCGACCGGCACCGAGGCCGGTGCCTTGGCCCCCGGCGGGTCGAGCACCACCGCACCGGTCGTGGAGCGGACGACGGGCGGCTCGGCCGCCGACGACCACAGATACTCCACCGACCCGTCCGGCCGGGCGGTTGCGCCCGAGACCGTCCCGGTGGGCGTCTCCACCCGCACCAGCGCGCCGCCGGCCGTGGCGGGCTCGTACCGCCACAGCTCGCTGCGGGCCTCGAAGCCGTGCTCGATCAGCAGCGCGGAGCCGTCCGGATACCACTCGGCGCCCACATCGCCCGGCAGGTCGATGGCGAGATCCGTCTCCGTGCCCGCCACCGGGTCCCAGATCATCGGCTCCCAGCGCCCGCGCCGCTGGTGCCCGACCAGCAGCCGGGGGTCCCCGTCGACCGGCGCGAAGCCGAGGACAGCGAGACCCAGCTCCTTCGTACCGCCCTCGGTGTCGTCCAGCTCCGCGACCGTCGTCCCGTCCGGCCGCACCACGCGCAGCGCGGAGTGCATCGCGTCCCCGTGCTCCGTGTGCTCCAGGGCGATCAGCGTCCCGTCGTGCGACAGGTCACCGACTCCGGCCGACTCGCGGTGGCGGTAGATCTCCACCGGGGCCGCGCCGGGCCTTACGACATGGACCGTCGTGCCGTCCTCGTCCGTCGAACGGCCGATCACCGCCGTGTTGTCGTGGCCGATCGCGAGACCGGCCGGGTAGGACGCTTCGAGGCCGGGCGCGGCGGGCTCGACCTCCACGTCGACACCGCCGCGGAACGGCCGGCGCAGCCACACCCCGAACTCGTCCCCGTCGGTGTCGTTGAACCACCACACGGCCTCGCCGTCCGGTGTCAGCGTCCCGTCCGTCGTCCCGTTCGGCCGGTCGGTCACCTGGCGCTGCTCCCCGGTCGCCCGGTCCCACGTGTACAGCTCATAGGTCCCCGTCGCGTTGGAGACGAACAACGCGCGGTCCGGCGCGTCCTCGGCCCACTCGGGGAGCGATACCCGGGGAGCCCGGAAGCGCTGCTCCC
This sequence comes from Streptomyces sp. Mut1, assembly GCF_030719295.1. Lineage (NCBI taxonomy): Bacteria > Bacillati > Actinomycetota > Actinomycetes > Kitasatosporales > Streptomycetaceae > Streptomyces > Streptomyces castrisilvae. Next base: position 3,530,098 of record NZ_CP120997.1, on the reverse strand, counting down.
ACGGCGGGACGGATGCGGTTGTCGACGAATCAGTGGCCTCAGTCATGTCCCCATTCTGCGTCGGACGGCCGACAATCCGTTCGCCTCGTCCGCAGCCTGTGGATAACCTCGCGGGATGTCCACTGCTCCGATACCTCCCGTACCTCCCGACTGGCGCGAGGCCAACCGCAAGATGTGGGATGAGCGTGTGCCCATCCACGCAGGCAGTGACTTCTACGACCTCGATTCCTTCCGCGCGGGCAAGGACGCCCTCAGGCCCTTCGAGGTGGCCGAGGTCGGAGAGGTGACGGGCAGGACACTGCTGCACCTCCAGTGCCACATCGGCCTCGACACGCTGTCCTGGGCCCGGCACGGTGCCGCCCAGGTCGTCGGCCTGGACTTCTCGGAACCGGCCGTCGAGACCGCCCGCTCCCTCGCCGGGGAACTGGGACTCGGCCCCGAGCGCGCGGCCTTCGTCGCCGCCGATGTGTACGACGCGGCCCAGGCGGTCCCGGACTCCTCGTACGACATCGTGTACACGGGCGTCGGCGCGCTGAACTGGCTGCCGGACATCGACCGCTGGGCCGAGACGGCGGCCTCGCTCGTCGCGCCCGGCGGCTTCCTCTACCTGGCGGAGTTCCATCCGCTCACGGACTGCCTCGACGACGCGACGGGTTCGCGGATCGTGCACGACTACTTCAGCCGCGAGGCATGGGTGGACGAGACGCCGGGTACGTACGCGGACTTCGACGCGGCGACCGTCCACAACCGCAGCGTCGAGTGGCAGCACCCGGTGGGCAGTGTGGTGTCAGCGCTGGCCGCGGCGGGCCTGCGGATCGAGTTCCTCCACGAGCACGACGCGTCGCTCTTCGCCCGTTTCCCCGTCTTGAAACGTGGTTCGGACGACTTCTACCGCTACCCGCAGGACCGCCCCCGTATCCCCCTCATGTACTCGCTCAAGGCGACGCGCCCGGCATGACAGAGGCGCGGCGGCGCCCCGGAAGGAAACCGGAACGCCGCCGTGCCTCTGCTTGTGCTGCCTCTTCCCGCCTTACGCCGCGGAGCGGAACGCGGGCAGATAGCCGCCCGCCTGTCCCTCGGGCTTGGGGTGGTACGAGTTGCTGACGGGGATCGAGACGCTGTGCAGCCACGGGTCGCCGGAGCACAGCTCGTGCCCGGTGAACTCGTCCGCGACCCCGGAGAAGGTGAACCCGGCGTTCGCGGCCTGCTTGGCGATGACGCCGTTCAGCACGTCCGAGGCGTTGTTGATGGCCGTGCGCTCCTTGTCGGAGAGCCCGGCGATGCAGCTTCCGCCGATCTTGTAGAAGCGCGGGTAGCCCAGCACCACGACGTGGGCCTGCGGCGCCTTGGAGTGGATGGACGCGTACAGCGAACTCAGCCCGGACGGCAGAGTGTTGTTCACCTTCGCGACGGCAGCGTCCACGGCCGCGAGGCAGGCGGACTCGCCGGACAGCACGCAGTCCTGCATGACATTGGCGAACCCGACGTCATTACCGCCCGCGGTGACGCTCACCAGCGAGGTGGACGAGCTCAGCGCCCCGAGCTGGCCACTGGCCACGGTGCTCGTGGTGGCGCCCGAACAGGCGACGAAGGTGAACGAGGAAGGCGAGTTCGCAGCGGCCCAGAGGTAGGGGTAGGCCTTGGTGCTGCGCTTGCAGTCACCGCTGTCGGAAATGTAGCTTCCCGCGCCGACACCGGACGAGTACGAGTCGCCCAGAGCGACGTACCCGCCGGCGGCAGCCGAGGAGGAAGCCGACGCCGGCTGAGCCACGCCCAGAGCGGCAGCGGCGGCGAGGAGCAGAGTGGATGCGGACGCCCAGAATCTCCGTACTGACATAGCTGTCAGCCCTCCGAAGTGTGGGGGGTGGGTGGGGGGTTGATTGAGCGTCCCCTGTTCTAGCAGCTCCCGGTACCAGTCGGTAATAGCCTTGCGAGAAGCCGCCGGAATTGCCCGAATGATCGCTGACCACTCGTAGCTCCGCGCGTAGATAAACCCACAACTCCCCCTGAATCAAAGGTTTTACGACGGTCTGGTCATCACTTCACAGGAGGGCGAGGTCGGGCGAGCAGAGGCTGGACGGCCTTGCCCCGCCCTGAAGAGGCAGCGCACCGAGAGGTCGGGTCACCGATTTCTCGTGGTTCATCAGATGGGGGGAAGCGGGAGTGACTTCATGGATCAAGCAGCATTCTTGCGACTACTCTCAGTTACGTACGATTGTGGTGCTCACTTGGAGGAAGCGTGCGAAAACTGGCAACAGCGGCGGTAGCCGCAGCGTTGTTCGTCGGAGGTATGGGAGCTGCGGTCGCTGGAGCTTGGCACCCCATCGAAGAGCTGCATACCACTGGTGCGGCCTTTGCGAACGGTTCCTATAAGTGGGAGCCTCGCGGGCTCAACCACGGCGGCTTTCATCTGAGAGGGGATGCGTCCGACACAACAAGGAGTGACGGCAACAACGTCTACGTGCAGACGAGGGTGGAGGGATACGGCTGGAATCGCTTCAACGGCGAGCAAGGAAAGGTCGTATCCCTCAACAAGATCGTCTACGACGGCGCGGCGCAACTAACCAAGGAGGCCTGGGTGCGAATGTGCCGTGACAGAGGCTCGATCCACCCCGACAACTGCTCTGTGACCAAGCATTACAAGCGTTAGCTGGCCGGACGGCTGTCTGCACTCCGCTATGCCACAGGCCAAAACGGCCTCCAGAGACAGAGAGGTGCGGTTCACCATGCACGCCATCCTTCGCGCGACAGACGTGGAGCTGTTCTACGGCTCGCAAAGGGCTCTGTGCGGAGTGGACTTCACGCTCGGCGCCGGTGAGGTCTGTGCGATCACCGGCAGTAGCGGTTCGGGGAAGTCCTCGCTGCTCTACTGCTTGGCCGGCGTCCTGGCGCCGACCCGCGGCGAAATCCTCTTGGACGGAGTGCCGCTGCACAGCCTCGATGACGACGAACTCAGCACGGTACGCAGAGAACGGTTCGGCTTTGTCTTCCAGTACGGAGAGCTGCTGCCGGAGCTGACCGTGGAGGAGAACGCGGCTCTGCCGCTCCGACTGGCCGGCCGACGCAAGACGAAGGCGCTTGAGGTGGCCGGCGAGGTCCTGGGCCGGTTGGGCCTTGCCGAGCTGCGACAGCGCAGAACGTCGCAGATCTCCGGAGGCCAGAGTCAACGAGTCGCGGTGGCAAGGGCTCTCGTCCACCGGCCGGACGTCATCTTTGCGGACGAGCCGACAGGCGCCCTGGACAGCGCGAACGCTGAGGCTGTACTGGAAGAGTTCCTGACTCTCGCGCGGTCCCAGGGCACTGCCGTGGTCATGGTGACGCACGATGCCTCGGTGGCCGCCCGCGCGGACAGCCAGTACATGATGGCCGACGGGTCCCTGGCCAGGCGGGCAGCCGTGTGAGCTCGCGCTTCGGGATCACGTTCCTGATCGGACTGCGACTTCTGCGGGGCACCGGCCGTGCGGGGAAGGTGCGCTTCCTCCTGATGTCTCTCGGCTGCGCGCTGGGCGTCGCCTGCCTTGCCGCGGTTCTCACCATCCCCGCCATCCTTTCGGCCCACGACAGCCGTGCGGCAGCACGCGAACCGCAGCCGGTGAGCGGGGTTCTGCACGCCCGATCGACCGAGGACACTGTCTTCCTGATTCGCCAGGACCCCTACGGCGCACAGCCGTTCACCCGCGTCTTCCTCGGCCACCCGGCGGGCCGGCCCTCGCCTCTCCCGCCCGGCATCGATCATCTGCCGGAGCCCGGCGAGGTGCTCGTCTCCCCGAGATTGCGCGAAGCCCTCACCGAGCGACCCGGCCTCGCCGGCCTCGTTCCCGGCCGGATCACCGGAACGATCGGGTCCGACGGTCTCACAGGCCCCAACGAGCTGTATGCCTACATCGGGCGTTCGCCGGGTCAACTTCCGGACTCCGCACGTCCGCTGGGCGGCTTCGGCTCCGCCTGGGCACCAACGCCCGCCGTCGACTCCTCCACCCTCGACATCCTGCGATTCACCCTGACCTGCGTGGTGCTGCTGCCGCTGGCCGTCTTCCTGTCCGTGTGCGCCAGGCTCTCGGCCGAGGCCAGGGCGCGCAGACTGGCCGCGCTGCGGCTGCTGGGACTCGGCGTGAAGGGAACCCTGCGGGTCAACGCCGTGGAGACGGTGGCCGCTGCCGTCATCGGAGCGGTGCTCGGCGTCGCCGCGTATGCCCTGGCCAACGAAGCGCTCGCTCGGATCGGACTGCCCGGTCTCCAGTGGTATCCGCCCGACGGGCGGCCCACTGCTGCCGTCCTCGCCTTCTGCCTACTCGCTTGCCCGCTCCTGACCTGGCTGGTCGGACGCAGCCGTGCCCGCGAGGCTGCCCTCCGCCCGCTGCAGGTGCGTCGAGGCGCGCAGCCCGGGCCCCCGAAGAAGTACGGCATGCTCCTGCTCCTGCCAGGACTCGGTGTCCTCTGCGGCTACTGCGCACTTGGAGCCCTCGGCCGCGACCTCTCCGGCGGGCCGGCCAACGCGGTGCTCGTCCCTGTCGGCGTCCTGCTGACCGGGGCCGGTCTCGTTCTCGCGCTCGCGCCGACGACGGCCTGGCTCGCCCGCCGCCTTGCCGGCAGTACTCACTCGCTCCCCCTGGCCCTCGCCATGCGCCGCAACGAAGTGGAACCCGGAAGCTCCCTGCGTGTGGTCACCGGTCTCGTACTCCTTGTCTACGCGGCTTCCCTCGCCCAAGGCGTCCTCGTGGAACTCGCCCACATCAGCCGCCCCGCCTCTCCCACCCAGGAGTACGCTCTCCCACTCAGCGACCTGGACGACGTACAGCGTGCCCGTATGCGTCAGGTCGAGGGCGTCCGGGCACAGGCCGTCACCATGGACTCCTGGATGGCCGAGGTCGACTCCAACATGCCACGCATCACCGCCGTGGTCGCCGACTGCGCCCAGCTCGCGGCCTTCACCGCTGTGCCACCCCGGGGCTGCGTGGACGGCAGGATCCAACGCCTGACCGACTCCGACGTGGCTGATGACCTCAATGCACAGCCTGGTCGCACCTATCCGTTCCTCCTGCGTGCAGATGGTGAGCAAGGCACGAGAACACAGAAGTTCCGCATCACCCTGCCACCCGACCACCTCGTGATCCGGGCCCGCCAGCCCTCTGCCCTCGTCGGCGCGGACGTCCGTATCCCGCCGTCCGCACTCCCGCCCGGCATGAGGCCCGCAGCGGGCCGGTTCCTCCTGATGTCGAGCTCGGCGCCGGAGACCGTACGGACAACACTCGACGGCCTCGGTGCCCTCGCTCCCACCGCAGAGATCGAGGCGTTGGGAATCAATGTCGAGGGCCTGCAGCAGATCGCCGTCATCAAGAGTCTGCTCGGAGCCGGAATGGTCCTCGGTCTCGTCATCGGCGTCGCCGCCTTCGCCGTGTCCGCCGCCGACCGCGCCATGGAACGCCGAGGCCGACTCGCGATGCTCAACCTCCTCGGCGCCCGGCCCCTGACGGTCCGCGCGGCCCAGTGCATTCAGGTACTGCTCCCGCTCGCTGTCGGCCTCGTCGGCGCCCTGGTCGCCGGACGCCTCGCCGAATCCAGCTACCTGATCACCGGAGGCGGCACCGTCCACTGGGATGGTGACGGCCTCCCCATCCTCGCGATCTCCACCACCGGAATCCTGCTCACAGCCACCCTGGCCTCACTTCCCCTCGCCCGCCGCCACGTCGACCTCGAACACATCCGACGCGACTGACAGGGCGGCGCGGCCGGGCCGCACACGCGGCTTCCAAAGGCCGCGACCGTTCCCGGAATGCACCCGGAAACCACTCAGGGGCATGATCCGATTTCTCGGATCATGCCCCTGACCTGGTGTTTCAGCTGTCGGGGTGGCGGGATTTGAACCCACGACCTCTTCGTCCCGAATGAGGGTCGGTTACCGATCTTGCCAGGTGCGATGGTGTTTTCCCTAGTCAGAGGGTCGGTCTGTCGTGGTCTCGGGTGGTCTCAAAGGGGGTGGGGGAGCGGGTTGGCTCCCAGATGGCTCCCAGCGAGACCTTAGGCGATGGCTGCTGAGTCCGCGTTTCGCGCCGTGCACGGAGGCCGACGAGGCGAGCAGTTCGACATTTGGCTGAGCCACGCGGAGCTGGCCCAGCATTCTGCAGCAGGTGACCACGCGACATACGGCGCATGGAACAAGCTTGTCAGCCCCTGACCTGCCCTGGAACAGGGTCCGCGCTATGTCCGTTAACCGTCGCAATCCTTGGTCGCGTCTGCGGATCTACGTGTCAAAGAGGGTGATGCTCATGGGCTGCCCTGATCGCCGGACCTGTTGGCAGCGCAGCCCTACCTGGAGCCTGGCAGACTGCGATTGTGATACGCGAACCAGCAGAACTGCAGATCGATGACGACGGCCGCGTGTCCCTGCCGCTGGGGCTCCTCGCGGAGGCGGGCCTGGATGCAGCGGGCCGAATCCTGGCGTTCAGCGACGGCGACGGGCGCATCGTGCTGCAGCGATAGGTAGACGTCTTCAAGGCACTGCTGCACGACGGGACTATGTGAGTGGAGATCCCGCTGCCGCGAGGCCACTCCCGTTGCAGCGATCGGGGATTGTCGGTGCGCGGCCGCGTGGGGTCCGCGGGTGCGAGGTTTGCGATCGCCCTTCCTCGCCACAGGGAAGCACCGAGAGTAGAGCTGGACGGACAGTAACGGGTCTTCGCAGGCGGGACGCCCCGGAGGAAGCTGTCTCTGAGCTGTGGGAGATATGGGAGAGCAGAAACTACCAGAAGGACTGGCCGAGCAGTGGACACCGCCGGAGGGGTCGTGGGCGTCGTCGGCCGCGACCCGGCGGAGCATGGTCGGCAACCGGAGTCGTGATACTGCGCCCGAGCTGCTCCTCCGCTCGCTCGTCCACGCTGCTGGACTGCGCTACCGGGTAGCGGCTAAGCCGCTCCCGAAGATGCGCCGAACAGCCGACATGGTCTTCCGCCCTGTGAAAGTCGCAGTCTTCATCGACGGCTGTTTCTGGCACGGCTGCCCGGAGCACTTCGTCATGCCCAAGACGAACCAGCCGTACTGGGAAGAAAAGATCGGCCGGAACATCCAGCGCGACCGGGACACAGACGACCGCCTCGCGAAGGCTGGCTGGTGCTCCGTTTCTGGGAACACCTCGAACCAGAGGCGTGTGCTGCCACTGTCATTGAGGCTGTGGCAGCACGGCGACAGGAAGGCCAAGCCTCGAAGCATCCGAGGAAGACCTCCTGACCGTCGCGTCGCTGGAGGCAGAGGTCAGCTGAACTCCGCAGGGTTTAGCGAGAAGAGCTCGTACCGGGGGCCGTCTTGGCCTCTGCGAGATGGAGTTGATCAAGCAGGGCGAGACCTGGTCAGCTCCCGTCATAGGCCACCTGCAGTCGCGTGGTGCTCTTAGCCGTGTGCAAAAAGGCGTCGCCCTGTCCGGCCAGAGCTTCGGCTCCCGTCTCGTCCAGAATGATGCGGCTGTCGGTCGCTGTCTTGACGCGCAGGGCGAGTTGGGCAGGGAAGTTGGAGCGGATGGTCGTAGAGATGACGTCCGCACTCGGTCGCTGCGTGGCTGTAATGACGTGGATGCCCGCAGCGCGGGCTTTCTGCGTCAGGCGCTTGAGCAGCGCTTCGATCTGCTTCTTCTCTTCGGGATCGCTAGTGAGATCGGCGTACTCATCAAGGACGATGACGATCCAGGGCTTTCGATCTGCCTTGTCGACCTTGGCGTTGTACTCGACGAGCTTGCGTGTGCGGATCGCCTTCATGTCCTTGTAGCGCACGGCCATCTCTTCGACGGTTTCCTCAAGGATCTCGATGGCGTCGGCAGCGTCCATACCGATCACGCCGTCAAGGTGCGGGTCATCCTCGAAGTCGACAAGCTCGGTCCCCTTGGGGTCAACGAGGCGGAGTCGCAGGGTGCTCTTGTCGTACCGGACCAGGCCCTTGAGGATCGTATCCAGCGCGACGGACTTTCCTGATCCGGTAGTGCCGGCCACCAGCAAGTGCGGTGAGTCTGCGGAGGAGAGGTCAATGGTGACCGGGTTGCCCTCGATGTCGGCGCCCAGCGGGGCGATGAGGCTCTCGGGATTGGCCGGGCACCGCAGCCACAGCGCCTTGGCGTCGACCCCGTACTTCTCGTCGTCGATCTTGGGGATCTCGAAGAGCACGGAGCCGCGGTCGCTGCGGGCACGAATGCTGAACCCGGAGGGGAGCGCCAGGGCCAGGAAGATCTCGTCGCGTCGGTTGGTCAGCTTGTCCACGGTGACCCCAGGATTGGGGATGAACCGGAAGATATAGAAGCCGGGTCCCTCCTGCCACTTGCCGACCTCCGGTGCGGTGACCGCGACCTTGTGGCGGGCAAAGACGTCAACGATCTTGTTGTATCGAAGCGCCAGCTCCTCCTCGGAGAGCCCACCGCGGGAAGTCTTCAGAGGTGCAGGACCTGCCTCTGGGGCAGGGTGACGCGCAAGTACCGCGCCTGGCGCAGCTGTTAGAGCGGCCGCCCCGCCGGCCTCGGCAGATGCCGTTGTTTCTTCCAGAGTGGGCGGTTCGGCGGAAAGGCCCACAGAGGAGGTTTCGACGGCAGTGTCAGCGGCATTCATGGTCCCGCTGAGGTCTCCAGAGACAACAAGGGGATCGGCGTTGGTGGGGTCCTCCTTGGCGCGTAGAGCGCCGATGAGGTTCAGCAGTTCCCGTTTGTTCAACCTCACTAGGGTGTGCCTGCCGAGGCTTCCGACCGCGGGTGCCGACTGATCGTCCTCTGCCGAGATAGCCACGGCAACGCCAGTGACGTGGCCGAGCTGGACATCCTCGGAGCGTAGGGCATCAAGGACCTTCGCCTCGACCTGGCGGTGGTCGTCATTACCGAGCAGGGTACGAGCTGGAAGGTCTTCGGCCTGCGTGGTCTTTCCACTGGTCTGAGCGATCGCGGCAGCAAGCTCGTCCAGCCAGAAGGGGCGGTCGTGGCGAGCTTCGCCGTCCGAACGGAAGGCGTCCCTACACAGGTCAGTGGTGCGGTTGAGCTGTTCCTCAGCCGAACCGACGTCGAAGGTCTGGCGGAACTTGGACTCGGCGACCAGGATATCCAGGCGAACAGTGCCGTCATCCTGGACCGTCAGCACAAACCGGCCGAGGTCGGCACGGGTCTTGTGTCCGCGGCCGAACCAACGGTGGTGCTCGTCGAAGCTGATCCACGTGACCAGGCTCGTGCCCTGCCTAGAGACGGGAAACTGCTGGTCGATGACAAACCGCGTGGCTACCAGGCCGACGACTTCGTTGACCGTAGTGCCAATGCCGAGGGAGCGCAGCACGGCGCCAGGGGCCACGTTGCGGCCGACCTCGTAGATTCGTTTAGCGGTGCTTTCCGAGTCCTGTGGGGTGACGACACCGATCTGCTCAAGGCGGCGGCACAGTCGCTGAACGACGAACTGCCGACCGGTCTGCGAGCTGACAATGAGGGTGTAGGACTCGTTCTTGCCGACGCTGGGCTTGACGAGGATGACGTCAGGGCGGTTGCGCAGGGCGTCGATTTGCTCACGGCCGATGAAGCTGTCGAGAGTGACGACCCAGTGGGCCACACGGTGCAGGGTCTCGAACAGGTTCTGGTGCTGGTCGAACTGCACCTGCATCTCGAAGTAGTCGATGCCGTCGACGCTCTCCCGGGAGACCGGGGAACGGCGGTCGTAGCGCACGCACAAGGTCGACCAGGACTCAAGAGTTTCGTCGGCGGTCTCAGGCAACAGCGCTCTCACGACGTTCTCGCTGGTCTGAGCCAGGTTGTGTGAGGCTGGGTGCTTCCAGGGGTTGAAGTAGCCCGACAGGGACTCCTTCTTGGTGCTCTCCTTCATACTGGTCTGCGTGCCGAACAGTGCCGGCGCCAGAGCGAGGTCGATGGTGTCCTCCAGCCCTGACAGGTCTGCTTCCTGGTCGGGCTCCCATGCCTGAAGGATCAGTTGGACGTCGGGCAGGAAGCTGTCGTCGGACATCTCCGTACCGGAGAACTGCAGGTCGAAACCCTGGATGATCTCGTGGTGGGTGGCCTGCGGAGCCAGTACAACCAGATCAACTTTCAGACGAGGGTTCTTGGCCCGCATCTGCTTGGCCACGCGCATCGGTAGGACAGGGTCGCCGTTGCGGTCCAGAAGCAGTACGCGCAGCCCATCAAGCTTGTGGGGGTAGGTCGTCAGGTAGTCGGTGATGACGCGGACCATCTCGTCGATCGCGGTCTCGTCGACGCTGGAGAGCCAGTCCTTGGACTCGTTTCCGCCGTAGCGGACCGGTGCGTACTCCTCGTGCCCGGCTGACTCTCGCATCGGAATGGCAATAGTGCCGCCGGGGCCGACGAGGACAGCAGGTGTCCCGTGTGGGGAGATACGGTCAATGGCGTCGAAGAAGAGCTCCTCGTTTTCCTGGTTGAGGCTCAGACCTCCCTCCTTGTTCAGGGCGGTCTCGATGCTGTCAGCAGCCTCCTCGTAGTTCTTTGCCAGCCAGCGCAGCTTCAGCGGGTGAGTGGCCAGCATCATCATGCGGTGGTCGGCAAGCCCGACAACATCGGTCAGGACGACAGCCTCGAGGTCTGCGTTCGGAGCGTTGTCGGGAACCAGGGTGGTGCGAGCTTCGCGGAGCACGCCTTCCCACTCGCGTACGTAATCGTTGATCTTCCCGGCGTCAAGCCCGTCGCAGAAGCGGCTGAAATGCTCCAGCCTGAGGCGCTCCAGCTGACTGGCAAACTGCGATTCGGAAACAGGCAAGGGTTCGTCGGCCTGCCACTGCCGGGGGTCATTGAACCTTTCGAGGAAGGTGTCAAAGGTCAACTTACCGGTCTGGCCAGGGGGAGTTTGCCAGCCGTGTATGAGAGCCGCCAGCGCGATCTGCCCCGGGATGCCAAGAGGGTCCCAGCGAAAGCGTCGCTGGGCGCCGTCCATCTCGACCAGGATGCGCAGCGGGGCCCACTCCGTGTTCGGATCGAACGGCTCGTCCTCCTCCGGGAGGGGCGGCTTGGTCAGGTCCAACAGGCACTTCTTGACGTCCAGAGTCAGGCGAAGACCGGTGGATTCCCGGATGTCATCCAGGGTGTTGGCGTACAGGAAAGCAAAGAGCCAACGGCTCCACCGCCCAACTTCCTGGTTGCCTTCCAGCCCGACGACGACGGAGCCTTCCTCTTCATCGGAGAAGTAGGTCAGCTCGCGCAACAGGGCACGCAGTGGGTCCTGGACGAACTGAGAGTCCGGAAAGGCAAGCTTCTCGACTTTGCGGCGCGACCGCTTGGACAGCAGGTCGGCCAGAGGCTCCGCCCCGCCGATAGGAGCCTCGTCAAGGAAACGCTGTGCGGCTTCCTGATCTCCGAGGTCGAGTGCATCTTCGATCACCATGGCGTCGAACTCGTCGACCCGATCTGCGTCGGCCTTCTCGATCTCCTGCCGGACCTGCTGGCCCAGGCCGATCTTCTTGGACTTCTGCTCGAAGACTTCCAGCCAGAGGGTCAGGTCCTGCTCTCGGCGCAACTGACGAGAATCCTGCGGAGTGGAGCCACTGCGATTGAGGTTGAGTACGAGGCCGCGCATGAGCTCCTTGGCAGTCTCGGAGTCCGTGCCGACGTGGTCCAAGGACTCCGCACTGAACTCGGTCGCGCTTATGCGGTCTATCAGGTCGTCCTCGGTGATCTCCTTGCCCGTGGGCTGCTTGAAGGCACTTACCGAGACGTTCTTCTTGATCCGAGTGGGCAGCGCGGCGGGCTTGACGAAGAGTCCTCGGTCTGGGAAGAGATCAAGAGCCGGCAGGGCAGCAGAGATCTCCGGGTAGACCACGTCAGGGGTGCGGACCTGAGTTGCTGCGACCTTCTGCGCAGTGTCGACCAGGAAGGCTGCCCAGCGGTGCAAGGACCGGGGCTCCTCATCGGTGACGGCACCCCAGATCGCCGGCAAAACGGTGCCCATCGCGGCTGGAACAGTGCCGATACCCCCAGCTTCCCGCCATGCTTCCGCCATGAATCTGTCGAACCCACGCTCGCCGGAGGAGTCATGGTAGTTGCCCAGGATCGTGGCATCGTTCAGGGCGTTCATGGCCGCCAGCCCCTGTGCGTCCGGAGACTGTCCCCACTCGAAGAGCAACACCGCCCTGCCCTGTCCTGAATTTCGCCACTTGGTCAGCTGGTCCTGCGGTTCCAACAGGTAGTCAGCAGGGACACCTTCGATTGGCTCTGAGGTGCCGACCTTGACGACAACCTGACGGTCCGGCGAGCCCAACAGCTGACGGGCAGTGCGGCGGAGAGCCTCGGCCACGGTCGGTCGGTCGAAGCCGCTGACGCGCAGGACGGCGCGGGCCCCGTTGGCCTCAGTGACCTTGCGGAGTGCTTCGTCGGCGACGAACCGACCGAGCGCTCGGATGCTGCTGTCGGTCACCGGGGCTCCCCTCGAACCATGCTGGTTGCATCTGAATATTGAGTGAGCAGACCAATAGCGGCGAGTTTCTCCCGGAACGCCTTGCCATTGTGGTCAAGGACCGATGGGTCGACCTCGTAGGCCAACGGGCTCGTTGCCGCGACCTTGTCCTCCATCACAAGCCCATACCTCTCGTACAACAGCGTGCAGAACTTGTCGAACTCCATCTCCGCTTCCTGAGCGACGGTGGCGGAGACCAGAGCCTCGAGCATCGGGGGCTTCATGGTGAAGTGTCGGCGCCCGGCTGTCGCGTTCAAGGCTCCAACAGCGGCGAGAGTCTCGCTGAAGAACGCTCGGGGTGAGGCGACCGCGGTGCCGCCTTCCTTCAAGAATCTCTCGTAACGGCGTTTTTTACCCTCGTCGCCTTCGGCTTCGCCGATCATTACCTGGGCCTGGACATTGATAGCTTTGACGATGTCGTTGCGGAAGCCAGCGAGGTTCTTCTGCGACTCCCTGCGCAGCGGGGTTGCCTCGTTGCCGAAGTCCAACAGGATCGACTCGCGGTTGGTGGCACCGAGCTTGGTGCGTGCGAGGTGGAGCTGATGGCGTGCCAAGCAGTAGGGGACCCAGTGCATGAGGCTCTCAGTGCGCTTGGCCCTCGGGACCGTAGCGATCCGAGTGACGATGTTGCAGGTCCCCTCCCTCAGCAGATCAGGCCACGGGCTGAGCTCCTCATACAGCTCGATTTCTGTGTCTGAGCCCTCCACGGGAGCTTCGTCGTAGTCGAAGTCGTGCGCGCTGAGGGCCTTGGCGAGATTGCCCAGCGGGGTTTCGCTGTCCTGCACGAGGTCGCTCAGGCCCTTCCGGGTCGCTTCCTTGCGGTCAGGATCGAGGTCGGCACGAAGGGCTTTGTAGGCCCAACTCCCACCATCGCGAAAGAGGTAGCGCTCGATACTAGGAGCGTTGATTCCGACAGCGACTTTGGTGGCCTGCTTGCGCTTCTTAGCGCTCTTCTTGGCATCGATTTGCTTGACTCGTCGTTCGACTGCGTCGTAGTGGATGAGCTCACCGACGAACGGATAGATGTGCGCGCCGAACCAACTGGGCTGGCTGCGACGCCCTGGGATCTCAACCAACAGGGAGGAGAACAGGGCGTGGAGCGTTTCCATCGTCTCGGGAGAGTCCAGCTCGACGGCCTTGCCGAGTTCTTCAGCGCCCTCGACTATGCGGGCCTTGGTCGCGATTCGCCGGGCCAGGTCGTGCGAGGTTCTCTTGTAAGCCGTGCCGGCTCCGTTGTCCAGGAGCCCTGCGAACTGCTCCGGGTCTTCCTGATGCGCCAGGTAGACGCCGCGGGCGATCGCGAGCATCTCAAGCGGGATGTAGAAACCGCGGCCCTGCTGTTCGAGATTCACCCCAAAGAGGCGAAGGACGACCTCGGCCTTGGAACGATCAGCCATTACGCACGCACCGACCTGATCTTGTCGCCGACGTCGATCATGAGTTTTTGCATGACGTTGCCCACCAGTACCTGGATCTCGTCGTCCTTGTTCGACGAGTCAGCCAGCTCAGCCAGGGATCCACTCAGGCCGCGGATCTCTGCCTCGTGCTGCACCTCGCTGCGCAGGCCCGCGGCCCACCGCGTCAACAACTCGAAACGCAGGAGGTCCGCTTCCACCGAGACTGCGTCCTGGTCAGGGGCGACGGCTGGGATACGGATGTAGATGGCCCGGTTGAGCCACTCGACGGCGTTCCGCATCTCGGGGGTGGTGCTCGTGCCGGCTTCCCTTTGCCACTGGGTGACCTGGTCGACCACCTCGACGCCCTTGCTGGGCACTCGCCGGGAGACCACGGCCGCGCGGGCGCGGTGTGTGAAGAAGGCGGGGTCAAGTACGAAGAAGTCAGGGTTGCTCGCTGCCCGGTGAATGCCCTGGACGGCCTCCAGACCCTTGAGAAATAGGTCTCGCACTCTGGTGTCTGCCGGGTCCCGGTTCTTGTCCTGGACACGCACAAAGTCGTCTCCGGCCTGCAGACCCATGCGGGCGAAACGGTCCGTGTCGTCGTCACTGTTGAAGAAGTCGGCTCGCCGCAGGAACGTGTACAGGCCCCGCAACTGTTCGGCCTGCTTCTGGGCGTCCCGATTCGTGCGGACCTTCTGCAGGTAGCTGCTGGCGTCCGCGGGAGGGAAGTCGCCTGCCGTGTCTGGGTCCAGCCGGTCGTCGACCTGGCGACGGGAGACCCGGCCCGGGTCCAACTTCCGTAGCGCGAAGAAGGCAGGAACCAGGTGGCGCTGTTGCTGGCTCAACCGGTCGCCGAAGAGCGCTTGGTGGTACAGGTGGGGAGCTTGCCACTGCCGGTTCGAATGCGATCGCTGGTACCTGGTGTGGACGTCATCGCAGGACAGGCCGCCGGTGAGCATGTAGCTGGTGACCGACAGTGCCTGACGTGTGGTGATTACGGCCCCGGTCCGCTCGGCCGCAGCGAACATGTCCCGGATCGCGGCCCGCCGCTGAGGCCCGCGGGTGGGATCACTCAGTTCGTTGCGGTTGGCCAGAATCGGGCAGACCGTGCGTGCATCACAGGTTTCGCACCGCTTCCACCGCGATGACTGGGTCGTTGTCCACTGCTTCAGGACCCAAGGGATGAGCCCGCCGTTGGAACCGTCCGCCGCTACGGACTGGTAGTTGAGGTTGATGACGGTCACTGCACCATCAGAATCACTGACCTGCCCGCGAACTATGCCCTCCGTGAGGGTCTGCACCAGAACCTTGGCACGTCCCGTGCCAGCTTTGCCAAGGTTGTCATCCTCGGCGACGCACTTGCGTAGTTGGCCCTCGTTCGCGCAGATGATCGCGATGCCTTTGTCCGGAGGGTCGAGAAGCTCCACGAGCTTGTGAGCACCGGCCTGCGGGCTGAGCTCGCTCAGATCGCTGAGGATGTACAGCGGGCGTCCGCTACGGGTCCGGCCGACAGGGCGGCTCGCGCCTTTTGCCTCGGACAGGCTGAGGAAGACCGCCTTCCGGACATCTGGCGTGATCGGCTCGTCACCGGCCCGCAGTTTGCCCAGAAGGCTGGCGCACAGGCTCGTCTTGCCATGCCCGGCGTCTCCGGTGAGAACGATGGTCTTCGTGGCCTGTCGCTCGATGACGTTCAGCAGGTAGTCCAGTGTCACGACCGGGAACTGTGGCTGTGTCCAGTCTGCCTGCGTCTCATAGACCATCTCAGAGGTGGCGACGTCGAACGGCTGGTAACGACGAATCCGGTCGACGTGCTTGTTGACCTCTAGCGGCATGCTGCTGTCCTTCGTCGAGCGAGCTCGGAGCTGCAGAATTTTAGCTGCCAGTTGGTCTGACGGGACTGCTGCACGGATAGGTGACACCTGACCTGGCTTGCTGAGAGGCGGCCTGGAAGGATGTTGCAGTGCCCAAGCCGTATCCGAAAGAGTTCCGCGAGGACGTCGTGCGGGTCGCACGCAACCGCGAGCCCGGCGTCACGCTGGAACAGATCGCCGCCGACTTCGGCGTCCACCCGATCACGTTGTCGAAGTGGCTGCGCCGCGCCGACACCGACGAGGGCGGCGCCAAGCCCGCGCCGGTGTCGGGTGAGTCGGCCGAGCTGCGCGAGGCCCGTAAGCGCATCCGGCTCCTGGAGCAGGAGAACGAGGTACTGCGCAGGGCTGCGGCGTATCTGTCGCAGGCGAACCTGCCGTCAAAATGATGTACCCGCTCGTCCGCGAGCTGGCCGCCGCCGCTGCCCCTGACCGGGTGCCGGTGGCGGTGACGTGCCGGGTGCTCAATCTGGCCCGCCAGCCCTACTACCGGTGGCTGGCTTCACCGGTCACCGACACCGAGAGGGCCGAGGCATACCGGGCCGACGCCCTGTTCGACGCGCATCGCGACGACCCGGAGTTCGGACACCGTTTCCTGGCCGACGAGGCCCGGGCGGCCGGTGAGGCCATGGCCGAGCGGACCGCCTGGCGGATCTGCCGCGACAACCGCTGGTGGAGCGCGTTCGGCAAACGCCGAGGCCGAGGCAAGAACACCAAGGCCGGCCCGCCGGTCCACGACGACCGGGTCCGGCGGGACTTCACTGCTGCCGGGCCGAACCGGCTGTGGCTGACGGACATCACCGAGCACGCCACCGGCGAGGGCAAGCTCTACCTGTGCGCGGTCAAGGACGTGTACTCCAGCCGCATCGTGGGCTACTCCATCGACGCCCGGATGAAGTCCAGCCTTGCCGTCAAAGCCCTGGAATCCGCCGTCGCCCGCCGCGGCCAGGTCGCTGGATGCATCGTGCATTCCGACCGAGGGTCGCAATTTCGTTCCCGGAGGTTCGTTGCCGTTCTCGCACGTCACAGCATGATCGGATCGATGGGCAGAGTCGGTGCCGCCGGCGACAACGCGGCCATGGAAAGCTTCTTCGCGCTGCTGCAGAAGAACGTCCTCGACCGCCGCACCTGGGCCACCCGCCAGGAACTGCGGATCGCCATCGTCACCTGGATCGAGCGCACCTACCACCGACGCCGGCGTCAGAAACGCCTGGCCCGATTGACCCCCATCGAGTACGAAGCCATCATGACCCCACCCGCAGCCCTGGCTGCATAGAACCCGCTGTCACCTACGCGTGCAGCAGTCCCAACAGTAGGTCAAATGTTGTGACTCGGCTTGAAAATTCTCCTGGCTTGACTCCGGTCCCCGTGAAGGTGTGCAGGCGTTGGTCTCGCCTAGGCCGCAGGAGCAACAGGGGCGCAGGGCGATGGTCGTTGACGAGCTTGTTCAGGGGTTGCGGAACCGATGTGAACGGCACGTCAGTCGATGCGTAGGTGCCGGTCCGCAGCACGTGATCACCCTTGATCGAGTACGATGACCGCTCGTTCCGCCGGTTCTACGAGCAAGTGCAGATGGGGGTCACACGTGGGTGAGCGACACCCCTTGCGGGCCAAGCGGCGGCCAAAGTTTGAGGAGGGTTTCGGTTCCCTGCGAGTCGTGGACCTCTTCGCCGGCTGCGGTGGCCTCACCCTCGGTATTGCCCAGGCAGCGCACAGGCATGACGTCTCGCTCGATGTTCGTCTCGCGGTTGACTTCGAGGCTGCCCCCACCAAGGTCTTCAAGGCAAACTTTCCCAAGGCCAACGTCCAACAGGGGACCGTCGAATCCTTCTTCGATGGTGACCTTGGCGCCTCGTTGACCGCTCAGGAGAAGAAGACTCTATCCACGGTGGGTGAGGTAGAGCTCCTGATCGGCGGGCCACCGTGTCAGGGGCACAGCAACCTCAACAACCACACCCGCCGCGATGATCCCAAGAACCGGCTGTACCTGCGTATGGCCCGGGCCGCAGAGGTTTTGCGCCCTAGCGCAGTCGTCATTGAGAACGTGCTGGCCGTTGTCAACGACAAGCAGCAGGTGGTCTCCCGCGCCATCGTTCACCTCAAGAGGCTTGGATACGATGTCGCCACAGGTCGTATCGACCTGCTCAAGCTCGGGGTCGCTCAGACACGCAAGCGCCACATACTACTGGCCATCCGCGAAGACGCGCTGCCTTTTGGGTTCTCGGCTGCTGACTTGCTGAAGGTCGAGGATCGCATTGCCGTACCGCATGACCTGCGTTGGGCGATCGGTGACCTGCTCGACGTTCCCGCCAAATCATTCTTCGATGAAGCTGCCGTACCCAACGCGGACAATCAGCGGCGTATGAAGTACCTCTTCGAGAATGATGAGCATAATTTGCCGAACGGAGAGCGCCCCGAGTGCCACCGCGGCGAGCACAATTACACCTCTATGTATGGCCGTCTATGGTGGGATCGTCCGTCTCAGACCATTACCAGCGGATTTGCCACGATGGGGCGCGGACGCTTTGTTCACCCTGCTGTTCCTCGATGCCTAACCGCCCATGAGGCCGCGCGCATCCAGGGCTTCCCGGACTACTTCAAGTTCGTGGACGAGAGGGTCAAGCCTCGCTATGAGTTGACTCGCACCGAGGTTCAGGTAATTATCGGCAACGCCGTGCCCCCACCCCTGACCGAGGCGCTGACCTCCAGACTCTTCGATGCTGAAGTTCTGCAGGCGAAGAGCGGCGCGTCTCGGCAGCGCAATGACGACTTCGCTACCGCTGCTGTAGATCTCGCCTGCTGAGCCTCCAACGAACTAGTGTCCGTCCGAAGACGCCCTGGCGGGCCAGTTGCCCCCTGGGGGCTTAGACGCTGTTGTCTTTCCGAGTTTGACGACTGTGTTTTTGCTGGTCAGGGGTAGGGGCGGCGTTGATGTGGGAGTGATGGGTCGTCGTTTCGTCGCTCTCGTGGAGGTCGCGGATGCCGTCGGTTGTCGGACTGCTGGAACAGCACGAGCTTGCCGCTCGTCGTCGTGTGGACGGGCTGCGTGAGGAAGCCGACCGTATCCAGGCCGAGCTTGCGATGGCCGAGCAGGAGTGGTCGGAGTGGACGGTCGCCCGCGAGCGTGTCGGTGCGGTGCTGTCCGCGCCGGGCGGTGACTCAGTCGGCGTGGTCGCCACCGACGTGCCAGAGGGTGCCGTGACGGAAGCCGAGGTGGAGGCGTCTGCGCCTCTGGTGGTGAAGGCGAGGTCACAGGTTGCGGTGTGGCGCGAGGGGCTGGACTGGACGGCACTGTCGGTGGACTACCAGCGCATCCTGGCCGCGATCGAGGATCGGGTCCGTCTCGGTCAAGGGCCGCTGACCTGTCAGGAACTGGCCGCCGCGTTCGGCATGGATGTGGTGCCGGCCAAGGTGGAGGGGCTGCGGTCGAAGGCGAAACGCCTGGTCGCGCGGGGCTGGCTGGCCGAGCCGGCACCGGGCCGGTTCACCCTCGCGCGGAGCGTGAGCGGGCCAGGCGGCGGGTCATGATCATGGTCATCGACCAGTAGATCATCGCCTCGGCGCTGCTGGTGGATCGTTCGAAGTCACGCACCAGGCGGCGGCTTCGCATCAGGTGCGCGAAAAGCCGCTCGACGATCCACCGCTTGGGCAGCACCACGAAGCCGCGCATGTCGTCGCTCCGCTTGACGATCGCCAGGACCAGCGCGAGGGCGGTCAGGCAGTGCTCGACGAGGCTGCCGGTGTAGCCGCCGTCGGCCCAGACGAGTTCCAGCCGGTGATGAGCGCCAGCCACCTGGGCGAGTAGTTCCTTCGCGGCAGCGCGGTCGCCGATGTCCGCGCTCGTGACCATCACGCCCAGCAGCAGGCCGAGGGTGTCGACCACCACGTGCCGCTTGCGGCCGTTGACCAGCTTCCCGCCGTCGAAGCCGCGGCTGTCGGCGCCGACGACGGCGTCCGCCTTGACGGACTGCGAGTCGATCACGCCGGCCGTCGGTTCCGCATCCCGGCCCGCTTCCTCGCGGACCCGGCCGCGCAGCCGGTCGTGGAACTCTCTGACCAGCGCGTGGTCGCGCCAGCGGCGGAAGAACGCATAGACCCGGTCCCACGGCGGGAAGTCGGCCGGCATCGCCCGCCACTTCGTTCCGTTGTCGACCAGATAGCGGATCGCATCCAGTATCGCCCGGTGGCAGTACGCCTCCGGCTGCCCGCCCCGACCTCGCATCCACCCCGGCACCGGCAGCAGCGGCCGGACCACGGCCCACTCCGCGTCCGTCATGTCCGAGGGATACCGCCGAACACGCTCTGGATGGTCGGCCGCATTCCCGAACCGGTGAGCGACACAATCACACGACAGAGCAGCCGAGTTGAACTTCACCGACGCGAGCACGTACAACTGCGGCAACAGGGTCTCCTGGATCTCGGTTGGCTTCGCAACCCCGAGCTACCAAGAGGCCCTGCCTTCATGCCCACAGCCGGCCACGGTCACCCGAACGAGACTCCCGTTCGACGCCCACCCCTCACGATCGGAACGACAACAGCTACTCAGGGGCGTGGTCAATTGGCCACCGGGCTGCCACGGTGCGTGAGAATTGGCCACGGGATCTGGGATCCCACAAGCGTCGCCCGTGGCCTAGTTCGCCGGGGGGCAGACAGGAAAGAGCCACGAAAGACTGGCCAGCGAGTGCAGAGGGATGTCAACGTAGACGACCTCCCAGAACCCCCAGTTCAGAGCATTGATCGGCGCGCCTGCGGCTCCCCTGGGCGCAGCTTCTCCACTCGTTCTATCTAGCTGGCGGCGCGACGCCGACAGAGGGCTCGGGCGCCTACCGCCCGAGGTAGCCGTCGCCATGAACCGGCAGCCCTCCCGTCCAAGCGCTGCCGCGCCACGTTGCCGGCGACCAGTACACCCGAACTCGGCCCTTGGAGGCACTCCTGAATTCGCACTACCCGTTGGATCCGTCCTTTGCGGCTGGCGCTCTTCCCGCGTACTGGGTCAGCCCCCGACACCTAGCCGGCGATGACGGTCGTCTCTGCGATGTCGTCGCAGACAGCCTCACCGGTCTGGGCTGGATGAGCCTGACAGCCGTGCGAGGACGGCGAGACTTCGATGAGCTGGGAGATCACCAGGTGCTGCGCAGCACCGTTCTGCACATCAGTCCCGACGCCCTTCGGTGGGCACAGTGGATGCTGGCGGACGAGCCGTTCCACCTCGGTGGCCTGCCGGTCGCGTGGCAGGTCTCGGCCCGCTCGGACACCACCAGTTCGCTCGCGGACTGGTCCGCCTACTTCACCCCAGGCGTACCGGGAGAGGCCATCACCGAGTTTCTCCTGGCGCTCGACCAGTGCAGCCAGCCCACCACCTTGTACGACGGTCCCGAGGTGGTCCTCGCTGCGGCCGCCAGGCACGGTTGGCTCCGCGACGCCGACCAACCCCACGCGGCGGCGATGCACCCCACCTTCACCGCCCGCCTCAGCCTCGGTGAGGTGCCGCCCCTCATCCAGGATGCCGACCCCAGCGTCCTGACCGCCGAGGGGGACGGGCAGGTGGCGATGGGCTGGCAGGCGTGGGCTGAGCCTGCAATGGGGGCTCCGTACCTGTGGGCCGCCTCATTCAGCGCGAGCGTGCCTCACCGTCTGGTCGCCGCGTTCGCCTCCTCGCTCAGCTCCACGGCACCGGTACTGCGCCGGGTGCTGCCGGAAAGCACGCGGGACCAGCTCCTGTGTGCCCCCGCCAGCTGAGAAGCGCCCCCCGCGTAACAAAGCCGGGCCTCCCGTCTGGGCGGCCCGGCTTTGTGCTGCTCTAGCAGGTCTTGTGTGCAGCGGACTCGTGGCTGCTGAGGCGGGATCGTGTCAACACTGGGTGCTATGTCCCGCTTGCTGGCACCGCTGAGCGACGGTGCCTATCTGATCTCTCGTCGCTCCGATCGCTGAGGCTGGCAGACACTCCGGCCAGGCCGATTCCTCGCCCTGGTCGAACAACGACGCGGCCCTTCGTCAGAAGGTGTTGGCGGTGAAGGGACGCGAGGGTATGGCTACGAGGTCGAGCAGGCGGTTGAACTCCGTCCGGTCCTCTTCGCTCATGAGCTCGTGGGCGTTGCCGAGATTCTTCACGGTGAGCTGCTGCATGAACGGGGCGAGGAAGCGCTGCAGTGCTTCCGGGGCGTCAGCCCATGTCTGCCGGTGCTTCACGAAGCGCTTGAACTGCGCCTCAAAATCGAGGAACTCGCTGCGCGTCGCTGTGAGGACATGAGCCTGTTCTTCCTTACTGAACGGCCGTCCGTCGCGATGGCTCCACGTGTTGGTGTCGGCCCGGTACTTGAAGTCCGCGTCGGCGAGGAGGGCGATGATGTCGGGTCGGGAGGAGGTTGCGGTCATACGGGTGTGACGCTCCTTTTGGGATTGGATGGGGAGCATCAAGCGTCTGGAAAATCGCCGGTTGGGCTAACCGGCGATCGTCGGCTATGTTGCGCCCGTTTCCCCGGGTCAGTGCCTGCGGCTGGAGTGGTTCGACGCCTGAGCCGCGGGCGGTGTGGCGGTGGCCGGTGTCGGGATGCGCCGGCCGTCTCGGGTGCCTGCGGTCTGGAGGCTTTCGGGTGCTGCTGCGGGCAGGTGGGCGCTGCGGCGTAGGCGCCAGACGAGGACATCGCTGATGGAGTCGGCGCTGCCGAGCTCGCGTCGCCGGGCGGCGTCGGTGAGCAGTGCGGCGGGGTCGTGGCCCGCTTGGCGGGCGTCGGCGAGGGTGGCGGCCAGGGCGGGCCAGCCGGTCTCGGCCTGGATCCGTTCGGCGAGCTCTGGCAGTGCCTGGTGCAGGAGGTCGGCTTGCCTCTCTCGAATACGCGGTGCCATCCGCTGGCCTCGCTGGCGGAGGGTGGCGATGGGGTGGGCTGCGGCTGCCTGGTAGGCGGTGCGTAGGTGTTCGGCGGCTTGCTGGGCTGCGGCTGCCTGCTGGCTGTGGTGCCTTTTGGCGTGCCAGTTCGCTGCGGCGATGGCGAGGAAGATGGCCATGTCGATGACCATCGCCGTGGTGGCTCCGTCTTCGCCGCGGCCGAGTGCGGGGCCACTGTGGACGAGATCGTGGGCGGCCTGCCGGAGGGCGTGGTCGTGCCCGCGTACGGCGCGGACGTGGGAGCGGCTGGCCCGCTCGAACACGGACGCCGCCTCCCGGAGTTCTGCACGGGTGTGGGCCGCAGAGGTCTTGGCGAGCGCGTCCAAGACCTCACCCGCTGCGGCGATCTGCGCTGCCGCCGTGCCGTCGTCGCCGTGGTCGCCGTGGTCGATGATCAGTAGGGCCTGCCAGCCGGCGGCTGCCGCACGGCGCCGAGCGAACGCAGGATGGGTCACCTGCGGCAGGGCGGGCTGCGCCGGCTCGGAACCACCCTCGGAGACCGCCTCTGCTTGGAGGGACCAGCGTTCGCGGATGCGGGGCAGGGACAGGTCGGGTGCGAGGGTGGAGCCGGCATAGAAGACCGGCTCGTCGTCCTTGTTGCGGTCACCAGGCAGCGCGACCTTGTAGCCGAGCAGGTCGCCCGAGGGTGCGATCCGCTTGCGGATCAGAAGACCGCCGGCGGCCAGACGGTCGAAGAACTCATCTGTGGAGGCGGCGCCGGCCGACGCGCCGCGCACGGTCTCGCGCAGTTCCTCTCGCACCGTGCGCTCTCGCCCTTGGCGTTCGGCTTTGTGGCGCTCGGCGCTGGTGGGGCGTTTGGCTGCGGTGCCGTCGCCGGGGGTCACGCGGTGCAGGTCGTAGTCGGCTTCGATGAGACGGGCTTCCGCCTGGGCGCGCCGACCGGAGCGGTGGTGGTCGGGGCGGCGGCCGTCCTCGCGTACGAGGGTGGCGATGATGTGGATGTGGTCATCGGCGTGGCGGACGGCGGCCCACCGGCACCCGGCGTCGTCCGGGCCACCGGAGTCGATGCCGGTGGCGGCCACGATGCGGCGGGCGATGTCGCCCCACTCCTCGTCGCTCAAAATGCGGTCGGTGCGTGCCGCGCGGACGGAGCAGTGCCACACGTGATGGTCGGGCCGCTGGTCTGCGTCGAGGAGGTGCAGCGGCTGGTCGAGAAGCCGCTGGAGATCTTCCTTCGTCGCGGAGGGGTCGCGGCCGGGGTCAGGCGCCATGCCGTCGAAGGAGGCGACCAGGTGCGGGTCGACGTGCTCTTCGCGGGTGCCCTTGCCGTAGAGGTAGTTGAGCAGGCCGCGGGTGCTGCTGCCTTGCTTGTGGATGCTGGGGATCAAGTGGTCTCGTCTATCTGCCGGTTATTGATCCGCTCGACGGCCGCCTTGGTGGCGGTAGCCGCGCGGCGGACGTAGGTGAGGGTTTCCACGATGCGGGCGCTGTCGATATCGCCGCCCGAGTTGAGGGTCTTGGCCATCTGGTTGAGGTTGCTGCCGGCCCATCCGAGCTTGCGGCTGGTGGCGAAGAGCTCGGTGAGGATGTCGTGGTCGGCGGCGATGGTGGCGGCGGTGCGGGTCTGGTCGCGGGCGGCGGCGAGCGCGGAGTGGGCGAGGAATCCGGCGATACTCATGCCGACGGCATCGGCGCCGGCCTGGATGAGAGCGCGTTCGCGTTCGTTGAGTCGGACGCTGTGGGCGGGGCGCTGCTTCTTGTCGCGCGGGCGGGGTTTCCCCTTGGTCAGGCGCGTGTGACCGGCCTTACTTGGCTGCGAACCGCCCTCGGTCGCAGCCCTCCCGTCCGGCGCCCCCTGGCGCTGGTCGGGCCCCGCCACCCCTGGGGCGGGGGCGGGTTCGGACGTTCCCCCTGCGGGGGAGTGTCCGAACCTCCAACTTGCTCCGCTTTGGGCTGGTGTGGCTTGGGGCGCGTTCTGATGCTCTGGGCTGTGGGTGCACGAATCCTGCATGGAGAGCAGCTCCTGGTTGAGGGGAGAGGGCAGCGGACCAGGTCGACGTACGGGCAGCGTCCCCAACGCCCGCTGGTTCGAGCGGTGAGTCGCGAGGGAGGGCCGTGCGTGCCTGGTCAAGCGGTGCCAATGGGGCGGGGCCGTGGGACCAGACGGGGTGCTGGTCCCACGGCCCCCGTTCGGCGTTCAGGGCTGACCGGATATCCGGTCAGCCCGTGGGGACGGCGGTCTCGCAACCCTGCTCTGCCACCAGGAGGGCCTTGAGTTCGGTGAGCCGGTCCTCGGAGATGGGGAGGTCGGCCTCGCGGATGGCGTTCCGTAGCACGGCGCGGGTGGCTGTTCCGTGCATGGCGATGGCCGCGCGGCCGATCGCGAGGAGTTCGTCCATCTCGGCACCGGGAGGACGTCCGTAGCGTTGCGCCGCAGGGACGTCGTCCTCGTGGGATGGCTCGGTGGTCTCGCGGGTGGGGACCGAATCGTGCAGGGGAAGTTGGTTCTGCACGGATCGAGGAGGCAGGGGCTCAAGACGAAGGTTGGATTCGGCGTGCTCCCCGGCTTCCTCGCTCGTCAAGTCGAAACCTGCACCCGATCGGCTGCGCCGCGGAGTCGTCTCGACGTGGCGCATGGCGCCTTCGTTCGGAGTGAACGCGTTCCAAGGCGATGGCAGTTCGATCGTGGCCAGCGCTGTCGCGTGACGGCGGACGGCAAGCTGGTGCAGCAGCACTTCGCGCTGGCGCATGTCGATTCCCACAGACGCTAGGGCGACGGCGCGGGAAAGCCGTCGCGCGGTTCGCCGGCCTCGCCAGCCGGCGCACTGCTCCGGGGTTCGCTCCGCAAGGTGCGCGGCCAGGGCGACTGCCCTGCGGGTGGCACGGTCGCGGCTGATCTGCGCGGCGTCACGATCGTGTTCGGCGATCCCAAGGCGCGAGAGGCCGCGTTCGCGTACTTCGCGACCTATCCGGGCGAGGAGACTGTGGGAGGCAGCCTCGGGCGTGCGGATGCGTAGTTCGATGCCCATGGCCTGATGCCACAGCAGTGCGGCCATGACCGGTCCCACGAAGGCCCGCACCGTGCCGCCGACCACACCTGACTCGGCGTACGCGGGGATCACCTGCACAGCGGTGATCACCCAGGTCAGGACGCCGGGCAGGCCGGGTGCTTGCTTCGGGCCGTGCAGGTTCTGCCGCGCCAGCAGGGCCGTGGCGAAGAGGGCGAGTTCCGCGGCGGCGAACATCGCGGTGCGCTCGGTGGTGCCCCTCATGTCGAGGTAGTCGGCGGCGAACCGCCAGCTGGTGTCGGCGCTGTAGGCAGTGCATCCGACCGCGGCCAGTGCGGCGACCCTGACCGCGGGCGTTCCGGGCTGTCGCTTGGCGTGGTTTCGGGGAGCGCGTCGGTAGATCAGCCAGCTGACCAGCAGCACTGTGCAGGTGGCAAGGAGGGCGGCGAGCGCGATAGGTATCGCGTTCCAGTGCCCGAGTGCGGGCATGGCAAGTTCCGTCATGCAGGGGTCTCCAAAGGGCCCGATGCGCCGTGTGGGCAGGCGTGGGCGCGGACGGGCGGTGTGGTGAAGGTGAGCTGGTGCGGGGCGGCGCCGTGCGGTCAGGCGGAGAGCTGGCGTCTGCGGTCGGCGCCGGTGAGGACGACGGTGCTGGTCATCTCGGCGAGACGGGAGGCGACGCGGTCGCCGACGGCGTCGCGGAGCGCGGCGGTCGGCAGATTGGTCGTGAGGAGGGTGGGGAGCAGGTCGGTGTAGCGGCGGTTGACCAGCCGGTACGTGATCTCCTCGGTCCACTCCGACTGCTTGGCTGCGCCGAGGTCGTCCAGGATCAGCAGCGGGCAGGTCCTGAGGGTGGCGAGGTCGCGCTCGGCGTCGTGGCCGGGGCGTGGGCGCAAGCGGGCGTACAGGTCGGCTGTGGTGGCTGCCTCCCACCGCAGCCGTACCCCGGCGGTCAGCAGCGAGCGCACCGCGCCGTACGCCTGGTGCGTCTTGCCGGTGCCGGTGGGCCCGGCGATCAGCAGGGACGGTCCGAGTGCGATACCCCGGGTGCCGCTCGGGCCGGGCCGTGCGGCGAGCGCCACCTCGTCGACCCAGGCGGCAACCTGCTGGTGGCCGGCGAGCGCGTGGCGGTAACGGGGCGGGATGCGGGCCGCGGCCAGTTCCAGGGCGGTCACCCGTTCCGAAGGAGCCTCGGCAGGTGACGTAGTTGGATCGATGCCCCGTTCGGCGAGGATCGTGCCGAGGCGGGCGGCGAGGGTGTTCATGCGCTCCGGCTCCCGGCTGGTGGTGGCTGTGGTCACAGCTGACCCCCGTAGGCCGCCTCGACGTCAGCGGGCGCCGGGTTGGTCCATGCTCGGTGCGGGGCGGCAGCTGCCCGTGGAGCGTTCATGGCCTCGTCGACCAGGCTCGGCAGCAGCCCAGCGGACAGCCCCTTGGTACGCATGCGGTCCATCCCGGCCCTGATGTGGTCGGGGGACAACCCCTCGCCGAGCAGTTTGCTGACCACCTTGCCGAGGCGGCCGAGGACGTCGCTGGGCGGGCGGTGTTGGCATGCGGCGACGTGCTCGGCGACCAGGTCCTTGGCCGAGACCGAACCCGAGACGGCAGGGGGCGTGGGGGCGCTTGCGCTCCCCACCGGAGGTGATCCTAGATCCAGGATCCTAGGTCCTAGATCCGGACCCTGAGTCCTCACCGCAGTCTCCCAGCGTTGTGGTGAGGGCTCACTGAAATTGCTCTGACCTGCGGTTTTCCGGTTCACGGAGGGCTCGCTGCATCCGCGTGACGCATCAGGGCGTCCACCGTGAGGGCTCACGGCCTGTTCATGGAGGGCTCCGTGAACAGGCGAGGCCGCCTCGTCCGACCGGCTGCCCTGGTGGCGCGGGCAGGCCGGGCAGCGGCTGCCGCTGGGCCGGTTGATCTTCTGGTGACGGGCCCAGGTGACGATGTGCAGGTACCGCTTGCCGTCGTCGCCTTCGTACCGGCAGATCAGACCCGCACTGTCGAGCTGCGTGAGGTCGTCCTCGACCTCCAGCGGGCCGTGCTCGGGGCGCAGGGACCACAGGGCGCCGGCGATGACAGCGGCCTGGTCGCGGAAGCGGCCGTGGTCGTCCGCCTGCGTAAGCAGGCCGAAGAAGGTCCGCTCGGCATGGACGCTCACCGCGGCCAGCGACTCGGAGATGAAGGCTTCCGGCTTGATGGTGCGTATCCGCGCCATGTCTATCGCCCCGCCTTCGTGCGCCGAGCAGGCGAGTTCGGCGACGGGGATGCGACTACGGCCACGAAGGCAGTAGCTTGTTGGGGCATGCACAGTTCCTCACCCGGTGGCGTTATGACCGCCACCGTCTTGATCGTTCAGGTACGGGCGATATCGGTAGGGACTTCTTGGCCCCCGGCGTTGGCCCGCCGGGGGCTTCTTCATGTGCTCGGAACCGCAGGGGTTTCCGGGCGCATGGCCAAGACAGCCACATCTTCCCCGCACAAGTCCAGCATTCCGCCGGGAAAGCAAACAGCTCTCGGCGAACGTGTCGTGCGCGGCTTCCTTAAAACGGTAGACCCGAATCGCCGGTTGACCAAGGAGGCGCATAAATCGGGCAGTTGGCAAGCGAATCCGTGGGCGGCGCTGGTGAGCGCGCGATGCAAGATGCCCACGTCGAGACCACGTAGGTGCTACCAGCATGAGGGCAGCAGGTGATTTGGTCATCCGCCAATTCCGGTCTATGTTGCGCCGCTCGCAAGGAGCCTGGGGACCAGATCTGACAAAAAAGATGCGAAACATAGCAGCACATCGCCGGTTACCCAAACCGGCAATGCAGAGCTACAACTGACCCATGCCTGAAAGCCCCTTTGGGAATTGGTCCGGCCGGCGTGCTGACCGCCCGCGCCATTACCCGTGCCCGCACAGCGCGCGGATTCGCCCAGCGCCAGCTGGCCGAACGTGTCACCGCGCTCGGCCGGCCCATGACCATCACGATGCTGTCCCGCATCGAATGCAGACAGCGCCGCTGCGATGGCGACGACCTCGTCGCCATCGCAGCCGCTCTCGGCCTCTCCCCGCTCGCCCTGCTCGCCGAGACGAGTTAGCCGAACGAGCCCCAACAGCGCTCCCCGGGTGGGCCAACACCCGGCAGCCGCTACGCACATCACCTCGCCCGTACCTGAAACACCAAGACCGGCGTACCCGTCTCCGCACGGCCGCGCCAGAGAAGGAACCTCCTTGCGCCGAGAGGCCATTCCCCCTGCCCCGTTGCCGTTCCGCCTCCGTACCGCGAAGGAGGCGATCTCGCATGGCTGAGCAGTCAGGCACCGGCGTAGCGCCGCCCCGCCTCTACCGTCCCGAGGACATCGCTGCTGTTCTCGGCTGCTCTGCCTGGTGGGTCAAGGACAGGGCCCGCCGGCGACTGATCCCCTTCACCCGGGTCGGCCGCGCGTACCGCTTCACCGCAGAACACCTCGCAGAGATCATCCGCCTCCACGAGGAACGGCCCGCACGAGCGCACCAGCCCGTCACAGCTCGGACCGTCGCCAAGGCCGACGCCCAGCAGGCGAACGCGGCTCAGAGTGCCGCGCCCACAACCCGCCTGCGGGCGCGGCCTCCGCTCCGCGCCAGGCAGAGCCAGTTCAGCACCGTCGCGTGACACGACCGCGTGCCAAGGGAGAGGAGGAGCGTGGGTTTCGCGGAGAAGCGCGCGAACTACTGGCGTGGCCGGTACAAGACCGCACCTGGGAAGCACCTCACGGTCGTCGACGAGCAGGGCAAGGCGATCAAGTTCGCCACC
This sequence comes from Streptomyces sp. Mut1, assembly GCF_030719295.1. Lineage (NCBI taxonomy): Bacteria > Bacillati > Actinomycetota > Actinomycetes > Kitasatosporales > Streptomycetaceae > Streptomyces > Streptomyces castrisilvae. The sequence goes on along the minus strand of NZ_CP120997.1, from coordinate 3,500,783 downwards.
AAGGGCGAGGCTCAGCGCGCCGCGAGCGAGGCCGAGAACAAGTACCGGCGCGGCGACTGGCGTGACCCGGCACTCGGCCAGGAGACGTTCGGCGAGTACGCGAGCCGCTGGTACGAGGCCCAGGACCTGGCCGCATCGACGATGCAGAACTACAAGCGCCACATCGAAGAGCACCTGCTTCCCGACTTCGGGGACCATGCGCTCGCCGGCATCCTGCGCTCGGACGTCGACCGGTGGGAGAAGAAGGAAAGGGCTCTGTACGCGGCCTCCAGCGTCAAGACCTGGCGCTCGACGTTCCACCTGATCTACGAGGACGCGATCGACGAAGGACTGATCACGTCGAACCCGGCGACGAGGCGGCGTGGGCGGGGCAAGCGCGCGGGCCGCTCCCGTGACCGAGGCCCGGAGAAGGTCGTCACCGATCCGCTCGGCATCCTGTTGATCGCCGAACGAGCAGCACTGCTGTCCGGCCGAGATGACGAGTTCGTCGGCGTCGTCCTCAAGGGATACACCGGCATGCGCTGGGGTGAAATAGTCGGCCTGGAGACCGAGTTCGCTCGGCCTGGCTCCGTCCGTGTCGAATGGCAGCTGTACGAACTGGACTCGGGCGAAATGGTGCGCTGCCCGCCCAAGGACGACAGCTATCGCACCCTCGACTCGATGGACTGGCTGTCCGCCCTGGTCGCCAATCACATCGCTCGCACGAAGCCGACGCCCTGCCCCTGCCACGGTAGGACCTACATCTTCCGCGGGCAGGGCACGGCTCGTACGGGCGGCCACCACGGTGCGAAACTCGTCGACGTCGCACGCCGTGCCGAAGTCTCCACGGGGACGGTGTCCAACGTCCTCAACCACCCCGATCGCGTCGCTGAGGCGACGCGAATGCGGGTGGAGGAGGCCATCACGGACCTCGGGTTCGTACGAGGCGGCGCGGTGGTGGAGCCTGCGGCCCACTGGCGCAGGAACGGTTTCGCGACGTGGCTATTCACCCCGGCGGTATCGGGCTGGTACCCGAAGAAGGCCCCGCAGGAGGCACGACCCGTGCCGCTACTCGGCGAGCCGTGGCCAGGAGTCCCCGCGCGAGGGCGGGGCGCCGGCCAACGAGCTGACGCCTGCTGGCTCCCGATCGCCAAGGGCCTCACGCCTCACGGACTGCGCCACGCCCATAGGACCGTGATGGAGGACCTCGGCACCGAGAAGGTCCTCATGGACCAGCGCATGGGACACATCGACGGCTCTGTCTCGGCGCGCTATGCCCATGTCACCCCAGGCATGCGCAAGCGCCTCATGTACGGCCTGACCGAACAGTGGGAGACGGCTCTCGATTCGCGGCTTGCCATGTGTCCTACATCATCGGTGCGTGTGCTCGATGACCTTCTGCGCGTTCGCCGGCAGGCGCGTGGCTTGGTGTAACACCAGCGGTGAGTGGCGCCTGTGACCCCCACGGGTCACAGGCGCTTTCGCCTTGCTCGAAGCACCTGTGCCTGCCCACCGAGCCCGATCATGCCGACGGGATCTGGGCACTCGATTCCTTCTGGTGGTTTTGGCGAATCGGCGGGCGCTGGTGCCAGCAGACCTGGCTCAATAGGCGCATGGAAATGGGTGAGCACTGGGCGTATCGAGTGAGGCCGAAGGACCTGGGCAGCGCGGTTCACCAGGTAGAGATTGTTCGTGTCGGCGGCCCCGGCAGGACGGGCGGGGTCCACGTGCGGTTCCTTGAAGGGGACGCAGCCGGGCTACAGGAATGGGTCAACCCCACGTGCCTCGTGGTTCCGTGGGCGGAGGCCGAAGAGTTCCACGCGGACGACGCGGCGGAGTTGGCGTTGGCCGAGGCGTCGCGACACGTGAGGGGCAGCACGGAGTTCGAGGCCGCGCGGCTGATCCTCGGGTTCGTCAGACCGAAGAGCAAACTGCGCCTGCGGCGAGGCGTCCAGGACGCCGGCATCCTGGACATGGGCCGACTGGATGAGACCGCACCGCTCGTCGGCATGGACCCCGCGAAACTGCGGGACGATCCTGCGGTCCACGAGAACCGCGACGGCCACTGCCTTGCAGGTTGGCCAGTCACTGAACGTCTCGCCCGCCATGTGGCCGAACGTCTCGCCGACACGATCCTGCCGGAGGTGGACCGCCAACAGCAGAGCCTTGAGCAGGAACGCGCCCAGGGTTCTTGGTACTCCTCCTACAGCCGTCGCGATGACCGCAAGCTGGACGCCGAAGCGACCGTCCTGAGGACCGTGCGGGCCTGGTGCGGCGAGGACAAGTCTGAGCGCTATGACGAACTGGTCGCCCTGCGGGCGGAGGTCATCCGGCTCGGGAAACTGGTCGAGCGGGCGGTGACGACCCTACGTGACCGCGGACACGGCTTCATCGCCTCCACCATTGAGCGCGAGCTGGGCGTCCATATCTCCAGCCTTGATCCAGACGTTCGTCGCTGAAGTCGTGCCGCCGGTCCGGCTCCGGCTTGGGTGACGCGACTTCCACCTGAGGCTTCTCCACCGACTCCACTTTCTCGGGACGCTGCGGGTGCCAGCCGTCGAGGAACGGCCGCATCTGGTCGCCCGTCGGCTGCGCATGGAAGCCGTGGCCGGTAAGTCCCCTGCCGCGCGCAGTGGGGTCGAGCCGCTCGGCCTCGGCCTTCCCCCAGGCCGACCACTCCCGCAGCCTTTCGGCGTCGAGGTCGTCGCTCGACGTGGCAGCGGCCTTGTCCAGCGCTGAGCAGAAATCCCTGATCTCCCCCGCAGTCCGCCAGTGCTCCAAGGCCGTACTGAAGAGCTCGACCCGCACCGCGTCCACGGCCTTGATCGTCGCGACGCTGACAGCGGCCTCCCACTCCTGCTGCCTGCGCTGCATCTCCTCCGCTTCCTGTAGGCGGCGCTCTCTCTCCTCCCGCTCCCGCTCCTCACGCAGTCGCAGTTGCTCCGCTTCCCGCTCCTCCCGCAGCCGCCGCTGCTGAGCCTCGCGTTCCAACCGAGCCCGTTCCTCCTCTTCGGCGTGTGCCTTGAGCGCGCGGAATACCGAACCGATCTGGTCCTCCAGCGACTTCTTGGCGGTGTCGGCCCAGTCCTTCTTCCATCCGGATCCGTAGCCCGACTGCTGGCTGAGATGCAGTTCCAGCTCGCCGGACGGCTCGGACCGGTTCGCCGGAGCAACCCGCTGCCAGTCGTACGTACGCCGGCCCGGTTGCTTGGGCACGTACCTGACCTGCTTCTGCCGCTCGCGGAAGCTGACCTCGTACGTCCTGCCGTGGACCGTCAGCAGGGGGCGCGCCTGCCGGCGCTTCTTGGACACCGCGATCTCGCCATGACGAACGATGGCCTGCTCGGCGAGGAGACGGAGCAGCGCAATCACCCGGGGGAGGACTTCCTCGGAGATCTCAAAGGCACTGTGGTCTGCGGTGACCGCGGCGACCACGTCCTCAACGTCGGTGATCACTCGGCTGCGCGCCAGGCGAATCCGATTCCACTCGGTGTCGTCCTCGCCGGTCACCCTGAGTAGCCCGAGAACGAAATCACCCCTCTCCCGCCCCGTGTGCTTGAGGTGGTACCCCTCGGGGGCGCATTGCCGCGCAGCATCGAATGCTCGCCGGTAGCGGGCCCGCTCCCCGTCGCTCGGGTTCGTGATGCGGAGGAAGCGGCCGGCCTCCTGCACTTGGGTGATCAGGGCCGTTCCAACCTCCCTCGACGACGGCCGTCGGGGCGCCTTTCGGTGGGCCTGGCTAGCGTGGGTCGCGGCGGCCTTCAGGTCAGTAGCGACTTTCTGCGGCGCGCGTTCGGACCCCTGTATCTCCGCAGCTGGGGCGGGCTGCGGCTTCCGGGCCGGTCGTTCCGGTCTTTCCGGATGATGTCCGTGCTCCAAGTAGAAGCACCCCGCACCGGTGATCTCCGCCTGCCACTTGCCCTCCTTCTTGGGCATGGTGACGAGTCCCCGTTCCTTGAGGACTATGGCGGTACGAGCAAGCTCGGGGCTGTCAGAAGTGACGGGCTCGTTGCCATGCCTGATGCGAGTGAGCAGCGAGAGTTGGCGATCGTTCAGGGGCGTCCAACGGTGCATGGTGATGGTCGTACCGTCAGTGTTCGCCCCGGCGCAAGCCGTGCGGAGAACCTTTCACTGCTCAGTGGCAGTGGCTGGGGAAGCGCTTCAGCCATCTCCGAGGCTCCTTCTCCTTGCTCGCACGGAGTAGCTCCCACCGCCGCTTCCCCAGCCCCGGGTTGTGGCGATGTCCCAGCCCCGCTGCTCGCGCATCTGTCGAGCGAAGACGTCCAGATCACGGACTGCGCACCCGCAGTCGAGCCATACCTCGATCGAGATGTAGGTGCCATCGGGCTTGTCCTCCCAGAGACGACAGTTCCCACCGGACGTCGTGCTGGTGTTCCGCCAGGCCGGTGCGCTCCTCGTCGTGAACGATGCCGAGTGCCTTGGCGTACTCGTCGAGATCGTCGATGACGAACAGGTGGCTGGACCATTCGCCGGGCCACACCGCGTACAGCTGAGAATCACCCGCTAGTACCCGCCGATAGGTCTGAGCGTCGTGGCCGTGTGTGACGGAGCCGTCCTTGTGTACCTCGATGTAGCACATGGTCCCGAGCTGGTAGGGGAATTTTGTTCCTTCGGCTCCAGCGCTGCGCGGCTGCATGGGCTTACCTTCCCCCGGTTGGTCCCTGTGGTGGAAGCCTACGGTCGGCTTCGCCGGCCATGGTCCGGGAGCCCGAAATCGGTGTGGATTCAAACTGTCTCGTGCAGGTCCGCGACCAGGGTGGAGGGTGCCACCCTCGCGAATCACGCCTCTGTCCTAGCGGGTCAGCTGACGGGCCTTACGGGCAAAGGCCGACCCGCTGTGCAAGATCGGGCCAATGACCGTATTTCAGCTGCCGGGGTGGCGGGATTTTACCCCGATATAGTGCAGATAGGGGTCTCTATCCCTCCAGTTCACCCCTGATGCCAGTTCGCACGTCAGGCAGGGCGGGTTGTGCGGCGTGGTGCCGCAAGAAACTCGCATCAACTTCGATGTCGCTCACCAGGCGCCATGCCCGCCTCTCGTAAGAGAGGCTCCCGGAGACGGTGAAAGGAAGCTTCTCCTGATACGCCTGTATTGCCCACTCGTGATCCTCGCCCGACAGCATCACGTGCACAAGGCGGGACTTTCCGTTGACCTCAGCAGCGAGGGTCACGTCCGCTGTTTCTTCATCGTCCGCAGAGGCTGAATCGTCTCGATTCAAACCCTTTACGAGCCCTACCAAGGTTTCCTGTCGAGGTGGCTCTTCTTGGCGCACCAATCGCTCTCGCACCCTGGGTAGTTCAACCATCACGTCGCGGTCGAGCGTGATCGTTGCTAGACCCACGTCTGGCCTGGGCTCCGCGGCAGCCCACTCAAAGGACAGATCGAGTTGGCGCAAGTGGCTGGGTTGCGACAGGTCTTCGAGGGACTCCACCAGCCCAGCGCTGATGCCCGCGCGGCCCGGTGACGTCAAGACATCGTCGCTCCACTCTCGGGTCAAGCGCTCAGTTGTCTCCAACCCCCGGGCTAGCGTCTCCATAACCCTGCGAGGAAATGGTGGGGCTTGGGGGCCCTGCCCCTCTGATTTAGGGGGAGCGTCTCCGAGTCTCGCGACGATGGTGAACACGAAACTGCCGCGCTTCGTGTGTCCTAGCCGGACGTCATCTTCAAGGAAATTAGATACGACCGAGGGGGATCGAACGCTATGTGATCGCGAGGGGTCATGCGCAGTGGTGGCTGCTGACCGCATCATCTTGTACAGAGCTTGAAGCGCCTTCTCCGCCTGCTGGAAGGGAATAGTTCCGTCCACCATTGCTTGGTCGAGGCGAATGAAGAAAAGATCTGCACGAGTTGCGATGATGCGTTCATATAGCGTTACTGCGTCGAGAGAGTGGATATGTCCCAGTGACAGCAGGGTATCCGTGAAACGTTGAGAGAAATCATCGAAACCCCTAGCGAGGGGTAGCATGATTCTTCCCTCGATAGCGCCGTTGGTTCCGGGAAGGCGCCAAATTTCACGCACGTGGTCCTGACGTGCTTCGAGTTCCCACTGATGGGCGGCGAGGAACTGAGATACCGCGGACGGACTCAGTGTCGCTGCGGCCTCACGGTAGTCTCCGAGGGGTGACGTACTCACCTGGTGCCTCCCTCGTCGTCGCCTATGCTCTTCATGATTCCGAGCAGCTGCTCACCCGCGAAGAGGTTCGCGCGGGGCAGGTGAACCGTCTTGGTTTTCTGTGTTCCATTGTCCGGGGCGAACTCTGACGCCGCCTGCCAGTACATACGGCTCTCGGTAATCAAGCGATTCTCATCTACGGATAGCCACTTGTCAGCATCTTCCGGCAGTAGGAGCACGCCCAGGTAGACGCGCTGGTATCGCCTGGGTTGGATGAGTTTTCTATACGGTTTGGTGTGCATCGGCCACGTCATGTGCGTGTCGTTCAAATACCGATGCTGAGTAGTGCACTTCAGTTGAAGATCAAACTCTGCACCCCAGTAGCGTCTATAGTCGGCCGACGACGTGAGCGTTATGTCTACGCCCTCGTAGTCTGTGTCATGGGACTTGACTGCGCAGCCTGCCACGTAGGCAACCATGCGAGTGAACGCCAGGCTGAAGTGCTCCTGTCGAGCAGTCATGGGAAGCTGACCATCTACGAGATCACGCTCGTCGCTCTCGCGGTCCTCTTCAACATCATCGGAATTCGAACTCACCCAGGCCCCCCTGCTGTCCAGATCGCGAACATATCGTTCATGGGCTGGCATGAGAACCCGCGGGTCGTAAGCCGCCACATGTTGACATGCTCGTGGTGTCAGCCGCAGCCCGGTTCCATCCGGCAGCAGGCCCGCGCTGCCGAGGACGTGCGCGGCGTTGCGAAACCGCGAGCGCTCTTGCAGTTTCTGAGCCGCCACTTCACCCTCGACCGGTCGGGGTGAGCGTGAACCCCATTACCTCCGCAGTCGGAAAGACCCTGGTGGAGCCAGCGATGAGGTGCCCGTCTACCTTCCACAGGCTCACCTGGATGAGAGTCGATGTAGAGGCTTTCTCACAGCCAGACCATCGAGTGAGTGCTCTGCGTGGGGAAGCCGATGGCGATGAACACCTGCCGAGGGTGCTAGATCAGCTCTGGGTTCCACTCCCCGTCCAGGTGGCCGAGTGGCGCTGCCTGCACGCGTCGAGTCGAGGGCCTGCCCCTACACGAGAGGGAGTCGCGGTGTGCCCGGTGGGAGCGTCCCGGTCGAACCGGGAGACCAGGTCGGCATAGGTGTTCGCCTGGAGGTGCGCGTCATGGTCGGCCGTTCCGCGCGTCAGCTCGACCACGATGAGGGGGCCCGGTCGCGTTCAGCCCCACCACGTCCAGCCGGTCGCGCGCAGGCACTCCGTCCGTGTCGGCCCACCGCTCGTACTCCGCGGTGATCACGGGCACCGAGTCCCCGAGCACCTGCGGGTGGGCGATCACCCACGCCTTGAGGCGCTGCCGCTCAAGAAGGCTTTCCGCGGCCAGCCTGGTGCGCGAGATCGGCGTGGCCGTCTCGCCGGCGACGGTGAAGAAATGACCCACGGCGCCCCTGGTACTCCGGCAGTGGCACGCCGGACGTTCAGAGCCTACGTGGGCGGTTTGCCTTCGCCCGCCCATCCGCCCTCTTCACCTTCTGGGAGCCGGATTCCAAGATTGGCTCCCAAACGGCTCCCAAGACGCCCCCAGGAACGAGTCAGGGGCCTGATCCACTAAGTGGATCAGGCCCCTGACCTGGTCTTACAGCTGTCGGGGTGGCGGGATTTGAACCCACGACCTCTTCGTCCCGAACGAAGCGCGCTGCCAAGCTGCGCTACACCCCGATCGTCACTGGTCTCCCGGCGACATCGATTACTTTAGCCCACCGGCGCCCGGAGACGAAATCCGGTTTTTGTCGGGATCGGGTGGGGCGTGGGTCACGCGTCCCGGGGCGTCAGTGTCAGGAGCGTCGCTTCCGGGGGGCAGGCGAGCCGGACCGGGGCGTAGCGGCTGGTGCCGCAGCCGGCCGAGACGTGGAGGTAGGCGCGGTTGCCGTGGGCGTAGTGGGTGGAGAGGCCCTTGACGCGGTCCGTGTCCAGGTCGCAGTTGGTGACCAGGGCGCCGTAGAAGGGGATGCAGACCTGGCCGCCGTGGGTGTGACCGGCGAGGATCAGGGGGTAACCGTCCGTGGTGAAGGCGTCGAGGGAGCGCAGGTAGGGGGCGTGGACGACGCCGATCGAGAGGTCGGCGTCCGTTTCGGGGCCGCCCGAGACCTCGGCGTACCGGTCGCGCTTGATGTGGGGGTCGTCCAGGCCGGTGAAGGCGAGCTCCAGGCCGTCGAGCTTGAGGCGGCCGCGGGTGTTGGACAGGTTCAGCCAGCCCGCCTCGTCGAAGCCGTCGCGCATCGGCTTCCACGGGTTGTGGACGACGCCGACCGCCGGGGCGTTCCCGTTGAGGCCGTGCTTGCCCGACGCCTTCTCGAAGAGGTAGCGGACCGGGTTGCGGAGCTTGGGGCCGTAGTAGTCGTTGGAGCCGAACACGTACACACCCGGGAACTCCATCAGCGGGCCGAGCGCGTCCAGCAGCTCCGGCACGGCCTCGGGGTCCGAGAGGTTGTCGCCGGTGTTCACGACGAAGTCCGGGCGCAGCCCGGCCAGCGACTGGAGCCAGGCGCGCTTCTTGCGCTGGCCGCTGACCATGTGCACGTCGGAGATCTGGAGGACCCGCAGCGGGCGGGCCCCCTGCGGGAGCACCGGGACCGTCACCCTGCGCAGGCGGAACGAGCGGACTTCGAAGCCTGCCGCGTAGGCGAGACCGGCGGCGCCGGCCGCGGCGGTGACCGCCGTGATTTTCAGGGGTACTCCGTAGCGTGCGCGCATGCGCCCATCGTCGCAGACGAGGCGGGCACGCAGGAAAACAGGCGGGCGCAGGGCACCCCGCACCTGCCACAATCACCCCATGACCACGCTCAAGTCCAAGCTCAAGGAAGACCTCACCACGGCCATGAAGGCGCGTGACGAGCTGACCTCGTCCACGCTCCGGCTGACCCTCACCGCGATCACCAAGGAAGAGGTCGGCGGCAAGACCGCCCGCGAACTCTCCGACGACGAGGTGCAGAAGGTGATCGCCAAGGAGGCCAAGAAGCGCCGCGAGGCGGCCGAGGCCTTCGCCAAGGGCGGCCGGACCGAGCAGGCCGAGCGGGAGAAGAAGGAGGGCGAACTGCTCGACACGTATCTCCCGCAGCAGCTGAGCGACGAGGAGCTGGCCGCGATCGTGGCGTCCGCCGTCGACGAGGCCAAGGCCGCCGGCGCCGAGGGGCCGCGTGCGATGGGTGCCGTCATGAAGATCGTCAATCCGAAGGTCGCGGGCCGCGCCGACGGCGGCCGGGTGGCCGCCGCGGTGAAGAAGCTCCTCGCAGGCTGAGTCCGCCCCCCTCCCCCAGGTCCACCCGCGGAGGATGAGTGGGCGTTGGACGTACGCGCCGGACGGAGCCGCGCCGCTCGGGTAAGCCGTCGGACGCATCCGTCGCACGGACAGGCGTCAGACGTGGACGTAGACGTATATAAGCAGGTGCGATACGAGGAGGGGCGCCCCCGGACAATCCGGGTGCGCCCCTCCTCGTATCGCACCTGCGGCTCAGGCGCCGTATCGCTGTCCGCGGCGGCTCACGGGCCGTTCGTGCCGCCGTCGTTCTGGCCGCGGCCGTGGCCGTCGTTCCCGCCGATCACGCCCGGCGGGATGCTGATGCCGGGGAACGGGTTGTTGTCGTCACCGGGCTTGTTGTCGTCGCCGGGCTTCTTGCCCGGGTCCTTGTTCTTGTCCTTGTCCTTCTCTTCCTTCTGCTTCGCCCGCGGTACATCGACGTGGTTGAAGGACGGGGTCTCGGCGGAGGTCAGGGAGCCGGTCATCGCCGTACGCCATATCGGGCCGGGGAGGCAGCCGCCACAGACGTCCTCGTAGTACTGGCCGCCGATGGTGATGTTGCTCATCGAGATCTGCTTGGCGCCGTCGCTTCCGACCCACACCGCTGTGGACAGGTTCGGCGTGTAGCCGACGAACCAGACGTTCTTGCGCTCGTCGGTGGTACCGGTCTTGCCCGCGTTGTCCCGGTCGTCCAGGCCGGCCTGCGTACCGGTGCCGTCCTCGACGACGCCCTTGAGCATCTGGTTGATCGTGTCGGCCGTGTGCTCACTCATGGCCCGGTTGCAGGTCGTCTTCGGTACGTCGATCGGCTTGCCGTCCGGCTTGGTCACCGAGAGGAGGGCGACCGGCGTGCAGTACGTGCCACGGTTGGCGAAGGTCGCGTACACCGAGGCCATGGCCAGCGGTGTCGACTCCTGGCTGCCGAGGGTGGTGGTGGGGATCTGGAGCAGCTGCTTGTTGTCGCCGCGGTCGTAGCCGACCTTCTTGGCCATCGCGAGCGTCTCGCAGAGGCCGGCCTTCTGCTCCAGCTTGGCGAAGTAGGTGTTGATCGACTTGCCCAGCGCGCTGGTCATGTCGAACATGCCCTTTTCCGACTCGGTCTCGTTCTCCACGTCCCACGGTTTGTCGTCCGCGGGGCCGCCGTCACAGGTGCGGAAGGCGTCGGCGGGCAGCGTTATCGAGGAGGGAGTGTCGAAGCTCTGGGCCGGGCTGATGCCCTTCTCCAGCGCCGCCGCCGCAGTGATCGGCTTGAAGGTCGACCCGACCTGGAAGCCGGCGTAGCTGCCGCCCATCTTGTGGTCGACGGAGAGGTTCAGCACGGTCTGGTGCTTGGACGCGTCGAGACCGTACGGCCGGGACTGGGCCATCGCCAGGATCTGCCCGGTGCCGGGCTGGACCTGGACGAGCGCGGCCGCGACCTTGTCGTCGTTGTTGACCCGGGAGGTGGCCGCCTCGTTGGACGCGGCCTGCGACCTGGGGTCCAGGGTGGTCTTGATGGTCAGTCCGCCGGTCGCCCAGAGCTTGGCGCGGTCCTTCGCGGTCTTGCCGAAGGCCGAGTCGCTCGTGACGATCTGGCGTACGTAGTCGCAGAAGAAGCCGGCACCGTTCACGGCGGTGATGCAGCCGTTCTGCGGGCGCTTGACCTTCAGCTTGATCGGGGTGTCCTTGGCCTTGTCGGCCTGCTCCTGCGAGATCTTCTTGACGTCCGCCATCCGCTGGAGCACGGTGTTGCGGCGCTTGGTCGCTTCCTCCGTGTCGTTGATGGGGTCGTAGCGGCTGGGCGACTGCACGATCCCGGCGAGCAGCGCCGCCTCCTCCAGCTTCAGGTCCTTCGCGGACTTGGAGAAGTAGCGCTGGGAGGCCGCCTCGACGCCGTACGCCTGCTGCCCGAAGAAGGTGATGTTGAGGTAGTTCTCCAGGATCTTCTTCTTGCCGAGCTCTTCCTCGACCTGGATCGCGTACTTCAGCTCCTGGACCTTGCGGCCCAGCGTCTGCTGGGTGGCCTCGGCGACCTTGGCGGGGTCGTCGCCCGCCTCCTCGACGAAGACGTTCTTCACGTACTGCTGGGTGAGGGTCGACGCGCCCTGCGCGGTCCCGCCCGCCTGTACGTTGCTGTTCATCGCGCGCAGGATGCCCTTGAGGTCGACCGCGCCGTGCTCGTAGAAGCGGGCGTCCTCGATCGCGACGATCGCGTTCTGCATGTACGGGGAGATGCTTGTCAGCGGCACCACTGTGCGGTCGCGCGAGTAGACCGTGGCGATCAGACCGCCCTTGTTGTCCAGGATCTTGGTGCGCTGACTCAGCGGCGGAGTCTTCAGGTTGGCCGGGATCTCGTCGAACCCGTCGACCGTCCCCTTGGCGGCGAGACCCAGTGCTCCGGCAGCCGGCAGCGCGATGCCCGCCAGAACGACTCCGGAGAGTGCGGCGACACCGAGGAACTTGGCGGCCTGCTGGGTCGTCGTGAGACCCCCGCCCGAGCGCTTCTTTGGCATGGGGGCAGCCTACGTTCTCATTCGCCGGACACACGTATATGCCTTGGCCTAAGCTGCTCCCAACTGTCACAGCAGTCCAGTTCCGTATCAACCCCCGTGCACGATCCGGCCACACGCTCCGGCGCTCCCGAATTCGCCTCGTGTGTCACCGAACGTCCGTTGTGATTCTGGTGAACTGTCCCGATTCTGACGGGATAGTCGCGCATGTCCTCACCTCACTCCCCTGGGTGATCTGCCGCATACGCATAGTCCGTTCGGGCCATTCAAGATTGGGCCCGAAGGGGGTGTTGTGCTGTCGCCACCTTCCGTAACGTCCTCAACTGGCAGCGGTGAATATGCCGCTGCCGCCGTGGGGGAGCCTCGATTCGGGAGAGGACGGCGCCGGGATGGGCTGGGTAACCGACTGGAGTGCGCAGGCAGCCTGCCGCACTACTGATCCGGATGAACTGTTCGTACAAGGGGCAGCGCAGAACAGGGCAAAGGCGGTGTGCACCGGATGCCCGGTGCGGACCGAGTGCCTGGCCGACGCGCTGGACAATCGCGTCGAGTTCGGCGTGTGGGGCGGGATGACCGAGCGGGAGCGCCGCGCATTGCTGCGCAGGCGTCCGACCGTGACGTCCTGGCGCCGGCTGCTGGAGACCGCCCGCAGCGAGTACGAGCGGTCCACGGGCATCCTGCCTGTGGCGATCGGGCTGGAGGACGACGAGCTGCACGAGACGTTCGCCGCCGTGGGATAGACCGGCGGCAGTACGTACGGCTTACGCGTACGAGGGGCTAGGCAGCTCCGGCCGGGGGCGAACCGGTCGCGAGCCGGTCCCCGATGGCTCGTAGCCCCGAGAGGTCATGGACATCTCCGGGCAGCGCGGCCACGGCGGTCACGGCCACCTCGGGGTGCAGTGCGGTGAAGCGGTCGCGTGTGTCCTGTTCGCGCGCGACCATCTGCATGCGTTCGGCATGCAGACGCAGCAGGGCTGCCGTCAGTTCTTCGGTGGTGACATCCGGTGTGACCTCTGTGGTGGCATCTGCCGTGACGTCGGCTTCGGGCGTCGCGTCCGAGTCGGCTTCGCGTGCGTGGGATGCGGTGGTGTCGGGGGGCGGTGCGGACCCGGCCGCGGGGGAGTCGGCGGGCTCACGAAGTCCAGCCTTCCCGGCCGTCTGATCCACAATGCCGACGGCTTCAAGATTTTCTGCGGCGGTCAGCGCCTGCTCGGCCGAGAGCCGTGCGGCGTCACTGCCGTGGACCCGGTTGAGCACCAGGCCGGCCAGCGGCATGTCCTCCGCGGCCAGGCGTTCCACGAAGTACGCCGCTTCGCGGAGCGCGTCCCGCTCCGGCGTCGCGACGACGAGAAACGCCGTACCGGGCGCCTGAAGCAGTTTGTACGTGGCATCGGCCCGGGTACGGAAGCCGCCGAACATGGTGTCCATCGCGGCGACGAAGGTCTGTACGTCACGCAGGAACTGGCCGCCGAGCAGCTTGCCCAGCGTCCCGGTCATCATCGACATTCCCACGTTGAGGAACTTCATTCCGGCCCGGCCGCCCATTTTCGCCGGAGCCATCAGCAACTTGATGAACTTCCCGTCCAGGAACGAGCCCAGCCGCTTCGGTGCGTCCAGGAAGTCCAGCGCGGACCGCGACGGAGGGGTGTCGACGACGATCAGGTCCCACTCGTCGCGCGCCCGCAGCTGGCCGAGCTTCTCCATCGCCATGTACTCCTGCGTGCCCGCGAAGCCGGCCGACAGGGACTGGTAGAAGGGGTTCTCCAGGATCGCGCGGGCCCGCTCGCCGTCCGCGTGCGCCTCGACGATCTCGTCGAAGGTCCGCTTCATGTCGAGCATCATCGCGTGCAGCTCACCGGCGTCCTCGCCCTCGATGCCCTTCACCCGGCGCGGGACGTTGTCCAGGGAGTCGATGCCCATGGACTGGGCGAGCCTGCGGGCCGGGTCGATGGTGAGGACGACGACCTTCCGGCCGCGCTCCGCCGCCCGTACGCCGAGCGCGGCGGCGGTGGTCGTCTTGCCGACACCGCCCGAGCCGCAGCACACGATGATCCGGATGTCCGGATCGTCGATCAGGGCGTCGGTGTCCAGCGAGGGGGCGGGGGCCGTCGTGCTCGTCCCCTCGCCCGCTCCCGCGTTCGTACGTGCTGTCATGAACCCGCCCCTCGTCCGGACTCGCCTGCGCCCGCGCCCTGCTCCCGGAGCCCGACCGCCAGGTCGTACAGCCCGGCCAGGTCCACCCCCTCGCCGATCAGCGGAAGCTCGTATCCCGGCAGGCCGAGGCCGGCCAGCACGGCGCGCTGCTCACGTTCCAGTTCGACCCGCTGGGTGTGCTCGGCGGCCTGCTCGACCAGGGGGCGCACGAGCCCCGCGGCGCCGGTCACGCCGGCCCGCGTCAGCGTCCTGGCGATCTCCTTGCGCCGGCCGCCGACCGTGGCACGCAGCGCGTCCCCGTCCAGCAGCTGCGGGCGCACCATGTTCACGATGACCCGGCCCACGGGTAGTTCGGCGGCCCGCAGCTCCGCGATGCCGTCCGCGGTCTCCTGGACCGGCATCTCCTCCAGCAGCGTCACCAGGTTCACCGCGGTCTCCGGGGACTTCAGCACCCGCATCACGGCCTGCGCCTGATTGTGTATCGGGCCGATCCGGGCGAGCCCCGCCACCTCGTCGTTCACATTGAGGAAGCGGGTGATGCGGCCGGTCGGCGGGGCGTCCATGATCACGTAGTCGTAGACGAACCGGTTCTGCCGGTCCTTGCGGCGCACGGCCTCGCAGGCCTTGCCCGTCAGCAGGACGTCCCGCACACCCGGCGCGATCGTGGTCGCGAAGTCGATCGCGCCGAGCTTCTTGAGCGCCCGGCCCGCGCTGCCGAGCTTGTAGAACATCTGGAGGTAGTCGAGGAGCGCGAGCTCCGCGTCGATCGCGAGCGCGTAGACCTCGCCGCCGCCCGGGGCGACGGCGATCTTCCGCTCCTCGTAGGGCAGGGAGTCCGCCTCGAAGAGCTGGGCGATGCCCTGTCTGCCCTCGACCTCGACGAGGAGGGTGCGCCTGCCCTCGGTCGCGAGGGCGAGCGCGAGGGCGGCGGCAACCGTGGTCTTACCGGTACCGCCCTTGCCGCTGACGACCTGGAACCTGCTCACGTATTCGAGCCTAACCAGTCACACCGCAGGCTACGCACGAGGCTGCGCATGGCCGGGATTGCGCAGGCATTACAGTCGGGCCATGACCAAGTGGGAATACGCGACCGTGCCCCTTCTCGTGCACGCGACCAAGCAGATTCTGGACACCTGGGGCGAGGACGGCTGGGAGCTGGTCCAGGTCGTTCCCGGCCCGAACAACCCCGAGCAGCTCGTGGCCTACCTGAAGCGGGAGAAGCAGTAGTGGCGGGCACCGTCGAGGCGAAGCTCGCCGAGCTCGGGCTGCCCCTGCCGGCGGTCGTGCCGCCGCTGGCCTCGTACCAGCCGGCCGTGCGGTCCGGGGTGTATGTGTACACCTCGGGGCAGCTGCCGATGGTGGACGGCAAGCTGGCCGTGACCGGCAAGGTCGGTGCGGAGGTCACGCCCGACGAGGCCAAGGAGCTGGCGAAGACCTGCGCGCTCAACGCCCTCGCCGCCGTGAAGTCGGTCGCGGGCGACCTGGACCGGATCGCACGCGTCGTGAAGGTCGTCGGCTTCGTCGCGTCGGCCACGGACTTCACCGGCCAGCCCGGTGTGATCAACGGCGCCAGCGAACTGCTGGGCGAGGTCCTCGGGGACAAGGGTGTGCACGCCCGCAGCGCCGTGGGCGTCGCCGTGCTGCCGCTGGACGCGCCCGTCGAGGTCGAGATCCAGGTCGAGCTCACCGAAGCCTGAGCCCGGCTCCGTAACCGCCTTCTGATCCCGCCCGGTCGCGAAGACCGGGCGGGATCTCGCGTATCCGGCGCCCGCGGCCGCATCTGTGTACGGGCCATGTACAGATCACCGCCCCCCTCGAACATCGTCGCGGTTCCGGATAGCCTCCGGCCATGTCCAATGGTCAGTGGTACCCCCCGGAATGGCCTGGCCGGATCAAGGCCCTCGCGGCAGGCGAGCTGACGGCCGCCGTGCCTCGGCGGGCCGCCACCGTGATGCTGCTCAGGGACGACGCCGCCGGGGGCGCGCCCGCCGTCCACATGCTGCGCCGGCGCACCTCGATGGCCTTTGCCGGAGGGGCGTACGCCTATCCGGGTGGCGGAGTCGACCCCCGTGACGACGACCGGCTCGTCGGCTGGGCCGGGCCCGCGCTGGAGACCTGGGCCCAGCGCCTCGGCGTCGCCACGCCGGTCGAGGCGCAGGCGGTCGTCTGCGCGGCCGTCCGTGAGACGTACGAGGAGGCAGGCGTCCTGCTCGCCGGGCCCACACCCCGGACCGTCGTCACGGACACCACGGGCGACGACTGGGAGACCGACCGCGAGGCGCTGGTCGCGCGGGAGCTGTCCTTCGCGGAATTCCTGGAGCGGCGCGGGCTGGTGCTGCGGTCGGATCTGCTGGGGGCGTGGGCGCGCTGGATCACCCCCGAGTTCGAACCGCGCCGCTACGACACCTGGTTCTTCGTCGCCGCGCTGCCGGCCGGACAGCGGACCCGCAACGCCTCGACGGAGGCCGACCGCACGGTGTGGATCACCCCGGGCGAGGCGGCCGATGGATACGACCGGGGCGAACTGCTGATGATGCCGCCGACCGTGGCGACACTGAGGACCCTGCGTCCGCATGCCACCGCCGCGGAGGCTCTGGCGGCGGCCTCGGTGCAGGACCTCACCCCCGTACTCGCACAAGCCCGTCTGGACGGTGACGAACTGGTGCTGAGCTGGCCGGGGCACGAGGAATTCACCAAGAACATCTCCACGGGCGGCAAGGACGAAACGCGCGGTGGGGGCGAAACGCCCCGAAGGGGTGAAACGCGCGGCGAGGAGAAGACGGCCGGCGTGGAAGGGGGCGCGGCATGAGCGACGCGGCGGTGTTGCCGGGGCAGCCGCGGGGCGGTGTGCTGTCCGGTCCCGCGACGGCTCGCGCGCTCAACGTCCTGGCACCCAACCCGTCCGCGATGACGCTGGACGGCACCAATACGTGGATCGTGGCCGAGCCCGACTCGGACCTGGCGGTGGTCATCGATCCGGGGCCGCTGGACGACGCGCATCTGCGGGCGGTCATCGACACCGCCGAGCAGGCGGGCCGCCGGGTCGCGCTGACGCTCCTCACCCACGGCCACCCCGACCACGCCGAGGGCGCGGCACGGTTCGCGGAGCTCACCCGTACCAAGGTACGGGCGCTCGATCCGGAACTGCGGCTCGGCGACGAGGGCCTGGGCACGGGCGACGTGATCACGACCGGCGGTCTTGAGATGTACGTGGTGCCGACGCCGGGCCACACGGCGGACTCGCTGTCGTTCCATCTGCCGGCCGACCGCGCGGTGCTGACCGGGGACACGATCCTCGGCCGCGGTACGACGCTGGTGGCGCATCCGGACGGTCGGCTGGGGGACTACCTCGACTCACTGCGGCGGCTGCGCTCGCTGACGGTGGACGACGGGGTGCACACGGTGCTGCCCGGTCACGGGCCGGTCCTGGAGGACGCGCAGGGAGCGGTCGAGTTCTACCTGGCCCACCGCGCGCACCGGCTGGCGCAGGTGGAGACGGCGGTGGAGTCCGGGCACCGGATCTCCTCCGAGGTGGTGGCCCATGTGTACGCGGACGTGGACCGTTCACTGTGGCCGGCGGCGGAGCTGTCGGTGCGGGCGCAGCTGGAGTATCTGACCGAGCACGGGCTGATCTGAGGGCGTACGTGTGAGGGGCCCTGCCGGTCACCGGCAGGGCCCCTCACACGTGAGGTACGACGCTGGGTCAGCGGGAGCGCTTGGCCAGCCGTTCCACGTCGAGCAGGATCACCGCACGGGCCTCCAGCCGCAGCCAGCCGCGGCCGGCGAAGTCGGCGAGGGCCTTGTTGACCGTCTCGCGGGAGGCGCCGACCAGCTGGGCCAGCTCTTCCTGCGTCAGGTCGTGCACCACGTGGATGCCTTCCTCGGACTGGACGCCGAACCGGCGCGACAGGTCCAGGAGGGCGCGGGCGACGCGGCCCGGGACATCGGAGAAGACCAGGTCGGACATCTGGTCGTTGGTCTTGCGCAGGCGCCGGGCGACGGCGCGCAGGAGGGCCGTGGCCACCTCGGGGCGTGCGTTGAGCCAGGGCTGCAGGTCGCCGTGGCCGAGGCCGAGCAGCTTGACCTCGGTCAGCGCGGTGGCGGTGGCGGTGCGCGGGCCCGGGTCGAAGAGCGAGAGCTCACCGATCAGCTCGCCGGGGCCGAGGACCGCCAGCATGTTCTCGCGTCCGTCGGGGGAGGTGCGGTGGAGCTTCACCTTGCCCTCGGTGACCACATAGAGGCGGTCGCCCGGGTCACCCTCGTGGAACAGCGCGTCGCCGCGCGCGAGGGTCACCTCACTCATCGAGGCGCGGAGCTCCGCGGCCTGCTCGTCATCGAGCGCCGCGAAAAGCGGGGCGCGCCGCAGAACGTCGTCCACGAGTTCTCTCCTTGTCGGCCTGTTCAGGGAACCGTGGTCCCCATCATGCCGGACGGTAAAACAGTGCGATCAATCACAAACCAGTTTGACGCACGTGCGTGCCGGAGCGTACGGCAGGGGGCCGATTGGGGGTGGATCACCGGTGACCGGGGCAGATGTCAGTGGCGGGCTCTAGGCTGGCCGGGTGTCCAGAATCGCCGGTGAGAGCGCAGGCCAAGGGGGCTGATGGGGTGTCGGACGGCCATGATTCCGCTGTGGGCGAACAGGCTGCGGGCAGCCGGAAAAACAAGGACAAAGCGACAGTAAACCGGTCCGGAAGGGCGGGAAGCGCCGGCTCGTCCGAGCGAGCGACGGCGGGCCGGGGGGAAGCGGTGGCCACAGGGGTGCAAAGCGCGGCGGCGGAGTCCGGTGCGACCGGAGCCGACGGTCCGAAGAGCACGAAGGGCACGAAGAGTGCGAAGGCTCCGGGGAAGGGGCCCGGTCGGCCGGAATCGCACCTGGCCATGGTCCGCCGTGCCCGCCGGATCAACCGCGAGCTCGCGGAGGTCTACCCGTACGCCCATCCGGAGCTGGACTTCAGGAACCCGTTCGAACTGCTGGTCGCCACGGTCCTCTCCGCCCAGACCACGGACCTGAGGGTCAACCAGACGACTCCTGCCCTCTTCGCCGCCTATCCCACCCCCGAGGACATGGCGGCCGCGGTCCCGGAGGATCTGGAAGAGATCATTCGCCCGACCGGCTTCTTCCGGGCCAAGGCCAGGTCGCTGCTCGGCCTGTCCGCCGTCCTCCGCGACGATTTCGGTGGCGAGGTGCCGGGGCGGCTGGCGGACCTCGTGAAGCTGCCGGGCGTCGGCCGCAAGACGGCCAACGTCGTTCTGGGCAACGCGTTCGGGGTGCCTGGACTCACTGTCGACACCCACTTCGGTCGGCTGGTCCGGCGGTGGAAGTGGACCGAGCAGGAGGACCCGGAGAAGGTCGAGGCGGAGATCGCGGCGATCTTCCCCAAGAGCGAGTGGACCATGCTCTCGCACCGCGTCATCTTCCACGGCCGCCGCGTCTGCCACGCCCGCAAGCCCGCCTGCGGGGCCTGCCCGATCGCCCCGCTGTGTCCTTCGTACGGTGAGGGCGAGACGGACCCGGAGAAGGCCCAAAAGCTTCTGAAGTACGAGATGGGCGGCAAGCCGGGCCAGCGGCTGAACCCACCGCCGGACTTCCCCGGAAGCCCGGCACCTCCGCTGGGCGCCGACTGAAGCGGAGGGCCGCCGCGGACTGCCGTCGCCATGTCCGGGCGCGGTTCTCGGCTGCGGTTCGCGGTCGCGGAACGAATCGTGTGACGACAGGCGTTGTGAGACGGAGGGGTGCCTATGAAGACGCATGAACCCGGCACGGGGCAGTACGGCGGCACGGAGAGCGGTGAGCGCGCGGTCGCCGTCTCGGCCGAAGGGCTGCCCGGCTGGCTCGACCCCGTGTTCCGGGCCGCGCAGACCGTACGGCCGCAGCAGCTCAGCCGCTTCCTGCCGCCGGAGAGCGGCGCGGGCCGCCAGTCGGCTGTGCTCGTCCTGTTCGGCGAGGGGGCGCGGGGCCCCGAGCTGCTCCTGATGGAACGGGCCGGAAGCCTGCGTTCCCATCCGGGCCAGCCGTCCTTCCCCGGCGGCTCCCTCGACCCGGAGGACGGCGACCAGGCGACGACCGGGCCGCTGAGGGCCGCGCTGCGGGAGGCCGAGGAGGAGACCGGTCTCGATTCGCGCGGGGTGCAGATCTTCGGTGTGCTGCCCCGGCTCTACATTCCTGTGAGCAGTTTCGTGGTGACGCCCGTCCTCGGCTGGTGGCGTACGCCCAGCCCGGTCGGGGTCGTCGATCCGGGGGAGACGGCACGGGTCTTCACGGTGCCCGTGGCGGATCTCACGGACCCGGCCAACCGGGCGACGGCCGTGCACCCCAGCGGTCACCGGGGCCCGGCGTTTCTGGTCGAATCCGCACTCGTCTGGGGGTTCACGGCCGGGGTGATCGACCGGATTCTGCACTTCGCGGGCTGGGAGCGCCCGTGGGACAGAGCCAAGCAGGTGCCGCTCGACTGGCGTGCATGACAGGCTGACTTCCGTGCTCCGCAGCTCCGGTCCGCCCGGACCACGGAGACGTACGGGCCCGGTGACGAATCTGCGAGGCAATAGACGGTGAACGTGCTGGACATCCTGCTGCTGGCCGGCGCCGTGTGGTTCGCGGTCATCGGCTACCGCCAGGGGTTCGTCGTCGGCATCCTGTCGGTGATCGGGTTCCTGGGCGGCGGTCTCGTCGCCATCTATCTGCTGCCGGTCCTGTGGGACCAGGTGACGGACGGTTCGGAGGTCTCCTCGACCGCCGCTGTCGTCGCGGTCGTCATCGTGATCGTGTGCGCGTCCGTCGGCCAGGCCTTCACCACGCACCTGGGCAACAAACTGCGCCGGCACATCACGTGGTCTCCCGCGCGCGCCCTGGACGCCACCGGCGGCGCCCTGGTCAACGTCGTGGCGATGCTGCTGGTCGCCTGGCTGATCGGCTCGGCCCTGGCGGGCACCTCGCTGCCGACGCTGGGCAAGGAGGTCCGTAGCTCCTCCGTCCTGCTCGGCGTCTCCCGGGTGCTGCCGCCCCAGGCGTCCACCTGGTTCACGGACTTCTCGTCGGTCCTCGCGCAGAACGGCTTCCCGCAGGTCTTCAGCCCGTTCGCCAACGAACCGATCACCGAGGTCAGGGCCCCCGACCCGGCACTGGTCGGCAGCCCCGTCGCGGCGCGCGCCAAGCAGTCGATCGTCAAGGTCGTCGGTACGGCCCCGAGCTGCGGCAAGGTCCTCGAAGGCACCGGATTCGTGTTCTCCGACCGCCGGGTGATGACCAACGCCCACGTCGTCGGAGGCGTCGACGAGCCGACCGTCCAGATCGGCGGCCAGGGACGTCTGTACGACGCGAAGGTCGTCCTCTACGACTGGCGGCGCGACATCGCCGTCCTCGACGTCCCCGACCTCGACGTGAAGCCGCTGCAGTTCGCCACCACGGACAACGACGCGGAGACAGGCGACAGCGCCATCGTCGCGGGCTTCCCGGAGAACGGCGCGTACGACGTACGCTCCGCGCGCGTGCGTGCCCGCATCGACGCCAACGGCCCCGACATCTACCACCGGGGCACGGTGCGCCGCGATGTGTACTCGCTCTACACCACGGTCCGCCAGGGCAACTCCGGCGGACCGCTGCTGACCCCCGAGGGCAAGGTGTACGGCGTCGTGTTCGCGAAGTCGCTCGACGACCCGGACACGGGTTACGCGCTGACGGCGGACGAGATCCGCGACGACATCACGCAGGGCCGTACCGCCAACCAGCAGGTCGACAGCCAGGGATGCGCCCTTTAAGGAGTCGGCCCCTCAGGGAGTCGGCAGCGCGGGCCCCCGAAGCGGTCCGGAGGCCGTGAGCGGGTCAGTTACGAGGATGGCGCAGCCGCGCCGAGACCCAGCGGGCCCGGCGGCGGAGGATGCGCGAGATGCCGAGTCGGGGATCATGCAGAACGTGCAATGTGTGCACCCGGCCCGGAAGGCCGTCCCCCTCATGAGTGCCCGGAACCGCCGTGGCGGTCGAGCGACGGTTGCGTGCTGCGTCACCGAAGTCGTGCGTCCAGCCCATACCCGGACGTCTGCCCGTGCCACATGGTCCGTAATCGCCTATCCGTCAGCCAATTGGCCTATGCGCCAGGCACGTGGCCATTTCTCGGACACGTGTGCCCCGGCGGCTAGCGGTCGGGCTCGGAATCCTTGAGCCAGTTGATGAGTTCGGCCGAGAACCCGGCCGGATCCTCCTCGTGGGGGAAGTGACCCAGACCGTCGAAAAGTCGCCATCGGTACGGTGCCTCGACATATTCGCCGGACCCCGCGGAGCTGCGGGTGCGGACCGCCGGATCGAGTGAACCGTGCAGATGCAGCGTCGGCACCCGCACAGGCCGTTTCATGCGCCGGTTGAACTGGATGCCGTCCGGCCGCGCCAGCGAGCGCACCATCCAGCGGTACGGCTCGATCGAGCAGTGTGCCGTCGAGGGGATGGACATGGCCCGTCGGTAGACATCCAGCGAGCTCTCGTCGGGGAACTCAGCCGTGCCCGGACCCGCCCAGTCGGTGATCAGACGGGCCACCAGCGCCGCGTCGTCGGCCACGAGCTGACGTTCCGGTACCCACGGCCGCTGGAAGCCCCAGATGTACGAGCCGGCCCGGGACTGCGCGAAGTCGGAGAGCATCGAGGAACGCCACCGTCGCGGGTGGGGCATCGAGGAGACGGCCAGCCGGCGCACCAGCTTGGGGCGCATCACCGCGGCCGTCCAGGCCAGGTATCCGCCCATGTCGTGGCCGACCAGGGCCGCGTCCGGCTCACCGAGCGACCTGATCACGCCGGTGATGTCGAGCGCCAGGTTGGCGGGGTCGTAGCCGCGGGGCGTGCGGTCGCTGCCGCCCACCCCGCGCAGGTCCATCGCCACGGCCCTGAAGCCCGCCTCGGCGAGCGCGGGCAGCTGGTGGCGCCAGGTCCACCAGAACTGCGGGAAGCCGTGCAGGAGGAGGACCAGCGGCCCTTCGCCCATTTCGGCGATGTGGAAACGCGCGCCGTTCGCCGCGACGTCCCGGTGGGTCCAGGGGCCGTCGATGCGGACGGGGCCGCCGGCCGGGGCGGACGGTGCGGGGGCGGGGTCCGCCGGGCCCGGCCCTTCGTGGCCCGCCCGGTCTTCGGAGCCGGGTGGGCCGAACGCGCTGGAATCGGGGACCGTCATGTGGTTGAGCGTGCCACAGCCGACGCGTTGTCCTGGACCGGAACGTTCTCGATGGCCCTGTCCGAGCGGGTGCTGCCGCCCACCGGGAGGATCGCGTCCGCGGCGATGCCCGGACGGGGGTGCGGCTTGACGCCCTGGAGGACGGCGGCGGTCTGCTTGGCGGAGGCGATGGACTTCTCCGGCGGCTTGACCTTCTTGAACTTCGCGTACCCGAAGAGCGCGAGCAGGATGCCCAGAAGGATGAACGCCCCGCCCACGATCAGGAACGACCAGGCGAGGCCCAGCCCCAGATTGTGGATTCCGTACGCGGCCGCGAAGCTCAGCACCGGGATCGCGAACAGGAGCAGCACGCCCGTGACGATGAACGCCGCGCTGCCGATGACGCCTCGTTTGACGTCCTGCCGCACCTCGGCCTTGGCCAGGGCGATCTCGTCGTGCACCAGTGCCGACAGTTCGGCCGTCGCCGACGCGACCAACTGGCCGAGACTGCGGTCGGCGCCGCCCGCGTAATTGCCGGGGTCGCTCATCCCTGACTCCCTCTCCTGTTCAACACGTCCGATGTCAGATCATGCCGGACTGTCCGGCTTGTTGCTCGCTGCCCCCGCCAGTCGGGCAAGGCGGCGGTGCTCGGCCGCCTTCTTCTCGTGGATGGCGGCCATCCGCAGGTGGTACGCCGGGTCGTCCTGTTCGTAGACGTCCGGCACCCCGGACCCGTCCTCGTCGAGTTCCTCCGCCTCGGACAGTGCCCTGTATCTGCGTACCCGGAGTTTGAGCAGTACACCGGAGAGTACGGCGGCAATCAGGGAGCCGAGCAGAACCGACGCCTTGATCTCGTTGATCATGCCGTCGTCACCGGCGAAGGCGAGCTCCCCGATCAGCAGCGAGACGGTGAAACCGATGCCGGCAAGGGTGGCGACGGCGAAGACATCGGCCCAGGCCAGCTCCTTGTTGAGCTCCGCCCTGGTGAGCCGGGTGGTCAGCCACGTACCGCCGAACACGCCGATCGTCTTTCCGGCGACGAGCCCCAGGACGACGCCGAGCGTTTCGGGCCGGCTGAACACACCCGCCAGCGCGCCGCCGGAGAGGGAGACACCGGCGGAGAACAGCGCGAACACCGGGACGGCGAAGCCCGCCGACAGCGGGTGGACCAGATGTTCGACGCGTTCACCGGGCGAGTGGTCCTCGCCGTCGCGGCGGGTGCAACGGAGCATCAGGCCCATGGCGACACCGGCGATGGTGGCGTGGATGCCGCTGTTGTACATCAGGCCCCAGACGACCAGGGCGAGCGGGACGTAGATGTACCAGCCGCGCACTCCCAGCCGCAGCAGCAGGTAGAAGACGCCAAGGCCGACGAAGGCGCCGCCGAGCGCGACGAAGTCGATGTCCTCGGTGAAGAAGACCGCGATGATCAGGATCGCGAAGAGGTCGTCCACGACGGCGAGGGTCAGCAGGAATGCCCGGAGTGCGGCCGGCAACGAGGTGCCGATGACGGCGAGGACGGCGAGGGCGAAGGCGATGTCGGTGGCGGTGGGGACCGCCCAGCCGTCCGTGGAGCCGTCGCCGAAGACGTTCACCAGCGTGTAGACGACCGCTGGTACGGCCATACCGCAGAGCGCGGCGGCCACGGGGAGCGCGGCAGCTTTGGGGTCGCGCAGTTCGCCCGCGACGAGTTCCCGTTTGAGTTCTACGCCGGCGACGAAGAAGAAGACCGCGAGCAGCCCGTCGGCGGCCCAGTGCGCCACGGAGAGATGGAGGCCGAGGCTTTCGGGCCCGAAGTGGAAGTGGCTGACGGCCGCGTAGCTCGAACCGAAGGTGTTCGCCCACACCACTGCGGCCACGGCGGCGACCAGCAGGATGACACCGCCTACGGTCTCCGTACGCAGGGCCTCGGCGACGAAGTTCCGCTCGGGGAGCGGAAGCAGCCCCAGGAACGTGCGGCGGGGGCCGGTGGGTGCAGGGTCGGGCGTGGCCACGGGGAGAGACCTCCGGGTCGGTACGGCAGCGATGGCATGGCTGATGCACTTGCCGACCAGACTTCCCGGCACCCCTGTGGACTTTTTTTCTTGTCTTCTACCGATCAGCGGCCACTGTACCCGGGCGATGTGCGGGGGTGTGGGTAGTGATCAGCACTCTAGATGCCCGAAGGGCGTCCGGCGCGCTGCCGGATGCCCTTCGAGTGCCGGCGCCCGTCTCCGGAGAGGGGGCTGAACTCGGCCGACGGCGTGTGCGCCAACGGCCGGGTCCGTGCTCCTCGGGCCGTGGGCTCAGTCCTCCGACGGGGCTGACGGCAGCTGGGTCTGGATCAGGTCCATGACCGAGGCGTCGGTGAGGGTGGTGACGTCGCCGAGGGCGCGGTTCTCCGCAACGTCACGCAGGAGGCGCCGCATGATCTTGCCGGAACGGGTCTTGGGCAGCTCGGCGACCGGCATGATGCGCTTCGGCTTGGCGATCGGGCCGAGGGTGGTGCCGACGTGGTTGCGCAGCTGGGCCACCAGTTCGTCGGAGGCGGTGGCGGTGCCTCGCAGGATGACGAAGGCGACGATGGCCTGGCCGGTCGTCTCGTCGGCGGCGCCCACCACGGCGGCCTCGGCGACCGACGGGTGCGAGACGAGCGCGGACTCGACCTCGGTGGTGGAGATGTTGTGTCCGGAGACCAGCATGACGTCGTCGACCCGGCCCAGCAGCCAGATGTCGCCGTCCTCGTCCTTCTTGGCGCCGTCGCCGGCGAAGTACTTGCCCTCGAAGCGCGACCAGTAGGTGTCGAGGAACCGCTGGTCGTCGCGCCAGATGGTGCGCAGCATGGAGGGCCACGGCTCGGTGAGCACGAGGTAGCCGCCTCCGCCGTTGGGTACCTCGCGGGCGTCGTCGTCGACGACGGTGGCCGAGATGCCCGGCAGGGCGCGCTGGGCGCTTCCCGGCTTGGTCTCCGTGACGCCAGGCAGCGGCGAGATCATCATCGTGCCGGTCTCGGTCTGCCACCAGGTGTCCACGATCGGGCACTTGTCGGCACCGATGTGCTTGCGGTACCAGATCCAGGCCTCGGGGTTGATCGGCTCGCCGACCGAACCCAGGACACGCAGGGAGGTCAGGTCGAACTTCGCGGGGATGTCGTCCCCCCACTTCATGAACGTACGGATCGCGGTCGGCGCGGTGTAGAGGATCGTGACCCCGTACTTCTGGACGATCTCCCAGAAACGCCCCTGGTGCGGGGTGTCGGGGGTGCCCTCGTACATCACCTGCGTGGCGCCGTTGGCCAGCGGCCCGTAGACGATGTACGAGTGCCCGGTGACCCAGCCGATGTCGGCGGTGCACCAGTAGACGTCCGTCTCCGGCTTGAGGTCGAAGACCGCGTGGTGGGTGTACGCCGCCTGGGTGAGGTAACCGCCCGAGGTGTGCAGGATGCCCTTGGGCTTCCCCGTCGTGCCCGACGTGTACAGGATGAACAGCGGCTGCTCCGCCTCGAATGCCTCGGGGGTGTGCTCGGCGGACTGGCGGCCGGTGATCTCGTGCCACCAGACGTCGCGGCCCTCGGTCCAGGCGGTGTCCTGTCCGGTGCGGCGGACGACGAGGACGTGCTCCACGGTGTCGATGCGCGAGACGGCGTCGTCGACCGCGGGCTTGAGCGCGGAGGGCTTGCCGCGGCGGTACCCGCCGTCGGCGGTGATGACGACCTTCGCGTCCGCGTCCTGGATGCGGGCGGCGATGGCGTCGGCGGAGAAGCCGCCGAAGACGACCGAGTGCGCTGCACCGATGCGGGCGCAGGCCAGCATCGCGACGGCGGCCTCGGGAATCATCGGGAGGTAGACGGCGACCCGGTCGCCCTTGCCGACACCGAGCTCGGTGAGGGCGTTGGCGGCGCGGGAGACCTCGTCCTTCAGCTCCGCGTAGGTGATGGCGCGGCTGTCGCCGGGCTCGCCCTCGAAGTGGATGGCGACCCGGTCGCCGTTGCCCGCCTCGACGTGACGGTCCACGCAGTTGTACGCGACGTTGAGCTCGCCGTCCGCGAACCACTTCGCGAAGGGCGGGTTGCTCCAGTCGAGTGTCTCGGTCGGTTCGGTGGCCCAGGTCAGGCGGCGGGCCTGCTCGGCCCAGAAGCCCAGCCGGTCCGCTTCGGCCTGCTCGTACGCCTCTGCGGTGACGTTGGCGTTGGCGGCCAGCTCGGCAGGCGGTGCGAACTTCCGCTCTTCCCGAAGCAGGTTGGCCAGGCTCTCGTTGCTCACGACTTCTCCCAGTCCCAGGGTGTCCGTTGTGTCCCGGGGCATAGCTCATCAGGCCCAAGGCCGGGTGACAAGTGTCTGCCAGGAATTGGTTTAGACCTGTGTCTCGTGTATAGGGGCATGATCCCGCTTCCGCGCCGGAGTGACGCGGTGGAGCACGGCGCCGGTGTGGCGGAGTGCCAGGTGGCGCCGTAGTCGGGTGGTGGTTCACCCGTGTGGCGGCGGTGCTGGTGGCGGGCTGGGGGGCGGTGCGGCGCGGTTGCGCGGTGACGCGGAAGCGGGATCACAAGGTCTCACGGACCCGAGGCCTGTGCGGTTCAGGCGCCGGTACGTGCCAGCTCGGCCGGTTGGGCGGGCGCGACCGGGTCGAAGACCTCATCCGGCCCGTTTCCGGTCCCCATGCGCTCGGTCAGCAGATACGACTGTGCTTCGGCGACGTGGAAATACATGCCGTGGAGCTGGAGAGTGCCGTCGGCGATGCGGCGCGCCACCGGTGGATGGGCCCGCAGGTGGTCGAGCTGCTGGACCACATTGGTCAGACAGAGCTGCTCCACCGCGTCGGCGGGCTGCCGGCCGGAGAGCCTTGCGGGGGCTTGGTTGCGCGAAGCCATTCGCTCCAGGCTGGGAAGTCCGTGCCGGAGCCAGCGCCGTAGCGGCGTGTCCCGGGTGTCCGGCTCGGCGCCGAGGAGGGCGTTCATCGCACCGCAGCCGGAGTGCCCGCACACGGTGATGGACTCCACGCCGAGCGTGTCCACCGCGTACTCGATCGCCGCCCCCACCGAGTGGTCGCCGTCCTCGGTCTCCGGGGGCGGCACCAGATTGCCGATGTTGCGCACGGTGAACAGGTCGCCCGGTCCGCTGGCCGTGATCATGCTCGTCACCAGGCGTGAGTCAGCGCAGGTGATGAAGAGCTGGGAGGGCCGCTGGCCCTCCTCGGCGAGCCGTGCCAGCTCCCCACGGACCAGGGGTGCCGTATCGCGCTGGAACGAGCTGATACCTCTGACCAGCCGGTGAGCGCCGCTCGCGCGTGAGGTCCGGGCGGTCCGTGCCGGCTGCGCGAGGCGTGGCGCCGACGCGAGGATTGTGGGCTGCGGGGGCTGCGGGGGCTGCGGGGGCTGCGGGGGCGCGGGCGACGCGGGCGTGAGCTGCGGGCCCGGCGGGGGTGAGGTGGGTGTGAGCTGCGGGCCCGGCGGGGGTGAGGTGGGGGCGGCGCTCGATTTGGTGCGGGGCTTCGCCGAGGGGGTCGTCCAGCTGGAGGCGTGCCGGGTGGTTGCGGAGGCTGCCGCAGTGGTGGGGGCCGGGCCGGTGGGGGTGGCGGTGTGGGTGGCCTCGGGGGCCGCGCCGGGGGCCGGTGGCGGGGCGGTAGCGGGGTGGTCGGCGGGCGTCCTTGTGGGAGGCGCGTGTTCGGGCTGGTCGTGGCAGTGGTGGTTGCGCCACGGGGTCCATGGACGGCAGCAGGAGTGAGCCGATGAGGTGGGCTCGGCGATCCTGCCGCCCGATCTGCCGGCGAAAGCCACTCCGCCGCCGTGTGCGCTATGGGCGTTGCTCCAGTCCTGGATCGTCTCGTACGCCGCGTGATCCATGAAGAAGCCGTCCAGTTCGACAACCACGTCGGCGTCCTGGGGCAGCCGTCCCAGCGTCCGGCTGAGCCGCGGCACGGCCAGGAAGGTCAACTGGCCGCGTACAACGACGAGATACCGGCCGTCTCGTTCGGTGACCGCGATGCGGGTGCGGGCCAGCCGGTGCAGAGCGACCACCACCGCCGCAGCGATTCCGATCGCCACGCCTTTGAGGACGCCGACGAGCAGCACTCCGGCGATCGTCGCGCCGTACACAAGGAACTCCCGGTGCCGGTGGACGTTACGGATGTGCGCGAAGCTCACCATCTTGAGCCCGACCATCATCACCAGCGCGCCGAGGGCGGCCAGCGGGATGCGCTCCAGGGCGGTGACGAGCAGGACGGAGGCGAGGAGAATCCACACGCCGTGCAGCACCGTGGAGGCGCGGCCGGTCGCCCCGGCCCTCACGTTCGCCGAACTGCGCACGGCCCCGCCGGAGACCGCGAGCCCGCCCAGCAGGCCCGATACCGCGTTGGCGATGCCCTGTGCGCGGAGCTCCCGGTCGAGGTCGGAGCGTTTGAGCGGAAGGCTGAGGCGGGCGGCGCCGACCGCTCCCTGTCCGTCTCCTGCCGCGGCGGCACCGGCAGCCCGCTCACGGCTTCGGTCGGCGGCCAGCTTGTCCACGGCGACGGCGGCGAGCAGCGATTCGAGGCTGGCCACGAGCATCATCGTGAAGACGGCTGTAGCCAGTCCGAGCACGGGGCCCTGCGGCATTTCGGGGAGGGCGTGTGAGCGCCAGGACGGCAGATCGACCCGGGCGATCGACGGCGCCGCCCACGCTGCTGCGGCGGTGGCCAAGCCCACGGAGGCCAGGGCTGCCGGAACGCGACGCAGGAGCCGACCTGACCGTCCTGGCAGCCGCGGCCACAGCACCAGGATCGCGATCGTGAGTGCGCCGATCAGTGGAGCGGCCGGACTGACACGTGCCAATTGCTCCGGGAGATGGAGCGCGTTGGAGACGGCCGAGCTCTGTGGTGAACCGCCCAGCACGATGTGCAGTTGAGCGAGCGCGATGGCGACACCGATGCCGGCGAGGGTGCCGTGCACGATGGCGGGGCTGACGGCGAGCGCGCTGCGGGCGGCGCGCAGTGAGCCCAGCATGAGCTGGAGCAGTCCCGCTCCGATGGTGATGGCGCAGGTGGTGCGCCAGCCGTAGATCTGGATCACCTCGGCCGTTACCACGGTCAGCCCGGCGGACGGGCCGGAGACCTGGAGGGGGGTCCCGCCGAGCAGTCCGGCGACGATGCCACCGACCGCGGCGGAGATGAGGCCCGCTTCCAGCGGGGCGCCCATGGCGACGGCCAGGCCCAGCGACATGGGGATGGCGAGCAGGAAGACGGTGATGGATGCGGACACATCGGCGCCCGCGATGCGGAATCGGCCGCCGCGCCGTGGCGGCGGGCTGTGTGGTCGCTTGACTCCCGAGGACCGGGGAGGGCGTGAACTGCGGGACGAGCGGTCGTGGCGAGTGGGTACGCAGGCAGACATGTTTCCCGTCTCCTCCTGAAGGGCGCGGTCGCGGAATGCGGTGACGCGGGCCGTGAATTACGGCATGCAGCGGCGGGATATCTCAACTCTCGGTAAATAGACCGTAATGGAGAGTAAAGAAGCGTGTCCAGGGTTGGCGGCAAATGGGCCAGCCGACCACCCATTCCGGTGAATAGGCAGCTTTTCATTCGGCCTGTCGCGCCGATCTCTGAGCAGTGCGTGCGACCTTGGCCGCGCCGTGTCGGCACTCGGCGCAAGCTACCTGCGAGAAAGAGGGTGGGCGGATGATGGCCGCCACGAAAAGGATCACCTTGGGCGTCATGGCTGTTGCGCTGCTCGCGGGGGCGGCCGGATGTTCGGGATCGGGCTCCGAGTCGCAGGCCTCGGGTCTCGGAGCTGTGAACGGGGCCGCCGGGGAGAAGAAGAAGGCTGCGGAAGCGGCACCCAAGAGCGTGTTCCGGGCCATCGGTGACGGATCCACCGCGTTCACGGGCGTCCAGCCCAAGCAGCCGGCGGTACAGCGCTTGGCGGCCGGCAAGAAGCCGCCTCAGTTCGTGGTGTTCTCATGGGACGGGGCAGGTGAGGACAGCCAGAAGCTCTTCTCGCACTTCCGCGAGGTCGGCAAGAAGTACCACGCCAACATGACGTACTTCCTCAGCGGCGTCTATCTGCTGCCCGAGGCCAAACGGGCACAGTACGACCCGCCCAAGCACAACGCAGGAAGCTCGGACATCGGCTTCAACGACACCAAGGGCATCCGGAACACCCTCACCGAGCTGCGTGGCGCCTGGCAGGACGGAAACGAGATCGGCACCCACTTCAACGGCCACTTCTGCGGCGCTGACGGCGGCGTGGGCACCTGGTCCGTCGATGAGTGGAAGAGCGAGATCAGCCAGGCCAAGTCGTTCGTGAAGAGCTGGAAGACGAACGATCCGGGCCTGAAGAGCGAGAAGCCGCTGCCCTTCGACTACGACAAGGAACTCGTCGGCGGACGCACTCCCTGTCTGGAGGGCCAGAAGAACATGGTGGCGGCGGCCCGCACCATGGGATTCCGCTATGACTCCAGCGGCGTCAACAACCAGGTCTGGCCGAAGAAGAAGGACGGGATCTGGGATCTCTCCATGCAGCTCGTCCCGGTACCCGGGCGCGAATTCGAGACGCTGTCGATGGACTACAACTTCATGTTCAACCAGTCCGGTACGACGCAGGGAGACCCGGACCAGCACGAGTACTGGGGCAACCAGATGCGTGACGGTCTTCTCCAGGCCTTCGACCGCGCGTATGACGGCAACCGCGCGCCGCTGATCATCGGCAACCACTTCGAGTCCTGGAACGGTGGCACGTACATGCGTGCCATCGAGGAGACGATTGCAACGGTCTGCACCAAGAAGGACGTGCGCTGCGTCTCATTCAGGCAGTTGGCTGACTGGCTCGACGCGCAGGACCCGGCGACGCTCTCGAAGCTCGAAACGCTGAAGGTCGGCCAGGCCCCGAAGGCCGGGTGGCCCGCGTTCCTCGAGGCCGGTACAGGATCCGGCCGCGACCAGGCGGCTTCGAAGGCGCCTGCGGCTGCCGCGGGGAACCCCGCCGGCCGTTGAGGGCGGTTCGCCTTCCCGTTGGGCGCCGGGCAAGCGACATGCCCGGCGCCGTCCGGTACATCGGGGCGGGTGGCTCGGCGCCGTCACGGCCGGCCCCGGCCCGGCGGGGCCCCTGACTGCCGGTTCAGGCAGGCTGGGCGGCTTCGGTCCGAACGCGGCGCTCGTCGAGCACGAAAGCCGGGTCGACCTGGGCGGCCAGATCGGCACCGGTCTTCTCGTTGCCCCAACTTTCCGCGTTTCGCAGGTGGAAGTGGACCATCTGCCGTGTGTACCGGACCCAGTCCCGCCGCTCGTACGAGTCCTCCGCGGCGTTCTGCAGTGCCTGCAGGGCCATCCTGTTGTCCGCCTCCAGCAGCTCGAAGCGCGCGGGACGGCCCTTCTCCATGGCACGTACCCAGTCGGAGTGGCCGACGGTGACCAAGAGGTCCTCGCCCACCTCGTCGCGCAGGAACTCCAGGTCGTCCTCGCCCTGCACCTTGTTGCCGACGACCTTCAGGTCGACGCCGAAGTCCCGCGCGTACTCCTTGTACTGGCGATAGACGGAGACGCCCTTGCGGGTCGGCTCAGCGATGAGGAAGGTCATGTCGAAGCGGGTGAACATCCCCGAGGCGAATGAATCCGAACCGGCGGTCATGTCGACCACCACGTACTCATCGGGGCCGTCGACGAGGTGGTTGAGGCAGAGCTCGACCGCGCCGACCTTGGAGTGGTAACAGGCCACGCCCAGATCCGACTCGGTGAACGGGCCCGTCGCCATCAAGCGGATGTCTCCGTCGTCGAGCCGCACCGTACGGGCGCAGGCGTCGAAGATCGGATTGTCTTCGCACACACGCAGCAGGCGTGAGCCCTCGCCCGGCGGGGTCGTCTTGATCATCGTCTCTGCCGAGGCGATGCGCGGGTTGCTGCCGCGCAGATACTCCTTGATCAGAGGCAGCTGCGCTCCCATGGCGGGCAGCGCTGCGGATTCCTCCTCGTCGAGGCCGAGTGCGGCCCCGAGATGCTGATTGATGTCGGCGTCCACCGCGACGACGTGGGCTTCATTGGCGGCGAGGTGGCGGATGAAGAGCGAGGACAGCGTCGTCTTGCCGCTGCCGCCCTTCCCTACGAAAGCGATCTTCATGTTCACCTAGGGTAGTCGATCGATTGCTTTGGGTTGTCTCGTTTCGTGAAGAAGGCCACTCCCGGCCAGTGGTTGCACGTGAGGCGCGTAGCCTCGCTACTTATGAGTACGACTTCCTCGGACCCGCTTGTCGCTCTGGGTGCTCTGCCGGGTGTGACCGACGCGGTGGACTCGGTGCGCAAGGCCGTCGACCGCGTCTACGGTCACCGCGTGATGCGGCGTCGCAGCAATGAGGTCACCGCGGAGGCCGCGCTTCGGGGGGCCCGTGGATCGGCCGCGCTGTCCGGCGCCGACTGGAATCTCGAAGAGATGCGCCGACGCTCGGACTTCAGTGGTGACGACGAGGCTCGTGTGATCGGAGCCGCCCTTCGCCTGACGGCGGAAGCTGGGCAGCTTCTGTCCATCTGGCGCCAGTCTCCGCTGCGAGTCCTGGCCCGGCTCCACCTGGTAGCGGCGGGCAGTGCCGCAGTCGAGGACGCGGTGGGCCGGCCCCGACTCGCGGGCGAGTCGGTGGATGAGCCGCTGATCGAAGCTTCGTTGCCGGACGCGGACGAGGTCGCGGGTCGGTTGGACGGGCTGAGCCGCCTCATCCTTTCGGGGAGCGAGGCGCCCGCCCTGGTGATGGCCGCCGTCGTCCACGGTGAGCTGCTGGCCCTGCGTCCCTTCGGCTCGTACAACGGTCTGGTGGCGCGGACAGCGGAGCGCATCGTGCTGATCGGGAGCGGGCTCGACCCCAAGTCGATCTGCCCGGCCGAAGTCGGACACGCCGAGCAGGGGAGGGCGGCGTACGCGGCGGCCTTCGACGGCTACGTGTCGGGAACGCCGGAGGGTATGGCGGCCTGGATCAGGCATTGCGGCCGCTCGGCGGAGCTGGGCGCAAGGGAATCGACAGCGGTGTGCGAGGCCCTTCAGCGCGGAGCCGCGTAACGCGCTGCCCGCAGGCGCCGCGTGGGGATGAGTCCCGGGGCGTGGTGCGGGGCCGGCGGAACCAATTGCGGCGGTACCGGTTTCGGTACCGCCGCTGGCACATCCGCCCAGTTACCAAGCGTCCTCGAAATATGCCCATCAAGCCGGGTTCTTTGCCCGTTCCTGGTGCGGCTGGCCCGTAATCGACGGGTCGACGTCGCGTGGGTGCTGGACTTCGTGCGCGGTCCGTGGGGCCTTTACTGCGTCGTCAGGTCATCCTCTCGGATGTCCTTGGTCTCGCGGGCCGTTGAGTCCTTTGTACTCCAGGGTTCCGGTGAGTGGTAGCCCTGGACGCATTTCTTTACTTTTAGGTTCAATTACGGACTAGTTGGTCTCATGGCCCTGCCGCGCGGGTCGTGCTACGCGGAGGCCGGCGTCGACCGCCGGCGGGCCGCGTACCAGACGATCCCTGCGGTGACGGCGGCTGCGCTCACCGCGGCCGCGGCCATGAGCGCGGGACGCGGTGGCAGGGAGAAGGACGGCACTCGTTGCTTGAGCCGGACGGGCCGGTCGAAGACGAGAATCGGCCACTCCCGGAGAGTCGCCTCCCGGCGCAGCGCACGGTCCGGATTGACCGCGTGCGGGTGGCCGACGGATTCCAGCATCGGTACATCGGTCGCGGAGTCGCTGTACGCGTAGCAGCGGGCCAGGTCGTAGCCCTCGGACACTGCGAGCGCCTTGATGGCTTCGGCCTTCGTGGGGCCGTAGGCGTAGTACTCCACCTCGCCGGTGAAGCAGCCGTCGTCGCCGACGACCATGCGAGTGGCGACGACACGGTCGGCGCCGAGCAACTCGCCGATCGGTTCGACCACCTCGGCGCCCGATGTCGAGACGATCACCACATCTCGCCCTGCGGTGTGATGTTCCTCGATGAGCGTCGCGGCCTCGTCGTAGATGATCGGGTCGATCAAGTCGTGCAGGGTCTCGGCCACGAGTTCCTTGACCTGCTGCACGTTCCAGCCCTTGCAGAGCGCCGAGAGGTATTCGCGCATCCGCTCCATCTGGTCGTGATCCGCACCCCCGGCGAGGAACACGAACTGTACGTACGCGGTGCGCAGCACAGCGCGGCGGTTGATCAGTCCGCCGTGGTAGAAGGACTTGCTGAAGGTCAGTGTCGAAGACTTCGCAATGACCGTCTTGTCCAGGTCGAAGAAGGCAGCTGTGCGCGGCAAGAAGCGGTTTTCCACAAGGCAGAGCATAGGGGCCCGCCATTCGGCGTAAACCCCGGCGCGTGGGTTTGCCTGAGAAGGCCGTCGGGTACACCATGGAAGTCACGGATCGTTCGCGACCGTGCTAACCCGGTCCGGCTCCTCCCCCCCCCGAGTCGGCCGTGGGGACGACCCCCGCTCTCCCCCCCGGCGGGGGTCGTCGCATGTCCGGACACGGTTCTCCCGTGCGGAACCCACCATTTCTCCTCCTTCTCGCCCATCTCGGGCCACGCCTGTGCGCGACTCATCTCAGATTGCGCCGTGACACTGGGTAGCGAAAGAGTTGCAACCGGAAGTCACCGGTATGAGCGACGGAGTTATTCACAACGACTGAGTTGTCCACGGTTTTCGACCAAGATCCACATTATTTCCCGAAGCGTCGCACCGTGATTCCACCCGTGAAGTCCATGGGTACCGGAATCACGGTTCTCGGAACGTCCCGAGATCGCCGTGAACCGCGGTGAAGGTGAGCGATGGAGGGGTGGAGAACGTGGCTGAATCCAGTGCTCGGGATCGTCTCCCGACTGCCGGTGTACGGCGCGGTGGACCGCTGATCGTGACCGAGGATGTGGAGCTGCTCGACGATCTGCTCAGGCTGTGCGCGGCCGCCGGCGCGGAGCCGGAAGTGCATCACACGCTGCCCGACCGCAGAGGGGGCTGGGAACAGGCTCCGATGGTGCTCGTCGGCGATGATGCGGCCGCGCGGTGCCGGGGGGCGGCCCGTAGGCGGGGCGTGGTGCTCGTGGGGCGGGATCAGGATTCGCCCGATGTCTGGCGCCAGGCCGTCGAGATCGGGGCCGAGTACGTGCTTCGTCTCCCCGATTCCGAGAGCTGGCTCGTGGATCAGATCGCCAACGCGGCGGAAGGCATTGGCCGGCCCGCGCTCACGGTAGGGGTGATCGGCGGCCGGGGTGGTGCTGGTGCGTCCACTCTGGCGTGTGGGCTTGCCGTGGCTGCCGCGAGAGCCGGACAACGAACGATGCTCATCGACGGGGATCCGCTGGGCGGCGGCATCGATGTGGTGCTCGGCGGTGAACGGGCTGAGGGGATGAGGTGGCCTGACTTCGCCCATTCCCAGGGGCGGGTCGGCGGAGGTGCGTTGGAGGAGTCGCTGCCCGCGTTGCACGGGCTGCGGGTGCTCAGCTGGGGCCGCGACGACTGGGTCGTCATCCCGCCGCCGGCCATGCGGTCGGTTCTGGCCGCAGCCCGCAGGCTCGGCGGGGTGGTGGTGGTCGATCTGCCACGCCGGGTGGACGAGGCGGTCGCCGAAGCCCTTGCCCAGCTCGATCTGGGCCTTGTGGTGGTCCCCGGCGAGCTGAGGGCGGTCGCGGCGGCGAAGCGGGTGGTGTCGATGGTCGGAATGGTGCTGGATGACCTGCGAGTCGTGGCCCGGGGGCCGTACGCGTCCGGACTCGACGAGCAGTGGGTGGCCGACGCCATGGGTCTGCCGCTGGTAGGTGAAGTCCCACTGGAACGCGGGCTGCTGGACGAGCAGGGCAGGGGCGAGCCGCCCGGCGGCAGCGCGCGCGGGCCACTTGCCAGGTTCTGCACCGCCTTCTGGGAGCAGGCTCTCGCCCAGGAGGACGCCAAAGGCCCGGTCGCGGGGGGCCTCTCATGACCGAGGCGCTGCTCGACGCCGTACGGCAACGGCTTGCGCACAGCGGCGCAGCGCCGACCCCGGCGGGGGTTGCCGCGGCGTTGCGCGCCCAGGGGCGATTGCTCGGCACGGCGGAAGTGCTTGGCAGAGCAGATGAGTTGAGGGGCGAGCTGATTGGTACGGGGGTGTTGGAACCGCTCCTTGCCGACCCTCAGGTTACGGATGTCCTGGTCTCCGCGCCCGATCGGGTGTGGGTGGACCGGGGCACCGGGCTCGAACTCACTGAGGTGGCCTTCGCCGACGCCGCGGCCGTCCGCAGGCTGGCGCAACGGCTCGCGGCCGTGGCGGGGCGACGGCTCGACGACGCCCGGCCCTGGGTGGACGCGAGGCTCCCCGACGGGACCCGGATGCATGCGGTGCTGCCTCCGGTGTCCGTCGGCTCGACGTGCCTCTCGCTGCGAGTGGTCAGGCCCAGGGCATTCTCGCTGACGGAGTTGGTGGAAGCGGGGACAGTGCCGCCCGGGGGCGACCGGGTGCTGAGGGCTCTGGTGGAGGCCCGGGTCTCGTACCTGATCAGTGGGGGCACGGGAGCGGGGAAGACGACCCTCCTTTCGAGCCTGTTGGGTGCGGTCGGGGAGCGCGAGAGGATCGTGCTTGCCGAGGATTCGGCGGAGCTGCGGCCGGACCACCCCCACGTCGTGCGGCTGGAGTCGCGCCCCGCGAATCAGGAGGGTGCCGGACGGGTGACTCTCAGGGATCTGGTGCGCCAAGCCCTGCGCATGCGTCCCGACCGGCTGGTGGTCGGTGAGGTGCGGGGAAGCGAGGTCACCGAGCTCTTGGCAGCCCTGAACACGGGACATGAAGGCGGTTCTGGGACTGTCCATGCCAACGCCGCCGGGCACGTTCCGGCCCGGTTGGAGGCGCTCGGGACTGCGGCGGGGCTGGACCGGGCAGCGCTGCACAGCCAGTTGGCGGCGGCCCTGTCGGTGGTGGTCCATCTCGCGCGGGACCGTGCAGGGCGCCGCCGGATCGCCGATGTCCATGTGCTGGAACGTGATGCGGCGGGTCTGGTGGTTACGGTGCCGGCGCTGCGTTGGAACGCTGCGGGTTTCGAGCGGGAACGAGGCTGGGAGCGGCTGCGGGAGCTCACCGGGGGCGTGTTGTGAGCGGCGGGTCGGCATCGGCCGGAGTCCCGGAGCTCGTGTACGCCGCAGCGCTGTGTGCGGTGACGGCGGTCTGGCTGCTGGTGGGGAACGGGCGAACGCGGCGCAGGGCCCGGGGGATGCTTTCCGGCGAGGTCAATCCGTCGGAGCCCCGGGAGCGCTGGGGGAACGTCCGGAGCCGGATCCGGGCGGGGCTGAAAGGGCGGTGGGAGTGGCTCTGCCTGCCGGTGGCTTCGGTTCTGGCGGTTCTCGGACAGTCAGTGCT
Organism: Streptomyces sp. Mut1; assembly: GCF_030719295.1. Lineage (NCBI taxonomy): Bacteria > Bacillati > Actinomycetota > Actinomycetes > Kitasatosporales > Streptomycetaceae > Streptomyces > Streptomyces castrisilvae. The sequence continues at coordinate 3,462,330 of NZ_CP120997.1, read as the reverse complement.
GCCGATGATCGCGGGGGCGGCCGCGATTCCCGTGGTGCGGAGGTGGCTGCGCAGGAGGAGGCTGCGCGCGAAACGGGAAGTCCGGGCTGACGGGGTCGTGGACCTGTGCGGCGCGCTGGTCGGCGAGTTGAGGGCAGGGCATGAGCCGGGGCAGGCACTGGTCGTCGCGGTTCGCAGCACAGGGGTGATGGGCGAAACCGCCTTCAGGGTGTCGGCCGCCGCGCGGTTCGGCGGCGATGTTCCGAAGGCGCTGGCGCAGGCGGCGGGTGAACCGGGCCTGGAGGGGCTGGCCGGAGTGGCCGCCTGTTGGCGGGTGGCGGTGGGCAGTGGTGCGGGCCTCGCGGCGGGCCTGGACCGGCTGGAAAGCGCATTGCGGGCCGAGCGTCGTCAACGCGAGGAACTACGGGCACAACTGGCGGGAGCTTGGTCGACGGTCGCGGTTCTGGCGCTGCTGCCGGTGCTGGGCACGGGACTTGGTGCCGCGCTGGGAGCGGATCCGCTGAGGGTGCTGTTCCACAGTCCGGCCGGCCTGTTCTGCCTGGTCACAGGTGGGTTGCTGGAGGTCTGCGGTCTTCTGTGGGCCGCCCGTATCGTGCGGGCGGGGGAAGCGGCATGAGGGGCTTGGCCGGCGATGCCGTTCATACGGTGGGGGCCGTCGGTGTGGCACTGGGGCTTTGCTGCCAGGTGGTTCTGCCCTTGGCCAGGCGGCAGACCGGTCGGCGGTTGCGGCGGCGGGGCGAGTGGCTTCTGGCGGTGGCTCCGATGGCGCCCGCCGTGTGGCCGGCCACGTCCCGAGCGTCCATACCGCTCGGGGGGCGGCCCATGCCCGTTGGGCAGTTCAAACGGTGGGCGGCGCTGCTGGGCATCGTGCTGACCGGGTGGTTCCTGGTCGGTGGGCCGGTGGGGTGGGCGGTCGGCCTGGGATCGGCCTACGCCGCCTGGTGGTGGCAGCGGTCCCGCCGCGGGCAGGCTGCCGGGCTCGCGGCGGAGGAAAAGGTACGTGCGGCGGAGACCGTGCGCCAACTTCCCCTGGCAGCAGACCTGCTGGCGGCCTGTATCTCCGCCGGCGCCGGTCCGACAGAGGCGGCCGAAGCAGTGGGTGAGTCGCTGGGCGGCACCGTGGGTGAGCAGCTCGCACGCACTGCGGCGGAAATCCGGCTCGGCGGTGACCCTGCCGTCGCCTGGGGGCGGTTCGGTGAAATACCAGGCGCTGCTGCCCTGGCCCGCTGCCTGGACCGGGCGGGTTCGACCGGTGCTCCGGCGGCGGAGCCGGTGGCTCGGATGGCCGAGGCGTTGCGGGCCGAGCGGGCAAGGGCGGCTGTGGCCAGGGCCCAGCGGGCTGCCGTGATGGTCACCGCCCCTGTCGGGCTCTGCTTCCTCCCCGCCTTCTTGGCCGTTGGGGTGGCGCCCGTGGTGATCGGGCTGGCCGGGGGCTTGCTGCAACCGGCTTAGTCCAAAAATGAACATAGAGAAAATATCGGCTGATTAGGTCTGCAAGTGAGACATCGGGGGTTTGGAATGATGCGCAAAATCAGGAATTGGATGCGGTCCGTGGCGGGCGTCGTCCGGAGTCGGGCCGATAGCGGAATGACAACTTCTGAGTACGCGGTGGGCACGATCGCCGCCTGTGCGTTTGCCGCGGTGCTCTACAAGGTGGTCACCAGCCCTGCGGTCATGGCCCAACTGCAATCGCTGCTGAAGGGCGCACTCGATGCGAAGTTCTGAGACCGGTGACGAAGCGGTGGTCGGCGACGAAGCGGTCGCGGGCGTCGGATTGCTGGGCGATCGGGGTGCGGTGACGGCGGAGGCCGCGATGGTGATTCCGGTGCTGGCGGTCTTTGCCCTTGCGCTGCTGTGGGCGTTGATGGCTGCCTCTGCCCAGATTCGGTGCGTGGATGCCGCTCGGGCAGGCGCCCGTGCGGCAGCCCGTTCCGAACCGGCACCGCTCGTGAAGGAGGCCGCTCTTTCCGCGGCGCCCGCCGGGGCTGCGGTCGACGTGGAACGGTCCGGGGCGCTGTGGCGGGTCAGGGTGTCTGCTCCGACGCCCGGCCCGGGGAGCCTGGCCGTGACCCTGAGCGCGGAGGCCGCTGCGGCGGCCGAGGACGCACCGGCGAGGGAGGACGCGCTGGTCGCGGAGACAGAGGCGGGGGCGAAGCCGGGGGCCGGGGTGGGGTCCGATGCCGGTGTGACGGACGGGCACAGGGAGGGAGGAGGGCTTGGCGGGAGGCGAGCTGTGAAGGGGGATGAGGCGTGAAGGCGGGACGAGGGGCTGGGGAAGAGCGAGGAGTCGGAGAGCGGCAAGAGGCGAGGGTGCGGGACCGGCCCGCGGTCCGGTGGCTGGCGCGGAGGTGGGTGCGTGCACCGGTCCGGTGGTGGGTCCGTCCACCGGCCCGGTGGCCGGCTCGGTGGCGGGGCCGGGTGGGGGACGGAGGGCTGGCGACTGTATGGGCTGCGGTGAGCACGGCGACGCTGTGCACCGTGTTCGCGGTGGTCCTGGCGCTCGGACAGGTGGTGGCTGCTCGGCATCGTGCCGGGGGTGCGGCTGATCTGGCCGCCCTGGCCGCGGCCGACAGGGCGCTTGAGGGGGAGGCGGAAGCCTGTCGGTCGGCCCGGGAGGTGGCCGGGGCGCAAGGGGCGGAGGTGGTGCGGTGCGTTGTCCAGGGGGAGGTGGCCGATGTGACGGCCAAGGCGCGGTTCGGGCCGTACGCGCCCGTGGTCAGGGCTCGGGCGGGACCTGCGGCGACGGCTCCTCCGGCCCCTCCGCCGGTGACGCTTCCGTCTTCGGCAGGGTGGGAGAGCCGGGCTCGGCCGGGCCTTGTTCCGGTTCGAGCGAGTCCGGGGAGGCAGGACCATCAGGGGCCGGAGGCGCGGATCGGAGGAGCTCTGTGAGAAGCCGGACGGCACCTCGTTTGTGCAGGGGTTCGTTGCCGTTGCCGCACTTGGGGGACTGGATGCACGACGGGCAGCCCGCGTCGCACTCGCAGGACGCGATGGCCAGGCGTGTGGCGGACAGCCACTCGTGTGCGGTGCGGAACGCGCGCTCGGCGAATCCGGCACCGCCGGGATGGCCGTCGTACACGAAGACGGTCGGCAGCAGGGTGTCCGGGTGCAGGGGCACGGACACCCCGCCGATGTCCCAGCGGTCGCAGGTGGCGAAGAGCGGCAGCATCCCGATCGAGGCGTGCTCGGCGGCGTGCAGCGCGCCCCCGAGGATCTCGGGATTGATCCGGGCGGCGTCGAGCTGGTCCTCGGTCACCGTCCACCACACGGCACGGGTGCGCAGGGTGCGGGGTGGCAGCTCCAGCTTGCTCTCGCCGAGCACCTCGCCGGTGATCAGTTTGCGGCGGAGGAAGGAGACGACCTGGTTGGTGACCTCGACGGACCCGTAGCAGAGCCGCCCGTCCCCCCAGGGGATCTCGGTGTCAGTCTCCAGGACGGCGATGGCGGTGGTGTCGCGTGCGGTGGTCGAGTACGGCGGGGCGGCCTCCTCGACCAGGGCCACGGAGTCCTCCAGGTCCAGTTTCCGGACCAGGTAGGTGCGGCCCTGGTGGAGGTGGACGGCGCCCTCGTGCACGGTGCTGTGGGCGGCGGACTCGTCCACGGTGCCCAGTAGCCTTCCGGTGCCCTCCTCGACGATCTGGACGGGGCGGCCGCCCTCGCCACGGATATCGGTCAGGTCGGCGGCCCGCTCGCGCCGGGTCCAGTGCCAGCCCGAAGCCCGCCTGCGGAGCAGCTTCGCGGTCTCCAGCTGCGGGAGGAGGCCGGCCGTGGCAGGGCCGAAGAGCTGCAGGTCGCGTTCGGTGAGCGGCAGTTCGGCTGCCGCTGCGCACAAGTGGGGGGCCAGGACGTACGGGTTGTCCGGGTCGAGGACGGTCGACTCCACGGGCTGTTCGAACAGGGCCTCGGGGTGGTGGACGAGGAAGGTGTCCAGCGGGTCGTCGCGGGCCACCAGGATGGCGAGCGCGCCTTGACCCGCCCGCCCGGCGCGGCCCGCCTGCTGCCACAGGGAGGCCCTCGTGCCCGGATATCCGGATATGACGACGGCGTCCAGGCCCGACACGTCGATGCCGAGTTCGAGGGCGGTGGTGGCGGCGAGGCCGAGCAGCCGGCCGGAGTGCAGAGCGCGCTCCAGGGCACGGCGTTCCTCGGGGAGGTACCCCCCGCGGTAGGCGGCGACCCGGGCCGGGAGGGTGCGGTCGACCTCGGCGAGGCGTTCCTTGGCGATGACGGAGATGAGTTCGGCGCCGCGCCTGGAGCGGACGAAGGCGACCGAGCGGACGCCCTGCACGGTGAGGTCGGTGAGCAGGTCGGCGGTCTCGGCCGTGGCGGTACGGCGTACCGGGGCACCCTTCTCGCCGTGCAGTTCGGTCAGCGGGGGTTCCCACAGGGCGAAGACGAGTTCGCCGCGCGGGGAGGCGTCGTCGGCCACCTCTGTGACCGAGAGGCCGGTGAGGCGGCCCGCCGCGACTGCGGGCTGGGCGGAGGTGGCGGAGGCGAGGAGGAAGACGGGATCGGCGCCGTAGCGGGCACAGAGGCGGCGGAGCCGGCGCACCACCTGGGCGACGTGGGAGCCGAAGACGCCCCGGTAGGTGTGGCACTCGTCGATGACGACGTAGCGCAGGGAGCGCAGGAAGGAGGACCAGCGGGGGTGTGACGGGAGTATCCCGCGGTGCAGCATGTCGGGGTTGGTGAGGACGTAGTTGGCGTACTGACGTACCCACTCGCGTTCTTCGAAGGGGGTGTCACCGTCGAAGACGGCGGGCCGGATGCCGTTGCCCAGCGGAGCGGCGAGCGCCTTCACCGAGCGCCTCTGGTCGGCTGCCAGGGCCTTGGTGGGGGCGAGGTAGAGAGCGGTGGCACCTCGCCCGTTGGGGGCCTCGGAGCCGTCCAGGAGCGCGCTGAGCACCGGGGCGAGGTAGGCGAGCGACTTGCCGGAGGCAGTTCCGGTGGCGATCACGACCGATGTGCCGTCCAGAGCGTGTTCGGCGGCGGCCGCCTGATGGGTCCAGGGGTGGTCGATGCCGGCCTTCTGGATGGCCGCGATCACTTCCGGACGGATGCGATCGGGCCAGACGGCATGGGTTCCCGCGCGCGGGGGCAGGTGCTCCGTATGAGTGATGCGCGCGGACCGGCCCGCCCCTGCGGCGAGCCGGTCGAGGACCGTGTCGGGAGAGGGGCGGGAGCCCCCACTCTCCGGGGGTCGACTGGGGCGGTGATTCTTGGCCATCGGCACCGAGTGTGTCACTGGCAAGGCGGACAATGGTCCCAAGGCGTCGTGCATGGCTGCCGGTAAGTGATTGAATGCCATCGCGGCTGGCGATCCGTCCCCCGGCTCCGTCGGGGAGACCGAGGGGCGACCGCTCGATAGCAAGGTGCTGGAGGATCCGTGGACCTGTCCTTGTCGACTCGCAATGTGTCCGGCCCTGGTGGCGACCGTACGGTCGTCGAGGTCGGTGGCGAGATTGATGTGTATACCGCGCCCAAGCTGCGCGAGCAGTTGGTCGAGTTGGTGAATGACGGCAGCTACCACCTGGTTGTCGACATGGAAGGCGTCGACTTTCTCGACTCCACCGGCCTCGGCGTGCTTGTGGGCGGCTTGAAGCGCGTGCGCGCCCATGAGGGCTCGCTGCGCCTGGTGTGCAACCAGGAGCGCATTCTCAAGATTTTCCGGATCACCGGTCTGACCAAGGTGTTCCCGATCCACACCACGGTCGACGAGGCCGTCGCGGCCACCGACTGACCTCCGGTCTGCCGCCGGGCCGGTTCCATGCCGGTCCGGCGACGGTCGGGGCGACGGCGGCCTCGGTGAAGGTCCGCCGGTGCGATGGCCCTCGTTCCGTGGTCGCCGGTGATGCCGACGGCCGGTGTCCGGCGTCGGCCGTCACCCGGTCGGCGGTCTGTGGCTGACTTATTTGTCAGCCGCCCGACCCGTCGGAGACAGAGCCAGAGGCTCGGGGCCGTGGGGCCCGTTTCTGGCATGCACATACGTACGTTCGAGGGGGATCGCATGGCCACCGTTGAACTCCGCTTCAGCGCCCAGCCCGAACACGTCAGGACCGCCCGTCTCGTGGCAGCGGCCGTGGCGCGCCGGGCCGGGGTCGACGAGGCCGTGCTCGACGAGGTCCGACTCGCCGTGGGCGAGGCGTGCAGCCGGGCTGTTGGGCTGCACCGCAGTCATGGCATCACGGCCCCTGTCGCGGTCTTCCTGATCGAGGAGGAGAAGGCGTTCTCCATCGAGGTCGGTGACGAGGTGCCGGGCCCCGGCGCGGACGGCTCCGTGCCCGGTGGGGTTTCCGGACGGCGCGGTGTCGTGTCCGGCGGAGGGCTCGACCAGCCCGAGCCGGAGACCGATGACGAGGACGAGATGGGCCTCGCGGTCATCAGCGGTCTCGTCGACGACGTGGAGGTCAGGTCCGGCGCGGACGGCGGAGTGATCCGGATGACCTGGCCCAAGACGCCGGTGGCCGTACTGCCCTGAGCCGAGCGCGCCGGTTCGGCCGGGCGGCCCGTTCACGGGCAATGCCTGAGTCGGACGCGCGGGACGGCCTGTGCTGCCCTTTCGTGGGGCTGCGTCAGGCCTCCGAGGCCCTGCTGAGCAGGGCCTCTTTTTTCGCTCTCGTGAGTAATGAGGGATCAGATGAGCCATCAGTAGTGCGTCTACTGAGCGATGTTGATGTCGCGTCAGTCGGTCGGGTCGCCATGCGGCATCTGTGGGTGCCTCGTACGGGTGACTGATCGCTCGCGTGTTCCCGTTGGTGGGGGCCGTGTGGGTGAGTTGTATCTCCCTCCTTTCGCTTGGTGCAAATGGCTGCAAAAGCTGTCCTACCGGACGACTGGCACCCGGATGGAGGGCGTTCGGCGTGTAAGTTCCGGGGCCGAGAGCCTTGGAAGGGACCAATCCGGTGAACAAGAAGCTTGCAGCCGCGCTGTCCGGCGGTGCGGTACTGGTACTGACGCTGTCGGGCTGCAGCGACGACAGCGACGACAAGGTGAACGACTGGGCCAAGAAGGTCTGCGACCAGGTCCAGCCGCAGTTGCAGAAGATCGCGAACGCCAACGCCTCCATCCAGCAGCAGACGGCCGACAACAGCAAGCCCGCCGATGTCCAGGAGACCGACTCGGCCGCCTTCCACCAGATCTCGCAGGCGTACAAGGCGCTGGGTTCCGCTGTCGAGTCGGCGGGTCCGCCGCCGGTCGACGACGGTGAGACCACGCAGAAGGAGGCCGTGAAGGAGCTCAATGCCTCCTCCACCGCCTACGCGAAGCTGCAGAAGAAGGTCGACGCCCTGGAGACGAAGGACCAGGCGAAGTTCGCCGACGGCCTCAAGGGAATCGCGGACGAGCTGAACAAGATCAGCACCAACGGCGATCAGGCGCTGAACAAGCTCCAGTCCGGCGAGGTCGGCAGCGCGATGGCCAAGCAGGAGGGCTGTCAGAAGCCCACCGCGTCGGCCTCGCCCTCGACCGGTTCCTCGGACGACTCCGAGCCGTCGAAGGAAGCGTCGCCGTCCGTGTCGCCCAGCAAGAAGTCGTAACCGGCGGCCGAACGCCGTGGCCGGAGCGACGGCCGGCGCACCTCGGCCGAGCGGCCCGGCACGCCCCTGGAACGCGCGGGGCGGTGGCCGGGCCGCTGCCGTTGTCAGTGGGACCCCTCACAATGGGTCACGTGAGTAAGACCAGCCTTTTCGCAGCAGACCTGCCCGCGGCAGACCACGCGCCCCGGCTCCGCGAAGCCCTGCTCGCGGCCGCCTTCACCGCCGACGGGCTCCTCGACCTGCTCGGCGCGCCCGCCTACGCCGCGCTCGCCCGCAGCGAGACGGTTCCGGCGCTGCGCGCCACGCGGGGCGAGGCGCCGCTCGACACGCTGGTGCGACTCTTCCTGCTCCAGCGCCCCGTCCCGGCGGGGCGGGCCGCCGCCGTGCTCCCGCTGGCGGAGTGTGTGGCGGACGGCTGGCTGACCGAGAAGGACGGCGAGGTGCGGGCGACCGTCGACGTGCGGCCGTACGGCGGACCGGACGGCCAGGACTGGTTCATCGTCTCCGACCTGGGCTGTGCGGTGGGAGGCGCGGGCGGTATCGGCTCGCGCGAGAAGGGCGTCGTCCTCGGTATCGGCGGGGCGTCCACCACCCTGGCCGGGATCACCGTCCGCCGGCCCGTCGCCTCCGCCCTCGACATCGGCACGGGCTCCGGCATCCAGGCGTTGCACGCCGCCCAGCACGCCACGAAGGTCACGGCCACCGACCTCAATCCGCGCGCCCTCGCCTTCACCCGGCTCACCCTCGCCCTGTCCGGCGCCGCCCCGGCCGAGCTCCGCGAGGGCTCCCTGTACGAGCCGGTCGGCGACGAGACCTTCGACCTGATCGTCTCCAACCCGCCGTTCGTCATCTCGCCAGGCGCGCGGCTCACCTACCGCGACGGCGGTATGGCCGGCGACGATCTGTGCCGGACCCTCGTCCAGCAGACGGGCGACCGGCTCAACGAGGGCGGATTCGCCCACTTCCTGGCCAACTGGCAGCACACCGAGGGCGAGGAGTGGCAGGACCGGGTGCGTTCCTGGGTGCCGGACGGCTGCGATGCCTGGATCGTGCAGCGCGAGGTCCAGGACGTCACGCAGTACGCCGAGCTGTGGCTGCGCGACAGCGGGGACCATCGCACGGACCCGGCGGAGTACGAGGCGCGGTACGACGCCTGGCTGGACGAGTTCGCGGCCCGCCGGGCAAACGGCGTCGGCTTCGGCTGGATCACGCTGCGGAAGTCCGCCGCGGCCGCAGCCGGTGAGCCCTCCGTCGTGATCGAGGAGTGGCCGCACGCGGTGGAACAGCCGCTCGGCCCCGCCGTCGAGGCGCACTTCGCCCGCCAGGACTACCTGCGGGAGCAGGACGACGCGGCGCTCCTGGCCGCACACTTCACCCTGGCCGCCGAGGTGGTGCAGGAGCAGGTCGGGCTCCCCGGGGCGGAGGACCCCGAGCATGTGGTGCTCCGTCAGAACCGTGGCATGCGCCGGGCGACGAAGGTCGACGCGGTGGGCGCGGGGTTCGCGGGCGTGTGCGACGGCTCACTGCCCGCCGGTCGCATCCTGGACGCCATCGCCCAGTTGATGAACGAGGACCCGGTGCTGCTTCGCGACCGCACCCCCCAGGCCATTCGGCTGCTGGTCGAGGAGGGTTTCCTGGATCCGCTGCCCCCGGGTGGGCAGGTGGCCGGATGATCCGGATCGAACTGGACGAGGCGTCGCTCGGCGCGACCCGGATCGCCATCAGCCCTCTGTGGGACGCCTTTTGCAGCCTCCATCTCGCGATGCCGCACCGCCACCCCTCCCGCCCCTACGAGGAGTGGGTGGTGCGGGCCCGCGAACTGCTGAGCGAGGACGATCGGACGCATGCGCTCCGGCTGCTGATCGACGGCCCGCACCAGTTCCCGGACTTCATGCTGCCCCGGCCGGTCGGGGCGTCATCCGTCGAGACGGAGCTCGACACGATCCGGGCCACCCCTGCCGACGTCGTACGGGCCGGGGTCGCCCAGCACTACGAGGGGCTCCAGGACCACCCGCACGTACGCCCGTACGTCGCCGACCCCGAGGCCGCCTGCGGGGCGCTCGCCGATGCGTATGCCGCGTACTGGGAAGGAGCGATGGCCGCGCACTGGCCCGTCATGCGCCGCCTGGTCGAGGACGAGGTGCTCATCCGGGCCCGGACCTTCGCCACCGAGGGGGTGGACGCGCTCTTCGCCGGGCTGGAGAGCCGGGCCAGGTGGGAGCCGCCCGTCCTGGAGCTGACGAAGCACATCGACGCGGAGTACCGGGCGGGGGAGCGCCGGCTGCTGCTCGTGCCCCTCGTCTTCGCGGAGGGCTGCCGGCTCTACTCCACCGACGACCCGGATGTCCTGACGGTGTCCTTCCAGGCCCGGGGCGCGGGCGCGCTGCGCGAACGAGCCGCGGAGCGGGCCGACAGCGGTGATCGGCTCGGGCTGCTCCTGGGAAAGGGCCGGGCCTCGGTCCTGCGACAGCTCGGGGGACCCCTCACCACGGCCGGGATAGCCGACCGGCTGGGGCTCGCGCCGAGCACGGTCTCGGAGCACCTGTCCGTCCTCGCCGACGCCGATGTCGTCACCCGGCACCGAATAGGACGCAGCGTGTACTACCACCTCACCGACACCGGCCGCGCCCTCCTCGCGCTGCTGTCGGGGGAGGACGTGCTGCGCGCGGTGTCCTGAGGGGCGCGGACAGGCGGAGGCGGGCAAGGGGCGGCCGGACGATTCGGGAGGTTCCGAATCGATGGCGGGGGTGGCGGGGCCGGGCCTAACGTCCGCGCCATGCTTGCGATCGAGGCGAAGAACCTGCGCCGCACCTACACCAGCCGGACCGGCTTCCTGCGTCCGCGCCGCACCGAGACCGAAGCCGTGCGCGGGGTCACCTTCGAGGTGGCGCGCGGTGAGCTCTTCGGCCTCCTCGGGCCCAATGGCGCGGGCAAGACCACCACCATCAAGATGCTCAACACCCTGCTGCTGCCCACCTCCGGTACGGCCCGGGTGCTGGGACACGACGTGGCGTCCGACCCCGTCGCCGTGCGCCGCAGGATCGGCTACGTCTTCGGCGGTGACCGGGGCCTGTACGACCGGCTCTCCGCCCTCGACAACCTGCGCTACTTCGCCGAGCTGTACGGCGTCGAGCCGCGCGACCAGAAGCGGCGGATCGCCGAACTGCTCGATCTGGTCGGCCTCGCCGGGCGGGAGAAGGAGCGCGTCGAGGGGTACTCGCGGGGCATGCGGCAGCGGCTGCACATCGCGCGCGGCCTGCTGCACCGGCCCGATGTCCTGTTCCTCGACGAGCCGTCGATCGGCGTGGACCCGGTGGCGGCCCGCGATCTGCGCCGTACCGTCGCCGACTTGCGGTCCTCCGGCACCACCGTGCTCCTGACCACGCATTACATGGCGGAGGCCGATGAGTTGTGCGACCGGATCGCGGTCATCGCGGGCGGCACCATCCGGGCCCTGGGCACGCCGGAGCGGCTCAAGTCCCGTGTGCGGGAACGCGACGTCCTGGAGATCGAGGCGTACGGGGCGGGCGAGGACCACCTCGAACGGATCCGGGCCGTGGCGGGCGTGCACGGCGTGGCCGCCGAGGACAGAGGCAGCCGACAGGCCGTCATCGTGCAGACCGAGCACGGCGCCGACCTGCACGTCCAGGTGCTGGCCGCGCTCGAAGGCGTTCGCGTCGGACGGGTCGTCACCCGCGAACCCACGCTGGAGGACGCCTACATCGCGATCGTCGAGGAGGCGGAGGGCGGGGCGGACACGTCACCCACGACAGGCGGGGCGTGCGGGCCGGACGGCGCACCCGAGTCTGACGGCGCACCCGAGTCGGGCCGCGCACCGGAAACGGGTGGCGGCGTGCCTGGGCCCTTCGGGTCCGTACCCGCCGGGCCCGCGCCTGCCGACTTCGCGCCTGCCGGCTCCATGCCCGCCGGGCCCACGCCTGCCGACTTCGCGCCTGCCGGCTCCATGCCCGCCGGGCCCATGGACGTGGCGGTCTCCGGGGCGGCTGCCTCGGGGGGCGCGGACGCAAGGACGGTTGAGGACGTGCGGGTGGAAGCGGCGGAGGCCGGGCGGGTTGATGGGGAGGTCGTGGCATGAGGGTTGGCAGGGCCCTGCGCCTGACCCTCGTCGGGGTGCGTACCCACGTCTCGTACATGAGCCGTTCACCGCTCGAAATCACCTTCGCCGTCCTCGTGCCCCTGGTGTACGCGACCCTCTCCGTCTACCTCTTCCGCGCTGCGGACGACCCCGACCGACTGCTCACCGCCGCCGTCGGCGCCGGGCTGATGGGCATCTGGTCCTCGGTGCTCTTCGGGTCGGGCGGAGCCGTACAGAATCAGCGCTGGCTCGGCACACTGGAGACGCTCGTCGCCTCGCCGACCCCGCTCTCCCTCGTTCTGCTGCCCATCACCCTGGCCACCGCCGTCATCGGCACCTACGCCATGGGCGCGACGGTGATCTGGGGGGCCGTGCTGTTCGATGTGCCGCTCGATTTCGCGCACCCGGTGCTCTTCCTGCTCGCCGTCCCGGTCTGTGTGCTCTCGCTCGGGATGATGGGGCTGCTGCTCGCCGCCACCTTTGTGCTGCTGCGCAACGCGAACGCGCTGGCCAACCCGCTGGACGCGCCCGTGTGGCTGTTGTCCGGGATGCTCGTGCCCATCACCGTGCTGCCGGACTGGACGCGTCCGTTGTCCTGGGCGCTCCCCACCACCTGGGGCTCCCGGGCGGTGCACGCGGCGACCTCCGGCAGCGCGGGAGCCGGTGAGGTGCTGGCTCCCATGGGCGTGTCCCTGACGCTCGGCGCGTTGTACGCGTTGCTCGCCGTCCTCGTTCTGGGGCGGGTCGAACAGCGTGCCCGCGCCGCCGCGACCCTCTCGCTGGCCTGACGCCCGGCCGGACGGGCTCGACGACGCCCCCATGGCCGGACCGCTGGACGGTCCGGCGGCGCGATACCAGGCCCGGCGCGCATGAAACCGGTGCCGAATCGCGCGCAGAACCGCTCCTCGAACTGCCTCCCGAACGCTTCCCGCCCCACCCAGGAGTTGCCCGCATGCCCGCCCGTACACCGTTCCTGGACCCCGGCCCCGCACCAGCGGACCGGTCCCCGCGTCTCTACCGTCGGATCGTTTCCGCATGGCGGCTCGTCGTGATCGGCGGTGCCCTTTCCTACCGGGCGCTCTTCAACTGGACGACGCCGCCCATGTTCATCGGGACCCTGCTGGTCGGCCCCCTGCTGCAACTCCTCTTCTTCGTGTTCCTGGGCCGGCAGCTCCAGGTCGCCGACGACCGGTTCTATCTGCTCGGCAACGCAGTGATCTCCGCCTCGACCGCCTGCGTCTACGGCGGCACGATGGCCGTCGCCAACGAACGGCGGTACGGGACGTTGGGCGCGGTGCTGCTCAGCCCGCGGAACCGGGCTCCGCTCTGGTTCGGACGCGCGCTGCCGTATGTGCTGAACGGCCTCCTCATCAGTGTCTTCACGCTCTCCGCCGCCTGCCTTCTGCTCGGCCTGCGCATTCCGGTTGCGGCCCTTCCGGGGCTCGGCGCGGTCCTGCTCGCCGCCTCCGCCGGGTGTTCCGCCTTCGGCCTGGCCCTGGGGGCGCTGGGGCTGCGGTTCCGCGATGTCTTCCTCGTATCGAACGTGGCCAGTTCCGTGCTCCTGCTGCTGACCGGCGCCAACGTGCCCCGGGAGACCCTGCCGGGGTGGATGCGCGCACTCGGGGACGTGCTGCCACTGACTCACGCGGCCGACGCAGCACGTCAGTTGTCCGCCGGGGCAGGGCTCGACGGCCGGGGCGTCGCGGCGGAACTCGCGACGGGAGCGGGGTACGCGCTGCTCGCCGTCGTACTGCTCGCGGTGTTCGAACGGGGGAGCAGGCGGCGCGCCACGCTGGACGTGATGTGAGGGACGCGGGGCGGCGGCCGGCGTGTGAATCCGGCCATGGCCGGACCCTGCCCCTCTGCCGTCCTGTCGGCGGGCCCTGCTGTTCACCCCGTGTTGGCGTCCGCGACGCCGTGCGGTGGGAGCCTCCGTGAGAAATCGGGGGTGGCCCGGGGCAAGCCGGGGAAGAGGGAGGCGTACGGATATGGAGAGCGGGCCCGCTGTCTTCGCCGGAACGGCGTTCGTGCTGTTCGGTGCGGCACTGCTGCTGTGGACGGGGGCGCGCGTGCTGCACCGCGCGCCGGTGGCGTACCGGGTGAGCCCCGCCGTTTCCACCGCACTCGCCACTGTGTTCGGCGTACTTTTCCTCGTCCTCGGGGTGTGGTGCCTCGGCCGCGTCTGAGCCCGCGCCCGCAGCGCGCGACCGGTCCCGCTCCGTCGGCATGCTCCCTGCGGCCGCTGGGAACACGCCCGGGACGTCCGCCCCTCGTCCTCGACGTCCGCAGGACGGCCAGGACGCCGCCGAAACCCGCAGGCAGCGGCCGTGCGCACAGCGGACCGAGTGGGCCGGGCGGCAGGAATGGCGGAAGTCGGGTTACCGTTCGAGTGGCCGTTGCGGGCTTTCGCCGTTTGACACGGGGGCGGGTTGTACCGTCACACTCCGCAGCGACAGCACTGTCGGCAGCGCCCCTCGCGCTGCCCTGATGCCCACCGAGCGTCGACCGGAGAGAAGAGCGAAGTTGTCCCCGACCAGCGAGACCGCACAGGGCGGCCGCCGACTCGTCATCGTCGAGTCGCCTGCCAAGGCGAAGACGATCAAGGGCTATCTCGGCCCCGGATACGTCGTCGAGGCGAGCGTCGGGCACATCCGCGACCTCCCGAACGGCGCCGCCGAGGTACCGGACGAGTACACCGGCGAGGTGCGCCGGCTCGGCGTGGACGTCGAGCACGACTTCCAGCCGATCTACGTCGTCAACGCCGACAAGAAGGCCCAGGTCAGGAAGCTGAAGCAGCTGCTGGCCGAGTCCGACGAACTCTTCCTCGCCACCGATGAGGACCGCGAGGGCGAAGCCATCGCGTGGCACCTTCAGGAAGTGCTCAAGCCCAAGGTCCCGGTCCACCGGATGGTCTTCCACGAGATCACCAAGGACGCGATCCGGGCCGCCGTCGCCAATCCGCGCGAGCTGAACCAGCGCATGGTCGACGCCCAGGAGACCCGCCGTATCCTCGACCGCCTCTACGGCTACGAGGTCTCGCCGGTCCTGTGGAAGAAGGTCATGCCGCGGCTGTCGGCCGGTCGCGTCCAGTCCGTCGCCACCCGTCTCGTCGTCGAGCGGGAGCGCGAGCGCATCGCCTTCCGCTCCGCCGAGTACTGGGACCTGACCGGCACCTTCGCCACCGGGCGGACCGGTGACGTCTCCGACCCCTCGACGCTCACCGCCCGCCTCAGCGCGGTCGACGGGCGCCGCATCGCGCAGGGACGTGACTTCGGTCCGGACGGGCAGCTCAAGTCCGCCTCCGGCCAGACGCTGCACCTGGACGAGGCGAACGCCCGCGCGCTGGCCGCCGCGCTCGCCGATTCCGCGTTCGCCGTGCGGTCCGTCGAGTCGAAGCCGTACCGCCGTTCCCCGTACGCCCCCTTCCGTACGACGACCCTCCAGCAGGAGGCGAGCCGGAAGCTGGGCTTCGGGGCGAAGGCCACCATGCAGGTCGCGCAGAAGCTGTACGAGAACGGCTTCATCACCTATATGCGTACCGACTCCACGACCCTGTCGGACACCGCGATCTCCGCGGCCCGAGCCCAGGTGACGCAGCTGTACGGGGCGAACTACCTGCCCGACAAGCCGCGCACGTACGCCGGCAAGGTCAAGAACGCGCAGGAGGCGCACGAGGCGATCCGCCCCTCCGGGGACCGTTTCCGTACCCCGGCCGAGACCGGTCTCACCGGCGACCAGTTCCGGCTCTACGAACTGATCTGGAAGCGGACCGTCGCCTCCCAGATGAAGGACGCGGTCGGTAATTCCGTCACCGTCAAGATCGGCGGCCGGGCGAGCGACGGCCGGGACGCCGAGTTCTCCGCGTCCGGCAAGACGATCACCTTCCACGGCTTCATGAAGGCGTACGTCGAGGGCGCCGACGACCCGAACGCCGAGCTGGACGACCGTGAGCGGCGGCTGCCGCAGGTCGCCGAAGGCGACGCGCTGTCCGCCGACGAGGTCACCGTCGACGGCCACGCGACGAAGCCGCCGGCCCGTTACACCGAGGCCTCGCTGGTCAAGGAGCTGGAAGAGCGCGAGATCGGCCGCCCGTCGACGTACGCCTCGATCATCGGGACGATCCTCGACCGCGGCTACGTGTTCAAGAAGGGCACGGCCCTCGTGCCGTCGTTCCTCTCGTTCGCCGTGGTCAACCTGCTGGAGAAGCACTTCGGCCGGCTCGTGGACTACGACTTCACGGCCCGCATGGAGGACGACCTCGACCGCATCGCGCGGGGTGAGGCCCAGTCCGTGCCGTGGCTGAAGCGGTTCTACTTCGGTGCGCAGGAGGGGGACGAATCGGCCGGTGCCGGAGCGGCCTCCGACGCGGGCAACGGCGACGGCGACCACCTCGGCGGGCTCAAGGAACTTGTCACCGACCTCGGTGCGATCGACGCCCGGGAGATCTCCTCGTTCCCCGTCGGCAACGACATCAAGCTTCGTGTCGGGCGTTACGGCCCGTACATCGAGCGGGGCGAGAAGGACGCCGAGGGCCACCAGCGCGCGGACGTCCCCGAGGACCTGGCCCCCGACGAGCTGTCCGTCGAGTACGCGGAGGAGTTGCTGGCCAAGCCGAGCGGCGATTTCGAACTCGGCGCGGACCCGGTGAGCGGGAACCAGATCATCGCCAAGGACGGGCGCTACGGGCCGTACGTCACCGAGGTGCTGCCCGAGGGCACGCCGAAGACCGGCAAGAACGCGGTGAAGCCGCGGACGGCGTCGTTGTTCAAGTCGATGTCGCTGGACACGGTGACGCTGGCCGACGCGCTCAAGCTGATGTCGCTGCCGCGGGTGGTCGGCGAGGACGCCGAAGGTGTCGAGATCACCGCACAGAACGGCCGCTACGGCCCGTACCTGAAGAAGGGCACGGACTCGCGGTCGCTCACCTCCGAGGACCAGCTCTTCGACATCACGCTCGAAGAGGCGCTCGCGATCTACGCGCAGCCGAAGCAGCGGGGCCGGGCCGCGGCCAAGCCGCCGCTGAAGGAACTGGGCACCGACCCGGTGAGCGGGGCGCCGGTCGTCGTGAAGGACGGCCGCTTCGGGGCGTACGTCACCGACGGGGAGACGAACGCGACGCTGCGCACCGATGACAGCGTCGAGGACATCACCCCTGAGCGGGGGTACGAGCTCCTCGCCGAGAAGCGGGCCAAGGGGCCGGCGAAGAAGAAGACGGCGAAGAAGGCCGCGGCCAAGAAGGCGCCCGCGAAGAAGGCCGCGGGGGCCGCGAAGAAGACTGCGGCGAAGAAGACGACGGCGAAGTCCGCGGTGAAGAAGGCGGCCGTGAAGAAGACGGCTGGGGCTGTGAAGAAGGGTGCGGCTTCGGAGGACTGAGGTCGCGGGCCTGCGGTGGGTGGGGCGGCTGGGGGTGTGCGTCCGCCGGGTGCGGCGTCGAGGGTGGGCGCCTGCGGCGGGCTTCCCCTCCCCGCCCCTTCCCGGAACCGGGGCTCTGCCCCGGACCCCGCGCCTCAAACGCCGGCGGGGCTGGTAGGTGGGCGGGGTTCTGCCCCTGGTTTCGCGCTTCAAGCGTCGGCGGGGCTGGTAGGTGGGCGGGGTTCTGCCCCTGGTTTCGCGCTTCAAACGTCGGCGGGGCTGGTAGGTAGGCGGTCCTGCCCCGGACCTCGCGCTTCAAGCGTCGGCGGGGCTGGTAGGTGGGCGGGGTTCCGCCCCGGGCTCCGTGCCTCAAGCGTCGGCGAGGCTGGAGGGTGAGGCTCTGCCCGGGGGGCCGCGTGGCAAACGTTGGTGGGGGCTCGGGTTTCGTGGCGTTGCGGGCGTATGTTCGGATGCGGGACGCGAGTGGGGGGAGCGTCCCGATAGGCTGGGCGGATGACGCGAGCCGAGCAGCCTACGGTCGTGAGCCCCACCTCCGACACACTTGCCGCAGACTCACGCGAGCGCGCCGTACGAGCCCTGTTGCGTGTTCCCCCGCTGAAGCGGTTGTGGAGCGCCCAGCTCGTCGGCAGTACCGGCGATGCACTCGCCCTTCTCGTGCTGGTGTTGCTGTCGCTGCAAGCGGCGGTCCTTGAGGGCTCATTCGGGTCCGGATACCGCGGGGCGGCCTTCGCCGTCGCCGCCGTGTTCGGGGCCCGGATTATTTCCACCCTGCTCTTCGGAGCCGTACTTCTGGGGCCTTTGACGTCCCTGACCGCACCCGGCGGGCCGCTCGACCGGCGATGGCTGATGATCGGGGCCGACGGGCTGCGGCTCGCGCTGCTGGTCGTCGCGCCCCTGTGGATCGACTGGACGCCCGCCAACGCGCTCACGATGATCCTGGTCACCGTCTTCGTGACGGGGGCCGCCGAACGCCTGTGGACGATCGCCAAGGAGAGCGCGGCCCCCGCGCTGCTGCCCGCTCCGCCGATCGAGGGCGCCGCCGTGCGCCCGCTGCCGGACCACCTCGGCGCACTGCGCCGGCTCTCCCTGCGTACGGACTTCGCGGCCGTCCCCCTCGCCGCGGCCGTTCTGCTGGTCGCCACGGTCATCGGCAATCTGCTGGGCTCCGGCCTCGACTGGTTCTCCTTCCACCAGGCGGCCCTCGGCTCGTACGTCGCGGCCGGTCTGTTCTCCGCCTCCATCTCCACCCTGTACTTCCTGCAACTGCCCGGTACGCAGACGCCCCGCCCGCGCTCGCCGCTGGAGGGACTGCGGCGGCCCTCCGCGGGGAACGGCCCCGACAAGGGCCGTACCGGAGCCATTCCGCTGATCGTCGCCACCTGCGCGGCCGTCGCCGGAGTCATCGCCGCGGCGGCCGCGGTCGCCGTGCTGCACGCCACCGATCTCGGCGGCGGTCCCGTCACCCTGGCCCTGCTGATCCTCGCCCTGACCGGCGGTACCGGAGTCGGTATCCGTACCGCGCAGAAGGTGCTGCCGACCCTGTCGCGGCGGCGGCTGCTCTCACTGGCCACCGCCGTCACGGGCATCGCCCTCCTGGCGATGGGCCTGGTGCCCGACACCGCGACCGTCGTCCTGCTCGCCGTACTCGCCGGGTACGCGGCGGGCGTCGCCGCGAACACCGGTCATGTCCTCGTCGACCAGGAGACCGAGGAGACCCGCCGTACCAGGACCGCCGAACACCTCCAGGCCGTCGTCCGCGTCCTGATAGCACTCGGTGCGGTCGGCGGCCCCCTGGTGGCCGCGGCCATCGGCACCCACCGGCTGACCGTGGGCGACTTCGTCTTCGCCCACGGCGGCGCGGCGTTCACGCTCATGCTCGTCGGCGCCCTGCTGCTGCCTGTCGCCGCGATCGTCCTCGCCAAGACCGACGACCGCTCCGGCGTACCGCTGCGGCGTGACCTGCGCGAGGCACTGCGCGGCGGCGACCCGGCGGTCGCACCCGCCGCGACCGGCTTCTTCCTCGCCCTGGAGGGCGGCGACGGAGCGGGCAAGTCCACCCAGGTCGAGGCGCTCGCCGAGTGGATCCGGGCCAAGGGTCACGAGGTCGTCGTCACCCGTGAGCCGGGCGCGACCCCCATCGGCAAGCGGCTGCGCTCCATCCTGCTCGACGTGTCGTCGGCCGGGCTCTCCAACCGGGCCGAGGCCCTGCTGTACGCCGCCGACCGCGCCGAGCACGTCGACTCGGTCGTCCGCCCGGCTCTGGAGCGCGGCGCGATCGTCATCTCCGACCGTTACATCGACTCGTCCGTCGCCTACCAGGGCGCGGGCCGCGATCTGGCGCCGACCGAGATCGCCCGGATCTCGCGCTGGGCCACGGGCGGACTCGTCCCGCACCTGACGGTGCTCCTGGACGTCGCCCCGGAGACCGCCAGGGAGCGGTTCACCGAGGCACCCGACCGGCTGGAGTCCGAGCCGCCCGAGTTCCACGCCCGCGTGCGCTCCGGCTTCCTGACCCTGGCCGCCGCCGACCCGACGCGCTACCTCGTGGTGGACGCCGGCCAGGACCCCGAGTCGGTCACCACCGTCGTACGCCACCGGCTCGACCAGCTCCTGCCGCTCTCCGAGGCCGAGATCAAGGCCCGCGAGGAGGCTCGCAAGGCCGCCGAGGAGGAGGCCAGGCGCCGCGCCGAGGAGGAGGCCGCGCGCAAGGCGGAGGAGGAGCGCCTGGAGCGCGAACGGCAGGAGCAGCTCGCCAAGCTCCGTGCCGAGGAGGAGGAGCGCAAGCGCCGCGAGGAGGAGGAAGCGCGCCGCCGCGAGGCCGAACGACAGGCGGAGGAGGCCCGGCAGCGTGCGGAGGAAGCCCGCCGGGTCGCCGAGGAGGAAGCCAGGCAGCGTGCGGAGGAGGCCCGCCGGGTCGCCGAGGAGGAGCGGGCCCGCCGCGAGGCCGAGGAAGCCGCCTACGAGGCCGAACAGGCCCGGCTGCGCCGCCAGGCGGAGGAAGACGCCCGGCTGCGGGCGGAGGCCGAGGCCAAGCGGCTGGAGAAGCAGCGCAAGGCCGAGGAGGCCCTGCTGCGTGCCGAAACCGCACGTCGGCAGGCGGAAGCGGAGGCGGAGGCCGTCGCGGAGCGGGCCCGTGTCCAGGCCGCTCAGGAGGCGGAGGCGGCCCGGCTGCGGCAGGAGGCCGATGAGCGGAACTCCCGGGACTCCTCGCCGTCCGGACCCGACAACGAGCTGACGGTGCCCACCCCGATCGTCAACCCGAACGAGGTCACCCAGCCGGTGGCCTCTCCGGTGGACCGGCCGTCCGACGAGGCCGAGACGACGATGCTTCCGAAGTTCTCGGACGCGCCCGAGGCCCCCGGTTCCGCCGACGAGACGACGGTGCTCCCGGCGGTGCGGGACGCGGGCGAGGACTCCGGACCGGGTACGGGCCGGGGCTCCGGCCACGGTGGCGCACGGACGTCCGACCCCGCCGACCGGGTACCGCGCGGCATCTTCCGGGACGAGCGCCCGGCCGGCCCCGCGGAGGGCGAGAACGAGCGCACCCGCGAGCTGCCGCAGATCACCGACCCGCACGCGGACCCGCGGCAGGCCGAGGACCAGCAGCCGCGTTCCCGCCGGACCCGGCGTCCCCGCCCCGACTGGGCGGAGGAGACCCCGCTGGACGACCTGCCCAGCCTGGCCGACGAACTGCTGGGCGGTCATGACGACGAGGGCCCGGAGCCCTCGGGCGGACGGGGACGACGGCCGCGGCGCTGAGCGGTTGAGTGTCGCTGAGCTGCTGAGCTGAGGCCGTTACTGAGCTACTGACCGTGTTGAGCGGCTGGGTCGCTGACCGGAGTCGGGAGTTCGGTACGGCCCCGAGTCCGGGTACGGGTTCGGCTTTCGGGATGCCGGATGCGCCGGTGGTTCCGCCCCGCGAACGGGGGCGGGGCCACCGGCGTCCGCCTTGTCGGGCCCGTCCCCGTACGCGTTGTCAGACCCGTCCTCCACAATGGAAGCCGGATCGACGAGAGCCATACGTGGTCGCGTTGTCGCTGCCTCACGGGCGGTGGCGCGCCCGCAGATATCTGAAGGGCGGTGCCCCATGTCCGTATGGGACGACCTGGTCGGCCAGGACCGGGTGCAGGAACAGCTGGGCGCCGCCGCCCGGGATGCCGACACGCTGGTCACCGCCGACGCCGCGGGGGAGTCGGTGGAGACGGGCTCGAAGATGACGCACGCCTGGCTGTTCACCGGACCGCCGGGTTCCGGGCGTTCCACCGCCGCCCGCGCCTTCGCCGCCGCCCTCCAGTGCACCAGCCCGGACCGCGCCCTGGGCGGGGCGCCCGGCTGCGGCTTCTGCGACGGCTGCCACACCGCCCTCATCGGTACGCACGCCGATGTCGACGTGATCCGTACCGACCTGCTCTCCATCGGTGTGAAGGAGACCCGTGAGCTGGTGCGCCGTGCCCAGCTCTCGCCGGCCGTCGGGCGCTGGCAGGTCATCGTCCTGGAGGACGCCGACCGCCTCACCGAGGGCGCGGGCAACGTCCTCCTGAAGGCGGTCGAGGAACCCGCGCCGCGCACGGTGTGGCTGCTGTGCGCGCCCTCGCTGGAGGATGTGCTGCCGACGATCCGCTCCCGGTGCCGCCACCTCACGCTGCGTACGCCGCCGGTCGACGCGGTCGCCGATGTCCTGATCCGGCGGGACGGCATCGATCCGGAGCGGGCCGAGGCCGCCGCCCGCGCCACGCAGGGGCACATCGGCAGGGCGCGCCGCCTCGCCACCGACGAACGGGCCAGGGCGCGCCGGGCCGCCGTGCTGAAGCTTCCGCTGCGTGTCGAGGACATCGGGGGCTGCCTCAAGGCGGCGCAGGAGCTCATCGACACGGCGACCGACGACGCCAAGCAGGCGTCCGAGGAGACCGACGCGAAGGAGACCGAGGACATGAAGGCGGCGCTGGGCGCCGTCGCGGGTGGCCGCATGCCGCGCGGTACGGCGGGGGTGATGAAGGAGCTGGAGGACAAGCAGAAGCGCCGCAAGACCCGTACCCAGCGCGACAGTCTCGACCTGGCGCTCACCGAACTGACCGGCTTCTACCGTGATGTGCTCGCCCTGCAGTTCGGTTCGCGGATCGCCATAGCCAACGCCGATGCCCAGGACTCCCTGGACCGGGTCGCCCGCTCGTCCACGCCCGAGCGCACATTGCGCCGGATCGAGGCGGTGTCCGCCTGTCGCCGGGCCCTGGACCGCAATGTGGCACCGCTGCTGGCGGTGGAGGCGATGACGATGGCCCTGCGCGCGGGCTGAGGCCGGGACGGAGCGGGCGGGGGCCCCACTCCACTCCCGTCCGGTCTGCCGTCGAATCACCCGAAAGAGCGTGGAATCGGGCGGGCGGCGGAGCGGCGGCTACGCTCCGGGCATGCACACCAGGCGCCCGTTCCGCACTCTCGCCCTCGCGCTCGGCACTGCCGGCCTGCTCATCTCCGGGTGCAGCAGCGGAAGCTCGTCATCAGGTGCCGCGTCCCCCGCGCAGGCGGCCTCCGTCTCCCCCTCGCCCGTGCCGGCGGCCCTGAAGTCGTACTACGCCCAGCACCTCAGCTGGCGGGACTGCGGGGTGAGCGGATTCCAGTGCACGACGATGAAGGCGCCGCTCGACTACGCGAAGCCGGACGGCGGGGAGATCAAGCTGGCCGTCTCGCGGAAGAAGGCGACCGGCCCCGGCAAGCGGATCGGCTCACTCCTGGTGAACCCGGGCGGCCCCGGCGGATCGGCCATCGGCTATCTCCAGGGCTATGCGGCGATCGGCTATCCCGCCCAGGTGCGTGCCCGCTACGACATGGTGGCCATCGACCCGCGCGGCGTGGCGCGCAGCGAGCCCGTCGAATGCCTGACCGGTCCGCAGATGGACGTCTATACGCAGGTCGACCAGACACCGGACGACGATGCCGAGGTCACGAAGCTGAGCGGGGCCTTCAAGAAGTTCGCCACGGGCTGCGAGAAGCGTTCCGGCGAGGTCCTGCCGCACGTCTCGACGGAGGAGACGGCCCGGGACATGGACATGCTGCGCGCCCTGCTCGGGGACGAGCACCTGAACTACGTCGGGGCGTCGTACGGGACGTTCCTGGGCGCGACGTACGCGGAGCTGTTCCCCGGCCGGACCGGCCGCCTGGTCCTCGACGGGGCGATGGACCCCTCGCTCTCGTCCATCGAGCTGAACCGGGACCAGACGGCGGGGTTCGAGACGGCGTTCCAGTCCTTCGCACAGGACTGCGTGCGGAAGTCGGACTGCCCGCTCGGCACCACGTCCGCCGACGAAGCGGCGACCCGGCTGAAGAAGCTGTTCACGGAACTGGACGCCAAGCCGATCCCCACGGGTGAGTCCCGCGACCTCGGTGAGTCCCTCGCCACCACGGGCGTCATCGCCGCCATGTACGACGAGTCGGCCTGGCCCCAGCTCCGCGAGGCCCTGACCGCGGCCGACGCGGGCGACGGCTCCGGCCTGCTCGCCCTGGCGGACAGCTACTACGAACGCGAGCCGAGCGGTGAGTACGCCAACCTGATGTACGCCAACGCCGCGGTGAACTGCCTCGACCTCCCGCCCGCCTTCGCCACCCCCCAGGACGTCACCAAGGCCCTCCCCTCCTTCGAGAAGGCCTCCCCGGTCTTCGGCGAGGGCTTCGCCTGGGCAGCCCTGAACTGCGCCTACTGGCCCGTCCCCGCCACCGGCACCGCCCACCGCATCGAGGCCGAGGGCGCCGCCCCCATCGTCGTGGTCGGCACCACCCGCGACCCGGCGACCCCGTACCACTGGGCCGAGTCCCTGGCCGACCAGCTCTCCTCCGGCACCCTCCTCACCTACGAGGGCGACGGCCACACCGCGTACGGCCGGGGCAGCGACTGCATCGACACGGCCATCAACACGTACCTCCTGGAGGGCACCCCGCCGCCGGCCGACAAGAAGTGCTCCTGACCCCCATCGGGCCCCTGACCTGCGCCTACGCCACCGCTGAGGGCTGGTGCGGAGCACCCCGGGAAACTGTGTAGACTTGGCTCCGCTGCTGATCGCATCATGGTGCGAACAGGGCGCGCCGCCTTAGCTCAGTTGGCCAGAGCAACGCACTCGTAATGCGTAGGTCTCGGGTTCGAATCCCGAAGGCGGCTCTGTGGAAGCCCCGGGACTCACTCGCCGTGACCTGGGGTTTTCGCGTTCGGTCGATGTGGTCGGGTGAGGGTGGGGTTCCCCGGTTTCGCGGTGCGGCGGGGGCCTCAGGGCATGTCGTGGAGGAATTCCCACAGGGCGGACAGCAGTTCCGCCGGGGCGTCCTCCTGGACGAGATGGCCGGCGTCGGGAATGGTGCGCAGTCGGGCGCCGGGCAGCGCGTCGGTCAGTTCGTATGCCTTGGTCACCGGTGAGGAGGTCTTCCCCGGTGTCGAGGCGTTCGCCCTGCCCTGGCACACCACGGGCCACACCGGATATGCGATCACCTCTGGGGGGCGCGCCCGCCCGCCTTCGGTGACGCGCTGACCGCCCCGTTGCAGATCCGGCAACCCGTGTGAGCGACCGCTCAAGCGGTGTAGTCGAACCAGTCGAAGTGGACGGTGCCGCTCGCGGCGTACAGGCCGATGACGCGGCCGGTGAAACCGCCGGTGACCTCGGTGGAGAGGTAGCGGCCGTCCAGGGTGCCGAGCGTGGTGAAGGTGCCGTCCTGTTCCTCGAAGCCCAGCGCCACCGTGTCCGGTCCGGTGCAGGGGTCGTGGGGCGGTTCGGTACGGGTCACGTCGATGCCGAGGACCAGGGGGCCGGGCGGGGCGGGGCGGGAGGCGACCACGGTGCGCAGGGGGCCGATGCGGGCGATCAGGCGCACCTCGCCGCCGCCCGTCTCGATCGCGTAGTGGTGCAGTTCGTCCAGCCGGACCGCGAGGCCGCCACGGCCGTCCGACGCGTCGGCCAGGGTGCGGGCCCGGCACGAGAGGTGCTGCTGGCGGCGGCCCACGAACACCGCGTCCGGGTCGTCCAGGGTGCCGCCCCGGCCGTGCAGGGTCAGCCAGCCGGGGCGCTCCTTCGTACCGGACCGGGCGGCCGTCGAGCGGCGGGGCGAGATCCAGTACGGGTACGGCTCGGCGAGGTCGAAGTCGTCCCGGGCGGGGGCGGCGGGCGCGGGGACGAGCGGCCACGGGGGTGCCGGCAGGTCCGGGGACAGCTCGCCGACGACGGGCCAGCCGTCCACCCAGGTCACCGGGGCCAGGAAGGTCTCCCGGCCGAGCACGTGCCAGCCGGGGGAGCCGCCGCCCGGACGCACGCCGAGCAGCACCAGCCACCACGAGCCGTCGGGGCCCTGCACCAGGTCGCCGTGGCCGGTGTTCTGGATGGGGTGTTCGCGGCCGCGGTGGGTGAGGACCGGGTTGTCCGGGCACGGCTCGAACGGGCCGGACGGCGAGGGGCCGCGCGCGATCGAGACGCCGTGGCCGCGTTCGGTGCCGCCTTCGGCGATGAGCAGGTACCAGTGGTCCCCGATCCGGTACAGGTGCGGCGCCTCCGGGGCCTTCGCGCCCGGCGTTCCGGACCAGATGCGGCGGGGTTCGCCCAGCGTTTCGCCGGTCCGCGGGTCGATGCGGACCTGGGAGACCCCCGCCACGGTGCACCAGCAGGTGCCGTCCTCGTCCCAGGCCAGGTCCGGATCGATGCCCGGGACGCCGGGCAGCGGGACCGGGTCGGACCAGGGGCCGGCCGGGTCCGTGGCCGTGAACAGGAGGTTGCCGACGACGACGTTGGTGACGATCAGCCAGAAGCGGCCGTCGTGGTGGCGGAGCGTCGGCGCGTAGATGCCGCCGGACGACCGCGTGTCCGCCGGCAGGTGCAACTGCTCCGGGCGGTCCAGGGCATTGCCGATCTGAGTCCAGTTGACCAGGTCGCGGCTGTGGAAGAGGGGGACGCCGGGGAAGTACTCGAAGCTGGAGCACGCCAGGTAGTAGTCCTCGCCCACGCGGCAGACGCTGGGATCGGGGTGGAACCCGGGGATGACGGGGTTGCTGACCGTCGTGCTCGTCCCGACTCGGACTGGTGGCATGGCATGACATCCGTTCCTGTACGTCGAGCGCGTGCTGCCGGAGGAGGTGAGCGGCCGAGCGTTGCCTATCGAAGCGCTTCGACCAGTGGTGACAGTAATGACCTAGCTGCTCTGCGACAAGGGGGCGGAAGCGCTTGCGTCATGGTCGTCGAGATGTCATGCCGCACCTCCGTTGCTCTTGAGCAGCTGGCCGTTGACCCACTGGCCCTGCGGTGAGCAGAGGAAGTCGACCAGGTGCGCGGTGTCCCGTGGAGTGCCGAGGCGGCCGAGCGGAGTCTCGCGCGCGAGGGTGTCCGCCAGCTCCTCGGTCATCCAGCCGGTGTCCACCGGGCCCGGGTTGATGACGTTGGCGGTCACGCCCAGGTGGGCCAGTTCGCGCGCGGCGGCCAGGGTGATGCGGTCCAGGGCGCCCTTGCTCGCCCCGTACGGGAGGTTGCCGACCGTGTGGTCGCTGGTGAGCGCGATGATCCGGCCCGACCCGGCGGGGGAGCGGAAGCGCAGCCCGTACTCCCGGATCAGCAGCCAGGTGGCGCGGGCGTTCACCGCGAAGTGCCGGTCGAAACTCGCGAGGGTGGTGTCGAGCAGCCCCGAGTCCACCGACTCCGCATGGCTCAGTACGAGCGCGGTGACGGGTCCCATGCGGCGCTCCGCCTCGTCGAAGACCCGGGTCGGGGCGTCGGGGTCGATGAGGTCCGCCTCGATGGCCGCGGTGCGGGCGCCGTGCTCGGCGAGGGACGCCTCGATGGCGGCGGTCGCGCCGCGCTCCTCGCCCCAGGTCATGCGCCGGTCGTACGGCGTCCAGTAGGTGAAGGCGATATCCCAGCCGGAGGCGGCCAGTTGACGCGCGATGCCCGCGCCGATGCCGACCGTGCGGCCGACCCCGGTGATCAGGGCGACCGGGCGGGGCGGGGTGGGTGCCGGGTCGGTGGCGGGTGTGGGCTGTGCGGCCGGCGTGGGCTGTCCGGGGGTGGGCTGTGCGGCCGGTGTGGGCTGTCCGGGGGTGGGCTGTGCGGCTGTTGTGGGCTGTCCGGGTGTGGTCACGGGGGCTGATCCTGCTGGACGAACTCCCCTCCCGGCAACGGAATTCGAGCCGTTCCCACTCCGGTCGTACGGCTCAGGCGCGGCGGCGCAGGACCGCGGTGCGGGCCCTCAGCAGATTCGGCACCAGGGAGTAGACGACGGCCGGCACGACGATCCCCGTGATGACCAGAGTGCGCAGGAGCATCGGGAAGCCCTTGACGTAGGGGCCGACGAGCAGTTGCACGACGGTCAGGGCGGCGAAAACCGCGATCCAGGTGAGCACGGCGCGCGTGTGCACGGAGGGCGGCGCGGGCGGCTGGGCGGTCGTGGTGGAGGTGGCGGATGCGGTGGTGGGGCAGGTGGCGGTGGTCATGAGGAGTCCCGTCCGGTGCGGTGGTGTGGAGGCTTGGATGTGTGGATGTGTGGATGTGTGGATGCGTGCGGAAGGTGGTGCCTGGTGCCTGGGCGTCTGTGGTGCCGCGGGCCACTCTGCCAACCAAACAGTTGAGTGTCAACCATCCAGCTGGTTGGCATCCGTGCGAAGCCGTTCTACGCTGGTCCCATGACCCCGGACACGACCCACACCAAGGAACGGCTCCTCGCGGCGGCGAAGGAGGAATTCGCGGCTTACGGAATCGCCGGAGCGCGCGTCGACCGCATCGCCGAGCTGGCGGGCGTGAACAAGGAGCGGATCTACGGGTACTTCGGCAACAAGCAGAAGCTGTTCGACGCGGTCGTGGGGCGTGCGCTGGACGAGCTGGCCGAGGCCGTCCCGCTCAAGGGCGGCGACGATCCTGCGGAGTACGTGGGCCGGGTGTACGACTTCCACCGGGACAATCCGGTCCTCGTCCGGCTCTTCTTCTGGGAAGGCCTGCACTACCGCGAGGGCGTGCTGCCCAACGAGGAGCGGCGCCGCGGCCACTACGAGGAGAAGATCGCCGCCCTGGCCGAGAGCTTCGGGACCGAGGCGTCGCCGCAGGTCGCGGCCTGCCTGCTCAGCCTGATCGGGCTCGCCGCCTGGCCCAACGCGGTGCCGCAGCTCGCGCGGCTCGTCATCGGTACCGAAGCCGGGGCCGACGGCGGTCCCGATCTGCGCGCCCATGTCGTGGCCTTCGCCCGGCAGGCCCTGCCCGGCGTCCGGCCCGCCACGCCGACGGCCTGAGGCGAGCCGCTCGGGCGGGCGGTCTGAGGCGAGCCGCGCGGGCGGGCGGCCTGAGATGAGCCGCGCGGCGGGCGGTCTGAGGTGAGCCCGCCCCGGCCGGGGACAGTACCCGGAGCGGGCTGCTGATGGTCCTGGTCATCGCCTTGGTGTACGCGGGGATCGCGCCGGCCAACACGCAGGTGGTGGCGGCATCGGACCGGGCGCGCGACTTCGCCGTGCTGTCCGCCTCGCTCGCCCTGCGTGCGCGGTTGGTCGAACCGGCGCTTTTCCGGCGGTAGTCGGGGGGCCTACGTGGCGAGTGAGGCGACCAGCTCCGCCGCCTCGGCGATGAGTCCCGTCTCGGCCGGGCTCATCGTCGGGTTGAGGGTGCGGCGGGTGGCCGCGTCGGCGAGGTGGCGGGCCGGGATGCCGTCGTCGGCGGCGGCCAGGAGCGGGACCAGGGTGGTGACCAGCACCCGGGCGTCGACCGCCGCCGGATGGGCCGGATCGACGGCCACCTGCGCCAGGATCAGCGCCGACATGGCCCGGTCCAGGGCCGGCGGGCCCTCCTCGGCGTTGCTCCAGTCGATCACGACCGGGCCGTCCGCCGTCAGTATCACGTTGTCCGGGTGCAGATCGAGGTGCAGGACGCGGTCCTCGGGGTCGGGCGAGAGCCGGGCCGGGACCGTGTGCAGGTCCGCGAGCAGACCGGCCAGCAGGGCGGCCCCCTCCTCGGCGCCGACCGCCCCGGACAGCAGGGACTCCAGCATCGTCGGACCGTGCAGGCGTTGCAGGACCAGGTCGCCGGGCCGGGCCGACGGGGGCTGCGGGCCGAGCCGGGGGACCGGGTAGCCGGAGGCCGAGAGGTAGGACATGACGGGCAGTTCGCGGGAGGCGTCCATCCCGGCGCGGTAGCGCCGCAGGACCCACGCCTCGTCCAGCTCGTACACGTCCGCATCGCGTCCGCTGCCCAGCAGTTGGCCTATTCGCATGACAGGAACCTACTTGGGCGCATCGCCCGGGGGGAGTGCGGGCCCGGACCCGTCACTTCGCGTCCGAGTAGCGCTCCA
This sequence comes from Streptomyces sp. Mut1, assembly GCF_030719295.1. NCBI lineage: Bacteria > Bacillati > Actinomycetota > Actinomycetes > Kitasatosporales > Streptomycetaceae > Streptomyces > Streptomyces castrisilvae. Next base: position 3,433,041 of record NZ_CP120997.1, on the reverse strand, counting down.
CCACGGCCGTGGTGAACGGGAAACGGACCGGCGTCTCGCCGAAAGCCGTCCGGCCGGCCAGCTCGGCGGCCTCCCGGATCGCCGTCACCACCGCCCCGGTCTCCTCCAGCGGGCAGTGCACGATCACCTCGTCGTGCTGGAAGAACACCAGCTCCGCCCGGAGCCCGGCGGCCGCCACCGACCGGCGCAGCGCCGCCAGGAGGAGCAGCGCCCAGTCGGCGGCGCTGCCCTGCACCACGAAGTTGCGGGTGAACCGGCCGCGCGCACGGGCGTCGGTGGAGGCGTAGCCCGGCAGGAAGCCGTAGCCCGTGGGCCGTTCGGACCCGGCCGGGTCCGACTCGGCTTCCTCCTGGGGGATTCCGGCTTCGCCGTCCTCCCCGTGGCCGGCCGCGGGCGGGCTGGTGCGGCCCAGCCAGGTGCGTACGAGACGGCCCTCCTCGCCGGCCTTCGCGGCGTCGTCCACATAGGACACCGCGCGCGGGAACCTGCGGCGCAGGGCCGCCAGATTCTTCAGGCCGTCGCCGGAGGTCTGGCCGTAGACGGCACCGAGGAGCGCGATCTTGGCGTGGTCGCGGTCGCCGTGGAAGGCGCGGTCGGACAGCGCGGTGTAGAGGTCGCCGTCGTGTCCCGCCACCTCCATGAGGCCGGGGTCCCGGGAGATCGCGGCCAGCACCCTCGGCTCCATCTGGTCGGCGTCCGCGACGACCAGGCGCCAGCCCGCGTCGGCGACGACGGCCCGCCGGATCACCTTGGGGATCTGGAGCGCCCCGCCGCCGTTGGTCGTCCACCGCCCGCTGACCGTGCCGCCCGGCTGGTACTCGGGGCGGAAGCGGCCGTCGCGGACCCAGTCCTGGAGCCAGCTCCAGCCGTGCGCGGTCCAGATCCGGTACAGCTTCTTGTAGGCGATGAGCGGCTCGACCGCCGGGTGGTCCAGCGCCTCCAGCTCCCAGCGGCGCGTCGAGCGCACCTTGATACCGGCCTGCGCGAACGCCTTCACCACATCGGCGGGCAGGTCCGGGCGCACCCGGCGGCCGAAGGCGGCGGACACCTCGTCGGCCAGCTCGGCCAGCCGGCGGGGCTCGCCGCCGCCCGCGTACCGCTCGCCGAGCATCTCGTGCAGCACCTCGCGGTGGACGTCGGCCCGCCAGGGCAGGCCCGAGCGGTTCATCTCGGCGGCGACCAGCATGCCCGCCGACTCGGCGGCCGTCAGCAGGCGCATCCGGTCCGGCCGGTCCGTGGCGTCGTGGCGGGCGAGCTGGGCCGCGTACACCTCGACCAGCGCGTCGAAGGGCAGCTCGGGGCCCGAGGACGGTTCGAACAGGGAGGACTGGGAGCCGGGCACCGCCGACCGGGGCGGCGGATCGGGCGGCACCGGGCCGCCGCGCAGCCGGGCCAGGGCGGCCGCGGCGGAGCGGGGCTCCCCGAGCCGGCCCTCGTGGCCCAGCAGCAGGGACTCGGCGACCTCCACGTCGTAACAGCGCTCGACCCGCACCCCGGCGGCGAGCAGGCGCGGGTAGACCTCGGGCGTCGAGCGCCACACCCAGCGGGTGACGTCGGGCCGGGAGCGGACGGCCGCGGCCACGTCGGGCTCGGCCAGGACCGGGCCCGCGGGCAGGCCCGCGCGGTCCAGCGGGGCGAGCCGCGCACCCCCGCCCTCCGTGACGGCCAGCGCCCAGCGTTCGGTCATGCGGCCGAGTCTGGCACCCGCCACTGACAACGCCGGCCGGACACGGGCGCCCCCCCGCGGTCCGCCCGCGCACCAGCCGTGGATCAGCCGTGCGCCGCCCACGCGTTCGATATCCACAGGGTGTGGATGAATCCTGTGCGTCCCGCCCCGCCTACCCTGACCTCATGGAACCGGTGATCGACCAGGCGTTCGCAGCCGCCCTCTATACGGACGACGACGCCGGCCTCGACACCGGCGCCTCGCTGCTCGCCGCCGCCCCCGCCGCCGACGCGGAGCTGGTGCGCCGGGGTGAGGAGTTCGTCCGGCGGGCCTGGGAGCGCGGCTGGCTGCCCGCCGATGTCGTCCGCTTCGTCCGCCGCGACCTGGACGAGCACGCGGCGGGGCTGGCCGCCGGGCTGATCGCCGCCGAGGTCCGGCGCTACCCGGAGCTGCCGCCGCGCTGGCGGTCCCAGCTGGACGAGCTGCCCGCCGCACCGCCCCCGGGCCGGCCCGACCGGTTCTCGTACGCCTCAGCACTGCTCGGGCTCTACCGGCTGCTGCTCACGCTGCCGGTCATCGAGCCCGTCGGGCCGCCGCCCGGCGCGGCGCGCGAGGCGCTGTACCGGCCGCCCGTCGCGGGCGAGCCCCGCATGCTGACCCGTATCCGCGCGCTGCTGGCGAAGGCGGAGGCGACCGGATTCCCCGAGGAGGCGGAGGCGCTCTCCGCCAAGGCGCAGGAGCTGATGGCCCGGCACAGCATCGACGAGGCCCTGCTCGCGGCCCGTACCCACGGCGACCGCACGCCGGGCGCGTGCCGTATCGGTGTGGACGCCCCGTACGAGACGGCCAAGGCGATCCTGCTCGACGCGGTGGCCTCGGCGAACCGCTGCCGGGCCGTGTGGAACAGCGACTTCGGCTTCACCACGGTCGTGGGGTTCGAGGCGGACCTGGAGGCCGTGGAACTGCTCCACACCTCGCTGCTGGTGCAGGGCACCGCCGCGATGACCCGGGCCGAGGCCGGGCAGCGGGCCGGCGGACGCAAGCGGACCAAGACGTTCCGGCAGTCCTTCCTGATGGCGTACGCCCAGCGCCTCGGCGCCCGGCTGGCCGACGGCACCGCCCGCGCCACGGCCGAGGCGGACGCGGAGGGCGGCGCCGGGAGCGGCGCGGGCGCCGCCTCCGGGCTGCTGCCCGTGCTCGCCGCGCGGGACCTGGCGGTCACCGACACCGCCGAGAAGATGTTCCCCCGGACCACGACCACCCGGGTCAGGGGCGCCACCGACCTGGACGGCTGGACCCACGGCACCCGGGCGGCCGACCGGGCACGCATGGGCGGGAGGACGCCGGAGATCCGGGACTGAACCGGGGTTGGAAATCCGGGACCGGCCTGGGGGGGCAGGAGATCCGGGATCGATCCGGGCGCCGGAGATCCGGGATGGACCCGGGGGCAGGAAATCCGGGACCGGCTCGGGCGCCGGCCGGGAGCCCGGCGGACGGCTGTCCGGATACCCGGGGACGGCCGCCCGGACACCCCCGGACAGCCGCCCCGGACAGCCGCCCGGACACCCCCGACACCGGCCGCCCGGACACCTGGTCCGACAACTCGGGCAAAAGGTGAAATCCGGCTAGGCTCGGGTCATGAGCTGGCTCCGGGCGCTGAGGGAGACCGCCCGCTCCGGCCTGACGATCGAGCGGCGGCGCCTCGAACCGCTGATCGCGCTGCGCGGCGCGGCCGGTCTCGCCCTGGTCATCGGGGTGAGCCTCGCGCTCTTCGGACCCGTGGTCGCCGCCAGCTCCGCGTTCGGCGCGTTCCAGGCGGCCATCGCCACCTTCCAGCGCAGCTGGCGCCCCCGGCCCGTGCTTGCCCTGATCTCCGGCGTGAGCCTCGGCCTGTCCACCTTCATCGGCTACGTCACCGGCTCCCACCTGCCGCTCTTCCTGGTCCTCCTGGTGCTCTGGACCTTCCTCGCCGGGCTGGCCTGGGCGGCGGGCCCGACCGGCGGGATCATCGCCGCGTCCAACGTCGCGATCATGCTGGTCACCATCACCCTGCCCACCTCCGTGGGGCAGGCGGCCCTGCACGCCGCGATGATCGTGTTCGGCGGGATCGTCCAGGCGGCCCTGATCGTGCTCCTTCCGATCCGGAGATGGGGCCCGCAGCGCGACGCGCTCGCCGACGCGCTGGCCGCCGAGGCCGACTACGCCCGGCGGCTGCGCCACGACCCGGTCGCCCACTTCGACCCGGTGCCGCTGATGCACGCGCGCCGGGCCGCCGCCGTCACCCCGCGCGAGGCCCGGCGCCGCCCCGCCGAACTGCACGGCTCACGCGGGATCGCCGAACGCATCAGGCCGGTGCTCGCCTCGCTCGCCGACCCGGCCATGGGCGTGCCGTCCGAGGGCCCCGAGCGCGACCGCGTCCGCGAACTGCTGGCCGCCGCCGGATCGGTGCTCGACGCGGCGGCCCGCGCCATTCGCAACGGCGATCCGGTGAAACTGCCCGGACCCGCCGTCGCGGCGCTGCGGACCCCCGACACCGGGGCCCTGCTTACCGGCCCGCCGCTGCGCGCCGCCGACCGGCTGGCCGCCCTGCTCTCCGACGTGATCGAGGCGGCCGAGGGCGACGGCACGAGGGAGGAGCGGGCCGGGGCCGAGGAGGCCGCCGACGCGATCAACGCCGGCCGGCCGGCCGCCCCGCACCAGCAGCGCCCCACCCTGCTGCGTCTGGTCCCGGTCGTGATCGGGGCGATGCGCCGCGAGGTGCACCACGGCTCCCCGATCCTGCGGCACGCCGTCCGGATCGCCGCCGTCGCCGCGGTCGGCTATCTGCTGGGCCGAGCCCTGCCGTTCGGGCACGGCTACTGGGCGCCGCTGGCGGCCGTGATGGTGATGCGGCCGGAGTTCTCCCAGACGTACGCGCGCTCGGCCGCCCGGTTCGTCGGCACCGTCGTCGGGGTGTTCCTGGCCACCGCCATCGTCCAGGCCGCGCATCCGGGCCCCGGCCTCTCCGCCGTCTTCGCCGTGGCCTGCGCCCTGTTGATGTACTTGCTGATGCGCACCGGCTACGCGGTCGGCCAGGCCTGCGTCGCCGCGTACGTCGTCTTCCTGCTCGGCATGGCCGGCGACGACTGGTCCCAGACCGTCTTCGAACGGGTCCTGCTCACCCTGGTCGGCGGGCTCCTCGCGATGATCTCGTACGCCGTCTACCCGGCCTGGGAGACCCCGCGGCTGCGCGGCCGGCTCAGCGACTGGCTGAAGGCGGGCGGCCGGTACGCCGCCGCGGTCGTCGACCAGTACGCCGACCCGGCCGAGCGCGGCGACGACGAGGTGCGCCGGACCCTGCTGGCCACCCGCGAGGCCCGGGTCGCCTGGCAGGAGGCGGTGGCGGCCGCCCAGCACGAACCGGTGCGCCACCGCGGCCTCTCGCGCGGTGCCGCCGACGCCACCCAGCACGCGCTGGCCCAGCTCGGCCGGGTCGCGATGCTGATGGAGGCGCATCTTCCGGGGCGCGGGGCCACGCCCGTACCGGGGGCGGGACCGCTCGCCGAGGCGCTGCGCCGGGCCACCGACCGGGGCGCGAAGGCGGTGCGGGAGCGGCGGGTGCCGGACTGGACGCCGGTGCGCGAGGCGCTGGAGCGCTGGGAGGAGGAGAACCGGGCGGCGGCCGGGGAGCCCGGGGAGCCCGGGGACGCGGTACGGGAGGCCGGCGGGGCGGAACCGGAGCCTCCCGCCCCGTATCCGCCGGAATCGAAGCCGCCCGCCCCGCAAGACGCCGAGCCGGAGCCGCCCGCCCCGCAAGACGCCGAACCGGAGCCTCCCGCCCCGTATCCCGCCGAGCCGGAGCCGCCCGCCCCGCAAGACGCCGAGCCGGAGCCGCCCGCCCCGCATGCCGCCGATCCCGTCCTGCGCAACAGCACGCGTCTGCTGCTCGAAGCGCTGGAGGACTTCTCCCGGGGGCTGACGCCGTGACGTCATGAGCCCTGTTCGGTCACGGCGTCGGCAGGTCCGGCAGGTCGGGGAGGTTCTTCAGGGCGTCGGCGTCGGTCTTGGCGAGCTTGTCCCGGGCGCCGCCGTCCCAGGAGATGACAACGGTCTTGCCGTCGTTGGACTCGACCGATCCCGCCGTCCGGGCGGTGTCCCCGTCGGCGCACTTCAGCTCCAGCTTCGGCTTGCCGGAATCCGAGACGTTGCCCGAGCAGACATGGGACTCGGCGACGACGACGGCCTTCCCGGATGCGACGGAGAGCACCACCGCCTTGCCGTCGGTCTGCCCGGCCCACGCGCCCTCCAGGGCCTTGGCGCCGCCGGCGGACTCGTCGCCGCCGTCCTCCGCGGAGGGCGAGGCGCTGCCGCCGCCCGCCGACGGGGTCGCGGCCGCCCCGGATTCCTTGCCGGATTCGCTCTTGTCACCGTCGCTTCCGCAACCGGTGAGCGCGAGGGCGGTCAGCAGACCGGTGGCGAGGACTGCGCCGGTACGTGCGATTTTGTACATGTGCATTTCCCCCTGAAAGACGAATGGCCGTCCAAGCTACCAGTGGGTCGCACGAGCCCCCGGTGAGTCAACTCCCCGAATCGGGAGCCGAAGAGGCCCTTCGTTCGTCTTCTTCTGACAGAAGCTGTAATCGCGGGAACACCCCGCGTGCACGTGCATCTGCTCATGCATCCGCTCATGCAGCAGAATTTGAACACAGCTATGATCCGAGACAGTTGACACTTGCACCTTGCAACTCGGGGAGCGTCCTGTGCACCACGTGTACAACGGCATGGCGGCCACAGAGCTTCGCGGAGTCGTCTGGCAGAAGAGCAGACACAGCAACTCCCAGGGTTCCTGCGTGGAGTTCGCGAAACTGCCCGACGGAGATGTTGCCATGCGCAATTCGCGCCATCCCGATGGGCCGGCGCTGGTCTACACACCGGCCGAGATAGAGGCGCTGCTGCTCGGCGTGAAGGACGGGGAGTTCGACCACCTTGTGGGCGGAGTGCTCGACCGCCTCGTGACGGAGGGCTGAACACCACTGCCCCGCAGCGGTGTTCAGCCCTCGCGTGTCACTCTGTTACGGGTATGACGGTGCCGTCACACCGGGTCGGACAGCCGGAAGAGCGCCCAGACGACCTTGCCGTGCGGGGTGCCGGTGTACGGCGTGCTCTCCGTACTCAGTACGGGGGACGGGTGCCAGCCCCAGCAGTCGCTGAAGGACTCCACGAGGAACAGGCCCCGGCCCGACTCCGCGGAGTCCGCCGCCTCGGAGGCGACCGGGCTCGCGTGGCTCGGGTCGCGCACCGCGCACACCAGGCGTGAGGTCCAGCGCATCAGGTGCAGCCGCACGGGCGGGTCCTGGGGCTCGCGCGGGGCGTCGGCCGGCAGTGCGTGCCGCAGGGCGTTGGTGACCAGTTCGGAGACGACCAGCCCGACGTCGTCGAAACGCTCGCTCAGACCCCAGCCCCCCAGGGTCGCCCGGGTGAACCTCCTGGCGCCGCCGACCGCTTCGTAGCGGGCGGGCAGTGGGCAGGTGGCGGATCCGGAGACGGCAGAGGGATCGATGGGGGGAAGCCCCTGCCGTAACGGCTCGATGAGCATCGCCGATCCATTCGTCCCCATGCGAGGCACTCCCGGGAATCGCGGCTGTATCGGTACGGCGTACAGGTACAGCGGCACAACAACACGAACGAGCACGCAGGTGCGCGGGCTCCATGCTTCCGAATGCGCAGGGCAGATGCAAGGGCAGATGCACGTGCACGCGCCGGACCTGTCCGCTCCCGTGCCGGTTCTTGCTCATTTCTTCCCACCGGCAGTTCTGCCGTCCTGGAGAAGTCTTCGCCTTTGCGTAATCGAATGAGTACGGGCTGAAGCATTTTGATGGCAGAATCCGGCACTTGGGGTTCAGGGGGGACCTCGATGCCAGGAAACGATGGGGAGGGTTGGACCAGTGGCGGCAGGCGAGTCGAGTGGGTCCGTGGTGCGGCGCATCCTGCTGGGCTCTCAGCTCAGAAGACTGCGCGACTCGCGCGGTATCACGCGCGAGGCGGCCGGCTACTCGATCCGGGCCTCCGAATCGAAGATCAGCCGCATGGAGTTGGGACGGGTGAGCTTCAAGGCCAGGGACGTCGAGGATCTGCTCACGCTCTACGGCGTCACGGACGAGGCGGAGCGTGACTCCCTGCTCGGCCTGGCCCGTGAGGCCAATGTGGCGGGCTGGTGGCACAGTTACGGCGATGTGCTGCCCGGCTGGTTCCAGACATATATCGGTCTGGAGGGAGCGGCCTCGCTCATCAGGATCTACGAAGTCCAGTTCGTGCACGGGCTGTTGCAGACCGAGGACTATGCCCACGCGGTGGTCACGCGGGGCATGCGCGGCGCCCCCGCCGCCGAGATCGACCGCCGGGTCGCGCTGCGTCTGGAGCGGCAGAAGGCCCTCGTCTCCGAGCGCGCGCCCCGCTTCCACGCCGTACTGGACGAGGCGGCGCTGCGCCGGCCGTACGGCGGACGCGAAGTGATGCGTGCGCAACTGCGGCATCTGATCGATATGTCGGAGCAGCCGAACATCACGCTCCAGGTGGTGCCGTTCAGTTTCGGCGGACACGCCGGTGAGAGCGGCTCCTTTACGATGCTGCGATTCCCGGAATCCGATCTGTCGGACATTGTCTATTTGGAGCAGCTGACAAGTGCGCTCTATCTGGACAAGGACGAAGAAGTCGCCCAGTACGAAAAGGCGATGACGCGGCTCCATGACGAGAGCCCCGGCCCCGAAGAGAGCCGTGACCTGCTTCGAGGACTTCTCCAACTCTCGTGAAATTTCAGTACGATGGCGTTCCTACAGGAGTCTGCACCTGAGTTAGGGATCGCATGTCCTTCTTCCAAGAGCTGGCCGACCAGTACATCGACGGCGAATGGCGGACGGGCACCGGCTCCTGGGACATCATCGATTTCAACCCGTACAACGGGGAGAAGCTCGCCGCGGTCACCATCGCCACGGCGGCCGAGGTGGACCTCGCCTACCGCGCCGCCGAGCGCGCCCAGGGCGAGTGGGCCACCGCGAGCCCCTACCGGCGGCGCGACGTCCTGGAACGGGCGCTGCGCGTCACCGAGGAGCTGGCCGGCGAGATCGTCGAGGCGATCATCGACGAGCTGGGCGGCACGCGTTCCAAGGCCGAGTACGAGCTGGCGCTGACCCAGGAGTTCCTGCGCGAGGCGGCCCGGCAGGCGCTGTCCCCGGACGGCCGCATCCTGCCCTCCGCGGTGGACGGCAAGGAGAACCGCCTCTACCGGCTGCCCGTCGGGGTCGTCGGCGTGATCGGCCCGTTCAACTTCCCCTTCCTGGTGACGATGAAGTCGGTCGCACCGGCCCTGGCCCTCGGCAACGCGGTCGTCATCAAGCCCAACCAGAACGCCCCCGTCCTCGGCGGCGGTCTGATCGCGAAGATCTTCGAGGAGGCCGGGCTGCCGGCCGGTCTCCTCAACGTGGTCGTCACCGACATCGCCGAGATAGGCGACGCCTTCATCGTGCACCCCGTCCCCAAGGTGATCTCCTTCACCGGATCGGACCGGGTGGGCCGCCATGTCGCGGCGACGGCGGGCGGCCTCTTCAAGCGCACCATCCTCGGACTCAGCGGAAACGGCGCCCTGGTGGTCCTGGACGACGCCGACATCGACTACGCGGTCGACGCCGCCGTCCACAGCCGGTTCGTCTACCAGGGCCAGGTCTGCATGGCCGCCAACCGCATCCTGGTGGACCGCGCGGTGGCCGCGGAGTTCACCGAGAAGTTCAGTGCCCGGGTGGCCGCCCTGAAGACCGGCGACCCGCGTGAGCCGGACACCTGTATCGGCCCCGTCATCAACACCTTCCACGCCGACTCGCTGGCCGCCCTGGTCGACCAGGCGCTCGCCGAGGGCGCGCAGGCGACGGTACGCGGGCGGGTGCGCGGCAACCTGGTCGAGCCGACCGTGCTCACCGGCCTGCCCGACGACTCCCCGCTGCACGCGCAGGAGATCTTCGGCCCGGTGGCCCTGCTGGTCCCCTTCGAGGGCGAGGACGACGCGGTGCGGATCGTCAACGAGAGCCCGTACGGGCTCAGCGGCGCCGTGCACACCGCGAGCACCGAGCGGGGCGTGCGGTTCGCCCAGCGGGTGCGCAGCGGGATGTTCCACGTCAACGACTCCACCGTCCAGGACGACCCGGGCATCGCCTTCGGCGGCGAGAAGAACTCCGGCCTCGGCCGGCTCAACGGGGAAGCGGCCGTCGAGGCGTTCACCACCCAGAAGTGGATCTCCGTGCAGCACGGCCGCAGCGTCTTCCCCTTCTGACCTCCGCAAACACCCGAGGGCACGTCCCGCTACTCTGGTCAAGCCGACCAGAGAGGTGGAGGGCATGTCCGCGATCCGGCTGCTGGTCCTCGGTGCCGTACGCCACCACGGCCGGGCCCACGGCTACCAGGTCCGCAACGATCTGGAGTTCTGGGGCGCCCACGAGTGGTCCAACGCCAAGCCCGGCTCCGTCTACCACGCGCTGAAGCAGCTGGCGAAGCAGGGCATGCTGCTCGCCCACGAGGTCGCGCCGAGCACCGCGGGCGGCCCGCCGCGCATCGAGTACGAGATCACCGAGCAGGGCACCGAGGAATACCTCGCCCTGCTGCGCGCCTCGTTGACCTCGTACGACCAGAAGATGGACGTGCTCTCGGCGGGCATCGGCTTCATCGTGGACCTGGAGCGCTCCGAGGCGGTGGCGCTGCTGCGGGAGCGGCTGGCGCACCTGGCCGCCTGGCGCGCGGATGTCGTCGGACGCTACACGCCCGGTGCGGACGGGCACATCGGCGAGATCATGAACATGTGGATCCACTCGGCGGACGCCGGCGCGGAGTGGACGCGGGGGCTGATCGAGCGGATCGAGGGCGGGGCGTACGTCTTCGCGGGCGAGGGCGAGCCGTTCGTGGGGGTGCTCGCCGAGGGCGAGGCGAACCCGTACGCGACGGGCGTCCCGGACCCGGGGGACGCCCGCTGAGGAGCATCGTGCCTCAGTGGTGGAACGAGGTCGCCGCGTTCTCGTTCCGGGTCAGCGGGTGCGGCTGGGCGCGCAGTTCGGGCAGCAGCAGCCGCAGGTCCTCAAGGAGCAGCTCCGCCAGGTCCGACGAGAAGCCGTTGCGGCACACGATCCGGAGCACCGCCAGGTCCTCGCGGTGCGCGGGGAAGGTGTACGCGGGCACCAGCCAGCCGCGTTCGCGCAGCCGCCGCGAGACGTCGAAGACGTCGTACGCCGTCACCTCCGGCTTGGTGGTCAGCGCGAAGACCGGCAGCTGATCGCCCCGGGTGAGCAGGCGGAAGTCGCCCAGCTCCTCGATCTTCGCCGCCAGTCCGCACGCCACGTCGCGGGCCGCCTGCTGCACGGCCCGGTAGCCGCGCCGGCCCAGCCGCAGGAAGGTGTAGTACTGCGCGACGACCTGGGCGCCCGGCCGGGAGAAGTTCAGCGCGAAGGTGGGCATGTCGCCGCCCAGGTAGTTCACGCGGAAGACCAGCTCCTCGGGCAGGTTCTCGGGCGAGCGCCACAGCACCCAGCCGACGCCCGGGTAGACCAGGCCGTACTTGTGGCCCGAGGTGTTGATGGAGGCGACGCGGGGAAGCCGGAAGTCCCACACCAGGTCCTCGTCCAGGAACGGCGCCACCATCGCCCCGGAGGCCCCGTCCACGTGCACGGGAATGTCGAGTCCGGTGCGCTTCTGGAGGTCGTCCAGCGCCGCGCACAGCTCCTCGATGGGCTCGTAGCTGCCGTCGAAGGTGGAGCCGAGGATGCCGACCACACCGATGGTGTTCTCGTCGCAGAGCTCGACGGCGGCCTGCGGGTCGAGGTGGAAGCGGTCGCCCTCCATGGGCACGAGGCGTGGCTCGACCTCCCAGAACGTGCAGAACTTCTCCCAGCAGATCTGGACGTTGACGCCCATGACGAGATTGGGCCGGGCGGTGGCCGGGTAGCGGTCGGCGTTCCTGGCCGACCAGCGCCGTTTGAGTGCCAGCGCGGCGAGCATGCAGGCCTCGCTCGACCCGGTCGTGGAACAGCCCATGGCCGTCGCGGGGTCGGGGGCGTGCCACAGGTCGGCGAGCATCGACACACAGCGCCGCTCCAGCTCGGCGGTGCGCGGGTACTCGTCCTTGTCGATCATGTTCTTGTCGAGGCACTCGCCCATCAGCACCCCGGCCTCGGGCTCCATCCAGGTGGTGACGAAGGTGGCGAGGTTGAGCCGTGCGTTGCCGTCGAGCATCAGCTCGTCGTGGACCAGCCCGTACGCGGTGTTGGGCGGCAGCGGCCCGTCCGGCATGCGGTGCCTGGGCGGGGCCGCCTCCATGCCGGCGACCGGGTCGGCCACCCCGTAGAAGGGGTTCAGCGCGAGCCTGCGCTGTTCGGGGGAGGGTTCCTTGCTGTGCGCCGAGCCCTGGTGGAGCGGCATCGCAGACCTGCCTTTCTCGGCCCGCGCCCGCGAGGCCGGACGAATCCGACGATACGGACGCCGGTCGGGCCCGCCACCCGTGCGGGGCCGTCCGGTTCAGCGCAGCGCCGTACCGTCCTCGCGCAGCTGCATCTGCGGGCGCCCCGTCACCAGCAGCCAGGCGGGCAGCGAGGCCACGCACAGCACCGGCAGCAGGGACATGTCGGCGGCCAGCACCGCCGCCGTGAACAGGCTCAGCCAGCCCTGCCCGGTGACGGCCAGCAGGACGCCGAGGACCGAGCAGGTCACCGCGAGCGCCACCGGCACCGCGTCGACGAGCGCGTGCGCGCACAGGCCGAGCGCGACGCCGGTGAACACCGCGGGGAAGATCCGGCCGCCCCGGAAGCCGCAGGTCGCCGCGATCACCAGGGCGGCCGTCTTCACCACGGCCATCGCCCCGAATTCGGCGGCCGACCGCCCGTCCGGGTCGGCGGCGATCGTCTTCACCTCGTCCAGCCCCTTGAACAGGGTGAGATGCCCGCCCAGCGCCCCGAGCAGGCCGAGCAGCAGCCCGCCCAGGGTCAGCGCCAGGACGGGGTACGGCAGGGCCCGGAAGGCGCGGTGCGCCGGCGGGAAGGCGTACACCGCCGCGAGGCCGAGCACCGCTCCGGCGGACGCGATCACGAGGGCGGCGAGCAGGTCGCCCCAGTGCGGGGGCCCGTACGCGGGCAGGGACAGGTCGAAGCTGGGGTGGGCGGCCAGCGTCATGGTGAGGGACCCGGCGGCGCCGGCCGCGAGCGGTGCGAACAGCTTGTCCCAGAGCGCGCCCCGGCCGGGGGCGGTGGCCAGCGACTCGGTGAGGATCAGCGCGGCGGCCACCGGGGTGCCGAACAGCGCGCCGATGGTGCCGGCGACGGCGAGCGCGAGCCACAGCTCACCGGGCGCGCCGGGCGCGAGGCGGCGGCCGGCCCAGGCGGCCAGCGCGATGTTGGCGGCGGTGATCGGGTTCTCCGGGCCCAGGCTGACCCCGCCCGCCAGCGCCAGGACGGTCACCACCAGGAGCCCCGGGACCACATGCGGCGGCAGCGGCGGGTCGATCAGCCCCATGGTCGCCGGGTCCGGACCGGCGCGCCCGGGTACCGCCCGGATGACCAGACCGGTCACCAGGCCGGTCGCGGTGAGCATCACGATCATCCACAGCGAGGAGTACCGCCCGACCGAAAGCGCGTCGGGCAGTGTCTCCCAGAGCACGTCCTGCAACTTCTCCGCGAGCAGGCTGACGCCGAGCAGGACGAGCGCCGAGACCACGCCGACGGCCAGGGCGGGCACGATGAGCGCGAGCAGCCGGCGCGCGGGGGCCGGCTCGGCGGCGACGGCGGTATCGGTGGACACGCGCACACCATAGCGACGTAAAAGCCGCAGAAGACTTCAAAAGGCGCGGTTCGTCCTTGCCTTCCGGCTTGCACCTCACGCGACGTCAGGACCCAGGCTCGGACACGTACCCACACAGGAAGGAGCGGGGAGCCATGGAGCACTCCGTGGGAGAGGTCGCCGGATTCGCCGGGGTCACGGTGCGCACGCTGCACCACTACGACTCCATCGGCCTGCTCTCACCGAGCGGGCGCAGCCACGCGGGCCACCGGCGCTACAACGACGCCGACCTCGACCGGTTGCAGCAGATCCTGTTCTACCGGGAGCTCGGCTTCCCGCTCGACGAGATCGCGGCCCTGCTCGACGACCCGGACGCGGACCCGCAGAAGCATCTGCGCAGGCAGCACGCGCTGCTGTCGCACCGGATCGCCGAACTCCAGCGGATGGCCGCCGCCGTCGAGACAGCCATGGAGGCACGAAGGATGGGCATCAACCTCACGCCCGAGGAGAAGTTCGAGGTCTTCGGGGACAAGGACCCGGAGCAGTACGCCGAGGAGGCCGAACGCCGCTGGGGCGGCACCGACACCTACGCCGAGTCGCAGCGCCGGGCCGCCGGCTACACCAAGGAGGACTGGCAGCGGATGAAGGCCGAGGCCGACTCCTGGGCCGAGCGCTACCAGGCGCTGATGGAGGCAGGTGAGCCGGCGACCGGTGAGCGGGCCATGGACATGGCCGAGGAGCACCGGCTCCACATCTCGGGCTGGTTCTACGAGTGCGGCTACGAGATGCACCGGTGCCTCGGCGAGATGTACGTCGCCGACCCGCGGTTCAAGGCGTTCTACGAGTCGATGCGGCCGGGGCTGGCCGAGCACCTGCGCGAGGCGATCGACGCCAACGCGGGGCGCCGGGAGTAGACGGTACGGGTCCGTCACGGGGGCGGGGAGCCCCGCCCCCGCGGCGCGCCCGGCTCAGGACCGGCTGATCACCGCGGCCGTGCCGTACGCGCAGACCTCCGTGCCCACGTCCGCCGCCTCGGTCACGTCGAACCGCATCATCAGCACCGCGTTGGCGCCGCGCGCCCTCGCCTGCTCGACCAGCCGTTCCATGGCCTGGTTGCGGGTCTCGACGAGCGTCTTGGTCAGCCCCTTCAGCTCGCCGCCGATCATGGACTTGAGACCGGCGCCGATCTGGCTGCCGAGGTGACGGGACCTGACCGTCAGGCCGAACACCTCGCCGATGACCTGCGTCACCTGGTGGCCCGGGACGTCGTTCGTGGTGACGACCAGCACGTCGGCCTGGGCCGCCTGGCCGCCGCCGTAATCCTCGATACCCATGGATGGCACCTCCTGGGACCGATTTTTGCCCCGGTTCATCCCCTGTGCATCTCCACAGGGGCCGGTGGAACCCGGAGGCGCCGCGCCGCGTTGATAGCTTTGGGCGGCCACGCAGCCGCTTATCGACCTCATCCTGGAGCCCGGACCCTTGAATACGCTTGCGCTCGGACCGAGCTGGCTGGACCCGGACTATCTCATCGGCCAGTTCGGCCTGGCCGGCGTGCTGGCCATCGTCTTCGCCGAGTCCGGGCTCCTGATCGGTTTCTTCCTGCCCGGTGACTCCCTGCTGTTCACCACGGGCCTGCTGGTGACGACGGAGAAGCTGCATACCCCGCTGTGGCTGGTCTGCGTCCTGGTGGCACTGGCGGCGATCATCGGCGACCAGGTGGGATACCTCTTCGGCCGCAAGGTCGGGCCCTCGCTCTTCAGCCGGCCCGACTCGCGCCTGTTCAAGCAGGAGAACGTCGAGAAGGCCCACGAGTTCTTCGAGAAGCACGGCCCGAAGTCGCTGATCCTGGCCCGCTTCGTGCCCATCGTGCGGACGTTCACCCCGATCATCGCCGGGGTCAGCCGGATGAACTACCGCTCGTTCATCGTGTTCAACGTCATCGGCGGCGTGCTGTGGGGCGTCGGCGTGACGCTCCTCGGCGCGGCCCTCGGCAACGTCGAGTTCGTGCACAAGAACATCGAGGCGATGCTCGTCCTGATCGTGCTGATCTCGGTCGTGCCGATCGCCATCGAGTTCCTGCGCGCCCGCGGCAAGGCGAAGAAGGAGGCGGCGGACACCGGTGACGGCGAGCTGCCGTCCCAGGACCAGGCCGCCGGCCGCCGCGGCCGGCACGCCAAGCGCTGACCCCCGCCCCGGCGCACCGGCCGGGTCAGAAGCCGCGCGTCCGCTTGGCCGCGCGGCGGTTCGCGCCGCCGACCGCGCCCGGCACCCGCATGAACAGCCGGGAGATCTCGCTCCCCAGGTTCACCCCGATGGCGATGGCCAGAGCCGTCGCCACCGCGGTCGACAGCGAGGCCAGCCCCCGGTCCAGCTCGTTCTGCGCGACGCCCAGCAGCCCGAAGTACGTCGCCGAACCGGGCAGCAGCGGCCCGATCGCGGCCGTGATGAAGGGCAGCGACGAGGTGTAGCGGTAGCGCGAGAACAACTGCCCGAACAGCCCGACGAGCCCGGCGGCCGCCGCCGTCGCGGCCACCGCCGACAGATGGCCCGTCCGGGCCATCGCCCCGAAGACGATCCACGCCACCGCGCCGTTCAGGGTCACCGCGAGCACCGTCGCCCGCTCCTGCTGGAGCAGGATCGCGAACGACAGGGTCAGCACCATCGACGCCAGGATCTGGGTCACCGGCCGGTCGTGCGTGATGAACCGCGCCTCCGGGTCCAGCTCCGCGCCCAGTTGAAGGCCCCCGTAGAGCGCCAGCAGCACCCCGGTGACGATGGCGATGAAGAAGTACATGACTTCGAGCAGCCGCGCCGCCGCCGTGATGTAGTACCCGGTCAGCCCGTCCTGCACGCCCGCCACCAGCGCCCGCCCCGGCAGCAGGGCGAACAGCCCACCGGTGATCACCGCCGACGGCCGTACGTCCGACCAGTGGGTCAGCGTCAGCGCCACCCCCATCGCGGCGGGCGGCATCGCCGCCACCACGAACTGGTAGAACTCCGGCAGCCCGCGCCCCGCACACAGCCAGGCCAGCCGGTCGCCGAGCATCGCGCCGAGCGCCGCGATCACGAACACCAGCGGGCCGCCGCCGACCAGCACGGACGCCGCACCGGCCAGCCCGCCAGCGGCCAGCGTGAGCACCCAGCCGGGATACGGGTGCCGGTTGCGGCGGATCTCCGCGAGGCGCCGGTAGGCCTCTTCGAGGGAGACCTCGCCCTCGACCGTGGTGATGTCGTCGATGAGCCGGAAGACCGCCGCCAGCCGGGTGTAGTCGGTGCCCCGGCGGCGTACCGTACGGCTCGCCGTCACCGGGTCGTCCACCAGCGACGGCTGGTGCGAGATGGACAGCAGCGTGAACGTCACGGTCGGCTCGCAGCGGTCGAGGCCATAGCTGCGCGTCACCGCGAACATCGCCGCCTCGACGTCCTCGGCGCCCTCACCGCCCGCGAGCAGCAGCTCCCCGATACGCAGCGTCAGGTCGAGCACGCGCGGCACCGCGGGCCCCGCCTCGTCGTGCCGCTGGACCGGCTCCGGCGCCGGGCGCTCGGCGACCGGCATCCGCAGCATCGTGCGCATCCGGTCCTGCCAGGGCGCCTCCTTGGTCAGCCGGACCATCGGGATGCCGTGCGCCGGAGTGAACGCCGGCGGGGAGTCCCGCACGCTGTACGTGCTCGGCAGGGCGAACGCCGAACCGGTCGTCTCCGACCCGGAACCGGAGTCCGGACCCTGCGGCTCGGGCGTCAGACCGGCCGGAAGCGCGAACTCCGACGTCGGGTGGTCCTCCTCCGACGGCGGCGCGGGACGGTCCGTACCGGCAGGCACGGAGAAGGCACTGCGCGCCTCGTCGGACTGGGGCTTCTCGTCATCGGGCCCGCCCGGTTCCGCCACCACTCGCCCTCGCTCCTCATCGGCTGCGCGTCCTCGGCTGCGCTCCTGCCCAGTATGGCCACGCCCATGGGAGCGCACACGAAACGGGCGGCACACCCGTGAAGGAGTACCGCCCGTTCAGTGGTCCGTTTCCGCGAACGGAACGTCAGTGCGCGCCGTGCGACTCAAGACGCTTGCGGGAGGCCTCGATCTCGGCCTCCGCCTCGGCGCGGCCGACCCAGTCGGCGCCCTCGACGGACTTGCCCGGCTCCAGGTCCTTGTACACCTCGAAGAAGTGCTGGATCTCCAGGCGGTCGAACTCCGACACGTGCTGGATGTCCTGCAGGTGCTCCACCCGGGGGTCGGACGCCGGGACGCAGAGCAGCTTGTCGTCGCCGCCGGCCTCGTCGGTCATCCGGAACATGCCGATCGCGCGGCACTTGATGAGGCAGCCCGGGAACGTCGGTTCCTCCAGGATGACCAGCGCGTCCAGCGGGTCGCCGTCCTCGCCGAGGGTGTTCTCGACGAAGCCGTAGTCCGCCGGGTAGCTGGTCGAGGTGAAGAGCCGACGGTCCAGACGAATCCGGCCGGTCTCGTGATCCACCTCGTACTTGTTGCGCGAACCCTTCGGGATCTCGATAACGACGTCGAACTCCACGGGTGGCTCCTCCATGATCAACACATACGACTGGTGGTTAAGTGTCCCTCACGCAGATGTGTGCTCGCGAAAGGGGCTGGTCAACGGTGGCCGAGCCGGTGGAAAGACCGTCGATCGACCCGCCCGGCGGGCCGGGCGGATCCCTCGCGGGCCGCCTGGGCGTGCGGGGCGGACTGAACAACTGGCAGTTCACGGCCGTCTCCGCCGTCGCCGGTCTGGCGCTCGCGGCCGGCGCGGTCCTCGCCGCCGGCCCCTGGGACTCGGGTCAGCGTAAGGCCGAGCAGGACTGGGCGGCCGCCCGCGCCCGTACAGGTGGCGCACATCACGTGCCCGGCGACCCCTCGGGCCCCGCCCCCGCCCCCAGCGCCCCGGCCGTCCTCGCCGCCCTCGGCACCACCGTCCAGGACGCCCCGGCCGGCGCGACGCCCGACCTGCGCGCCGTCCTGGACCCGCTGCTGAAGAACGACGCGCTCGGCGACCGGCGTGCCGCCGTCGTCATCGACACCGCCACCGGCAGGCGGCTGTACGGCAAGGGGGCCGACGCCCCCATGACACCCGCGTCCACCGTCAAGATCGCCACCACCGTCGCCGCCCTGAGCGCGCTCGGCCCCGACCACCGCATCCCCACCACCGTCCGCGCCTCCGCCGACCTGCGCACCGTCACCCTCGTCGGCGGCGGCGACCCCACCCTCGACAAGGCCGCCCTGCGCACCCTGGCCGCCGGCACCGCCCGCGCCCTGAAGGCCGGCAAGGTCACCTCCGTACGGCTCCGCTACGACACCTCCGGCTACACGGGGCCCTCGCACCACCCGATCGGCCCCAACGAGAACATCGCTCCGATGAGCGCCCTGATGCTGAACGAGGGCCGCCAGGACGACTCCTCCAGCGGCCCCGCCCCGCGCAGCGAGGACCCGGCCGGGGACGCCGCCCGCACCTTCGCCGCGCTCCTGGACGACGCCGGGATCACCACCGGGGCCGACCCCGCCGCCGGCCGCGCCGCCAAGACCTCCCGTACGGTCGCCACGCATCTGTCCGCCCCGCTCTCCGGCCTGGTCGAACGGGCACTCACCAACAGCGACAACGACATCGCCGAGGCACTCGCCCGGCAGACCGCCGTCGCCGCCGGCGAACCCGCCGACTTCGACGGCGGCCGACGGGCCGTCACCGCCCAGCTCAAGAAGCTCCGGCTGCCCCTCACGGGCGTGAACATCGCCGACGGCAGCGGGCTCAACCGCAAGGACAAGGTCACCGCCGCCCTGCTGGCCGGTCTCCTCGCCCGCGCGGCCGACCCCGGCCACCCCGAACTGCGCCCCGTCCTCACCGGCCTCCCGGTGGCCGGATTCAGCGGCACGCTCAGCGGCCGCTACACCACGAAGGCCGGAGGCACCGGCTTCATCCGCGCCAAGACCGGCACCCTGACCGGCGTCAACAGCCTCGCCGGCACGGTGGTCGACACCCGCGGCAGGCTCCTCGCCTTCGCCTTCCTGGCCTCCGGCACCACCGCCCCCTCCGAGGCCCAGGCAGCCCTCGACAAACTCGCCACCGCACTCGCCGCCGGCGAGCGATGACCCCGTCAACACCTCCTCGTTCATGGGCCCGAGCACGTACGGTTGACGCATGACGAGCATCGGTGGTGCAGGGATGGTCGACTGGAACCTCGCGGTCGCGACCGCGACCCGGCTTGTGCGGCCGGGCCCCGAGATCAGCCGCGAGGAGGCCCGCGAAGTCGTCGCGGAGCTGCGCAGGCACGCGAAGGCCGCGGAGGAGCACGTCCGTTCCTTCACCCGGATGATCCCCGAAGGGACCGAACCGGAGGACACCCCCGTCCTGGTCGTCGACCGCACGGGCTGGATCAAGGCGAACGTCGCGGGCTTCCGCGAACTGCTGCGCCCCCTCCTGGAGAAGATGGAGGAACGGCGCGGCGGCGGCGCGGGCGGTGCCGTGCTCGGCGCGGTCGGCTCCAAGGTCACCGGCGTCGAGGTCGGGATGCTGCTGTCCTTCCTGGCCTCGCGCGTCCTCGGCCAGTACGAGACCTTCGCCCCCGCCACCCGCGAACTGCCCGCGTCCGCCGACGGCGGCGGCCGGCTCCTGCTGGTGGCGCCGAACATCGTGCACGTCGAGCGCGAGCTCGATGTCGACCCGCACGACTTCCGCCTCTGGGTCGCCCTCCACGAGGAGACCCACCGCACCCAGTTCACCGCGGTGCCCTGGCTCCGCGACCACCTCCAGGGCGAGATCCAGTCCTTCCTGGACGAGACCGACGTCGACCCGATGACTTTCCTGGAGCGGCTGCGCGAGGCCGTCCAGTCACTCGCCGGAGGGAGCCCCGAGGGCGAGGAGGGCGAGGACGGCGGCCGCAGCCTGGTCGAGCTCGTCCAGACCCCCGCCCAGCGCGAGATCCTCGGCCGCCTCACCGCCGTGATGTCCCTGCTGGAGGGGCACGCCGACTACGTGATGGACGGCGTCGGCCCCGAGGTGGTGTCCTCCGTCGGCGAGATCCGCGAGAAGTTCCAGCAGCGCAGGGCCCGCGGCGCGAGCCGGCTGGACCAGGCGCTGCGCAAGCTGCTGGGGCTCGACGCCAAGCTGCGCCAGTACCGGGACGGCGAGCGGTTCGTGCGCGCTGTGGTCGACAAGGTCGGCATGGACGGCTTCAACCGCGTGTGGACCTCTCCCAACACCCTCCCGACCAAGGCCGAGATCGCCGCGCCCGAGGACTGGATCGCGCGGGTGCACCGTAAGGCAGAGTCGTGAGCCCGGCCCGTGCGCGGGCCCGGGACCCGAAGGCAACGCGCCGGTAATCACCCATCCGAGGGACCGTGGGGGCATGGGAAGGCGTGCAATGCTCGATGAACGGCATTGCTCTGTCACCATCGACGCACTCTGAGTGACGGCACTCCTTCTCGTCCGGCACTCCGAGCCATCCCCCGAAGAACTTCACGAAGGGCACCGGACATGGGTCCCCATCCTGCGGTCGCGGCGATACGCCTGGCGGTCCGCCGCGTACTCCACGACGTCATCGCCGAACACGCCGAACAGACCGAACGCGCCGGGCACGCCCCGCACCCCGAGCTCGCACAGGCCGGAGCGGGCAGCCGCCGCACCGCCCTCCCCGAACGAGCCGATACCCCTCTGGTGCTCGTGGCATGCTCCGGAGGCGCCGATTCCATGGCGCTCGCCTCCGCCCTCGCCTTCGAGGCCCGCAAACTCCCCGTCCGGGCCGGCGGCGTCACCGTCGACCACGGCCTCCAGGACGGCTCCGACATCCGCGCCACCGAGGTCGCCACCCGGCTCGCCGCCATGGACCTCGGCCCCGCCGAAGCCGTCGCCGTCCGCGTCGGCCGCGAGGGAGGCCCCGAGGCCGCCGCCCGCGACGCCCGCTACGCCGCCCTCGACGCCGCCGCCGAACGCCACGGCGCCGCCGCCGTCCTGCTCGGCCACACCCGCGACGACCAGGCCGAGACCGTCCTGCTGGGCCTCGCCCGCGGCTCCGGCATCCGCTCCCTGTCCGGCATGGCCGCCGCCTCGGGCCCGGCCGGCCGCTACCGCCGCCCCTTCCTCCACCTCGACCGCCAGACCGCCCGCACCGCGTGCCTGGCCCAGTCCCTGCCCGTCTGGGACGACCCGCACAACGTCGACCCCGCCTACACCCGCTCCCGGCTGCGCCACGAGGGCCTGCCCGCCCTGGAGAAGGCCCTCGGCAAGGGCGTCGTCGAAGCACTCGCCCGTACGGCGCAGCTCTCCCGCGACGACGCCGACGCCCTGGACACCTGGGCCGCGGCCGCCGACCGTGACGTACGCGACGACGCGGGCCGTCTGGAGTGCGCCAAGCTGTACGCGCTGCCCCCCGCGGTACGCCGCCGGGTGCTGCGCCGGGCCGCCATAGAGGCGGGTTCACCGGCCGGTTCGCTGTTCGCCCGGCACATCGAGGAAATCGACCGCCTCGTCACCGGCTGGCGCGGCCAGCAGGCCATCAACCTCCCCGGCCGCGTCGAAGCCCTGCGCCAGGGTGGCAGACTGGTCATCCGGCAGAGCTGAGCACAAGCGGCTGACACGCAGGGCGATCGCCGCGCAGGCCCGGGACTCCATCCCGGACCCGGCAGGCACAGAAAGAGACGCGGGTGAACGAGAAGGACATGGGCGCCGACCTCCAGTCGGTGCTCCTCACCAAGGAAGAGATCGACGCGAAGCTCACCGAGCTCGCCGCGAAGATCGACGCGGAGTACGCCGGC
The DNA here is from genome assembly GCF_030719295.1 of Streptomyces sp. Mut1. Lineage (NCBI taxonomy): Bacteria > Bacillati > Actinomycetota > Actinomycetes > Kitasatosporales > Streptomycetaceae > Streptomyces > Streptomyces castrisilvae. The sequence continues at coordinate 3,410,839 of NZ_CP120997.1, read as the reverse complement.
AGGGACCTGCTCCTCGTCGGAGTCCTCAAGGGCGCGGTCATGGTCATGGCGGACCTGGCGCGCGCGCTGTCCACCCCCGTCACGATGGACTGGATGGCCGTCTCCTCGTACGGCGCGGGCACCCAGTCCTCGGGTGTCGTCCGGATCCTCAAGGACCTGGACACCGACATCAAGGGCAAGCACGTCCTGATCGTCGAGGACATCATCGACTCGGGCCTGACCCTGTCCTGGCTGATGTCGAACCTCGGCTCGCGCGAGCCGGCGTCGCTGGAGATCTGCACCCTGCTGCGCAAGCCGGACGCGGCGAAGGTCGCGCTCGACTGCAAATGGGTCGGCTTCGACATCCCCAACGAGTTCGTCGTCGGTTACGGGCTGGACTACGCGGAGAAGTACCGCAACCTCCCCTTCGTCGGAACGCTCGCTCCGCACGTCTACGGAGGCTGAGGGCCCGCGGCCCCGCTGCCGCGGACTCCGGGAACCCTCACAGGCCTCCCGCCGTTGAGCCTTCGAAGGCGGGTTCGCCGGACGTCCGAGGCGGACGCCGGTGCCAATGCTGGGGTACCGTCCGAGGAACAGTCTTTACTCACAGCAGCATTTACCTACGGGCAGGAGGGACGGGGCGACTTCGCTCCGTATGGATGGACGTGAAGCGATACTTCCGTGGGCCGGTCATGTGGATCGTGCTGGCCGTCCTCGCCGTGGTCGTGTTGATGAATGTCGTCGGCTCGGGCGGCGGCTACAAGACGGTGGACACCGGCCAGGTGATCCAGGCGATCAGCAAGAACCAGGTGGAGCAGGCCAAGCTGACCACCGGTGACGATCAAATCCTCAAGATTGAGATGAAGGACGGCCAGAAGCTGGCCGACGAGTCCGGCAGCAAGTTCCAGGCGAGCTACATCGGCAATCAGGGCGTCCAGCTCGCCGACATGCTGCAGAAGAAGTTCGAGAGCGGTGACATCGAGAAGGGTTACACCGTCTCGCCGTCGAAGCAGTCCCCGTTCGTCTCGATCCTCTTCTCGCTGCTGCCGTTCGTCCTCATCGTGGTCGTCTTCCTGTTCCTGATGAATCAGATGCAGGGTGGCGGCTCCAAGGTCATGCAGTTCGGCAAGTCCAAGGCCAAGCTGATCACCAAGGACACCCCGAAGACGACGTTCGCCGACGTGGCGGGCTCGGAAGAGGCGGTCGAGGAGCTCCACGAGATCAAGGAGTTCCTCCAGGAACCGGCGAAGTTCCAGGCCGTCGGCGCCAAGATCCCCAAGGGCGTGCTGCTGTACGGGCCCCCCGGTACGGGCAAGACGCTGCTCGCGCGCGCCGTCGCCGGTGAGGCGGGCGTCCCGTTCTACTCGATCTCCGGTTCCGACTTCGTCGAGATGTTCGTCGGTGTCGGTGCCTCCCGGGTCCGTGACCTCTTCGAGCAGGCCAAGGCGAACGCCCCGGCGATCGTCTTCGTCGACGAGATCGACGCCGTCGGACGCCACCGCGGCGCCGGCATGGGCGGCGGCCACGACGAGCGCGAGCAGACGCTGAACCAGCTGCTCGTGGAGATGGACGGCTTCGACGTGAAGGGTGGCGTCATCCTGATCGCCGCCACGAACCGGCCGGACATCCTCGACCCGGCGCTGCTGCGTCCGGGCCGCTTCGACCGGCAGATCGCCGTCGACCGCCCGGACATGCTGGGCCGTCTGGAGATCCTCAAGGTCCACCAGAAGGGCAAGCCGGTCGCCCCGGACGTCGATCTCGGCGCCGTCGCCCGCCGCACCCCCGGCTTCACCGGCGCCGACCTGTCGAACGTGCTGAACGAAGCGGCGCTCCTCACGGCGCGCAGCAACAAGAAGCTCATCGACAACGAGATGCTCGACGAGGCCATCGACCGCGTCGTGGCGGGCCCGCAGAAGCGGACCCGGATCATGTCCGAGAAGGAGAAGAAGATCACCGCGTACCACGAGGGCGGACACGCCCTGGTCGCGGCGGCCTCTCCCCAGTCGGACCCGGTCCACAAGATCACGATCCTCTCCCGCGGCCGCGCCCTCGGTTACACGATGGTGCTCCCGGAGGAGGACAAGTACTCCACGACGCGCAACGAGATGCTCGACCAGCTGGCGTACATGCTGGGCGGGCGCGCGGCCGAGGAGCTGGTCTTCCACGACCCGACCACCGGCGCCGCGAACGACATCGAGAAGGCCACGGCAACGGCCCGCGCGATGGTCACGCAGTACGGCATGACGGAGCGGCTCGGCGCGATCAAGTTCGGCGGCGACAACACCGAACCCTTCGTGGGCCGCGAGATGGGCCACCAGCGCGACTACTCGGAAGAGGTCGCCGCGCTGGTCGACGAAGAGGTCAAGAAGCTCATCGAGACCGCGCACAACGACGCGTGGGAGATCCTCGTCGAGAACCGCGACGTGCTGGACGCCCTGGTCCTCCAGCTCCTGGAGAAGGAGACCCTGGGCAAGGCCGAGATCGCCGAGATCTTCGCTCCGATCGTCAAGCGCCCGGCCCGCCCCGCGTGGACCGGTTCCTCCCGGCGTACGCCGTCCACCCGCCCGCCGGTGCTCTCCCCGAAGGAGCTCGCCCTGACCAACGGCGCGAGCACGGCGAACGGCTCGGTCACGGACACCGTTCCGGCCGTCGAGTCGATCCCCGAGGAGCGGCCCGAGAGCTAGTCACCGACCCGGTGTGTCCCCTGTCACGGGGCTCCCACCGGGCCCGGAATGGATGCCGCGCCCCCCAGGTTCTAGCCTGTTGGGGGCGCGGCTTTTCCGTACACCTGCGCGAATGCCCCCGCAGTGACAGTTCGAGGAACGAGGCACACATGACCGACCCGGTGACGCTGGACGGCCAGGGACCGATCGGCGAGTTCGACGAGAAGCGTGCCGAGGCCGCTGTCCGGGAGCTGCTCGTCGCCGTCGGCGAGGACCCGGACCGCGAGGGTCTGCGGGAGACCCCGGGGCGCGTGGCGCGGGCGTACAAGGAGATATTCGCGGGCCTGTACCAGGAGCCCGAGGACGTCCTGACGACCACGTTCGACCTGGGCCACGACGAGATGGTGCTGGTCAAGGACATCGAGGTGTTCAGCACCTGTGAGCACCACCTGGTCCCGTTTCGCGGGGTGGCGCACGTCGGGTACATCCCGGCCACCAGCGGCAAGATCACCGGGCTCTCGAAGCTGGCCCGGCTGGTGGACGTCTACGCCCGCCGGCCGCAGGTGCAGGAGCGGCTGACCACGCAGGTCGCCGAGTCCCTGATGGAGATCCTGGAGCCGCGCGGCGTGATCGTCGTCATCGAGTGCGAGCACATGTGCATGTCGATGCGGGGCATCCGCAAGCCCGGGGCGAAGACGCTGACCTCGGCCGTGCGCGGGCAGCTGCGGGACCCCGCGACGCGCGCCGAGGCCATGAGCCTGATCATGGCGCGCTGACGCCCGGCGTCCCCTTTCCTACGCCGCCGCCGCGCCGGTGTTGTCGTCCTTGTCGTCCGGGAGCTTGCAGACGTGCTCCAGGAACAGGGCGGCGGCGATGACGCCGATGCCGGCCAGGACCGAGAAACCGGCGTAGATCGCCTGGTCGCGGCGGGGCGGGATGTCGAGGGAGCCGAGCAGGAAGACGCCCGTGCCGCCGTACATCCCGGCGACCAGGGCGACGACGAGGGCGCTGGCCTGGGCGAAGACCAGGGCGCGGGCCGCCATCAGCGGCTCGACGCCCTTCGCTCCCGGCCGGCGCTCGCGCTGGGCGCGCAGCCGGGAGCGGATGGACAGGGCCGTAGCCAGCAGGACGACGGCGATCACCGCGAGCACGATGGGCGCGGCCAGCGGCACGCTGGGCAGGGTGCCGTAGGAGTCCCAGAGGCGGGCGGCGCCCCAGGACAGGACGCCGGCGGCGGCGAAGAGGCCGGCCAGGACTCCGAGCCGTAGTTGCTTCACCGGGTGAGCCGCCTTCCGCCGTCTGTGATCGTTCCGCTGTCTTCCGTGAGCCTAACGACTACTCGGGCAGACGGAGTTCCAGGTCGGCCCGGGGGAGGACGCCGCCCTGCCCGACACCGGTCAGCAGCTCGGCGACCGGGCCGGAGCCGGGCAGCTGGGCCTCGGGGTCCACGTCGTGCCACGGGGCGAGGACGAAGGCGCGCTCCCGGGCCCGGGGGTGGGGCAGCGTGAGGACGGGGTCGTCGGAGACCACGTCGGCGTACGCGACGATGTCGACGTCGAGGGTGCGCGGGCCCCAGCGCTCCTCGCGGACCCGTTCGAAGGCTTCCTCGATGGCCTGGCCGCGCTCCAGCAGGGAGGACGGGGGCAGCGTCGTCTTCACGACGATCACCGCGTTGAAGTACGAGGGCTGGGTGCCGGGGTCGACGCCCCAGGGCTCCGTCTCGTACACCGGGGAGACCGCCTTGACCCGGAGGCCGGGCGTGTCCTCCAGGGCGTCGATGGCGCCCTGGAGGGTCTCCAGGCGGTTGCCCAGGTTGGAACCGAGGGAGAGCACCGCGAGTTTGGGGTTGGAGAGCGTGATGTCCGCCGCGTCCACCTGCTCGACCACGGAGGCGGGTACCGGCTGTACGGTCGGGTCGCTCTGCCCTTCGGTAGAAAATGCAGTCATGCTCGGCTCCGGGTGATGGTGATGGTGACGTCGTCGAACGGGACGGTGATGGGCGCGTCCGGCTTGTGCACCACGACCTCCACCTCCTCGACGCCGTCGTGCTTGAGGCACTGCTGGGCGATGCGCTCGGCGAGCGTCTCGATCAGGTCGACCGGATCGCCCTGGACCACTTCGACGACCTCTTCCGCGACCACGCCGTAGTGCACGGTCTTCGTCAGGTCGTCGGCGGCTGCCGCGGGGCGGGTGTCGAGGCCCAGCACCAGGTCCACGATGAACGTCTGTCCTTCTTCCCGTTCCCGGGGGAAGACGCCATGGTGCCCTCGGGCCTTGAGGCCGCGCAGCGCGACACGATCCACGCGAATCACTCCTGCTGTCGTTGGTCGTAGGGCTCGGGGCCGCGTGCGGGCGGCCGGGTGCCCGATTTCGAATCTACCTGCGAGCACCGACAGCCTTTCCCCTCGGGGGCCGGGCATGCGGGCGCGGGACAGATAGCCGCTGATACCCCGATGCGGCCGGTTCCAATCCCGGTGGGCCGTCTTTCGTGCCCGATTCGGGCGGGGGTCGTTCAGGACGAGGTCTCTTCGTCCTCTTCCTCACCGGTTTCGGCCAGTACGGGCGAACCGTGGTGCGACCAGAGCTTCCAGCCGTCCAGAGTGCGGCGGAACACATTCGTGGCGACCACGAGCTGCCCGACGAGCGGGCCGAGCGAGCTGCCCTCTTCGGCGGGGCCGCCGCTGAGGATGTTCTCGGTGCACGTCACCAGGGCGGTGTCGCCGGTCATGGAGACGCCGACGTCGGTCAGGAAGAACTGGATGTACTCGGTGTTCGCCATGATCAGCGCGTAGCTGCGCAGCACCTCGCCGCGCCCGCTGAGCACCGGCCAGCCGGGGTGGACGCAGGAGACGGTGAGGTCCTCGCCGGGCAGCCAGAGCGCGGTCAGCGCTTCGAGGTCGCCCTGTTCCAGGGCCTCGTAGAAGGCGGTGTTGGCCCCTTCGACGGCGGCGATGTCGGCGGCGGCCGCCGCGTGGTCGTCCCTCGGCTCGCTCACGCGGCTCCCTCGATGGCGCGGGCGACCCGCACGGCGTCGGCGGTGGCGCGTACCTCGTGGACACGGACGGCCCAGGCGCCGGCGCGGGCGGAGAGCGCGGAGACGGCCGCAGTGGCCGCGTCGCGCTCGCGGGCGGGCGGCGGGGCGCCCTCGCCGGCCAGGACGTGGCCGAGGAACCGCTTGCGGGACGCGGCGACCAGGAGGGGGCGGCCGAGGCCGTGCAGCGCGTCCAGCCGGGCGAGGAGCGCGAGGTCGTGGGCGGCGTCCTTGGCGAAGCCGAGCCCGGGGTCGATGACGAGGCGCTCGGGGGCGACCCCGCCGGCGACCACCGCGTCCATCCGGGCCCGCAGCTCCGCGGTGACCTCGGCGACCACGTCCCCGTACACCGCCCGGCTGTTCATCGACTCGCTGAAGCCGCGCCAGTGCATGACGACGAAGGGGGCACCGGCCGCGGCGACGACCGGGACCATGTCCGGGTCGGCCTGGCCGCCGCTCACATCGTTGACCAGGACCGCGCCGGCGGCGATCGCCCGCTCGGCGACGCGGGCCCGCATGGTGTCGACGGAGACCGTGACCCCTTCGGACGCCAGGCCGCGGACCACCGGGATCACCCGGCGCAGCTCCTCGGACTCGTCCACCCGGCTGGCGCCCGGCCGGGTCGACTCGCCGCCGACGTCGACCAGGTCGGCGCCCTCGCCGACCAGGTCGAGGCCGTGCTTGACGGCCGTCGTGGTGTCGAACCAGCGGCCCCCGTCGGAGAAGGAGTCGGGGGTCACATTGACGACGCCCATGACCGCGCAGCGGTCCCACTCCGGCAGACCCTCGACCGTGCCTCGTCCACGCAACGTACTCATACGACCAGCGTAGGCCCGTACGGGCCGCTGATACGCCGCGCGGTACGGCCGTACGGGCCGCGGCTACGCGGCGCGGGCGCCCTGTCCGCCGGCCGGGGGCGGTACGTGGGCGCAGGGGCGGCGGGGGCCGACGGGGAGGCGGCGGGCCAGCGGGCGGGGCAGCGCGAAGTTCACGAAGCCCTCGGCCTGCATCGCGGCGAGCGAGATGCGGGGCAGGTCGCGGGCGGTGCGGTAGACCACGAAACGGGGCTCCCAGCGGGGGCGGAACTTGGCGTTGAACTTGTACAGCGACTCGATCTGGAACCAGCGCGAGAGGAAGATCAGCAGTCCGCGCCAGACCCGCAGGACCGGTCCCGCGCCCAGTTTCTCGCCGCGGGCCAGGGCGGAGCGGAACATCGCGAAGTTCAGCGAGACCCGGGTGATGCCCAGGCGGGGCGCGGCCTGGAGGGAGGCGACGATGAGCAGTTCGTTCATCCCGGGGTCGGCGGACCGGTCGCGGCGCATGAGGTCGAGGGACATGCCGTCGGTGCCCCAGGGCACGAAGTGGAGCACGGCCTTCAGGTCGCCGTAGGGGGACTCGGCGCCGTGCTCGTCGGCCTTGTGGGCGGTGGCGACGAAGCAGTCCTGGTCGGCGCTGTCGCCGATGCGGCCGAGCGCCATGGAGAAGCCGCGTTCGGTGTCGGTGCCGCGCCAGTCGGCGGCGGCGCGGCGGATGCGGGCCAGCTCGGCCTCAGAGATGTCGGCCACGCGCCGGACGCGGGTCTCGTAGCCGCCGCGTTCGATGCGCTTGACCATCTGGCGTACGTTGCGCATCGCGCGTCCGGCGAGGGAGAAATCCGCGACGTCCACCACCGCCTCGTCGCCGAGTTCGAGGGCGGCCAGGCCGGTCTCGCGGGTCCAGACCTCGCCGCCGGTCTCGCTGCACCCCATGACGGCCGGGGCCCAGGAGTGCGCCCGCGCCTCGTCCATGAAGCGTTCGATGGCGCCGGGCCAGGCCTCCACGTCACCGATCGGGTCGCCGCTGGCCAGCATCACGCCGGAGACCACGCGGTAGCAGACGGCGGCCTTCCCGCTGGGTGAGAAGACCACGGCCTTGTCGCGGCGGAGCGCGAAGTGGCCCAGCGAGTCGCGGCCGCCGTGCCGCTCCAGCAGGGCGCGCAGCCCGGCCTCGTCGTCCTCGGTGAGGCGGGCGGCCGGGTGTTCGGGGCGGAAGGCCAGGTAGATGGTGGTGACGGCGGTCAGCAGGCCGAGGGCGCCCAGCGAGTAGGCCACGGTCCAGGAGGTGTCGCCCGCGTAGTCGACGGGCCCCTCGAAGCCGAACAGGCCGTACAGCACGTGCTGGAGGCGGTCGGCGATGCTGGGGCTGCCGACGAGGCGGCGGGGGTGGGCGCTGACGATGACCAGGCCGAGTCCGAGCGAACCCGCGCCGAGCAGCACGAAGTTGGCCAGGGCCCGCCAGCGGCTGCGCGGGTCGGGGAGCGCGGCGAATTCACTCCGGTGGCGCACCAGCAGGTAACACAGCGTCAGTGACACGAGGGTGCCGAGGACCGAGTGCCGGTAGGAGAACTGGGCCAGCGCTCCGGCCGGGAGCAGTACGACGGCGGCCCGCCAGGCGCGCCGCTTGCGCCGCTTGAGGCCGTGCGCGAGGAGCAGCAGCAGGACGCCGGCGCTCAGTGAGAGGGCCGCGGCGAAGGGGCCGAGGGCTCCGGGGAGCACCTCGGCCAGGCTGTGCATGCGGCTGTGCCGGAACCGGGGGAACACCCCGGCGGTGACGTCGATCAGCCCGACGGCCGCGCAGGCGGTGCCGACGAGCGCCGGTACGGCTTCGGGCCTCGGTCCGCGCACGAACGTACGTGCGCGATCCGGAACCGATCCCGATTTATCCCCATCTAGCGTGACAGACATCGCTTCCCGTGGTTCCGCGAGAGATTCCTGGAGTCCGGCGGCCGGAGCCCTGCGGACGATGTGCGACCTCTAGGACGAGGCTTCCGGGCCGTGGGTTCACCCACAACCCGGAAATTTCCTTACAGAAAGTTCACCGGTCATGGGCCTTACGGGCAAGGCAGTGCTGATCCTCGCGATCGTGCTGGCCGTCGTGCTGTTCACCCTCACGATCTGGTGCTGGCCGAGGCTCGCCCGGCGCAGCGCCCCCGCGGTGCTCGGGCGGGTGGGGTTGCTGCTGGCCACCCAGGTGGCGGTGTTCGCCACCGTCGGCCTGCTGGCCAACAACTCCTTCCTCTTCTACGGCTCCTGGGCCGACCTGCTCGGCCGCCAGCAGGACCTGGGCGTGGTCACCGACCACGCGGCCGGGACGCTCGCCGCGAAGAACATCGTCCGGGTGGGGACGCAGCGGCCGGACGTGCCGGGCGGTGCGCGGCCGGCCGTGGGCGGCCGGATCGACAAGGTCGTGATCGCGGGCCGGCACTCGGGGATCGAGAGCTCGGCGTACGTGTATCTGCCGCCGGAGTACTTCCAGGAGGCCTACGCGCGGCGGAAGTTCCCGGCGGTCGTGGTGCTCACCGGGTACCCGGGCACCTCGGAGAACCTCATCAAGGGGCTGCGCTATCCGCGTACGGCACTCGACCGGGTGCGGGCCGGGCGGGCGCAGCCGATGATCCTGGTCATGCTGCGGCCCACGCTGGCGCCGCCCCGGGACACCGAGTGCGTGGACATAAAGGGCGGTCCGAAGACGGAGACCTTCTTCGCCCAGGACCTGCCGCAGGCGGTCTCGGCGGAGTACCGGGTCGGCAGGAGCGCCCGCAACTGGGGCATCATCGGCAACTCGACCGGCGGGTACTGCGCCCTGAAGATCGGGCTGCACCACCCGGACAGGTACACCGCGAGCGCGGGGCTCTCCGCGTACTACAAGGCGGCCGAGGACCCGACGACCGGTGACCTCTTCCACGGCGACGAGGCGGCGCGGCACCGGGCCGACCTGCTGTGGACGCTGGACAACCTGCCGCAGCCGGACGCGTCGTTCCTGGTGACCACCTCCCGCCACGGCGAGTCGAACTACCGCGACACACGGCGGTTCCTGGCCAAGGTGAAGCAGCCGGCCCGGGTGTCCTCGATCGTGCTGGACAGCGGCGGGCACAACTTCAACACCTGGCGCCGGGAGATCCCGGCCGCCCTGGAGTGGATGAGCAGCCGGCTCAGCGAGAGCTGACGAGGCGGGCGGGGCCGCGGCGGACGACCGCGGGGCTGACGACGCGGGGGCGGGTGCGGGGCGCGGGGGCCGGCGCGACGGGCGCGCGGGACGGGTGGCGGCCCCCGCGTCGCCTCAGACCGCCGACGTCTCCGTCACGCCCGTCACGCTCTCGACGGCCACCTCGGCGCGGGGGACCGAGCGGCCGTCCGCGCCGACCGAGCGGCGCAGCGCCTCGTGGAGACGGGCGGGGGTCAGCACGCCCAGGAACCGGCCCTCGCCCGCCTCGTCGATGACGGCGATCCAGCCGGCGTCGTGCTGGAGCATGGTGGCGAAGGCCTGTTTCAGCGGGGCGCCGAGGGGAAGCCACGCCTCCATCCGGCGGGCGTGGTCGCGGACGGTGCCCTTGCCCCCGCTGCGCGCGTCGTCGGCGGGAATCCAGCCGTGCAGGTGGTCGTCGCCGTCCAGGACCACCGCCCAGCGGGCACCTTCCGCGCGCAGCCGCTCGGTCGCGGCGGCCAGCGGGTCGTCCAGGTGGACGACCGGCGGATGGTCGAGGTCGCTCTCCTCGACGGGGGTGACCGAGAGCCGCTTGAGGCCGCGGTCCGCGCCGACGAAGTCGGCCACATAGCCGGTGGCGGGGGCGCCGAGCACGGTGGCGGGGGAGTCGAACTGCTCGATCGAGCCCTGTCCGTAGACGGCGATGCGGTCGCCGAGCCGGACGGCTTCCTCGATGTCGTGCGTGACGAACAGGATGGTTTTGCGCACCTGTTCCTGGAGTTTCAGGAATTCGTTCTGAAGGTGCTCGCGCACGACCGGGTCGACGGCGCCGAAAGGTTCGTCCATCAGCAGGACCGGCGGGTCGGCGGCGAGTGCCCGGGCCACACCGACCCGCTGGCGCTGGCCACCGGACAGCTGTTCCGGATATCGGTCGCCATAAACGGAAGGATCGAGTCCGACCAGATCGAGGAGTTCGGCGGCGCGGGCCCGGCCCTTTCCGCGTTTCCAGCCGAGGAGATGGGGAACGGTGGCGGTGTTCTCCAGGACCGTCTTGTGCGGGAAGAGGCCGACCTGCTGGATCACATAGCCGATACGGCGGCGCAGTTGGACGGGGTCGATGGCGGATATGTCGTCCCCGTCGAGGAATATCCGGCCCTCGGTCGGTTCGATCAGCCGGTTCACCATCTTCATGGTGGTCGTCTTGCCGCAGCCCGACGGTCCGACGAGCGTGACCAGTTCACCCTCGGCGACCTCGAAGGAAAGGTCGTCGACGGCGGTGGTGCCGTCCGCATACCGCTTGGTGACGTGCTCGAAACGGATCATGGTTCCCCATTGTCGCGCGTGTTCTGTGAAGGACATGTTGCTGGAATACAACGGCCTCGGCGATTGTCAGTGGTCGAGGATAAGCTCGCCCGGCATCAGTACGAGTGGGCAATCGGGAGGTGGGGGGACGGATGGCCGCACAGAACTGCCTGGTGACGAACGACTGGATCTGCGGGGAGTATCTCCGTTCCCGCAGTCAGGAGTTGACGGACGCGACGGTCCAGCACATCTGGATCACCGTCGTCTCGGTCGCGATCGGGGTGGCCGTGGCCTTCCCGCTGGCGCTCCTCGCGCGCCGCAGCCGGCGGTTCGCGGGACCGGTGCTCGGGCTGACCACGGTGCTCTACACCGTGCCGTCCCTCGCGATGTTCTCGCTCCTGCTGCCCGTGTTCGGCCTCTCGGCCGCGCTCGTGGTCACCGGGCTCGTGCTGTATTCGCTGACCATCCTCGTGCGCAACATCCTCGCCGGTCTCGAAGCGGTCCCGCAGGAGGCGAAGGAGGCCGCGCACGGCATGGGGTACGGACCGGCCCGCCTGCTGTGGGAGGTGGAGCTGCCGCTCGCGCTGCCCGCGCTGATGGCGGGGATACGCATCGCGACGGTGTCCACGGTCGCGCTGACGACGGTCGGTTCGATCGTCGGCCGGGGCGGCCTGGGCAACCTCATCGAGGACGCGCTGCCCAGCTTCTTCAAGGCCCAGGTGCTGGCCGCCTCGGTGCTCTGTGTACTGCTCGCGGTCGTCGCCGACCTGCTGCTGCTCGGTCTCCAGCGGCTGCTGACGCCCTGGACCCGCATACGCGCCACGCACGGCGGCGCGGGCGCGCCCGGCCCGGTGAAGGCGGTCTGACCATGGGAGTTCTCGGCGAGGCCTGGACCTGGCTCACCACCGGCGCCAACTGGTCGGGGGAGAGCGGGGTCGCCCACCGGCTCGGTGAGCACCTGTACGTCAGCGGGGTGGCGCTCGCGCTGTCCTGCGCCATCGCGCTGCCCGTCGCGCTCTACCTGGGCCACCGGGGCAAGGGCGGCGCGCTCGCGGTCAACCTGGCCAATGTGGGGCGGGCGATCCCCGTCTTCGCGGTCCTGGCCCTCTTCATGGTCTCGCCGCTGCGCAACGCGGGATACATACCGACGATCATCGCCCTGGTGCTGTTCGCCGTGCCGCCGCTGCTGACCAACGCCTATGTCGGAATGACCGAGGTGGACCGTTCGGTGGCGGAGGCCGCGCGCGGGATGGGGATGTCGGGCGGGCAGCTCTTCCTGCGCGTCGAGCTTCCGCTGGCCTACCCGCTCATCATGACCGGGCTGCGGTCGGCCGCGGTCCAGGTGGTGGCCACGGCGACGATCGCCGCCATGGTCGGTCAGGGCGGCCTCGGCCGCATCATCACCGCCGGTTTCAACACGTACGACACCCCGCAGGTGGTCGCGGGGGCGCTGCTGGTCGCCGTGCTCGCCCTGCTGGTGGAAGCGGTCCTGGTGGGCGTCGACCGCCTGCTGTCCCCGCTGCGCCGCCGCAGGCCGGCATGAGTGCCCGGCCGGCCCACCCAACCCATAACCCTTGTCGCATACGGCCTCGCCGCCGTGGACGGAGAAGAACATGAGCAGGACCTCACGTATGGCCGGCGCGGTCGTCGGCGTCATCGCGCTGGCGGGCTCGCTCGCCGCCTGCGGCGGAGACAGCCTGGAGAACGACAAGGGCGCCCCCGCCGGGGACAAGGACTCCGGCAAGAAGGGCTCGCTCGTCGTCGGCGCCGCGGCCTTCACCGAGTCCAAGGTGCTCGCGGAGCTGTACGCGCAGATACTCGGCGACGCCGGGTACAGCACCTCGGTCACCACGGTGAAGAACCGTGAACTCTACGAACCTTCGTTGGAGAAGGGCGAGATCGACGTCGTACCGGAATATGCCGCGACGATCGCCGAATTCCTCAACGCCAAGGTGAACGGGGCGAAGGCCGCCGAGTCGAAGCCGGTCGCCTCGGGCGACACCGCCGCCACCGTCGCCGCGCTGAAGAAGCTCGCCGAGCCGCGCGGGCTGAAGGTGCTGCCGGCCGGGAAGGCCGTCGACCAGAACGCCTTCGCGGTCACCAGGGAATTCGCCGAGAAGAACAAGCTGACGACCCTTTCGGATCTCGGCGCCGCCAAGATCGCGGTCAAGGTCGCGGCGGGCGACGAGTGCGAGGTGCGGCCCTTCTGCGCGCCCGGCCTGAAGAAGACGTACGGCATCGACGTCACCGGGATCGACCCCAAGGGCGTCGGTACCCCGCAGTCCAAGCAGGCGGTCAAGGACGGCAAGGACCAGCTCGTTCTCACCACCACGACCGACGCGGTGCTGGACACCTACGACCTGGTGTTCCTGGAGGACGACAAGAAGCTCCAGAACGCGGACAACGTCCTTCCGGTCCTCAACGCCAAGGACGCCGGAGCGCAGGACATCGCCGACGCACTCGGCAGGCTCACCGGCGCACTCACCACCGAGGACCTCGCACAACTGAACCGCAAGGTCGACGCCGAGCGCGCCAAGCCCGCCGATGTGGCCCGGGAATACCTGCAGTCGAAGGGTCTGATCAAGAAGTAGCGAAGGTCCCCGGGAAGGGGATTCGGGGGCCGCCAGGTAACTTGCGGGGCACAGATTGCCGGGCGGCTCCCCAAGTCCGCCGTACACACGGTAAATTTCGGGCCATGCCACGTGGACGCCATCGCCATTCGCCACCACTGCACAGAATCCTTCCGCCTTCGGCAGTCGCCGGAGCCTCGGTCGTATGTGCCGCGGGCGCCTGGCTGCTCGCCGAACCCCTGGCCCTGCGCGCACTGGTCGCCGCCGCCGCGGCCGCCGCCTGCACCGGGGCGGTCCTGATGCGCGGCTGGGACCGCGAGGCGGGCCGCCGGGTCGCGGAGCTGACGCGCGCCCGCGCCAGTGACGAGTGGCGTGCCGAGGAACGCGTGGCGGAGCTCGAAGCCGAGCTGGAGGAGTCGCGCGAGCTGCGCGCCCGCCTGGAGACGAAGCTGCGCCGCAAGCGCGTGGAGCTCGCCGGGCTGCGGGGCGAACACGCCGCGCTGCTGCGGCGGTACGCCAACGCCGAGACCGAGCGGGCCAGCGTTCTGGAGAGCCGTCGCCGGCTCGCCATCGAGGCGGCTGCCCCGGCCCGCGAACTGCCCGCGGCGCGCAGCACCCCGACCCCGGACGCGTACGCCCGCGCCGCCCGCGCGCTGGCCGACCTCACGCGCAACGCCGCGCTCCAGAAGGCCCGGCGCACCGCCGAGAGCACCCGGGAACGGATCCTCGCGGAGCGCGCCCGGCAGGGGCAGGAGCCGAAGGGCCGGGAGCCGCAGGGCCGGCAGCCGCGGGGGAAGCACGCCGCGGCCGGGGCGCCCGGCACCGGGGACGGTCAGGAGCACCGCACCCCCGCCGCCCTGCCCGCGCCCCGGCCCGCCGGTGAACTGCCGGCCCCGCGCCCGGTGCCGGCCGCCGGCGCGGTCGTGCCGTACTCCGCGGCCCGCCGTCATCTGGTGCCGCAGGGCAGCTTCGACTTCTTCGGTACGCAGAAGGCGAACGCCGCCATCGAGTCCGTGCAGAACGAGGACCTGGCCGACGTGGTGGGCGAGGAGGCCCTCGCCGCGCACCGCTCGGGCACGGCGGAGAACCGGGCCGTCGGCAAGGTCATCGACCTGACCGCGCACGACGAGACGGAGCAGCTGGACGTGGCCCAGCTGCGCAGCGCGATCTCGTAACGCCTCCGGCGGACGCGGCGGTTACTTGTCGATGTCGCCGACGACGAAGAACAGCGAGCCCAGGATCGCCACCATGTCGGCGACCAGCGTGCCCGGCAGCAGTTCGGTGAGCGCCTGGATGTTGTTGAACGACGCGGAGCGCAGCTTCAGCCGGTACGGGGTCTTCTCGCCCTTGGACACCAGGTAGTAGCCGTTGACGCCGAGCGGGTTCTCGGTCCAGGCGTAGGTGTGGCCCTCGGGGGCCTTGAGGACCTTGGGCAGCCGCTGGTTGACCGGTCCGGGCGCCAGCTCCGCCATCCGGTCCAGGCAGGCGTCCGCGAGGTCCAGGGCGTTGTGCGTCTGCTCCAGCAGGCACTCGAACCGGGCCAGGCAGTCGCCCTCGGTCCGGGTGACGACCTTCAGGGTGTCCTGAAGCTCCCCGTACGCGAGATACGGCTCGTCGCGCCGCAGGTCGAAGTCGACGCCCGAGGCGCGGGCGATCGGCCCCGACACCCCGTACGCGTGCACCGCCCCGGCCGACAGCACGCCCACCGAGCGGGTGCGGGCCCGGAAGATCTCGTTGCCGAGGACCAGCCCGTCGTAGATGTCCATCCGGGAACGGACCGAGGCGACGGCGTCCCGGGCGCGGCCGAGCCAGCCCGCCGGAAGGTCCTCCTTGAGGCCGCCCACCCGGTTGAACATGTAGTGCATCCGGCCGCCGGAGACCTCCTCCATCACGGCCTGGAGCTCCTCGCGCTCGCGGAACGCGTGGAACACCGGGGTGATCCCGCCGAGTTCCAGCGGGTAGGAGCCGAGGAACATCAGGTGGTTGAGGACCCGGTTCAGCTCGGCGAGCAGCGTGCGGGTCCAGACCGCGCGCTCGGGGACCTCCATGCCGAGCATGCGCTCGACGGCCATCACGACGCCCAGTTCGTTGGAGAACGCGGACAGCCAGTCGTGGCGGTTGGCGAGCATGATGATCTGGCGGTAGTCGCGGGCCTCGAAGAGCTTCTCCGCGCCGCGGTGCATGTAGCCGATGACCGGTTCGGCGTGCTGGACGCGCTCGCCGTCCAGGACGATGCGCAGGCGGAGCACGCCGTGCGTGGAGGGGTGCTGCGGGCCGATGTTGAGCACCATGTCGGTGCTTTCCGCCGCGCCGCCGATGCCGACTGTCGTCTCCGTCATGCGGCGATTATTGCGTGCCGCGCCGTTGCCCGGGGCGCTGCCCCGCAACCCGCTCCTCAATCGCCGAAGGGGGTGGAACGCGCGCCGGAGGGGCTGACCGTGTGGCTCAGCCAGCCGAAGTCGCCCAGGCCGCCCCGGGCCGTGAGCTCCGCCGCCTCGCCCGCCGAGGCCAGGGCACGGAGGTAGGCGGCCGGGTCCGTCGACGCCAGGGACAGCGGCGGGCGTCCCCCGCTGACGCCGAGGTCCGCCAGCGCCTCGCGCTGGGTGCGCAGCTCCGCGTCCGGGCCGGCCGCCGCCGCGCAGGCGTCCAGGGCCACATGGGCGGTGAGGTCGCAGCTGCCGTCCGGCACCGGCCGCACCTCGCGCCCGGCCCGGAAGCCGGTCAGCGTCCCGTACGGCGGGCGTTCCCCGCGTACGTGGGTGTAGTCCACCGCCACCGCGAGCCCGGCGGAGACGGCGGACACCGCGTCCGCCCACGCCTCGTCGCGGGGGCGGCCGATCTCCGCCCGGCTGCCGGGGCCCGCCGAGGGCCACCAGCGCCGCAGCCACGCCGCGTCCGCCCCGGCCACCGGGCCGCCCAGCCGCTCCGCGCCGTCCGGGGTCCGCACCTCGACGTACCGGTCGGTGCCGCCGGCGTCCGTCTCGGCGACCGGCAGCGGCACGTTGTCCAGCCACTCGTTGGCGAACAGCAGCCCCCGCACCCCGCGCGGCGGCTTCGCGCACCACTCCACGCGCGGGTCCAGGCCCTCGGGGCGGGCGGCGACCTCGACGGCGTACGCCCGTACGGTGAGGTCCGCGCCGCCCTCGGCCGGCAGCGCGGCGAGCACGCCCGTCACCAGCTCCCCGCGCCCCGCGCCCAGGTCGACCAGGTCCACGTCCGGGGTGCCGAGATCGGCCGCCGTCGCGACCAGCAGCCGGGCGACGGCGGCCGCGAACAGGGGGGAGGCGTGCACCGAGGTACGGAAGTGGCCCGCCGGGCCCTCGGGGCGCCGGTAGAAGCCCTCGTCGCCGTACAGGGCGGTCTCGGCCGCCTCCTGCCACCCACGCCACTCATCCGTCACGCGCCCCAGTCTCCACCTTGGGGAGTACGGTCCCAGGACCCGGATCGGCCCTTCGGCTGACCCGGCACCCCTCGGGCTTCCCTACGCTGGGTTACGTGCAGCGCCTCTACGATTTCATCCGCAGACACCCGACGGGCGTCGACAGCTTCTGGGCTGTCTTCCTCCTCGGGCTCTCCGGCATGACCATCGTGGTGGGCGACACCGGACGCGGCGGTCCGATGGAGCGCATCGCCATCGCGCCGGTCGTCATCGGCCTCTGCGTCGTCGTCGCCCTGCGGCGGCGCGCTCCCGAGAAGATGCTGCTGCTCGCCATCGCGATGGGGGTGGCCCAGCTGCTCTTCGGCGTCCGGCCGACCGTCGCGAACTTCGCCATGCTGGTGATCACCTACACGGTGGCCACCGTCGGGGAGCGCTGGGCCTCCCGGCTCGCCCTGGCGTGCAGCCTGGTCGCGGCCACGCTCTCCCAGCTCCGCTGGCCGAACCAGGACGAGGCGTCGAGCAGCTGGGCGCAGGCCGTGTTCGTGGCCGTCGTGATGACCGTGCCGTTCGTACTGGCCTGGGTGCTCGGTGACTCGATGCGGACCCGCCGGGCCTACTTCGACCAGCTGGAGGAGCGGGCGGCCCGCCTGGAGCGGGAGCGCGAGGCCCAGTCGAAGGTGGCGGTGGCCGCCGAGCGGGCCCGTATCGCCCGCGAGCTCCACGACGTCGTCGCGCACAACGTCTCGGTGATGGTGGTGCAGGCCGACGGCGCCGCCTATGTCATGGACGCGGCACCCGACCAGGCCCGGAAGGCGCTGGAGACCATCTCCGGCACCGGCAGGCAGGCCCTGGCGGAGATGCGGCGGCTGCTGGGCGTGCTGCGGACGGGCGACGCGCAGGAGAGCGGGGAGTACGTCCCGCAGCCCGACGTCGAACAGATCGAGGAGCTGATCGGCCAGGTCAGGAAGGCCGGTCTGGCGGTGGACTTCAAGGTCGAGGGGACCGCCCGCCCGCTGCCCAGCAGCGTCGAGCTGACCGCGTACCGCATCGTGCAGGAGGCCCTGACCAACACCCGCAAGCACGGTGGCCCGCACGCCGGGGCCAGCGTGCGGCTGGTCTACTTCGACGACGGGCTCGGCCTGCTCGTCGAGGACGACGGCCGGGGCGCCGCGCACGAGCTGTACGAGGACGGCGGGGCCGACGGAGCCGGGCACGGCATGATCGGCATGCGCGAACGGGTCGGCATGGTGGGCGGCACACTGGACGCCGGGCCGCGCCCCGGCGGCGGCTTCCGGATCAGCGCGCTGCTGCCGCTCAAGGCCGCCGACTAGATCGTTCCGGCCGCCCACCGGAGGCTGCCCACCGAAGAAGGAGACAAGGACCCCCATGGCGATCCGCGTGATGCTCGTCGACGACCAGGCGCTGCTGCGCACCGGCTTCCGGATGGTGCTCGCGGCGCAGCCCGACATGGAGGTGGTCGCCGAGGCCGGTGACGGCGCGGAGGCGATCGAGGTCCTGCGCTCCACCGCGGTGGACGTGGTGCTGATGGACGTACGCATGCCGAAGCTGGACGGTGTCGAGGCCACCAGCCGGATCTGCGCGCAGCCCGATCCGCCGAAGGTGCTGATCCTGACGACGTTCGACCTCGACGAGTACGCGTTCTCCGGGCTGAAGGCCGGGGCCAGCGGCTTCATGCTGAAGGACGTGCCGCCGGGCGAGCTGCTCGCCGCGATCCGCTCCGTGCACAGCGGGGACGCGGTCGTCGCCCCGTCCACCACCCGCCGGCTGCTCGACCGGTTCTCGCCGATGCTGCCCAGCGGTAACCCCGAACCGCAGCACAAGGACGTCGCCAGGCTCACCGAACGCGAACGCGAGGTGATGCTGCTGGTCGCCCAGGGCCTGTCGAACGGCGAGATCGCGGGGCGTCTGGTGCTCTCCGAGGCGACGGTGAAGACACACGTCGGCCGCATCCTGACCAAGCTGTCCCTGCGCGACCGGGTACAGGTCGTCGTCCTCGCCTACGAGACGGGGCTCGTGCGCGCCGGCGGCGGCGCGGGCTGAGGCGCGGGCCGGCTCAGCGCAGGATTCCCTCCAGGAAGTCGCTGCCGAGCCGGGCCACCACCGTCAGGTCGAGCTGGTGCAGGACGTACCGGCCCCGGCGCCGGGTCGTGACCAGACCGGCCTTCTTGAGCACCGCGAGATGGCGGGAGACCTCGGGCGAGGTGATGCCGTTGGTGTCGGCCAGTTCGCCCGTCGTGTACGGGGAACGGGCGATGCTCCGGCACAGCCGCATGCGCAACGGGTGCGCCAGGGCCTCCATCCGCAGCTGGAGCAGCTCGACGGAGGCGGGCGAGGGCAGCTCGGGGCGGTGCACCGGGTAGTGGAGCACCGGACGCCAGCCCGGGGCGTGGAGCACCATCAGATGGGGCCGGCCGAAGCTGGTGGGGATGAGGGTGAGCCCCGGCCCGACGGCGGGGTCGGTCGCGTCGGTCGCCCCCTCGGTCAGCTTGTCGACGCTGATCCGGCCGCCGTCCCCGGACACCGCGAGGGCGGGGGAGACCGCCCGTATCGCCTCGGCGAGCCCCTTGTGCCGCAGCAGGTCCGTCTTGTGCCGCGCGTCGGCCACGAGCCGGCCCCGGATCCGCTGCCAGGTGTCCGCGAAGAACGCCTGGTCGCAGTCCTCGAACAGGCGGCGCAGCCGGCGCCGTACGAGGTCGGGGTCGGCCAGCAGCCGCTGGGTGAACTCCACCTGCGGCCGGCCGCGCGCCGCCGCCATCTCCAGGGCCCGCGCGCGCGTCCCGGCGTCGCGGAGCGGGGAGGCCGCGCCGGTCCCGTGGAACGCCCCGCAGTTGAACTCCAGGGCCGCGGCGACGAACCGCTCGTCGTCCAGCCGGTCCAGCAGGTCCAGGTCGGCGGCGAGGTCGGCGCCCGTCCTGCCGTCACCGCCGCGCACCCCGGCGAACGGCATGAAGATGTCCGAGAAGGTGTTCCGCCACAGGAAATCCGCCTCGTGCAGCCGGTCGGCGAGGTCGGGCTCCAGGGCCGTGGCGGTGGCCGTCGCCCAGCCGTGCACGCCCGGGTGGTGCCCCGGTTCGCAGAGCGCGTGCAGGGCGACCCCCAGCTCGACGAGCGGGGAGGTCTCGAAGACGATGCGGGCGGGGTCGAGGCCCGCGATGTCGATGGTCACGCTCACCCGTCCATGGTGCCGGGTGGGTGTGACAGTCCGGACGCCGTTTGACGGGCGGTGTCGATCAGCGTCCGGAACCGGGCCGGCTCACCCCTTCCGGGGCACCCGCTCCAGGAAGCCGGCCAGCGCCTTCCGGACGTCGTCGGCCGTCCACTCCAGACCCGCCTGCCCCACGGTCACCTCGGTGAACGCCACCCCGGGCGCACCGGTGTCCGGCGTGAACCAGCGGCGGAACAGCACCACGCCGGTCTCCTCCGCCTGCCGCACCGACGCCGCGGTCAGCTCGTCCGCGCCGTACGGCAGCCACACCTGGAACTGGTGGGTGTGCGGGGGCTCCGGCTGTACCCGGAACCAGCCCGTGCCGGCCTGCGTGAACCCCTCGGCCAACGCCGCGGCGACCGTCTTCGCGTGCGCCACGTACGCGGGCAGGTTCGGCAGCTCCCGGTCCAGGCCGGCCAGGGCCGCGACCGCCGCCGGGAACTGCTGGAAGAGCCGGCCGCCGTAGCGGTGCCGCCAGACCCTGGCCTCCTCGACCAGCGAGGCGGAACCGGCCAGCGCGGCCCCGGAGATGCCGCCGACGGACTTGTAGAACGACACGTACACGCTGTCCGCGAGCGCGGCGATCTCCGGCAGCCCGCGCCCGAAACGGGTGGCGCACTCCCACAGCCGGGCCCCGTCGAAGTGGACCACCGCGTCCCGCTCACGGGCGGCGGCCACCACGGCCTCCAGCTCCTCCCAGGTGGGCAGCACGAAGCCGGCGTCGCGCAGCGGCAGCTCCAGCATCAGCGTGCCGAACGGCTCAGGGAAGTCACGGATCTCCTCGGCGGTGGGCAGCCTCGGATCGGACGTGGGGTGGACGGTACGCAGCCCGCTCACCGCGCCCAGGGCGCCGCCCTCGTGCATCTCCGGGTGGGCGAGCGGGTGCAGCGCGACGGTGGAATCGCCGGTGCGGGCGGCCCAGCAGCGCAGCGCGACCTGCTGCGCCATCGTCCCGGTCGGGAAGAACGCGGCGGCCTCCGTGCCCAGCAGCCCGGCGACCCGCTGCTCCAGCTCGGCGACGACAGCGTCCCCGTAGATGTCCGCGGGCAGGGCGATGTCGGTGACCGTCGCCGCGTCCGCCGTGAGGGAGGCCAGCTGTTCGCCGAGCGAGCGGTCCTGCGGGATGCGGGAGAGGACGCGCCCGGCCTGCCGCCACGCGGTGAGGCGGCGCAGCCGCCAGGCCTCGTCGTCCCCGGCCGCCCCCTCGTCCGTCACCTGCGCGTTCGTGTCTGCCATGGGACGATCATCACGCACAACGCCGTGCCTGCCCACAGGTTTCCGCAGCCCCGGAGCCGTGCGGGCGAGGTTTCCACAGGCTGTGGACAGCCGGGAGGGCGGACCGGGCGCTGGCGTAGCATGCAGAGGAATCGTCCGGTACCCCCCGCGGACTGGAACGGAAGGCCATCGCAGCGTGAACGCAACAGCTCCCAAGGACCCCCTCGACGCGAGGGACCGCCCCGCCCGGCTCACCGTCGGCGTGGTGGGGGCGGGCCGCGTCGGCCCCGCCCTGGCCGCGTCCCTGGCCCTCGCCGGACACCGCCCGGTCGCCGTGTCGGGGGTCTCCGACGCCTCGGTGCGCCGCGCCGCGGCCCTGCTGCCCGACGTCCCCCTCGTGACGCCCGCCGAGGTCCTCGCGCGCGCCGATCTCGTCCTGCTGACCGTCCCCGACGACGCCCTCCCCGGGCTCGTCGAGGGCCTCGCCGAGACGGGAGCGGTCCGGCCGGGCCAGCTCCTCGTCCACACCTCGGGGCGGTACGGGACGAAGGTGCTGGACCCCGCGCTGCGGGCCGGCGCCCTGCCGCTCGCGCTGCATCCGGCGATGACGTTCACCGGCACGTCCGTGGACGTCCAGCGGCTGGCCGGCTGCTCCTTCGGGGTCACCGCCCCCGAGCAGCTGAGGCTTGCCGCGGAGGCGCTGGTCATCGAGATGGGCGGCGAGCCGGAGTGGATCGCGGAGGAGTCCCGTCCGCTCTACCACGCGGCGCTCGCCCTCGGCGCGAACCACCTGGTCACGCTGGTCGCCCAATCGATGGAGCTGCTGCGCACCGCCGGGGTCACCGCCCCGGACCGGATGCTCGGCCCCCTGCTCGGCGCCGCTCTGGACAACGCCCTGCGCTCCGGTGACGCGGCGCTCACCGGCCCGGTCGCGCGCGGCGACGCCGGCACGGTCGCCGCGCACATCGGGGAGCTGCGCGCCCACGCCCCGCAGACGGTCGCCGGATACGTGGCGATGGCCCGCGCCACCGCCGACCGCGCCCTCGCCCACGGCCTGCTGAAGCCGGAGCTCGCCGAGGACCTGCTCGGCGTCCTGGCGGACGGCGGCGGAGCGGCGGGCGGTCGCGGCCCGGGTGGTACCGGCGGCCGTGGCGCCCCGGACGGCCCCGGCGGAGCGGACGGCAGTACCGGCACCGGACCGGAGGAGACCCGATGACCGCGTCCGTCTCCGCCCCGGCGCTGCTGGACACCGCCGCCGAACTGGACGCGTACGCCCCCGGCGGCAAGCGGGCCGTCGTCATGACGATGGGCGCCCTGCACGAGGGGCACGCCTCGCTGATCCGCGCCGCCCGCGCGCTCGCCGGCCCGGCCGGGCAGGTCGTCGTCACGGTCTTCGTCAACCCGCTCCAGTTCGGCGAGGCAGCCGACCTCGACCGCTACCCCCGCACGCTCGACGCCGACCTCGCCGTGGCCGGTGCGGCGGGCGCGGACGTGGTCTTCGCCCCGTCCGTCGACGAGGTCTACCCGGGCGGCGAACCGCAGGTCCGGATCTCGGCGGGGCCGATGGGGGAGCGCCTGGAGGGGGCCGCACGCCCCGGCCACTTCGACGGCATGCTCACCGTCGTCGCCAAGCTGCTCCACCTGACCCGGCCGGGCGTCGCGCTGTTCGGGCAGAAGGACGCCCAGCAGCTGGCGCTGATCCGGCGCATGGTGCGCGATCTGAACTTCCCCGTGGAGATCGCCGGAGTGGAGACGGCCCGGGAGCCCGACGGCCTCGCGCTCTCCAGCCGCAACCGCTTCCTCGACCCGCACGAGCGGCGCACCGCGCTCGCCCTGTCCCGGGCCCTGTTCGCCGCCCGCGACCGGCTCGCCGCGCAAGCGGCGCTGCACGCCCGCGCGCAGGCCGCCGGGGCGACCGAGGACCGGGCCGCCGGGCTCAACCGGCTCGGCGAACCCCGCCTCGCGGCCGACGCCCAGGCGGTGGCCCGCGCCCGGCCGGACACCGGACCCGCCGTCGTGCGCGCCGCCGCCCGCGCGGTCCTCCAGGAGGCGGGGGCCGCGAGCCCGCCGCTCGATCTGGACTACGTGGCGCTGGTGGACCCGGCCGACTTCACCGAGATCCCCGACGACCGCACGGCGGGCGACGCGATCCTCGCCGTCGCCGCCCGGGTCGGCGCGACCCGGCTCATCGACAACATCCCCCTCACCCTCGGAGCCACCCCGTGACCGGAATACGGCTGACCGCCCCCGCACCCGGCTGGGCCATCGACGCGGACGTCGTGGTCGTCGGCTCCGGTGTCGCCGGCCTCACCACCGCGCTGCGCTGCGCGGCGGCGGGCCTCGCCACCGTCGTCGTGACCAAGGCCCGACTGGACGACGGCTCGACGCGCTGGGCCCAGGGCGGGATCGCCGCCGCGCTCGGCGAGGGCGACACCCCCGAACAGCACCTGGACGACACCCTGGTCGCCGGCGCCGGCCTGTGCGACGAGGCGGCCGTGCGGACCCTGGTCACGGAGGGCCCGGACGCGGTGCGCCGGCTCATCGGGACCGGCGCCCACTTCGACACCGCCGACGACGGGTCCATCGCGCTGACCCGCGAGGGCGGCCACCACCGCCGCCGCATCGCCCACGCGGGCGGTGACGCGACCGGCGCGGAGATCTCCCGCGCCCTGGTCGAAGCGGTCCGCGAGGCCGCCCTGCACACCATCGAGAACGCCCTCGTGCTCGACCTGCTCACCGACGCCGAAGGCCGTACCGCGGGCGTCACCCTGCACGTCATGGGCGAGGGCCAGCACGACGGCGTCGGCGCGGTCAACGCCCCGGCCGTGGTCCTGGCCACCGGCGGCATGGGCCAGGTCTTCTCCGCCACCACCAACCCCGCGGTCTCCACGGCCGACGGCGTGGCGCTGGCGCTGCGGGCCGGCGCGGAGGTCTCGGACCTGGAATTCGTCCAGTTCCACCCCACCGTCCTCTTCCTGGGCGCCGGCTCCGAGGGCCAGCAGCCCCTGGTCTCCGAGGCGGTACGGGGCGAGGGCGCCCACCTCGTGGACGCGCACGGCACGCGCTTCATGCTCGGACAGCACGAGCTGGCGGAGCTGGCCCCGCGCGACATCGTCGCCAAGGGCATCACCCGCCAGATGCAGCTGCACGGCACCGACCACATGTATCTGGACGCCCGCCACTTCGGGGCCGAGATGTGGGAGCGGCGCTTCCCGACCGTCCTGGCCGCCTGCCGGGCCCACGGCATCGACCCGGTCACCGAGCCGATCCCGGTGGCACCGGCCGCGCACCACGCCTCCGGCGGCGTCCGCACCGACCTGCGGGGACGTACGACCGTGCCGGGGCTCTACGCCTGCGGCGAGGCCGCCTGCACCGGGGTGCACGGCGCGAACCGGCTGGCGTCCAACTCGCTGCTCGAAGGTCTCGTCTTCGCCGAGCGCATCGCGGCGGACATCGTCACCGAGCGCCCCCGCGCGGGTGAGGCCGTCGACCGGGCCCCCGTGGCCTCCCCGCTGCTGGCCCCCGAGACCCGGACCACGATCCAGCGCATCATGACGCGCGGCGCCGGAGTCCTGCGCTCCGCCCGGAGCCTCACCACGGCCGCCGACGAGCTGGAGGACCTACACCGCAGCGCCTACCTGAAGGCCGGAGGGGACGAGCCCAAGACCGCGGAGCCCGGGGTCGAGGCCTGGGAGGCGACCAACCTGCTCCTGGTCTCCCGGGTCCTGGTCGCCGCCGCCCGGCAGCGCGAGGAGACCCGCGGCTGCCACTGGCGCGAGGACCGGCCCGAGCGCGACGACGAGCACTGGCGCCGCCACCTCGTCGTCCGGCTGACCTCCGACCGCAGCCTCGTCCTCCGTGGGACGGATACCGAGGCGTTCGGGCCCGTGGACGCGCCCGGGGCAGCAGACTGCGCAGCGACGAGCACCACCCACCCCACTCCCGAGGAGCCGTAACCGTGAGCACGCCCGAAGAGAATCCGCGCCCCACGCCCGTGGACGTACCGCTGATCCAGATCGGCGCGCCCGCGTCTGCCGCGGACGGCTGCGGGGACGCCTGCGGCTGCGGCGGGGACGAGGACTACGAGGAGTGCGGCCTCGATCCCGCGCTCGCCCAGCTCCTGGCCGACGCGGGCCTGGACCCGATCCAGGTCGAGGACATCGCGCACCTGGCCATCGCGGAGGACCTGGACGGCGGGGTGGACGTCACGACCGTGGCCACGGTCGCCGAGGACGCCATGGCCACCGGTGACTTCACCGCCCGCGAGGCCGGTGTGGTGGCCGGTCTGCGGGTCGCCGAGGCGGTCCTGTCGATCGTCTGCACGTCCGAGTTCGAGGTCGAGCGGCATGTCGAGGACGGCGACCGCGTCGTGCCCGGCCAGAAGCTGCTGACCGTCACCACCCGCACCCGTGACCTCCTCACCGGCGAGCGCAGCGCCCTCAACCTGCTCTGCCGGCTCTCCGGCATCGCCACCGCGACCCGCGCCTGGGCCGACGTGCTGGAGGGCACGAAGGCCAAGGTCCGCGACACCCGCAAGACGACCCCGGGCCTGCGCGCCCTGGAGAAGTACGCGGTGCGCTGCGGCGGCGGCGTCAACCACCGGTTCTCGCTGTCCGACGCCGCGCTCGTCAAGGACAACCACGTCATCGCGGCGGGCGGGGTGGCCGAGGCGTTCAAGCGGGTGCGGGACGCGTTCCCGGACGTGCCGATCGAGGTCGAGGTCGACACGATGGAGCAGACCGCCGAGGTGCTGGACGCGGGCGCGGACCTGATCCTGCTGGACAACTTCACCCCCGCGCGGACGGCCGACGCGGTCGCGCTGGTCGCCGGGCGCGCGGTCCTGGAGTCCTCCGGACGGCTCACCCTCGACTCGGCCCGCGCCTACGCCGAGGCCGGGGTGGACTACCTGGCCGTCGGCGCGCTGACCCACTCGCCGACGATCCTGGACATCGGCCTGGACTTCCGCGACACCGACGGGGCCGGCGCCTGATGCTGCTCACCATCGACGTCGGGAACACCCACACCGTCCTCGGTCTGTTCGACGGCGAGGAGATCGTCGAGCACTGGCGGATCTCCACCGACGCCCGCCGCACCGCCGACGAACTCGCGGTGCTGCTCCAGGGCCTGATGGGCATGCACCCGCTGCTCGGCATGGAACTGGGCGACGGCATCGAGGGCATCGCGATCTGCTCCACGGTCCCGGCCGTCCTGCACGAACTGCGCGAGGTGACCCGCCGCTACTACGGCGACGTCCCGGCGGTGCTGGTCGAGCCGGGCATCAAGACCGGGGTGCCGATCCTCATGGACAACCCGAAGGAGGTCGGCGCGGACCGCATCATCAACGCGGTCGCCGCCGTCGACCTGTACGGGGGCCCGGCGATCGTCGTGGACTTCGGTACGGCCACCACCTTCGACGCGGTCTCCGCCCGGGGCGAGTACACCGGCGGTGTCATCGCGCCCGGCATCGAGATCTCGGTCGAGGCGCTCGGCGTCAAGGGCGCCCAGCTGCGCAAGATCGAGCTGGCCAGGCCGCGCAGCGTCATCGGCAAGAACACCGTCGAGGCCATGCAGGCGGGCATCATCTACGGCTTCGCCGGCCAGGTCGACGGGGTCGTGGCCCGGATGAAGAAGGAGCTGGCGGCCGACCCCGACGACGTCACCGTGATCGCGACGGGCGGCCTTGCTCCGATGGTGCTGAACGAGTCGTCCGCCATCGACGAGCACGAGCCCTGGCTCACCCTCATCGGGCTGCGCCTGGTGTACGAGCGCAACGCGTCGCGCCTGTAGCGGTACGCGGTCCGACCGGCGGGTTCCCGCGCGGCGGCTCCCCGGGGCCGCCGCGCCACCGACGACCAGTTAAACGGATTTTGTCCCTTTAGCACGTATTGTCGCGTTATGCCCACGCCCTACGGATCACGCGGCGGTATGGCGTTCAGCGCGGACGAGCTGCGAGTGCTCCGACGCGCCCTCGCCTTCGCCCTGCACCCCGCGCCCCTGCCCGACGAGGATGTCCAGGACTGCCTGCGGCTTGCGGGCAGCGTGGACGAGGTGGTCGGCGAGGCCGGACGGCTGCGCGCCTTCCTGCTCGCCGACCTCGCCCGCTACCGCGACGCCCTGCCCGGCTCCCTCAGTGGCTACCTGGAACTCCTCCAGGACGCCCTGGCCGCCGGCTACGACCCCCGTCCCGAGGACCTGGCCGCGCTGCGTGCCCTGCGCGGCGGCCGCCTGGCCGGCGCGCTCCTGGAGCGCTGCCAGGTGATCGCGGAGCGCTCGGTGCGCGCCCGGCTCGCCGGTCGGGCCGTGCCCGCGACGGCGCCCGCGCCCCGCAGCCGGCTGCTCGCGCTGCCCGGCGGCCGCGCCGCGGAGCCGGACAAGCCCAAGACCCCGCCGGCACCGGCGCCGGCCCGCCCGGTTCCGCCCTCCGAGCGTCCGGCGCCGAAGCCCTCGGAGGTCTTCCCGCCCCGCCGGCCCGTCCCCCGGCCCGCACAGCGCGCCGCGGGGTAGGGCCTCCGGTGGGGTCCCGCGCGGGCTCGCTACTCTGGACGCCATGGACTACGTATCCGCGCTCGTGCCCCCCGTGGTGATGGCCGTCTTCTTCATCGGCCTGGTCGTGACGATCGTCAAGAGCCAGGGCGGCCCCAACAAGGCCAAGGAGGACGCGGCCGTGGACGCGGCGCTCAGCCGCGCCGACGCGGCCCAGCAGAGCCCGCGGACCGAAGGGGCCTGACCGCCTCCGAAGCCGCGCACGGCGCGCATCCCGTACGAAGGGCGTACGGCTCCCGAGGAGCTGTACGCCCTTTTGCTGTGTATATAACTACGCATTCCAGACATATAGCACTAAGGTGACGCTGTGCCCCGTCAATTGGGAGAGCTGGAAGACGCCGTGATGACGCGGGTCTGGGAATGGAACCGTCCGGTCACTGTGCGGGAAGTCCTGGAGGACCTTCAGCAGGAGCGGTCCATCGCCTACACCACCGTCATGACGGTAATGGACAATCTCCATCAGAAGGGCTGGGTCCGCCGCGAAGTGGAGGGCCGCGCATATCGATATACGGCCGTCTCGACCCGCGCCGCATACGCGGCCGCCCTGATGAACGAAGCCTGGTCGCGCAGCGACAACCCGGCGGCCGCGCTCGTCGCCTTCTTCGGGATGATGTCGGCCGAGCAGCGCGAGGCTCTGCGGGACGCGATGCGGATCGTTCTGCCCACACTTCCCGAGGACGGGACGCCGCCGGCCGAAGCCGGGGAAGCCGGTGAAGCGGTCGATGACGCGGAGCCCGAGACCGGGCGATAGCGTCTGCGTATGTCCTCAGAGCTTCCGCAAACCGATTTCCGCACCGTACCGTCTGCTATAAACGTGGCCATCACCGTCCGGCGCGCACGCACGAGCGATGTGCCCGCCGTCCGGCGTCTCCTCGACGGGTACGTGCGGGAAGGCATCCTCCTCGACAAAGCCACGGTGACGCTTTACGAGGACATCCAGGAGTTCTGGATCGCCGAACGCGACGAGGACGCCCGGGTCATCGGCTGCGGAGCACTGCACGTGATGTGGGAAGACCTCGCCGAAGTACGCACTCTCGCCGTCGATCACAGTCTCAAGGGCGTCGGAGTGGGGCATCAAGTACTGGACAAGTTGTTGCAGACCGCCCGCTGGCTCGGCGTCCGACGGGTTTTCTGCCTCACCTTCGAAGTTGACTTCTTCACGAAGCACGGCTTCGTGGAGATCGGAGAGACACCGGTCGACGGAGATGTCTACAGCGAGCTGCTGCGTTCCTATGACGAGGGAGTCGCGGAGTTCCTGGGTCTCGAACGAGTGAAGCCGAACACCTTGGGCAACAGCCGGATGCTTCTGCACCTGTGACCGAGGGAAGAAGGCGAGCCCTATGTCCGAATCGCGCATGTTTCCCGTCCACTTGAGCTGCTGAACCTCTCCCGAGGGTTTGTGTTTTCCGGGGAAAAGCGGTTTCCTTTCCGCGTACTCCATTTTCGATGAAAGGAAATCCGGTGGCACAGAAGGTTCAGGTCCTTCTTGTTGACGACCTCGACGGTGGCGAGGCGGACGAGACGGTGACGTTCGCGCTGGATGGCAAGACGTACGAGATCGACCTCACCACCAGCAACGCGGACAAGCTGCGTTCCCTTCTTGAGCCCTACGCCAAGAACGGCCGTCGCACGGGTGGCCGTGCGGCGTCGGGTCGCGGCAAGGGCCGGGCGGTCTCCGGCGGCAACAAGGACACCGCCGAGATCCGTAAGTGGGCCCGCGAGAACGGCCACAGTGTGAATGACCGCGGCCGCGTTCCCGCGGAGATCCGCGAGGCCTACGAGAAGGCCAACGGCTGAGCGGCCGGGTCATCGGGGAACAGGCCCGCACGGGCCCGCGTCAGCCGAGCCCGGTGGCATTCCGTCGCCACGGCGTCCACGAGCCGGACGAGATCGGGAGCATCCCCACCCCTGCTCCCGAAGCCGGAGAAAGCCGGGAGAGCCGGCGCTTCGTCCTGTTCGAGCGATGACCTGGGGGGCCGCAGCCAGGAGGCGGCCCCCGGCGGCACCGGCCGGCCCGGCGGCGGCGGTGCGGTGATCCGCCCGCCCGCGCCCAGACCGCTCAGCGAGAGCGCGACCCCGCCCCACTCCAGCCAGTCGAGCAGCCCCGGCAGCTCCTCCGCGCTCCCCGGCGCCACCAGCAGGCTCATCCGCAGCCCCATGAGCGCCACCGGACCCGTCCGGCCCACCCGCCGCAGCGCCGCGTGACCGGCGACCGCGGGGACGACGAGCGCGTCGAACGCCAGCCCCGTCAGCAGCCGCACCGGTGAACCGCCCGCCGTGGCCCAGCCGAGCTCCTCCTCGTACCACCGGCCCCACCCGTCCCACGGCTCCTTCCGGGCGCCGCCGCCGGGTTCGGCGGAGGGCGGGACGCGGGGCGGCGGGACGGTGAGAGCCATGCCGGAAGAACTCCCGATCCACCCTTGGGGTTACGCAGAGTTCTTGTGCGAACGCATAGGGTGTCCGGGTTGAGGGCGTACGGGCGCATTCAGGAGTACGAAGATGTTCGCCCGTAGCGGAGGGAACCCGCGTACCCCGCATGGACTGTCTGTAATTGCGGGTAAGACATCCCTAGTGGGGAGGGGCGACACGCAAGCCATGGACGTCTCACGTTCGCCATCGGCGTACTGGCGACTGGGGTATCTGTCTGGCCTGCGGGAACATCGTCTCGCACCATCGGGTTGGAGCAGTTGTCGGCGTTCGGGGCGGGGATCCGCCAGGAAGCAAGGCCGGGTGTCGGCAGTTGAAATGAGCGGTCCCCGCTTGCGGGACTAAGCTGCGGAAGGACAGGGAGGGGACCGACCCCTTACTGCCTGACCGCTCTGAGGAGCGATTAACGATGTTCGAGAGGTTCACCGACCGCGCGCGGCGGGTTGTCGTCCTGGCTCAGGAAGAAGCCCGGATGCTCAACCACAACTACATCGGCACCGAGCACATCCTCCTGGGCCTGATCCATGAGGGTGAGGGTGTCGCCGCTAAGGCCCTGGAGAGCCTCGGGATTTCGCTCGAGGCGGTCCGCCAGCAGGTGGAGGAGATCATCGGTCAGGGCCAGCAGGCCCCGTCCGGCCACATCCCCTTCACGCCCCGAGCCAAGAAGGTCCTGGAGCTGTCGCTCCGCGAGGCCCTGCAGCTCGGCCACAACTACATCGGCACGGAGCACATCCTGCTCGGCCTCATCCGCGAGGGCGAGGGCGTCGCCGCCCAGGTCCTCGTGAAGCTGGGCGCCGACCTGAACCGGGTGCGCCAGCAGGTCATCCAGCTGCTGTCCGGCTACTCGGGCGGCAAGGAGGCGGCCACCGCGGGCGGCCCCGCGGAGGGCACGCCCTCCACGTCGCTGGTGCTCGACCAGTTCGGCCGCAACCTCACGCAGGCCGCTCGCGAATCCAAGCTCGACCCGGTCATCGGGCGCGAGAAGGAGATCGAGCGGGTCATGCAGGTGCTGTCCCGGCGCACGAAGAACAACCCGGTCCTCATCGGCGAGCCCGGCGTCGGCAAGACGGCGGTCGTCGAGGGCCTGGCGCAGGCCATCGTCAAGGGCGAGGTGCCCGAGACCCTCAAGGACAAGCACCTCTACACCCTGGACCTCGGCGCGCTGGTCGCCGGCTCCCGTTACCGCGGTGACTTCGAGGAGCGCCTGAAGAAGGTCCTCAAGGAGATCCGCACCCGCGGCGACATCATCCTGTTCATCGACGAGCTCCACACCCTGGTGGGTGCGGGTGCCGCCGAGGGCGCGATCGACGCCGCGAGCATCCTCAAGCCCATGCTGGCGCGCGGCGAGCTGCAGACCATCGGCGCCACCACGCTCGACGAGTACCGCAAGCACCTGGAGAAGGACGCCGCTCTCGAGCGCCGCTTCCAGCCCATCCAGGTCGCGGAGCCGTCGCTGCCGCACACCATCGAGATCCTCAAGGGTCTGCGCGACCGCTACGAGGCCCACCACCGCGTGTCCATCACGGACGAGGCGCTGGTCCAGGCCGCGACGCTGGCCGACCGCTACATCTCGGACCGCTTCCTGCCGGACAAGGCGATCGACCTGATCGACGAGGCCGGATCCCGGATGCGCATCCGCCGGATGACCGCGCCGCCGGACCTCCGCGAGTTCGACGAGAAGATCGCGGGCGTGCGCCGCGACAAGGAGTCGGCCATCGACTCCCAGGACTTCGAGAAGGCAGCTTCCCTCCGCGACAAGGAGAAGCAGCTGCTGGCGGCGAAGGCCAAGCGCGAGAAGGAGTGGAAGGCCGGCGACATGGACGTCGTGGCCGAGGTCGACGGCGAGCTGATCGCCGAGGTCCTCGCCACCGCCACCGGCATCCCGGTCTTCAAGCTGACGGAGGAGGAGTCCTCCCGCCTGCTGCGCATGGAGGACGAGCTCCACAAGCGCGTCATCGGGCAGAAGGACGCCATCAAGGCCCTCTCGCAGGCGATCCGCCGTACGCGGGCCGGTCTGAAGGACCCGAAGCGCCCCGGTGGCTCGTTCATCTTCGCGGGCCCGTCCGGTGTCGGTAAGACCGAGCTGTCCAAGACGCTCGCCGAGTTCCTCTTCGGTGACGAGGACGCGCTGATCTCCCTCGACATGTCGGAGTTCAGCGAGAAGCACACGGTCTCGCGTCTCTTCGGTTCGCCCCCCGGCTACGTGGGCTACGAGGAGGGCGGGCAGCTCACCGAGAAGGTGCGCCGCAAGCCGTTCTCCGTCGTCCTGTTCGACGAGGTCGAGAAGGCCCACCCCGACATCTTCAACTCCCTGCTCCAGATCCTGGAGGACGGTCGCCTGACCGACTCCCAGGGCCGGGTCGTGGACTTCAAGAACACGGTCATCATCATGACGACCAACCTCGGGACCCGGGACATCTCCAAGGGCTTCAACCTGGGCTTCGCCGCCCAGGGCGACGTGAAGACGAACTACGAGCGGATGAAGGTCAAGGTCAACGAAGAGCTCAAGCAGCACTTCCGGCCCGAGTTCCTCAACCGTGTCGACGACACAGTCGTCTTCCACCAGCTCAGCCAGGAAGACATCATCGAGATCGTCGACCTGATGGTCGCGAAGGTGGACGAGCGGCTCAGGGACCGTGACATGGGCATCGAGCTCAGCACGGAGGCCAAGAAGCTCCTCGCGAAGAAGGGCTACGACCCCGTGATGGGCGCCCGGCCGCTGCGCCGGACGATCCAGCGCGAGATCGAGGACATCCTCTCCGAGAAGATCCTCTTCGGTGAGCTGCGCCCCGGTCACATCGTGGTCGTCGGCAGCGAGGGCGAGGGTGACGAGCAGAAGTTCACCTTCCGTGGCGAGGAGAAGTCGGCTCTGCCCGACGTTCCCCCGATCGAGCAGGCGGCAGGCGGCGCCGGCCCGAACATGACGAAGGAGGCGTGACAGGCGCGTCCTGCCCCTCCAGGCAGTAGCGTCCGAACGTCCGTAAGGGGCGGCCCCGACCGGTTTCGACCGGCCGGGGCCGCCCCTTTCGCGCTGCGGACACGGTGACAGGCGCGTCACAGGAACGTCCCGGTCGCGTTCGCTACGCGCGTTGGCCAAAATTCGCTGGTTAGTCTGACCCCGCCTCGGGCGGCCTGCCCGGGTGGGTTTTTCGTTTGCAAACGAAGGCCCGAGGGATGAGCAGCGAGGGGGACGGGCACGCCATGGGCAGAGGCGATGTGTCACGCAGGCGGTTGATGAGGCTGGCCGGGGCCGGAGCGGGTCTGGCGCTGCTGGGGGCGGGCGCCGCGGCGTGCGGGCCGGAGGACGAGCTGATCGACGGCGGTGGCTCGGGCTCGAAGGAGCCCGGGGGCTCGACCCCCGCGCCGGGCGGGAAGCCGAAGCCCGCCTGGCAGCACGACACGGCGTTCGACGGACTGGCCTGGCAGTCCGCGCTGGCCGTGGTCGACAACGTGGTGCTCGTCTCCTGCGACCCGCTGGTGGCCCGTGATCTGACCACCGGCAAGGAGCTATGGTCCCGCGCCGAGGTCACCACCCCGGGCGCCAACATGCTGATCGGTGACGGGACGCTGTACCTGGCGAGTGCCCGGTACGACGGGAACATCATCGGGCTCGACCCCAAGACCGGCAAGGACACCTGGCGCAGCCGGCTGGGCGACAAGGAGTACTCGCAGCCCCGGCCCATCGCGGCGGACAAGAACCACGTCTACGTCGTCGCGGGAATCCTGGACAAGGAATTCAGGACCCCGGACAACGTGATCGCCGCCATCGACACCTCATCGGGCAAGGTGATCTGGCGCGAGCAGCGCGACCACGGCACCGAGCAGAACGGCATCACCGCGCGGGTGGCCGGCAACCGCCTCGCGTACACGGACTTCCGCGAGAACCTGACCGTGCGCGACACCGCGACCGGCCGACAGGTCTGGACGAAGAAGATCGGCCGGTCCAACAACCGCGGCTTCGAGGTCCACGGCGGCCTCGCCATCCTCGCGAACGGCGAGCGGATGCGCGCCTACGACCTGGAGACCGGCGCGGAGCGCTGGTCCTTCGCGACCGAGAAGTACAGCCGGTTCAACGACCCGGCGGTCGTGGACGGGGTTCTGTACGTCTCCGACACCGTGCACGGCCTGTGGGCGGCCGACCCGGCGACCGGCAAGCGGCACTGGCACAACAAGGGGAGCCTCGACGTGGCGGCCCCGTGGCAGTTCGCCAAGGTGGGCGGCCTCCTCTACGGGGCGACGGAGTTCGACAAGAACGGCGGCATCCACGCCTTCGACCCGGCCGACGGTGATCTGCGCTGGACCTACAACGACGGCACCGGCAACATCCAGCGCTGGTACCTGGCATCGGGCGGCAGGCAACTGGTGGCGCTGCACGGCAAGAAGGTGACCGGGCTGCCCGTCGGATAGCCCCCGGCGCCGGGGGCGGAGCCGCCCTTCGGGTGGCTCCGGGCACCGGGCCGAAGGTCCCGAAACGGACGGCCTTCGGTCCCACCGCCGGTGACAAGGCGCACAGGGCTTTCGGGGCCTACTAGCCGCCTTAGGAGCATGGGGCCCGTCGCGTCGGGGGTCTTTCGACCCCGCGGCGGGCGGGCCCTCGGCATGCGGAGGGCCATGCGCCCGGACCGTGGGGCTATGTCCGGTTGGGGCGGTTTGGAACTGGGGTTAAACCTGTTCCGGCGAGGACGTCCGGAGGCGCCCGGGAGGGTGTCCCGCCGGGGTCCGGTGAGCGAATTCCCGGGGCTCCTTCTACGGCTTTTCTTCGTAGATGGGGTGTTTGAGCACCGGTGGGGGTGCGGGTTACCAAGGTATGGCCAGCCCGGCACACCGCCGGGTCCAGTCATCACCGGAGGTTCTCTGCTTATGTCGAAGCGCGTTACGTTCCAGTCCCGCCGCCCGTCCGTGTCCCGTGTCCGTGGCGCCGTGGTGGCAGCCGGCCTGGGGACGTCGATGGTTCTCGGTGCGGGCGCTGCGTTCGCGGCCGGCACTGCGGACGCCCCCCAGGCCACGAACCTGGTGACCACCGCCACCGCCGACTCGGTCGCCCAGCAGGCGGCCGCGCAGGGCAAGGCGGCGGCCAAGCACACGGCCGACAAGAAGGCCGAGGCGGCGAAGAAGAAGGCCGCGGCGAAGAAGAAGGCGGCCGCCAAGAAGAAGGCCGCCGCCAAGCGGGCCGCGAAGCTCGCCTGGGAGACCCCGGTCAGCCACTACAAGCTCAGCGCGAGCTTCGGCAACGACGGCAGCCGCTGGTCGCACAAGCACTCCGGCCAGGACTTCGCCGTGCCGATCGGCACCAAGGTCGAGGCCGCGCACACCGGCACCATCGTGAAGGCCGGCCCGAACGGCGGCGGCGACGGTCCCGCGTACGGCAACGCCATCGTGATCAAGCACGGCAACGGCACGTACTCGCAGTACGCGCACCTGTCGCAGATCGACGTGCACATCGGCCAGCACGTGAAGAAGGGCCAGAAGATCGCCCTGTCCGGCAACACCGGCAACTCCAGCGGCCCGCACCTGCACTTCGAGATCCGGACCACCGCGAACTACGGTTCGGCGGTCAACCCGGTCAACTTCCTGCACAAGGAGGGCATCACGGTCTGATCCGGCCGTGATACCGCCCCCGGCTACCGGGGAGCGTCCGGGTCGTGGGCCCGGGTGACCAGTTCGACGGCGACTTCGAGAGCGGCCTTGCGCTTCTCCTCGGGGTCGCCGTCGACGTCTTTCAGCGCGAGCATGCCGGCGTGCATGGTGAAGAGCGCGCTGAAGCACCGCACCTGGTCGGTGAGCGGCGCGTCCGGGTCCTTGATGAGGTCCACCAGGCCCAGCACCCGGTGCTTGATCGTCTCGCCGATGCTCAGGTCGCGAACCGTCGCCTGGTTCTCCTGCATGAAGCGGAAGAGCGGGGCGGAGCGGGCCAGTGCCTCGCTGTAGCGGCGGAGGATCTCCGTCTTCGTCTCCAGGGTGCGCGGCTGTGTCTCGCCCCAGATGATCAGGTCCTCGACCGGCTTGTTGAGGTCCTCGAAGATGCTGACGAGGATGTCTTCCTTCGTCTTGAAGTGGTAGTAGAGCGCCGCCTTGGTGACGTCCAGCTGCTCGGCGATCTCCCGCAGCGAGGTCTTCTCGTAACCCTGCTGCGCGAAGAGCTCCAGGGCGACGTCCTGGATGCGCTGGCGGGTGTTGCCCCGACGTGGCTGAGACGTGCTGCCCATGGTGCTCTCCCGAGGAAACTTACTTGACGCCCGGCTAGTTGCGGGGTTACTTTCCCTCAGTGTAGTCAACTAGCCGGGCGGCAAGTAAGAGGCTCGGTGAACAGGGGAACTGGGGAGTTGGGGAAGATGGCGGACCTGATCAAGACGGCGGACGGGAAGGCGGGCGGCCCACCGGCCGCGAAGGCGGAGAAACCGGAGCCGCCGCAGCGCAGCGTCCGGGTGGTGATCCTCGCCCTGATGATCGCCATGCTGCTGGCGATGCTCGACAACCTGATCGTCGGCACCGCGATGCCGACCATCGTCGGCGACCTCGGCGGCCTCGAACACCTCTCCTGGGTCGTCACCGCGTACACCCTGGCCACCGCTGCCTCCACCCCCATCTGGGGCAAGCTCGGCGACATGTACGGGCGCAAGAGCATCTTCCTCACGTCCATCGTGATCTTCCTGATCGGCTCGGTGCTCAGCGGAATGGCCCAGGACATGGGCCAGCTCATCGGCTTCCGGGCCATCCAGGGCCTCGGCGCCGGTGGCCTGATGGTCGGCGTCATGGCGATCATCGGTGACCTCGTACCGCCCCGCGAGCGCGGCAAGTACCAGGGCATGATGGCCGGTGTGATGGCCGTCGCCATGATCGGCGGACCGCTGGTCGGCGGCACCATCACCGACCACCTCGGCTGGCGCTGGAGCTTCTACATCAACCTGCCGCTCGGCGCGGTCGCCCTGATCATGATCACCACCGTGCTGCACCTGCCCAAGCGGGAGCGCACGAAGCGGAACGTCGACTACCTCGGCGCCGGGCTGCTGACCGTCGGAATCACCGCGATCGTGCTGGTCACCACCTGGGGCGGTTCCGAGTACGACTGGAACTCCGCGGTCATCATGGAGCTCATCGCGATCGGCGTCGCCGCGCTGGCCGGCTTCCTCTTCGTCGAGACCAAGGCCGCCGAGCCGATCATCCCGCTCCACATATTCCGCAACCTCAACTTCACGCTGATGTCCGTGGTCGGCTTCATGGCCGGCTTCGTGATGTTCGGCGCGGTGCTCTTCCTGCCGCTGTTCCAGCAGTCCGTCCAGGGCGCGTCCGCGACCAACTCCGGGCTCCTGCTCCTGCCCATGCTGCTGGCGATGATGATCGTCTCGCTCGTCGCGGGCCGGATCACCACCAGCACCGGCCGCTACAAGGTCTTCCCGATCCTCGGCTCGATCCTGATGGTGACCGGTCTCTTCCTGCTCGCGCAGATGGACACCTCCACCACCCGGTTCACCTCCGGGGTCTACATGGCCGTGCTGGGCGCGGGCATGGGCTTCCTGATGCAGATCACGATGCTCGTCGCGCAGAACAGCGTGGAGCTGAAGGACATGGGCGTCGCCTCGTCCTCCACCACCCTCTTCCGCACGCTCGGCAGCTCCTTCGGCGTCGCCATCATGGGCGCCCTGTTCACCGGACGGGTGAACGACGAGATGGCTGCCCGCGGCGGCGCGGGTGCCACCGCACACGGCGCCCAGCTGGACGCGGCGAGCCTGGCCAAGCTGCCGGTACCGGTGCGCGAGGCGTACGAGTACGCGGTGGCCTCCGGCACCCACATCGCCTTCCTGGTGGGCGCGTCCGTCGGGCTGATCGCCCTGGTCGCGGCCCTCTTCGTCAAGGAGGTCCCGCTGCGGGGCGCCGGACCGGAGAAGTCCGCACCCGCCGTCGCGGAGATCTGACCGGTCACCGGCACGGACACGCGCGAGGGCCCCGGGGCAGGCACCACACCGGCCCCGGGGCAGGCACCACACCCCGGGGCCCTCGCCCGTCCTCACCGGCCCGTCTGCGCGCCGCCGCCCCTGATCCCGCGGCCGGTGCCGCCCGGCTCCGGGGCGCGCTGCTCGGCGAACTGGAGCATCGGGTAGCTCCCGGTGTCGGTCGGCGCGTGCTCGGGCAGCCACAGCACCGCGACCGCCCCGCCACTGCCCTGGGCCGCGCCCTCGGGGGCGGCGTTGCGGAAGGTCAGCCGGGCCCCGAGCACCCGGGCCTGCCCGGCCGCGATCGTCAGCCCGAGACCGTGCCCGTGCCCGGCCCGGTCGGTCGACCCGGTACGGAACCGGCTCGGCCCCTCCCGCAGCAGCGCCGCCGGGAACCCGGGCCCGTGATCGCGGACCCGGACCACCCGGCCCTCGACCGTGACCTCGACCGGGGTGGAGCCGTGCTTGGCCGCGTTGCCCAGCAGATTGCCCAGGATGCGTTCGAGGCGGCGCGGATCGGTGCTGACCCACGAATCGTGGACCACCTGCACCCGCACCTGCGGGTCCAGCAGCGCCACCCGGCGGCTGACGAACTCGCCGAGCGCGACCTCCTGGAGCTCGGCCCGCTCCGACGCGCTGTCCAGCCGGGCCACCTCCAGCACGTCCTCGACCAGCGTGCGCATCGCCTGCGCCCGGTCCCGTACCAGCTCGGTCGGGCGGCCCGGCGGCAGCAGCTCGGCCGCGGTCAGCAGCCCGGTCACGGGGGTGCGCAGTTCGTGCGCGATGTCCGCGGTCACCCGGCGCTCGGCCTCGATCCGCTCGTTCAGCGCGTCGGTCAGCGCGTCCACCGCGCCGGCCAGCTCATCGGTCTCGTCCCGCACGACGCCGCCGACCGCGTCCCTGACCCGTACGTCCGTGTTGCCCTGGGCGACCTTCCCGGCCGCCGTCGCCGCCTTGCGCAGCCGGCGCGAGAGCTGGCCGCCTATCAGCACGCCCAGCGCGGAGCCGCCGAGCACCACCGAGACCGAACCGATGATCAGGGCCCGGTCCAGATCGCCCATGATCGTGGTCGAGCGGTCGGCGAACCGGGTGTGCAGCGACAGCACGTTGCCGTTGCCCACCGGCACGGCCGCCCAGACGTCGGGCACCCCGCCGACGTTCTCGATGTGGGTGGCCCGCCGGTTGCGCCGGGTCTCCTGGCGCAGGCTCCTGGGCATCGTCGGATCGTTGAGCTTGGCCCCGAAACGGGGGTCGGCCTTCTTCGTCTTCTTCGCCTCGTACAGCAGCTGGGCGTAGGTCAGCCGCTCCAGCTGGACCTCGCGGGCGTTCTCCAGCATCGAGACCCGGGCGGCGTTGTGCACGACCAGACTCAGCGCGACCGCGATCAGCGCGCCGACCGCGGCGATCGCGATGCTGATCTTCCAGCGGACCCCGGTCCGCAGGGCTGGGCGCCTCATGCCCGGAGCTTGTAGCCGAAGCCGCGGACCGTCTCGATCCGGTCCTGCCCGATCTTCGTACGCAGCCGCTGCACATGGACGTCCACGACCCGGGTGTCGCCGCCCCAGCCGTAGTCCCAGACCCGCTCCAGCAGCTTGTCGCGGGAGAGCACCGTGCCGGGAGCCGAGGAGAACTCCAGGAGCAGCCGCATCTCGGTCGGGGTGAGCGCCACCTGCTCGCCGCCCCTGCGGACCTCCATGCCCTCGGTGTCGACCTCCAGGTCACCGAAGACCAGCACCCCGCCCTCGGCCGCCGGCTCCGGGCCGCCACCGGACCGGCCGCCCGAGGCGTGGCCGAAGCGGCGCAGCACCGCCCTGATCCGGGCGACCAGGACCGCGCCGTCGAACGGCTTGGTGACGTAGTCGTCGGCACCGGCCTCCAGGCCGAGCACCACGTCGATCGAGTCGGCCCGCGCCGACAGCATGATCACGGGCACCGTCGACTCGTCCCGGATGCGGCGGCAGAGGCTGACCCCGTCCAGACCGGGCACCATCACGTCGAGCAGGGCGATGTCGGGGCGGCTGGCCCGGAACGATTCGAGGCCGGTCAGCCCGTCGGGCACCGCGGTGACCGCGAAGCCGTCCCGCTCCAGCGCCAGCTGGGTGGCCTCGCGGATGACGTCGTCGTCCTCGACGAACAGGACATGGGTCTCGGCCATCGGAAAGCTCTCAGTTCTTCGTCGGTTCCGTGGGCGCGGGAAGGGCTTCGTCGCCGGTGCCCACGGCTCTGTTGAAGTCGTTGCGCACCCGGTCCTGCTCGCTGAACCGGCTGCTCGCCCAGTGGTACGTGACCACTTCCTCGCCCGAGGGATAGGCGACCGAGTCCTTCGTCCCGTACACCTGCGTCGTCACCACCAGGTCGCCCCGGTCGATGGTGCCGTAGACCGCGGGCTGCTCGACCCTGAAGACGTTCTCGTACGTGCCGTCGGCGCGCGGCCGGTAGACGTAGGTGCCGACCCCCACCGAATCGCCGCAGGTCATCACGTTCACCACGACATCGGACGACGGGCCGTCGGTGAGCGAGCCGTACGAGGTGTCCACCGGGTACTCGTCACCGGTGCAGGGCTTCAGATCCATCCGGACCCGGCCGCTCACCTCCGGGTCCGCCTTGAGCAGCGCCACCGCGTCCACCCGCGGCGCCGGCCGCACCGAGGAGTGCTCCGCCGGGCTCGGCGTGATCTGTGCGACCGGCTGGGTGCCCGCCGGGCCCTCGTCCCGGGTGCCGGTGCCTCCGGTGGAACAGGCGGCGACGAACAGCCCGAAGACGGCGAGCCCGGCCAGAGCCGTGGCGCCCGCCGCCCAGCCGGTCAGCAGCAGCCTCTTGGCGCCGCCTCCCGGGTCCTCGCCCGCTCCGCCGGTGACCGTGTCCTCGTCACCGCTGCCTGTCAGGCCGCGCACCGCTCCCGCCCCCGTTCTTCGGCGAGCCGGGTCTCCCGGCTCGCCGCTTCCCTGTTCTCCAGCTCCTGGCGCAGCCGCGCCAGCGCACGGTGCAGCGTGCTCTTCACCGTACCGGCCGACATGCCGAGCGCCGCCGCCGTCTCCTCCGTGCTCATCTGCTCCCAGTGTCGCAGCACGACGACGCTGCGCTGCTTGGGAGCGAGCACACCGAGGATGTCCATCAGCAGGGCGCGGTCGGCGCGCTGCTCGGTGCCGTCCTCGACGCTCGCGTCGGGCAGCTGCTCGGTGGGGACCTCGTCCAGCTTGCGGGCCCGCCACCACTCGGTCCTGGTGTTGATCATGACGCGGCGCAGATAGGCGTCGGCGAGGGACTTGTCCTCGATGCGGTCCCAGCGGCCGTAGGTGCGGGCGAGGGCGGTCTGCAACAGGTCCTGCGCGTCCACCGGGTCGGGGACGAGCCGGCGCGCGCTGCGCAGCAGCGCCTCCTGCCGGGTCCGCACGTACTCCTCGAAGCCGAGCACCTCGCCCTGCGCCATCACAACCGCCTCCATCCCCGTGAAACCCCGTAGAACCGCTTCGTACCGCTGCCGGCCGCTGGTCATCGGCTGACGTCGCAGACGCTACGGAGCGGTTGTCACGGGGCTGTGCGGAGCAGCCGTAGGAGGGCGCACGGCTGGCCATCGGTTGTGTAACAGCGCGGGTGACAGCCCGGACAAAGGCCACGGGACGAACGCGAACGGGCCCGCCCGCCCCCGCGTTCGTCACGGGGGAGGGCGGGCCCGGTCCGTCAGGTCAGCGGCAGCCGGTACTGGCCGCCGGCCAGCGGTTCGACGAGGCCGTCGGCGACCAGCCCGTCCAGCGCGCGGGCCCGCTGCACCGGCTCGTCCCACACCGCGTCCAGCGCCGCCTGCCCCACCGGGCCGATCGCGTCGCGCAGCACCGCCAGGAGCCTGCCGCGCACCTGCCGGTCCGTTCCGGCGTAGGTCTGGCCACGACGCGGGGGCCCCTGGTGCGCGGGCTTCCCGGCGAGCCGCCAGGCGCACTGCTGCGCGATCGGGCAGCGCATGCAGTCCTCGTTCTTCGCGGTGCAGACGAGGGCGCCGAGCTCCATCGTGGCCGCGGCCCAGCGGGCCGCCCGCTCGTCCTCGTCGGGCAGCAGCTCCCGGGCGAGCCTGCG
Source organism: Streptomyces sp. Mut1 (assembly GCF_030719295.1). Lineage (NCBI taxonomy): Bacteria > Bacillati > Actinomycetota > Actinomycetes > Kitasatosporales > Streptomycetaceae > Streptomyces > Streptomyces castrisilvae. Next base: position 3,368,539 of record NZ_CP120997.1, on the reverse strand, counting down.
CTCGGCGGCGGTGGTCGCGTTCGGCGGGTACTGGATGCCGGTCGCGGCCCGTGCGAAGACCCGGCGGACGTTGGTGTCGAGGACGGCGTGCCGCTGCCGGTAGGCGAACGAGGCCACGGCCGCGGCCGTGTACTCGCCGATGCCGGGCAGGGCGAGGAGCTGGGCGTGCTCGCTCGGTACGTCGCCGCCGTGGCGTTCCGTTATCGCCTGGGCGGCCCCGTGCAGGCGCAGGGCGCGGCGGGGGTAGCCGAGCCGGCCCCAGGCGCGGACCGCCTCGCCGGGCGGCTCGGCCGCGAGGTCGGCGGGGCGCGGCCAGCGGGCCAGCCACTGCTCGTACACCGGGAGGACCCGGCTGACGGGGGTCTGCTGCAGCATGAACTCGCTCACCATCACGCCCCAGGCGCCCGCTTCGGGGCGGCGCCAGGGCAGATCGCGGGCGTGCTGGTCGAACCACCCGATGACAGGGGTGTGGAGGGAGGCGGGGGGCGTCTGTGTCGCAGTCGTGGCAGTCATCGCACCGTCGATCCTGACACGGAAGGGCGGAGAGGGGGCACGGGCACGGGGGTGTCATGGAGCGAACGAGCCCATGGAGTGATAACGCCACCCGTCTGTTCCCAGCTCCACGGCGTCCGCGTTCCGGCAAGTGGCCCCACGCCCCGCGAGCCGTTGCGGCAACTGGCCCATGGGGCCGGTTCCGGCCGGCCCGGCGGCGCCGACCGCTCGTGACCGTCGCGTCACGAGCGGTGGTTTCGCGTCGCCCGGGAGGGCGAACAGGCCCTTGCGGGATGATGATCCGCAAAACTTGGGGATCAAGGCGGCGGGTGGGGCGGGAGTTGGGCCCGATCTCTCGTAGAGTTTGCGCCGTGGGATCTCTGCGTAATCCGATCGGGCCGCTACCCTCCACCATCTACTGGCGACGGAGGGCGGTCGCGGCGGCGCTGGTCGTGCTGCTCGCGTTGCTGATCGCATGGGCCGTCACCTCCGGTGGCGGCAAGGGGAACCACGACGACTCCAAGGCGCCCGGTTCCGGTCCGGTCGACTCGATCACCCCCGGACCCTCCGGTTCCGGCCCGGCGATCAGCGAACAGCCCGGCGGACGCGACGAGTCGGAGGACTCCGGCGGCGGCGACGGCGCAGGCGACGGTGCCAAGGACGGCAGTTCGGCCGGCGGCTCCGCCGGAAAGGGCAGCGGCTCCGGCGGCGGCGACGACAACGGCGGTGGCCAGGACACCGGTTCGGGTTCGGCCTCCGGTTCGGGCGGTGGATCGGGCAGCGGCGCGGTCGCCGGACAGCAGGTCCCGGCCGACTCCCCGCTCCCCGACTGCAAGCCGGCCGCGCTCCAGCTGACCCTGAAGACCGAACTCAGCTACGGGCCCGACGAGAAGCCGAAGTTCCGGCTGCTGGCCACCAACACCTCGTCCACCGCCTGCAAGTCCGACTTCGGGCCGAAGAACGCGGTGTTCACCATCACCGAGGCGGGCGGGGACGACGACGAGGTCTGGTCCTCGAAGGACTGCCCGCGCAAGCCGGGGGCCGTGCTGCTGAAGGTGCCGGCCGGCGCGACCGTCGTGCACACCGTGGAGTGGGACCGCGCGAAGAGCGCCCCCAAGTGCGCGACGCCGCCCGCGGGGAAGGCCGGGCCGGGTACGTATCTGGTGGAGGCCAAGGCGCCGGGCGAGCCCGTGCAGCGCGCCTCGTTCGTCCTCGCGAAGGACTGAGCCCGGAGGCTGCAACCCGGAACCGGAGCCTGCAACCTGGAACCGGAGCCCGGAACCGGAGCCCGGAGACCTGAGGGGCCTGCCGACGCCGACGCGTCCGGCAGGCCCTACACGTACCGTTCGAGGATCGACGACTCGGCCAGCCGGGACAGGCCCTCGCGCACGCTGCGCGCCCTCGCCTCGCCGACCCCGTCCACCGTCTGGAGGTCGTCCACGCTCGCCGCGAGCAGCTTCTGGAGGCCGCCGAAGTGCTCCACGAGCCGGTCGATGATCGCGCCGGGCAGCCGCGGGACCTTCGCCAGCAGCCGGAAGCCGCGCGGCGACACCGCCGAGTCCAGCGTCTCCGGTGAACCGCTGTAGCCCAGCGCCCTTGCCACGACCGCGAGTTCGAGCAGCTCGGTGTGGGTCAGCGAGTCCAGCTCGGTGAGCGCCTCCGCCACCGTCCGCGAACGCTTCGCCGTCGGCTCCGGCACGTAGTCGCGCACGACCAGCTCGCGCTCCGGCTCCACGCCCGCGATCAACTCGTCCAGCTGGAGCGAGAGGAGCCGGCCGTCGGTGCCCAGCTCCACCACGTACTCGGCGATCTCCGTCGCGATCCGCCGGACCATCTCCAGGCGCTGGGCGACCGCCGTCACGTCCCGGACGGTCACCAGGTCCTCGATCTCCAGCGCGGAGAGCGTCCCGGCGACCTCGTCCAGCCGCAGCTTGTACCGCTCCAGGGTCGCGAGGGCCTGGTTGGCGCGGGACAGGATCGCCGCCGACTCCTCCAGGACCCGGCGCTCCCCGTCCACGTACAGCGCGATCAGGCGCATCGACTGGGAGACCGAGACGACCGGGAAGTTGCACTGCTTGGAGACCCGGTCCGCCGTGCGGTGGCGGGTGCCCGTCTCCTCGGTGGGGATGGAGGCGTCCGGGACCAGCTGCACGCCGGCGCGCAGGATCTTGGTCATGTCCTTGTCGAGGATCAGCGCCCCGTCGAGCTTGGCCAGCTCGCGCAGCCGGGTCGCGGTGAACTCCACGTCCAGCACGAAACCGCCGGTGCACATCGACTCGACGGTCTTGTCCATGCCGAGCACGATCAGACCGCCGGTGTTGCCGCGGAGAATGCGCTCCAGGCCGTCCCGCAGCGCCATTCCGGGCGCGACGGCGCTCAACGAGGCGCGCATGAGCGCCTCGTTACCGGTGGTTTGGCCGGACTTTCCGGGCGATGCTGCCCGGTCGCTGGCTGCCACTGCACTCCTCCGGTCACAGGTTTGCGGTGCCCTCGGGGCCTGTCGCTCGGAGCAGGCCGGATCCAATCGAAGGACCCTACGTCCCTCGTACCGTTCGTACGGGCGGGCGAGACCAGGGCAAAGTCTACCGGCGTGCGCCCTCCTCCCGGGGGGCCTGTGCACCGGACCGGCGCGGGAGGGCCCTGAGCGCGTCGCCCATGTTGGCCACTTCCGTGACCTTCATACCGGCCGGGACCTTGCCCGGATCGGTCGGGACCAGGGCGTGCGTGAAGCCCAGGCGGTGTGCCTCGGCCAGCCGCCGCTGGACCCCCGTGACCCGTCTGACCTCGCCCGCGAGGCCCACCTCGCCGATCGCCACCAGATTCTTGGGCAGCGGTGTGTCGCTCGCCGCGCTGGCCAGTGCCAGCGCGATGGCCAGGTCCGCGGCCGGCTCCGACAGCTTCACGCCGCCGACCGTCGCGCTGTAGATGTCCCGCTTGCCCAGCGAGCTGATCCGGCCGCGCTGCTCCAGGACGGCGAGCATCATCGACACCCGGGACGTTTCGAGGCCGGAGGTGGTGCGCCGGGGCGAGGGGATCTGGGAGTCGACCGTGAGCGCCTGCACCTCGGCGACCAGGGGGCGCTTGCCCTCCAGGGTCACGGTCAGGCAGGTGCCGGGGACCGGCTCGTCGCGGCGGGTGAGGAAGAGGCCGGAGGGGTCGGCGAGGCCCGTGATGCCCTCGTCGTGCAGCTCGAAGCAGCCGACCTCGTCCGTCGCCCCGTACCGGTTCTTGACGCCGCGCACCAGGCGCAGCCGGGCGTGGCGGTCGCCCTCGAAGGAGAGCACCACGTCGACCAGGTGCTCCAGCAGCCGGGGCCCGGCGATGGCGCCGTCCTTGGTGACATGGCCGACCAGCAGCGTCGACATCCCGCGCTCCTTGGAGGCCCGGATCAGCGCCCCGGCGACCTCGCGGACCTGCGCCATTCCGCCCGGCGCGCCATCGATCTCGGGGGAGGCGACCGTCTGCACCGAGTCCAGGACGAGCAGCGAGGGCTTGACCGCGTCGAGGTGGCCCAGGACCGCCGACAGATCGGTCTCCGCCGCCAGGTAGAGGTGGTCGTTGATCGCCCGGATGCGGTCGGCCCGCATCCGGACCTGGCTCGCGGACTCCTCCGCCGTGACGTACAGCGTGCGGTGGTCCTCGCTCGCCGCCTTGGCCGCGACGTCGAGCAGCAGCGTGGACTTGCCGACGCCCGGCTCGCCCGCGAGCAGCACGACGGCACCCGGCACCAGACCGCCGCCCAGCACCCGGTCCAGCTCGCCGACGCCGGTGGAGCGGGCGGTGGCCTGCCGGCTGTCGACCTGGCCGATGGGCAGCGCGGCGGTGGAGACGCGGCCCGCCGCTGTGGTCCGCACGGCGGGGGCGCCGCCGAACTCCTCGACCGTCCCCCACGCCTGGCACTCGGGGCAGCGCCCGAGCCACTTCGCGGTGGTCCAGCCGCATTCGGTGCAGCGGTAGGACGGCCGGTCCTTCGCGGATTTCGTACGGGCAGCCATGGCGCCACCGTATAGGTGGGGTCGGACAGTGCTGCCGGGCGCGTGCGGCGGGCCGGCGCCGACGGGGGCGGAGGCCGAGATTCCGGCCCCTCGCCGCGTCCCTTATCACGTCATACGTTCACCCGTAAGGGTTAAATCCACGCAAGGAGTACGAGGGGCCCGCCCCGCTCTGCCTACGGTCGCAAGGTGACGAGCAGCAGGCTGGAGACCCCGACGAGCACCCCCGCGCACCACCCCGGCGCACACCGGGGACAGCATCGCGCGCCCCACTCCTCGCCGAAGCAGCCGCCCGCCCGGTACGAGCCGCATCTCGACGGCCTGTTCACCTACTGCCTCTCCGTCCTCTGCGACCACGACGCCGCCACCGAGGCGCTGGGCGGCGTCCTGGCCCTCGCCGAGCGCCAGGGCGGCCGCTGCCCGGCCGACGAGGAGGAACGTAGAACCTGGCTGTACGCCCTGGCCAGGTGGACGTGTCTGCGCCGGCTCACCGAGCAGCGGCAGGGCCGCCGTGCCCACCGCCGCCCCGAGAACCGGCCGCACCGCCGGCCCGCCGACGAGGACCGCCACCCGGTCGCACCGCAGGCCCGCACGCTCCGGCGCACGCCCCACAGCGCCCAGCCCCCCGCCGCCGCGAAGCCCTCAGCCCCCGCCCCCGCCCCCGGCGAGCCCGAGACACCCGCCGCCGCCGAGGCGCACCGCCGGGAGCTGGCGCGGCTGGCCTGGCCCGAGGCGGCGGGCACCACCCCGGAGCAGCGCGAGGCGCTGGAGCTGGCCGTACGGCACGGGCTGCCGCCGCGCGCGGTCGCCGCCGTCCTCGGGCTCGACCCCGCGAGCGCCCGGGAGCTGCTGGCCGGGGCCGCCTGCGAGGTGGAGCGCACCCGGGCCGCCCTGGCCGTCGTGGAGTCGGGCAACTGCCCCACGGCCGGCCGGCTCACCGGCGACCACCGCGCGCTGCTCTCCGCCGCCCTGCGCCGCGAGCTGGTACGGCATGTGGACGACTGCCCGCGCTGCCGCCGGGCGGCCGAGCGGGCCGGCGCCGAGGGGCCCTGGCCCGGGAAAACCGTTACGCCCGCCGCCGTTCTCGCGGTCGTCGAGGCCCCGCGCCCCTCCGCGTACGTCGCCATGCTGCACGCGCTGAAGCATCAGAAGAATCGGTCCGCCACTCCGCGTTTCGACCGGACGGGCTTCCCGATGGACCCGAAGGACCACGCCGCGCGCCGGGACCGGCTGCGCTCCCGGGTCATGACGACGACGGTCGTCGTCACGGTCGTCGCCGCCCCGGTCATCGCCCTGTGGTCGGCCTACCGGGGCGCGCCGCTCATCGGCGAGGGGCGTGACGGCTCGGCGGTCAGCGCCGCCGACGGGGACACGGGCGCCCCGCAGGGCCCGTACGCCCCCGAGAACGCGGGCAACGCCAGCCCCGACTCCGGCTCCCGCTTCATGGAGCGCGAGAACCCCCCGGACGTCTCGGCGGAGATCATCGGCACCGGCACGGACCCGGGCCGGGACACCGCCGGGCACGGCGGCCGGCTCACCGTCGGGGCCCGCACCTCCGGCTCCACGACCCTGATCACCCTGACCGCGTCGAAGGCGGGCCCGGTCTCCTGGTCGGCGGCCACCGGGCAGTCCTGGGTGCGGCTGAGCCGTACGTCCGGGAAGCTCGCCGCCGGTGACAGCATCACGATCCGCGCCCTCGTGGACCACGCCCGCGAGCCCGCGGGCCCCTGGACCGCCCGCATCACCCTCGCCCCCTCGGGCGCGGTCGTCGCCATGCGCGGTTACGGGGCCAAGGCGCCGTCCCCCGGAGCCTCGCCGCGCCCCGGCCACCCGGGCAGCCTCCACCCGCGCCCGCCGGTCCCGTCCGAGCCGCCGTCCTCGCCGGACCCCTCCGAGCCGACGCCCGACCCGACGGACCCCACCCCGACCCCGACGGACCCGGCCGAACCGAGCCCCCTCCCGACCGGTTCCTCCGGCCCGCCCGCACCGCCGAAGGGCCCGAGCACCCCGCCCCGCGCCGACTGAGCCGGCCGGGAGGCCGCGCCGGGCACCGGCCCTCCCACGCCGGGCCGGCAGGCCCTACGCGGGGTCCGCCGGATGCGGGGCCATCGGCAGCAGCGCGGAGAGCCGCTGCTCGCACAGCTCGGTCAGCCGCTCGTACCCCTCCTTGCCCATCAGCTCGATCAGCTCGGGCCGGTACGACACGTACACCGGCTCGCCGGCCCCGTGCGCGGAGGTCGCGGAGGTGCACCACCAGTGCAGGTCGTGGCCGCCGGGACCCCAGCCCCGCCGGTCGTACTCGCCGATCGACACCTGGAGCACGCGCGTGTCGTCGGGCCGGTCGATCCACTCGTACGTACGCCGCACCGGCAGCTGCCAGCACACGTCCGGCTTGGTCTCCAGCGGCTCCTTGCCCTCCCGCAGCGCCAGGATGTGCAGCGAGCAGCCGGCGCCCGCCGGGAAGCCGGGGCGGTTCTGGAAGATGCAGGAGCCCTGCCAGCGCCTCGTCTGACGGTCCCCGTCCTCGTCGGTCTGCGTCCAGCCCGACTCCGTACCCACGTCGTGGAACTGCCACAGGTCGGGCGTGAGCCGCGCGACATGGCCGGCGACGCGCTTCTCGTCGTCCTCGTCCGAGAAATGGGCGCCCAGCGTGCAGCAGCCGTCGTCCGCGCGGCCCGCCTGGATGCCCTGGCAGCCGCTGCCGAAGATGCAGCTCCACCGGGACGTCAGCCAGGTCAGGTCGCAGCGGAAGACCTGCTCGTCGTCGGCGGGGTCGGGGAACTCCACCCAGGCGCGGGCGAAGTCGGGACCCGTCTCGTCGGACGGATCGGGCTCAGCCGTCGCCGGGGCCCGCATCTCCAGCTTCTCCGCGTGCTTGATGTCCGGCTCGGTGTCCTGCTTCTTCGTGGCTTTGCCCGGCTTCGCCTTTTTCGTCTTTGGCACGCGCCCAGAGTACGGGGGCGCCGAGCGCGCCTCCCGCAGTAGCGTTCCGCACATGAGACTCGGAGTCCTCGACGTGGGGTCGAACACGGTTCATCTGCTGGTGGTGGACGCACACCCCGGAGCCCGCCCGCTGCCCGCGCACTCGCACAAGGCGGAGCTGAGGCTCGCCGAACTCCTCGACCGGGACGGGGCGATCGGCCCGCTGGGCGTCGACCGCCTGGTCGGTACGATCGCCGGCGCGCTCGACGCCGCCGAGGACAAGGGCTGCGAGGACGTCCTCGCCTTCGCCACCTCGGCCGTACGGGAGGCGAGCAACGCTGACCAGGTGCTGGCGCGGGTACGGGACGAGACGGGCGTCGACCTCGCGGTCCTCAGCGGTACGGAGGAGGCCCGGCTGACCTTCCTCGCCGCGCGCCGCTGGTACGGCTGGTCGGCGGGCAAGCTGCTGGTCCTGGACATCGGCGGCGGCTCGCTGGAGATCGCGTACGGCATGGACGAGGAACCGGCCGCCGCCGTGTCGCTGCCGCTCGGTGCCGGGCGCCTGACCGCGGGCCGGCTGCGGGGAGACCCGCCGGACCCGGCCGAGGTGAAGGCGCTGCGCCGGCATGTGCGGGCGCGGATAGCCCGCAGCGTCGGCGACTTCACCCGCATCGGCCGCCCGGACCATGTGGTGGCCACCTCCAAGACGTTCAAGCAGCTCGCCAGGATCGCGGGCGCGACCCGCTCCGGCGACGGCCAGGACGCGCAGCGCACCCTCAGCCGCAAGGCCCTGGAGGAGTGGGTGCCGAAGCTGGCCGCGATGACGGTCGAGGACCGCACGCACCTCCCCGGCGTCTCCGAGGGCCGCTCCGCGCAGCTGCTGGCCGGGGCGCTGGTCGCGGAGGGCGCGATGGACCTGCTCGACGTCGACGAGCTGGAGATCTGCCCCTGGGCGCTGCGCGAGGGCGTGATCCTGCGCCGCCTGGACCACCTGCCGTCGGAGAAGGACGCGGCCCTGGCCTGACGGCCGGGGGCCGGCCCCCATGGCCCTTCTCACTTTCCGCCGCAGTCCCTCGGCGGGGCCCACCGCTGCCCGTACGCTGTCTGCGTGGCAGAACCAGTGGTGCGCGTCCCGGATGCGAAGGTCGCCCTGTCGACGGCCTCGGTCTATCCGGAGTCGACGGCGACGGCCTTCGAGATCGCCGCGCGCCTGGGGTACGACGGTGTCGAGGTCATGGTCTGGACCGACCCGGTCAGCCAGGACATCGAGGCCCTGCGCCGGCTCTCCGACTACCACCAGGTGCCGATACTCGCCGTGCACGCGCCCTGTCTGCTGATCACCCAGCGGGTCTGGTCCACCGATCCGTGGGTCAAGCTCCAGCGGGCGCGCGCCGCCGCCGAGAAGCTCGGCGCGTCGACGGTCGTCGTCCACCCCCCGTTCCGCTGGCAGCGCGGCTACGCCCGCGACTTCGTCTCGGGGATCTGGCGGATGGCCGAGGAGACGGACGTACGGTTCGCGGTCGAGAACATGTACCCGTGGCGCTACCGGGACCGCGAGATGCTCGCGTACGCCCCCGACTGGGACGTCACCAACGACGACTACCGTCACTTCACCGTCGACCTGTCGCACACCGCGACCGCGCGCACGGACGGCCTGGCCATGGTCGACCGGATGGGCGACCGGCTCGCCCACGTCCACCTCGCCGACGGCAAGGGCTCCGGCAAGGACGAGCACCTGGTGCCCGGCCGGGGCGACCAGCCCTGTGCCGAACTGCTGGAGCGGCTGGCCCGTACCGGTTTCGACGGCCACGTCGTCATCGAGGTCAACACGCGCCGCGCGATGTCCACCGCCGAACGCGAGTCCGACCTCGCCGAGGCGCTCGCCTTCACCCGTCTGCACCTGGCCTCCGCGTCCACCGAGCGCGCCCCCCGCTCATGACCCCGGACGCGCCGGGCCCCAAGCGCCGGGGCCGCCCCGCCCGCGCCGCGTCGGACACCGGCCCGGACGCGCGCAGCCGCATCCTGGAGGCCGCCCGCACGGAGTTCGCCGAGCGCGGGTACGACAAGACCTCGGTCCGGGGCATCGCCCGCGCGGCGGGCGTCGACTCCGCGCTGGTCCACCACTACTTCGGTACGAAGGACGAGGTCTTCGCCGCCGCGATCGAGCTGTCCTTCGAGCCCGCCCTGCTCGTCCCGGCCGTCCTCGAAGGCGACACCGATGACGTGGGCGAACGCCTCGCCCGCGCCTTCATCGGCATCTGGGAGAACCCGACGACCCGGGCCCCCCTCCTCGCGGTCCTCCGCTCCGCCCTCACCCACGAGGCCGCCGCGAAGGTCCTCCGGGGCTTCGTACTGCGCCGCCTGCTGGAGCGCGTGGCGGCGGGCCTGGACATCCCGGACGCGACGTTCCGGGCGGAGCTGGCGGCGTCGCACATGGTGGGGATCGCGATACTGCGGTACGTGCTGAGGGCGGAGCCGTTGGCGTCCGCGCCGCCGGAGAAGATCGTCGCGATGGTGGCCCCGACGCTCCAGCGCTATCTGGCGGAGCCGTCCGCGTAAGCCCGCGACACCTTCGCCGGGGGCGGAGCCCCAAACCCCAGCCCCTCCGGCGCTTGCGGAGCGGGGCCGGGGGCGGAGCCCCAAAAACCCAGCCCCTCCAGCGCTTGCGGAACGGGGCCCGGGGCGGAGCCCCAAACTCCAGCCCCTCCGGCGTTTGAGGAGCGGGGCCCGGGGCGGAGCCCCGGTTACGGGAAGGGGCGGGTAGGGGAACAGGCCCGCCGCAGGCGCAACGCACCCGCACCGCCCCACCCACCCCAGCCCCACCCCAGCCCCACCCCGCCCCCGAACAAACGTCCCGCATATCGGACACCACGTCCACATCCTGGCACCAAGGGCGTACGCTCAAGGACAGTCTTCGATGCAGAAGGAGCGAAGAGACGATGCCCACGCTGAGGTCCCGCACAGTCACCCACGGCCGCAACATGGCCGGCGCCCGAGCCCTCATGCGGGCCTCCGGCGTAGCGAGCGAGGACATCGGCAAGCCGATCATCGCCGTCGCCAACTCCTTCACCGAGTTCGTCCCCGGCCACACCCACCTCGCCCCCGTCGGCCGCATCGTCTCCGAGGCGATCAAGGCCGCGGGCGCGGTGCCCCGCGAGTTCAACACCATCGCGGTGGACGACGGCATCGCCATGGGCCACGGCGGCATGCTCTACAGCCTGCCCTCCCGCGACCTCATCGCCGACAGCGTCGAGTACATGGTCGAGGCGCACTGCGCCGACGCCCTGATCTGCATCTCGAACTGCGACAAGATCACCCCGGGCATGCTGAACGCCGCGATGCGGCTGAACATCCCGACGGTCTTCGTCTCCGGCGGCCCGATGGAGGCCGGCAAGGCAACGCTCGTCGACGGCACGGTCCGCAAGCTCGACCTGATCAACGCGATCAGCGACGCGGTCGACGAGAACATCTCCGACGAGGACATGCTCCGTATCGAGGAGAACGCCTGTCCCACCTGCGGCAGCTGTTCCGGCATGTTCACCGCCAACTCGATGAACTGCCTGACCGAGGCCCTCGGCCTCTCCCTCCCCGGCAACGGCTCGACCCTCGCCACGCACACCGCCCGCAGGGCGCTGTACGAGGACGCCGGCCGCACGATCGTGGACATCACCAAGCGGTACTACGAGCAGGACGACGAGACGGTCCTGCCCCGCTCCATCGGCACCCGCGCCGCGTTCGGCAACGCGATGGCGCTGGACATCGCGATGGGCGGCTCCACCAACACGATCCTGCACCTGCTGGCCGCCGCCCAGGAGGCGGAGCTGGACTTCGGCCTGGACGACATCAACGAGGTCTCCCGCCGCGTCCCCTGCCTCTCCAAGGTCGCCCCCAACGTGGCCCCCGGCGGGACGTACTACATGGAGGACGTCCACCGCGCCGGCGGCATCCCCGCCCTCCTGGGCGAGCTGAACCGCGGCGGACTGCTCAACGAGGACGTCCACGCCGTGCACGCCGACACCCTCGGCGACTGGCTGAAGAACTGGGACGTGCGCGGCGGCTCCGCGTCGCCCGAAGCCGTCGAGCTGTGGCACGCGGCCCCCGGCTGCGTCCGCTCCGCGACCGCCTTCTCGCAGTCGGAGCGCTGGGACACCCTCGACGTGGACGCGGCCGGCGGCTGCATCCGGGACGTGGCCCACGCGTACTCCAAGGACGGCGGTCTCGCGGTCCTCAAGGGGAACATCGCCGTCGACGGCTGCGTCGTGAAGACGGCCGGTGTGGACGAGTCGATCTGGACCTTCGAGGGCCCGGCGGTCGTCTGCGAGTCGCAGGAGGAGGCCGTCGACAAGATCCTCCGCAAGGAGATCACGCACGGCGACGTCGTCGTCATCCGCTACGAGGGCCCGCGCGGCGGCCCCGGCATGCAGGAGATGCTCTACCCGACCTCGTTCCTGAAGGGCCGGGGCCTGGGCAAGACCTGCGCGCTCATCACGGACGGCCGATTCTCCGGCGGCACGTCGGGCCTGTCCATCGGCCACGCCTCGCCCGAGGCGGCCTCCGGCGGCACGATCGCGCTGGTCGAGGACGGCGACCGCATCCGGATCGACATCCCGAACCGCTCGATCGAGCTCCTCGTCCCGGAAACCGAGCTGGCCACCCGACGCGAGGCGCTGAACGGCGTGTACGCGCCGAAGAACCGCGAGCGCAAGGTCTCGGCCGCGCTGCGCGCGTACGCGGCGATGGCGACGAGCGCGGACCGCGGCGCCGTCCGCGACGTGTCGAAGCTGGGCTGAACCACGGTGTGCGGCCCCCGCCGGCGCGGGGGCCGCACTCACCGCGCGCCGGTACCGCCCCCGGCTTTGGGATACTCGACCTCGTGAGCGAGAACAGCGAGACCCCCGACGGCAAGGCTCCCGACACGGCCCCCGGGCCCGCGGCGGCGTCCGCCGGCGCCCCCGCGACCCCGCAGGGCCCGCAGCCCGAGCCCCTCCGCTTCTTCGGCACCACCTGGGTCGCCCACGACGGCCACTACGGCCTGCGCCGCGTCGGCGCCGCCGTCGGCTCGCTCGCCGCCGCCGTCGCCTCCTGCTTCGTCCTCCGCTTCGCCTACCAGGGCCTGGAGATCGCCGACATCGGCGGTTTCGTCGGCATGCTGGTGGTCCTGATGTTCGCCATCTGCAGCGCGGTCGCCTTCCGCAAGACCTGGGAGGGCTTCGGCAGCCGCCCCGCCGACCCGGCCCGCGAGGACACGCTGCGCGGCCTGAAGGCCATCGGCTTCGTCGGCTCACTGCTCGCGTACTTCTTCCGTACGTTCACCGAGGCGCCCGGCGAGAAGCTGAGGCGTACGGAGTACGAGGAGGCCCAGGCCCGGTACGCGAAGCGCCGCTCGTCCCGCACCGGCAACCCGGCGGCCCGCAAGAAGAAGGGCCGTCGCGGCTGACCGTGCCTCGTGGGGGCACGATGGCCCGATGACCGCGACACAGTCTCCGGACACGCCTGCGAACCCCTCGTCCGCGCCTTCGCGCGCCCTGTCCTTCGACCGGGCCGCCGCCCAGTACGCCGCCGCCCGCCCCGGCTACCCGGACGCGCTCCTCGACGCCGTCGAGGACATCGCCGGCCGCCCCCTGCGAGGAGCCCGCACCCTCGATGTGGGCGCGGGCACCGGCATCTCGACCCGCCGCCTCCACGAACGCGGCGCCCGGGTCGTCGCCGTCGAACCGGGGCCCGGCATGGCCACCGAACTGCGCCGGGGCCTCCCGGACGTCCCGCTCGTGCGCGGCGACGGCAACCGGCTCCCCTTCGCGTCCGCCTCGGCCGACCTGATCACGTACGCCCAGTCCTGGCACTGGACCGACCCGGCCCGCTCGGCCGCCGAGGTCCGGCGCGTCCTGCGGCCGGGCGGCACGCTCGCCCTCTGGTGGAACGTCGCGGACCACACCGTCCCGTGGGTCGGCGACCAGGACGCGCGGCTCCGCCGGTTCTTCCGCGTCGAGGCGCGTGCCGACGACCGCAGCGCCCACGGCTCAGCCGTACGGGACCGCGACCTGCCGCCGGACCTCGCCTTCACGCACCGGGGCATCCCGTGGACCCGGCGCGTCCCTCTCGCCACCCACCTCGACAACCTCGGCAGCCACTCCGCGTTCCTGACCATCGACGACGACGCGGCGCGGCGGTTCCTCGACGAGGAGCGGGCCCGGCTCCTGGCGGAGTTCCCGGACGGCACGGTGGAGGAGGCGTACGTCGTCGAACTCCAGGCGGCCGTGCGCTGAGCCGGCGGCCCAGCCCCGTCCCTTGACGGCGGTGCCCTGCGGAGAGAATATTCATCACATGATGAATTCTTCGGGCGTCGCCGTCGAGGCCCGTGGCCTCACCGTCCACCGAGGCAGCCGTACGGTCCTCAGGGGCCTCGACTTCACCGTCGAACCCGGCAGGATCACCGGTCTCCTCGGCCCCTCCGGCTGCGGAAAATCCACGTTGATGCGCGCCGTCGTCGGCACCCAGGCCAAGGTCACCGGCACCCTCCGGGTCCTGGGCAGCCCCGCCGGCCACCCCACCCTCCGCCCCCGCGTCGGGTACGTCACCCAGGCTCCCTCCGTCTATACCGACCTCACCGTCCGGCAGAACCTGGACTACTTCGCGGCGATCCTCCAGCCGGGCCGCGCACACCGCGACGACCGACGCGCCGCCGTCACCCGCGCGCTCACCGAGGTGGACCTGACCAGCCACGAGGACGCCCTGGCCGGCACCCTCTCCGGCGGCCAGCGCACCCGGGTCTCGCTCGCCGTGGCCCTGCTCTCCACCCCCGAGCTGCTCGTCCTGGACGAACCGACCGTCGGCCTGGACCCCGTCCTGCGCCGCGATCTGTGGCAGCTGTTCCACACCCTCGCCGCCGAACGCGGCACAACGCTCCTCATCTCCTCGCACGTCATGGACGAGGCCGAGCGCTGCCACCGCCTCCTCCTCATGCGCGAGGGCGAGATCCTCGCCGACGACACCCCGGACGCCCTGCGCACCACCGCCGGAACCGACACCGTCGAGGCGGCCTTCCTCCACCTGGTCGACGCGGCCGCCACCCGCAAGGAGAACGCCCGATGAGCTCCCCGGCCCCCGCCCGCACCGCACCCCTGAGCCCGGCCCGCACCCTCGCCACGGCCGCCCGCGTCCTGCGCCAGCTCACCCACGACCCCCGCACGGTCGCGCTGCTCCTGCTGATCCCGGTCCTGATGATCACGCTGCTGCGCTACGTCTTCGACGGCAGCCCGCAGACGTTCGACTCGATCGGGGCCTCGCTGCTCGGCATCTTCCCGCTGATCACGATGTTCCTGGTGACCTCGATCGCCACCCTGCGCGAGCGCACCTCCGGCACTCTGGAGCGCCTGCTCGCCATGCCGCTCGGCAAGGGGGACCTGATCGCGGGCTACGCCCTCGCCTTCGGGGCCGTCGCCGTCCTCCAGTCCCTCCTGGCCACCGGCCTGTCGGTGTGGGCCCTCGGCCTGGACGTCACCGGCTCGCCGTGGCTGCTGCTCCTGGTGGCGCTGCTCGACGCACTGCTCGGCACGGCACTGGGCCTGTTCGTCTCGGCGTTCGCGGCCTCGGAGTTCCAGGCGGTGCAGTTCATGCCGGCCGTGATCTTCCCGCAGCTGCTGCTCTGCGGCCTGTTCATCCCGCGCGACCGGATGGCCCCGTTCCTGGAGGCCATCTCGGACGTCCTGCCCATGTCGTACGCCGTGGACGGGATGAACGAGGTCCTCCACCACACCGACGTCACCGGGAACTTCGTCCGGGACGTGCTGATCGTGGCGGGCTGCGCCCTGCTCGTCCTGGCCCTCGGCGCGGCCACCCTCCGGCGCCGCACCACCTGAGGGGGCGGTGCGAGGATGGCGCCGACGAGCACTGAGCACCGCGCACAGCGAGCACCGCCCGGAGGGTGAACGGCATGACCCAGACAGTTGCAGTCCTCGGCACCGGCAAGATCGGCGAGGCCCTGCTCAGCGGGATGATCCGGGCCGGCTGGCGTCCGGCGAACCTGCTGGTCACCACCCGCCGCTCGGAGCGGGCCGCCGAACTGCGCGACCGTTACGGCGTCGACGCGGTCACCAACGCCGAGGCCGCCGAGCGCGCCGACATCCTCATCCTGGCTGTCAAGCCGCAGGACATGGGCCGCCTCCTGGACGAACTGTCCCCGCACCTCGGCGCCGACCGTCTGGTCATCAGCGCGGCGGCCGGGATCACGACCGCGTTCATCGAGGACCGCCTCAGCGCCGGAACCCCGGTCGTCCGCGTCATGCCGAACACCCCGGTCCTGGTCGACGAGGGCATGTCCGTCATCTCGGCGGGCAGCCACGCCACCACGGGCCACCTCGCCACGGCGGAGGCGATCTTCGGCGGGGTCGGCAAGACCCTGCGCGTCCCGGAGTCCCAGCAGGACGCGGCCACCGCCCTGTCCGGTTCGGGCCCCGCGTACTTCTACTTCCTGGTCGAGGCGATGACGGACGCCGGCATCCTGCTCGGCCTGCCCCGCGCCCAGGCCCACGACCTCATCGTGCAGGCGGCGATCGGCGCGGCCGTGATGCTCCGCGACAGCGGCGAACACCCGGTCAAGCTCCGCGAGGCCGTCACCAGCCCGGCCGGCACCA